>NZ_JBQFNI010000031.1:0-600 GCF_056532525.1 Ruegeria sp. I3 | reverse complement strand
ATGGCTTATCGCAGAGTATCACGTCTTTCATCGCCTCTTGCTGCCAAGGCATTCACCAAACGCCCTTCTCGCGCTTGATTTGATCCAGAAAAAGAAAGACACACGATAGTTGTGCTACCGCCTATTCGGCTACTTGAGCACAAGTATGTCAATCGAGACCGCCCAGCTGGTAACTAAAGGCAGTCATTCTTCTGAACCAAAAACATACATTTCCCGCCCCCGCCACTTGGACGAGGACAAATGAGCAACCCCATATGGTCTCTCAGCCGTGCAGCTGATCAACGCAGGTCGCTCGGGTTAGTATATTAGACTTGGACAACTCTGTTCGTTTCGATCGGGATACGCAGACAGGGCCGGCTAGACCCAAACTGCGCCGTCCATCAGAGGATGGAAACGACCGAGATCAATGCCACACTCGGCACGATCAAACAGTGTTGATTGATTTCTCTCTAAACGATGTCAAAGCTTCCGAAGAAGCTGCGTCCAATCGGACGGTGAAGAACCAAAATGGTGCTTAACGATCTGATCGGGTAAATGGTGGAGCCTAGGAGGATCGAACTCCTGACCTCCTGAATGCAAATCAGGCGCTCTCCCAGCTGA
>NZ_JBQFNI010000030.1:0-652 GCF_056532525.1 Ruegeria sp. I3 | reverse complement strand
TAGTAATCGCGTAACAGCATGACGCGGTGAATACGTTCCCGGGCCTTGTACACACCGCCCGTCACACCATGGGAGTTGGTTCTACCCGACGACGCTGCGCTAACCTTCGGGGGGCAGGCGGCCACGGTAGGATCAGCGACTGGGGTGAAGTCGTAACAAGGTAGCCGTAGGGGAACCTGCGGCTGGATCACCTCCTTTCTAAGGATGTATCTAGTTAGATTTGTTCGCAAATCTCGCGATACACTTAGCAGAAGATCAACAAACAAAGTTGATCAAACTCATGGACCGAGCCGTCCTCATATCTCTTCAGAACACATCAGGCCTGCACCGCTGTGAGGTCTGGCCCTCTCGGCATTGCTTCGCAACGCCTGCCGGGCAACGTCGATTTGCTGGAAGCAAATCAACTGGGTCGGTAGCTCAGGTGGTTAGAGCGCACGCCTGATAAGCGTGAGGTCGGAGGTTCAAGTCCTCCTCGACCCACCAAGACATTTTTTGCGAAGCAAAAAAAGTCGTTGTCGCGGCAGTTGCTTTTGGTCACAAAAGCAATGAGAGCGACCTTTGTGGCCTCAAGTAGCCGAATAGGCGGTAGGCCAAAAAAGATGGGGCCTTAGCTCAGCTGGGAGAGCGCCTGATTTGCATTCAGGAGGTCAGG
>NZ_JBQFNI010000029.1:0-1119 GCF_056532525.1 Ruegeria sp. I3 | reverse complement strand
TAGTAATCGCGTAACAGCATGACGCGGTGAATACGTTCCCGGGCCTTGTACACACCGCCCGTCACACCATGGGAGTTGGTTCTACCCGACGGCCGTGCGCTAACCTTTTGGAGGCAGCGGACCACGGTAGGATCAGCGACTGGGGTGAAGTCGTAACAAGGTAGCCGTAGGGGAACCTGCGGCTGGATCACCTCCTTTCTAAGGATGTTCCTAGTATCTTGAGCTTGCTCTTGATCGTGGAACACTTAGCAGAAGATCAACAAACAAAGTTGGTCAAACTCATGGACCGAGCCGTCCTCATATCTCTTCAGAACACATCAGGCCGACCGGCCTGTCTGGGTCGGTAGCTCAGGTGGTTAGAGCGCACGCCTGATAAGCGTGAGGTCGGAGGTTCAAGTCCTCCTCGACCCACCAAGCCTTTTGCGGAGCAAAGGGCGTTGTCGTGGCAGTTGCTTTTGCCCGCAAAAGCAATGAGAGCGACCTTTATGGCCTCAAGTAGCCGAATAGGCGGTAGGCCAAAAAAGATGGGGCCTTAGCTCAGCTGGGAGAGCGCCTGATTTGCATTCAGGAGGTCAGGAGTTCGATCCTCCTAGGCTCCACCATTTACCCGATCAGATCGTTAAGCACCTTTGGGTTCTTAACCGTCCGATTGGACGTCTCGTCCAAGTCACCCGTAAGGATGACGGACACATCAATTGACATCGTATAGAGAGAAATCAATCAACACTGTTTGATCGCGCCGAGTGTGGCGTTGATCTCAGTTGGTCCTCTTCGGGGGAGGTTTGATTAGGGATGTTTCCTCGTCCCTCTTTGAATATCCCGGCTGAAACGAACAGAGTTGTCCAAGTCAAGTACACTAACCCGCATGATCTGACGATCATGCATGTCTTCTATTCTCCATGTGGGGCCGACCGACATCGGCAGCATGGGTTCCAGGATAGAAGGCGGGAAAGTATGCTTTTGGTTCAGAAACAGAGGCGGCCTTTAGTTACCAGCTGGGTCTGCCGTGAAGGACGTCTGTCTTTCTCTTTCTGGATCAAATCAAGCGCGAGAAGGGCGTTTGGTGAATGCCTTGGCAGCAAGAGGCGATGAAAGACGTGATACTCTGCGATAAGCCAT
>NZ_JBQFNI010000028.1:0-1221 GCF_056532525.1 Ruegeria sp. I3 | reverse complement strand
GCCGAGAAGATCCACATTGCTCCAATGAATGTTGTAGCTATCCTTCGCCAGAACCACGTACTTCGTGCCGCCCTCGGTATTCTCAATGATGGAATCTTCTATGCGGATATTCTGCACTGCCCATTGTTTGGCATTGCCAGGGTTCAGATAACCGCCCAAGTCCAGCGTTGTAGCGACAACGGCGTTGTTGTTGTCTATGAATTCCGAATTTGTAATAAGGATATTCTCATTGATCGCTGTACCGGCGAGGAAATCATTCGTTGTACTGAAGCCTGATTTAAGATCGAGCCCAGTAAAGCCGCCAATGAAATAACTATCCGTAACAACGGAATCCTTGAAGCCACCCGTGCTGTCTATCCCGTCTCTGTTGGGGTTCAAAAAGACAGAGTCAGACACAGTTACATTTGATGTGTATCCCCCATCCGGAGCGCTAGTGGTTTTAATACCATCTCCTAGAGCCCCATCAAAAAGAGTGTTGTGGATCGTTGCACCGGTGACATCTCCTAGAAGGCGTACCTGCGCCAAAGCCCCGACAAATTCGCTGTCTTCAATAACGAGGTTATCGCTTTCTCGGACGTCAAGAAGGATGGAAACGTTCCCTTCAAAACTGCTGTTTCTAATAGTTAAACCGTCTTTACTTGCAGAGAACGTAATCGAACTGTGGAAATCTACGCCAACTTGAGCGCCGCGCGACAAAGTTCCAGTGTTAGGCGCATCGCTATGCGTAACCGTCAGATCCGTGACAGTGTTATTCGCACCAAAACGGATCAATTCGTCTACATGCTTATCGGTATCGATCCTGTCGAGCCCGGCCCCTGGCGCGCCTCCAGCCAACGTAAAATCATCCGGCAGGGTGATAGCTCTGGGGGCAGAGATTTGGTACATATGATCGAAGACAAACGTGTCGCCCGGTTTGAACGTTTGCGCCAGTGCCGCAAATTCGTCAGAGATATCCTGGCCAGCGGTCCAGCCGAAATCGGAAGAGTGGTAGATTGTCATTCTGGTTGCCTATCCTACAGTTGGGGGCAGCAATCATGCGGCGCAAATGTAAGCCGAATGATCCATGATAAGCCCATGATGATGGTGATGATCATGTGTATTGGTGTCAGAGGTCGCCGGGTCTCAAAAAATCTTGAAGACTTAGCGGCCCAACAAACACCGCGCTTGAGCAGAAAAACTCGTTCTGAGATAGCACAAATAAACAAACGCTCTCGATGCGGA
>NZ_JBQFNI010000027.1:0-1353 GCF_056532525.1 Ruegeria sp. I3 | reverse complement strand
CCTTGGTCGTCACGTTGACAAGCGCTTCGGAAGAGAAGGTCGCAGTACTGATCTCATCGGCATCGGTATATGACACCGTGGCACCTTCGATCTCCGACCCCGTTACAGTGATTTCGCGTTGCCCAATGGTGTCGTCTACATCGATGGTAAAAGCTAACCTGTCCCCGGCCGCGAGGGAGGCGATCTCAAGTTCAATTGTATTTTGCCCATCCACGACCGCTGGAATTTGCCGTAGAGCATCCGCACCCTCAACGAACTCAAGAGGTTGGAAGACCTCCACGCCCGCACCTTTTTCGGTAACATCGAAAATCAAACGTCCGGCAGATTGCGACAAGTCAATTTTGACGGTCGAGGTTTCTAATTCGCACGATCCGACATTTGTCAGAACAAAACGGTCTTTGGGTGCGCCCTCTATGAAGCGAATTTGAACTCCGGCTTGAAGCGAAGTGGCTACGAATAATCCAAGGGTCGCCGCAAGAATGCTGGTCGGGAGCATATTTATCTCCTTGCTAAAGGGTTCTTGGAAGATACGCTTTGGCGGGTTTCTTGGATCAGACTTATGCCTTTTGACTACCGTGGTTCAGCCGACAGGACTTTTCGCAGCTCAATGCACCGCATTCAGAACGACTAAGTCAAAACATGCCGTTTTCATTCTCGCTGTTTGCCGGAACCTCCTGAAGAACGTCCCAGTGCTCGACAACCTTCCCATCGACATCCAGGCGAAAAATATCGATCCCTGCGTACTCGAGACCATCGGGCCAGATTTGATGGCAATGCAGAACAACGTGATCGCCTTCAGCAAACGCACGTTTGATGTCCACACGCTTTCCCGGGTATTCGGCGGCCATGCGCTCGAAGTACTCAACAAAGGCTTGCTTTCCGTCGCCAACATGCGGGTTGTGCTGCGTATAGGTATCACCAACAAAGGTTGCTATGGCCTCCGCAGGTCGACACTCGTTGAACATCCTTTCGTAGAAAGCGATGACGTTTTTCTTGTTTGTTTCGAGGTCCGGCATACTGATCTCCAAATCGACGTTTGCACCGCCCAAAAAATGTTGTCCCACGCAAGTCTTGGAAGCAACCCGGCAAGGACCTCAATCCCTAATCGGCAAGAAGTTACCGGCTTGATTTTGCGTTGCGATTATTTCGCGAGTTAGCCACTTATTCGGTTTCTTCAAAGTCTATGTGAATGTGATTTCCATCAGGATCGGCCACATGGATTTGCACTATTCCAGCCCCCGGGACATCAGTTTTGCGATACTGGATCTGACTCGAGATCAGTTTTTCTTCGAATGCGCTCAACCCCGTGGCTGAGAGCGCAAAATGCTCAAGCTTGAGCCTCACTTCGGAGCC
>NZ_JBQFNI010000026.1:0-1739 GCF_056532525.1 Ruegeria sp. I3 | reverse complement strand
GTCTCTGTGGCCTCGCCCGCACCATACCTCCTCATCCAAGGGCCGACTGACCCTGAACGTGCTGTTGTCCTTTGCTCAGTTTGAACGGGAAGTCACCGCCGAACGTATCCGCGACAAAATCGCGGCGTCCAAGAAAAAGGGACTTTGGATGGGTGGCAACCTGCCCCTCGGCTATGACCGCCACCCCGATCCGAAGGCAAGAACGCTGGTGGTGAATGAGGAGGAGGCCAGAACGGTCTGGCATCTATTTGGGCTTTAAGGCGAGCTGGGTTGCCTGCGCAAAGTAGAAGAACGGGCAACGGCAGAAGGGCTGCGGTCAAAACGGGTTGTTCTGGCCGACGGAAGCGTGAAGGGGAATCGTCCGCTGTCACGCGGCCAAATCTATTACCTGCTGGGCAACTCGGTCTATCTCGGCAAAATCCGCCACAAGGATAAGATCTGGGACGGACAACACCCGTCAATCTTCGACCAAGGCGTTTGGGACCGGGCGCAGGAAAAATTGAAAAAGGCGTCGCAGCGATCCCGTGCAGACCCCACACCCAATGCGCGCCAACGTGCTAATGACCCCGGCGCCTGGCTCACCGGTCTGCTGCAGGACGAAACTGGTGATCGGTTGGCCAACCCACACCACGCGCAATGGCCGTCGGTTGCGCTACTATATCTCCAATCGATTGATCTCGGGTAGCAAGGATATCTCTGGCTGGCCACTGCCCGGCCCGGTGCTGGAACACGCAGTCATTGATGTCATCGCCAGACATCTGCAAGAGGCCTCCACCGCGCATCAGGTACTGGCGCAACCGGAGGCCGGGTCAGCGGAGGCAGTGCAGACTTCAGTTGCGGATTTAGTAACCCAGCTTCAACGCCAAGCCGGTCAGGCCGGCGCAGATATTCTGGCCAGCAGCAGAATTGAACGAGGACAGATCGACCTCGAATTGAACACCAATACCCTGGCAAGCGCACTTGGCACTGCAGCGAACCAACTGCACCCGGATCTCACACACATTACCACATCCTTCGATCTGTGCCGCCACGGCGTTGAGGTCAAGGTCATCGCCGGAGATATGGCACCCCAACCCGATCCCCGCCTCCGGTCCATGTTGATCCGCGCCCATGGCTGGACCCGCGATCTGAAGTCCGGAGTTCGACTGAAGGAGATTGCACGCCGCGAAAGCGTCCCCGGCGCCTTCATCCGTACCCGCGCCCAGCTCGCGTTTCTCTCACCGAAGATTCAGGCCGCGATACTCGACGGCAACCAGCCGCCTGAACTTACACTCAAGCGTCTGGTCAGCGTAACCCACCCACTTGATTGGGCTGAACAGGAAAACCTGTTCGGTTTTTGATAGCTCCAGATCCTGCTTCCCTGATACAGGGTTCGCCCTCCCTGATCCGTCGGCAAAATTCCCTGTTCCCACGAGAAAATTCCCTGTTCCACTTTTAGGGAATTTGCGACCTAAGCTATTGGAAAAAATAGAGTTGTGACATCTAAAATCGCGGGTTCCAGACCTGTTTAGCAGAAATTCCCTGTAAATTGCCGCTTATCAGGGAAATACAGCCCAAAGCGACCCCGCCAAAATACGGCACTGAGACTGCGGCCGAAAATGCGCTCTGAGTGTACGATCTGCTCCGTCTCTGATTGAAAGCGCATGCGCCAACTCGCGGGAATTGCGGCACAATTCCGGGTCAGAAAACACAACTGGATTGAGACAGGTATGAGTGGCGGGGAGACAGGGATTCGAACC
>NZ_JBQFNI010000025.1:0-1740 GCF_056532525.1 Ruegeria sp. I3 | reverse complement strand
TCTTGAAGACTTAGCGGCCCAACAAACACCGCGCTTGAGCAGAAAAACTCGTTCTGAGATAGCACAAATAAACAAACGCTCTCGATGCGGAGGGTTTTCTTATCTATTCTGTCACGTGGTTCCCCTAATATTCTACTCGCATATTCGTTGGTCCCGAGCAGACACAACTTTAGACTTCAGCCTCGCAAATACGCATAAATGTTACTCGATGCTGCCACAACTCCTCTACAGAATGCCCCCAGGAAAACAGGAAGGTTTTCGCCTATTGACAGGAGTATTTCCGCGCATTTCACTTGAGAGAAGTGTGCACCTCAACTGACTTTTACAAACTACTAGGCGGCACAAATACGCGACAGATCCACTTAACCGAAAACATCTGATGTGAAGCGCAACATACTATAGACGTAGTTTTGTGCCCTAATTCAACCAAAGCGGAACTAACTTCAAGAATGGGACAACCTTTTAAAACTAAAAAGCTTTTCACAATTGTGACTCCCACCTACAATCGTGCAAAGCTCATTTGTGAAGCCATGGAAAGTGTTTGGGCGCAGTCATATAGACCGGTTGAGCTTATTGTGGTTGACGACGGATCTTCTGACGATTCTGTGGCGGCGATAACATCTTGGATCGCCTCGCTCGCAGAGCGGCCGGAATTTGACGCGCAGGCATTCGAAGTCATCCTGCTGGAGAAAGAGAATGGCGGCCCATCCAGCGCGCGCAATCTCGCTCTGGAGAGGGCGAGCGGCGATTTTGTGGTATTCCTCGACTCCGATGATTTACTGGAACGAGACGCTCTCACGGATCTTGCTATCGCGTTCGAGGTAAATCAGGCGGATATGATTTTTGCAGGGTTTCGCCGGTTTGACAACGATACCGGCGACATTGTTATGACGAATATTCCCGAGAGAACACATGACCTGGTCGCCCGAGCGATGGAAGGCCGTGTTTGGGCGAACGCGTGCCGTTTTGCAATGAGAACATCCTTCGCACGCCATATTGGCCCCTGGAATGAAAGCTATCCGCTGTTTGAAGACCGGGACTACGGCGAGCGAGCGATCATGCTATCACAGCGTCCAGCGATTTTGACTCGATCACTAATTAAGGTGCGCACAAACGCTGATGCGCGACAAAACGATCAGTTGCAGACGCGGCGTGGGCGGAAATATCGCATTCTATGTGAAACCAATCTTGCTGCGCTGGCTCGGCAGCGGGGCGATGTTACAGAAAAGAGTTGGTCTGAGTTCAAGTCGCGCCTTTATGGCCTTTCTTTCCGGTCCTATGCTTCGGGTTGGCGTGAACATGGGCGCTCAAGCTGGAATATGGCGGAAGCGATTGATGCGCCGCTGGACACTAAAGGGAGGCGGCGGCGCTTGGCTGCGCGTTTGGGATGGTTCGGAGGAAAGGCATATTTAGGCGCGGGCTATTTGATGAAACAAATACGCTGATACATCAGGTCAGAAAGTTGTATAAGAGAAACAGTGGGATCTGGGGGATCTGGCCAAACTCGTGTGAGGTTGTTCTAATAAACCTGCGGCCATAATTTCTCATTATTTGAGTGATCACTGCACTAAACACATGATCAAGAAAGGCTACTAAACACCTTTTGAATGGCTGGCTCTGCACCACGGAGAATGCTCGTGCTGGCAGGGGTGTGAAACGGCATGCAAAATTGACCCCTGTATTGGGGTAATCGGCGTCCAAAAGTGACCCCCCTGATATTTCTGTTCAGAAGCTTCCTCA
>NZ_JBQFNI010000023.1:0-3331 GCF_056532525.1 Ruegeria sp. I3 | reverse complement strand
AGTGTATGCCTGCAGGTCGGTGTCATATGGGCGCAGTTCGGCAACATCGCCTTTCAACTCCCCGATCTGAACGTCCATTGCGGCACGCAAGTGCGGATCTTCGACCTCTCGTGCAAGAGCCTCCATGTTCTCGATGGAGTTCACGATGTCCTTGGTCTGCTGCTCGTAGTTCTCAAAGATGGCCTCCCCCAAAGCGGATTGCATATACTGAACATAGCGATCACCGGGCGACTGGTAGTCGTCGGAACCCTGAAAACTTTTGTCGCCCGACAGATCCGCAAGGGACGAATAGTAGGGGTGATACAGGTCGTATTCCTGAGCATCACTCATGTGTTGAGACACCAATGCCTGCATATCGTTCAGATCTACCGGCTCCCCTGACCGCTCCGCAGCCTCCAATTCGGTTTTCAGTTCTTCGACCAGATCTTGTTGCGCCGTATGTTCGTCAACACGGCGGTTGGCCTGGTCCTCGATATCAGCCAGTCGGCCACCGATGGCGGCATTGTCATACCCCATACGCCGATGCTCTTTCGTGATGATGTCGATCTGCTCAGAAACGCGATCTTCACGCGGGGCGGATTGATCAAATCTGGAATAGGGTGCGAAGTGTTCGACTTCGTTCAAAAGATAGTCTGTACGAGAAACCATAGTTTGTCCTTTGTGAGTTGATGGAAAACTCTGTGAAGGATCTGTCTGCGGCGTTGGCGCGCTCGTCAGGCAGACCGGGTGAAGTCCTTATAAGCTGTGTCCGGTATCATTACCGCGCCCTTGCAAGAGCGGGTGCGTTGCATGGGCGTGAACCTCTGAGAGTTCTTCGGAGATTGCGATGATCCTGGAAGACGCAAGCTGGTGCAGCTCATCAACAACGGCCTCGGCGCGGTCAATGCTGTCGGACAATCCTTGCGCCTGGAAATGGGCTGCTGTGGTCGAGATATCGTCGTTGCGCCACCCCATTGTTGTGCCCAAAGTGACGTTGTGATGATCGCCAAAGCGCGCAACAAAAGCCTCGCCATCGAGGCCGTAGCTGCTGGCTGTGTCGGTGACTTCCTTGCGGATCGCGGCCCACTTGTCGGCCGCTGGATAGTCCAGGACATCCATTTCGGCGATGTCCATCATCGTTGAATAACGCCGGTCTTCGATGATGAAGGCTTGAAGGTCCGGATCATTGGTGCGCAGATCCGCAACCTCGCCCTTCAACTCGCCAATCTGAACATCCATTGCGACACGCAGATGAGGGTCGTCAACCTCACGGGCAAGCCCTTCCATCTTGTAGATGGAATGCAGCAATTCTTTGGTCTGGGCCTGGAAGTCCTCATAGGCCCCCTCGCCCAAGGTGTCCTGCATATAGACCTCGTAGCGGCGCGCTGCCTGGGCATAATCAGCGGACGCCTGGAACGCCTTGTCATCGACAATATCAGCAAGGGCCGACAGATACGGGTGGCTCTGTTCGTTGTCCCGAACGTCGCTGATATGGGCAACGACCTGAGCCTTCAGCTCGGGTGCTATTGTGTCCTCGGACCCACCTGTTTCGATGTGCCGCCGCAGGTTGCTCATGACCTCGGGCGACACGTAAGACGCGTACCCCGGCGCGCCGTAATCATCAAAATGATGGGCTTGATCCAATAGGTGTTCCAGTCGCGAAACCACTGGCTCCTCTCCGTCTACGAGTTGGATGGCAAACTCTTCGATCCGGTCTTTGACGGCGTTGGCGCGCTCATCAAACAGATCCGACATTCTTGCGATGGAGAGAGTCATCACATCACCGGCCATGTCGCGGGCCGTAACTTCGACTTCCGGAGTGGTTTCAACAAGTGACAGTCCGGCCTGAACTTTCCACGTATCGGTCTCGACTTCCTGCCGCAAACCGCGCTCAAGGCGGGTCGTGGCGGTCAGCTCAATGCCGTATCCTTCGGCAACCTCAACCTGGATGGCGCGCTGAACATCTATGTTCATGTCGCTGCTCATGCCCATAGCGAGCCACTGCCCATGCTCGACACCTCGGTTGTTCACAACGATGTGGACATGGGGGTTATCGGTGTCGTTGTGGAACACGGTCAGATAGTCCCAGCTATCGCCAAAATCACCGCTGCCAAACAGGCGGTCTGCGAACTCCAAACCGGCCTCATGCGCGGCATCCGGATAGGTGCCTTCGGGGAACGAAACGATCATGTGGCGGGTGTAACCGTAGTTGGTTTTCCCGTTGAAATCCTCGGCCCAGGTCTCGATCAGATCACTGACCTGATCCGCATCGAGCGGGGTCACGCCATTGTCCCGGATGTCCAACACGCCCTCTGCTCGGACGGTCAGATAGTTGATCTGGCGGCGCAGCTCATGGGCGTTTTTCACCCCGCCTTTGCGGACGTGCTTCACAACCGCCTCGGGCTTTCCAACCACGGCACCCAGCCGTGCCTTGATGGATGAGGCCCGGGAGATCATGAACTTCATACGCTTGGCGGTATGCAGCTGCTGGCTGATCTGCTTGGACCGATCGACACCCTTTTGCGCTTCGCGGAAGGCAAGCTCAAGGAAATCCCCTGCTGTCAGATTGCGGGCTGCGGCGTTCATTCTTCAGGTGTCCAATCGTCGTCGCGCAAGATCCGGCGAGTGGCGGATTCAGGCTCTCGGTTTCGGCGAGCAGCAGTGATGATCGCCTTCAAGTCTTGCCGGTGCTGGATGATCGCACGATGGAGATTTTCGACGTCGCACCGGTCGTCATCCGTCCAGATCACCGAGCCGCGCTTGGCCGATTTCGCGAGCTGATTGAGGTTGGTGTATCCACCCTGAACCTGTCGCAAGTGCTTCTGCCAGAGATCCACAAGGGCCGGGTCCGGATCGAGATATCCGATCATACGATAGATCAGACGCAGAATGATCTGGTTGCGGCTCTTAGCACCAAGCGACTGCACGGCCTCCTCTAGACGCGTCAGCGCATCCACTGGCAATCGAACAGAGAAGACGGTGGTGTCGGCGGGCTTGCTCAATCTACACCTCAGGTTGTATTTCGAGTTTGTAACACAACTACCTTATCCTGTCATACACTCCAAGAGGAAACCGGGGGTGATTTCAGAAATCCGCATTTTCTCAAATTGCCCTCGGAACAGTTTTGCTCTTGGAGGCAATCTCCACGCCGGGGAAAGGGTCCCGCCCCTTTTCCAGCCAGCAGGCGTGGGTGCCGGTGGACTGGCGCAGGGCAATCACGCAAAGCGGGAGCTGCCCGAACAGCGCCCGTCACATACCGGCACGTTCAAGGTCAGTATGGCATTTTCCGCGCGCCTCAGCGCGCTCAATGTCCCGCCGCTTTCGCGGCGGGTGTGGCAGGGTCTTCTGCTGC
>NZ_JBQFNI010000022.1:0-3439 GCF_056532525.1 Ruegeria sp. I3 | reverse complement strand
TTTCTGGATCAAATCAAGCGCGAGAAGGGCGTTTGGTGAATGCCTTGGCAGCAAGAGGCGATGAAAGACGTGATACTCTGCGATAAGCCATGGGGAGCTGAGAATAAGCTTTGATCCATGGATCTCTGAATGGGGCAACCCACCTGAAAGCTTCATATTGTTATCTTTGATACTCAATATGGGGTTTAAACAGGTACTTAAGACCTGAATACATAGGGTTTTAAGAGCAAACCCGGGGAACTGAAACATCTAAGTACCCGGAGGAAAGGAAATCAATTGATACTCCCCTAGTAGCGGCGAGCGAACGGGGACCAGCCGAGCCAGATAAGTGACTAGAACACGTTGGGAAGCGTGGCCATAGCGGGTGACAGCCCCGTATAGGAAGCTTTGATGGACGTATTAAGTAGGGCGGAACACGTGAAATTCTGTCTGAAGATCGGAGGACCACCTTCGAAGGCTAAGTACTCCTTGCTGACCGATAGCGAACCAGTACCGTGAGGGAAAGGTGAAAAGCACCCCGACGAGGGGAGTGAAACAGTACCTGAAACCGAACGCCTACAATCAGTCGGAGGATCCTCGAGATCTGACGGCGTACCTTTTGTATAATGGGTCATCGACTTGGTCTTACGAGCAAGCTTAAGCCGTTAGGTGTAGGCGTAGCGAAAGCGAGTCTTAATAGGGCGAATGAGTTCGTGGGATCAGACCCGAAACCGAGTGATCTAGGCATGGCCAGGTTGAAGGTAAGGTAACACTTACTGGAGGACCGAACCCACATCCGTTGAAAAGGATCGGGATGAGCTGTGCCTAGGGGTGAAAGGCCAATCAAACTCGGAGATAGCTGGTTCTCTGCGAAATCTATTTAGGTAGAGCGTCATCCGAATACCCCGGGGGGTAGAGCACTGGATGGGTAATGGGGCCCCACAGGCTTACTGATCCTAACCAAACTCCGAATACCCGGGAGTACTAGATGGCAGACACACTGCGGATGCTAACGTCCGTAGTGGAGAGGGAAACAACCCTGACCTACGACTAAGGCCCCCAATTCATGGCTAAGTGGGAAAGCAGGTGGGACGACCAAAACAACCAGGAGGTTGGCTTAGAAGCAGCCATCCTTTAAAGATAGCGTAACAGCTCACTGGTCTAAATAAGTTGTCCTGCGGCGAAGATGTAACGGGGCTCAAGCCATGAGCCGAAGTCTAGGGATGCGTAAGCATCGGTAGCAGAGCGTAGTGTGACATAGTTCCTATCCTCTTTAGCGATCTTCGGATCGCCTTGGAGGATATTTGGAGCTTTCGATGAAGCCGGGGCGTGAGCCATCCGGTGGAGAGATCACTAGTGAGAATGATGACATGAGTAGCGACAAAGAGTGTGAGAGACACTCTCGCCGAAAGTCCAAGGGTTCCTGCTTAAAGCTAATCTGAGCAGGGTAAGCCGGCCCCTAAGCCGAGGCCGAAAGGCGTAGGCGATGGGAATCAGGTTAATATTCCTGAGCCAGGAGGATGTGACGGATTGCAGGTGTAGTTCAACCTTATCGGATTGGTTGGGCTGCTGAGCAGTTCCTGGAAATAGCCCTCCATCAGACCGTACCCTAAACCGACACAGGTGGACTGGTAGAGCATACCAAGGCGCTTGAGAGAACGATGTTGAAGGAACTCGGCAAAATACCTCCGTAAGTTCGCGAGAAGGAGGCCCGGTTCCTAGGCAACTAGGGGCTGGGGGCACAAACCAGGGGGTGGCGACTGTTTATTAAAAACACAGGGCTCTGCGAAGTCGCAAGACGACGTATAGGGTCTGACGCCTGCCCGGTGCCTGAAGGTTAAAAGGAGAGGTGAGAGCCTTGAATTGAAGCCCAGGTAAACGGCGGCCGTAACTATAACGGTCCTAAGGTAGCGAAATTCCTTGTCGGGTAAGTTCCGACCTGCACGAATGGCGTAACGACTTCCCCGCTGTCTCCAACATCGACTCAGCGAAATTGAATTGCCTGTCAAGATGCAGGCTTCCCGCGGTTAGACGGAAAGACCCCGTGCACCTTTACTACAGCTTCGCACTGGCATCAGGATTGTGATGTGCAGGATAGGTGGTAGGCTTTGAAGCAGGAACGCAAGTACCTGTGGAGCCTCCCTTGAGATACCACCCTTCGCACTCTTGATGTCTAACCGCGGTCCGTTATCCGGATCCGGGACCCTGCGTGGCGGGTAGTTTGACTGGGGCGGTCGCCTCCTAAAGCGTAACGGAGGCGCGCGAAGGTTGGCTCAGAGCGGTCGGAAATCGCTCGTTGAGTGCAATGGCAGAAGCCAGCCTGACTGCAAGACTGACAAGTCGAGCAGAGTCGAAAGACGGCCATAGTGATCCGGTGGTCCCGAGTGGAAGGGCCATCGCTCAACGGATAAAAGGTACGCCGGGGATAACAGGCTGATACTGCCCAAGAGTCCATATCGACGGCAGTGTTTGGCACCTCGATGTCGGCTCATCTCATCCTGGGGCTGGAGCAGGTCCCAAGGGTACGGCTGTTCGCCGTTTAAAGAGGTACGTGAGCTGGGTTTAGAACGTCGTGAGACAGTTCGGTCCCTATCTGCCGTGGGTGTAGGAGACTTGAGAGGAGTTGCCCCTAGTACGAGAGGACCGGGGTGAACGATCCACTGGTGGACCAGTTGTCGTGCCAACGGCAGTGCTGGGTAGCTATGATCGGACAGGATAACCGCTGAAGGCATCTAAGCGGGAAGCCCCCCTCAAAACAAGGTCTCCCTGAGGGCCGTGGAAGACCACCACGTCAATAGGCCGGAGATGTAAGCGCAGTAATGCGTTCAGTTGACCGGTACTAATCGCCCGATAGGCTTGATTTGATCCAGTAATGGAAAGACAAGACCAAAGCATACACTGACCTTGAGTTGGATAACGTCGCAGCGCCAAGCCGCGATGTTGGTTGATTATATAACCGAGTGGCAACGCGCCTTTTGCAAGCAAAAGACGCTGCCTGCCACCTCGTCGCTTTCCTGCAACGCAGGAAAGTCGACATGGGCTTTTCCTCGGTTTGGTGGTCATAGCGCAAGTGAAACACCCGGTCCCATCCCGAACCCGGAAGTTAAGCACTGCCGCGCCAATGGTACTTGGGCTTAAGCCCCGGGAGAGTAGGTCACCGCCAAACCTAGAAAAAGCCCACATCTCTCTAACACGATGAAAAGAACACTACCCGGTCTCAAGTAGCCGAATAGGCGCTAGACCAACACAAGACCTCAAGTAGCGTAAGCGATAGGTCACTTAAAGTGTCGCGGGATGGAGCAGCCCGGTAGCTCGTCAGGCTCATAACCTGAAGGTCGCAGGTTCAAATCCTGCTCCCGCAACCAACTTTAGAAAATCCCAGAGCAGCCCGTGCAGACTACAATTGATCACCCCGATCAATTGCTTAACGATCAAACCTCGCCAGGCTCATAACATGAAG
>NZ_JBQFNI010000021.1:0-3987 GCF_056532525.1 Ruegeria sp. I3 | reverse complement strand
TGGACCAGTTCGGGGATGGCGGCTTTGGTGACGCCGAGGTCGGAGAGATTGCGGGGGATGGCGAGGCTGTCGTTGAACTCTTGCACGAAGCTGCGGAAGCCGTCGAAGCCGCCGTCGATGCCCAGATAGGCGGCGGCTTGCTGGAAGCGGTCGGCGATGACTGGCGCGTTGAACTCGAGCACGGCGGGCATGCAGACCGCGTTGGTGGTGCCATGGTGGGTGTTGAACACCGCGCCGACGGGGTGGCTCATGGCGTGGATGGCGCCCAAGCCTTTCTGGAAGGCGGTGGCCCCCATCGCCGCCGCGCTCATCATCTGGGCGCGGGCTTCGATGTCGGTGCCGTCCGCATAGGCACGTGGCAGGTAGTCCTTGACCAGCCGCATCCCTTCCAGCGCGATGCCCTGAGACATCGGGTGGTAATGCGGGCTGCTGAACGCCTCGACACAATGGGCAAACGCATCCAGACCGGTGCCTGCGGTGATGAACTTTGGCATCCCAACCGTCAGCTCGGGGTCGCAGATCACGACCGTGGGCAGCACCTTGGGATGGAAGATGATCTTCTTGGCGTGGGTTTCAGAATTGGTGATGACGCTGGCGCGCCCCACTTCGGACCCGGTCCCGGCGGTTGTGGGGACGGCGATGATCGGCGCGATGGCATCGGCATCCGCTCGGGTCCACCAATCGCCGATGTCCTCAAAGTCCCAGACCGGGCGCGTCTGACCACACATGAAGGCGACCATCTTGCCCAGATCCAGCCCCGAGCCGCCGCCAAAAGCGATCACCCCGTCATGGCCGCCCGCGTTATAGGCCGCAACACCGGCCTCGAGGTTCTGTTCATTGGGGTTCGGGTCCACATCCGCGAACAGACCCCGGCCCAGACCGGCGGTCTCCATGATATCCAGCGTCGCGGTGGTGATCGGCAGATCGGCCAGCCCCTTGTCGGTGACCAGCAGCGGTTTCTTCATGCCGGCCGCCGCACAGGCTTCGGGTAATTCATTGATCCGCCCGGCCCCGAATTTGATTGCGGTTGGATAAGACCAGTTTCCAACAAGTGACATGTTTGCTTTCCTTCGTGTCAAAAGGCCTGCCCCGGCGAGGGGGTCATTCCGAGGCAGGCCGGCGTCCTTAGCCCGTGACCTTTTTCAGGTGATAGGATTTGGGACGTGTCAGGTTGTGATAGCCAATGACCGAGAGACCGCCGCCGCGCCCGGTATTCTTGCAGCCGGTCCAACACAGGCCGGGATCCAGATAATCGGCGCGGTTCATGAAGACGGTGCCCGTCTCAATCTGGTCGCCCACCCGCGCAGCACGGTCCAGATCGCTGGTCCAGAGGCTCGCCGTCAGGCCAAACGCGCTGTCATTCATCAGCCGGATGGCCTCGTCATCCGTGGACACTTTCATAATGCCCACTACCGGACCAAAGCTTTCATCCCGCATCACCCGCATGTCATGGGTGACATTGGTCAGGATCTGCGGCGTCAGATATGCGCCGCCATCATCCTCGGGGAAGATGTCGATATGGGCCACCGCACCAGCCTCGACCGCCTCGGCAATCTGCGCCCGCACCTCATCGGCAAAGCGCACATTGGCCATCGGGCCAATGGTGGTTTCAGCGTCCAGCGGATTGCCCAGCTTATAGCCCTTCACGATCTCCACCGCCCTGGCGACGAAGTCGTCATACAGGCTTTCATGCACATAAATCCGCTCGATCCCGCAGCAGCACTGGCCCGCGTTGAACATTGCCCCGTCGATCAGCGTCTCAACCGCCGCCTCCAGATCGGCATCGTCCATCACATAACCCGGATCCTTGCCGCCCAACTCAGTCCCGACGCCGGTAAAGGTGCCCGCCGCCGCGCGCTCCATCGCCTGGCCGCCGCCGACCGATCCGGTGAAGTTCACGAAGTCGAACGCATTGCCCGCGATCAGATCGTTGGTCACGTCATGGCTCAGAAAGACATTCTGGAACACGTCTTCGGGCACACCCGCTGCATGGAAGGCCTGCGCCATACGCTCGCCCACCAGCAGGGTCTGCGTGGCGTGTTTCAGGATCACCGTATTACCCGCGATCAGCGCCGGGGCCACCGTGTTGATCGCCGTCATGTAGGGGTAGTTCCACGGCGCCACCACAAACACCACCCCATGCGGGATGCGCTTGATATAGCGTTTGAACGTCTCATCTTCGCCCACCGCGATATCAGCCAACGCGCTTTCGGCAATCCCGGCCATATGGCTTGCGCGCTCGTTGAAGCCGCCGAACTCACCGCCATAGCGCACCGGGCGACCCATCATATGCGCCAACTCGGGCACGATTTCCTCATTCATCGCGCCGACAGCAGCCACACCCGCCATCACGAGATCAATGCGTTCCCGCAAGGGCCGCGCCGCCCAAGCCGCCTGTGCGGCCCGCGCCCGGCCCGCAACCTCAAACGCGGCCTCCCGCGACAACACCTCGCGCTCGGCAAAAACCGACCCATCAATCGGCGAGACACATTGCAACATCTGCCCCATAGTCACTCCATCTCTAAAGAGAGCAGGATCCCTGCTTCATCTGGCCATAAATATCTCGGGGGCCGCCATTGGTGCGCCATTGGTTCGAGCGCCAATGGCGGCGGGGCTGGCCCCTCGCTTTCACCCTCTCAAGCCCGCTCAAACCCGCGGGCAATTTCCCAATCGGTCACCACGCGCTCAAACTCTTCGATCTCAACCTCGGCCGCGCGCGCATAGTGATCGACAACGTCATCTCCCATTGCAGCCCGCAACATCGCCGAGCCATGCAGCGCATCCCGCGCCGCGCGCAGATTGCCCGGGATCATCCCCGTCTCTCCCTGATAGACGTCGCCCGTGGTCGGCGGCTGCAACTCCAGCCCTTCTTCGATCCCAGCGATCCCCGCCGCCAGCATCCCAGCCATCGCCAGATAGGGGTTCATATCCGAGCCCGGGATACGGCATTCCACCCGCACCGCCTTGGTGCCGTCACCGCACAGGCGGAACCCGGCGGTGCGGTTGTCCACCGACCAGATGATCCGCGTCGGCGCAAAGGTCCCCTTCATGAACCGCTTGTAGCTGTTGATGTAGGGCGCCATGAAACAGGTGTAATCGGCGGCGTATTTCAAAAGACCCGCCATGTAGCTTTTCATCACATCCGACATGCCGAGCGGATCTTTTTCGTCGAAAAAGATCGGCCGCCCCTCGGACCAGAGCGACTGATGCACGTGGCTGGAACTGCCCACCTTCTCATGATGCCATTTCGGCAGGAAGGTCGCGGCATGCCCATGCTGCCAGGCAATCTCTTTCACCGCGTTCTTGGCGATCGAGTGATACTCGGCCGTCTCCATCGCAGGCGCGTATTTGATGTTCAGTTCTTCCTGCCCGGTCTCGGCCTCACCTTTCGTGTTCTCGACCGGTATCCCCGCATCCCACAGATGGTTGCGGATCGGGCGCATCACATGCTCTTCCTTGGTGGTCTGAAGGATGTGATAGTCTTCGTTATACCCCGAGATCGGCTCAAGGTCGCGAAAGCCTTCCTTGCGGATCTGATCAAAGCTTTTCTCGAACAGGAAAAACTCCAGCTCGGTGGCGCACATGGCGTCATAGCCCATCGCCTTCAGCCGGTTCACCTGACGTTTCAGGATCGAGCGCGGCGCGTGTGGCACTTCTTCATGCGTGTGATGATCCAGCACATCGCACATCACCATCGCCGTGCCTTCCAGCCACGGTACAGGGCGCAGCGTGCTCAGATCCGGCTTCATCACATAATCGCCATAGCCCCGCTCCCAACTGGTCGACGCATACCCATCCGGCGTCCCCATCTCGAGATCCGTCGCCAGCAGATAGTTGCAGCAATGCGTCTCTTCCCACGCTCCCGCAACAAAATGACCCGCATGAAACCGCTTCCCCATCAAACGGCCCTGCATGTCAACCAGACAAACCAATACCGTATCAATCTCGCCAGACGAAACCTCAGCCTTCAAATGCTCAAATGTCAGC
>NZ_JBQFNI010000020.1:0-8649 GCF_056532525.1 Ruegeria sp. I3 | reverse complement strand
CCCCCCCGTAAGCAACCGGCAGCGAAACAGGCGTCCATCAATCGACAGCTCTGTGCCATGGACATACCCCGCATCATCCAGATCCTGCCAGCTGACGCGGCTCATAAGCATCCGGTCGGCGACCATCAATCTTCTTCCACCGTCCTCAAATAGATGCCAGTTCAGGCGCAGGTTCGGGTCTTTGGGACTGTCGGTGAGCGCCCAGTTGTCCCAATTCGGGTCGCGTTCAAATTCCGGTAGGTTCCCGGGTTGCAGGCCCTCGTAAGGGCAAAGCGCTGACAGGTCTGTGATCCAGGGCCGTGTCGCGGGCGCAAGTGTTTTTCCTGCATGGGAAAACCCACCCAGCTGCTCTGTTCCTTTGTAGTCCATCATTGCTCTGTCACCGCCCCGGTCACAGGTTGTGTGCGGAAGCGACGCAGGATCCGGAACAACATTTCTGCAGCCAGAAATTCGGTACGCTCCGACGGATCAAGAGGAGGGGACACCTCAACAATATCCAGTCCACCCAACGGGGCCTCGGCCAGCCCATCCAGCAGATCGTAATACTGACGCGGTGTAATACCGCTATGAACGATTGAGCCGGTGCCGGGGAGGTAGCCAGCGTCCATCGCATCGATGTCGATTGACAGATACAGTTCGTCACATCCCTTCATGGCATGCTCCAACGCCTGACGAATTGCCTCTGCCGTCCCCAATTTATGTACGTCGCCAGCCGAAAACACCCGACCGCCCTGCTCTTCGATCAAGGCGAGTTCACCGCTGTCGACCCAACCGGTGATCCCGACCCAAACCATATTGGACACGTCGACATTGGGCAGTTCGGAAATCCGACGGGCATTGGTTGCGTGGTTATGGCTGCCCCACGCGCCAAGCCGGTCAGAGAAATCCAGATGACCGTCGATCTGGATATACCCAAAACGTGCATTTGGTGCGCGTTTGGCCAACCCACGGGAATAGCCAAGGCAGGCCGGGAAGCTATTATAGTGATCACCGCCCAGTGCCAGAGGGATCGCCCCTCCAACGCTCAGCGCCTCGGTCATTGCGGCAATGGCCTCGGTGGTTGCGTCTACATCCTCAGGGGTGATCACTGCATCCCCGCAATCCACGAGCCAGTCGCTGGCCGTTGCGCTTCTTTGGCCCGTATCTGGATCAAAACTGACCCCCTGCGGTCGCATGGATTGCAATACCGTCGTTGCCTTACGCAGCGCCTCGGGACCAAACCTGGTTCCGAGCCGGCTTGAATGTGTCCAATCGCTGGGCATACCCACCACACCGATTTGGCCCGGACGGACGTCGGCGGCATCGAGCAGAGGCCCATCAAACAGCCGATACCCCGGTTGTGCCAGAGGCGGGAGAAATGTCGTTATCGCTGCAGTCATGTCAGTACTTTTTCCTTGGAAGTTTGGCGGCGCGGAAAATCAATCCCAAAGCCGAGGCGCGCATAGATAAACGCCAGAAGAGCCGTGACCATCAGGCGTTGGCCAACCTTCACGACACCCATTCCGGGACGGTTCGGATTCAGACCGGTCAACATAATGGCGCTGACCTCGTGCCGTCCCAAAAGCTCAAGCCATTGCACCACCGTCGCAAGATCGCAGCCCCCCAAACGGGGCCGATCACAAAGCGCACTGAGCGATGTTTCAAACACCGAGAGATCAAACCGAACAAACAACGGCTTTGATGGATCCCGCCACTCTGAAAACGCGGCACGCTGCGCGGCAGTATCTCTATTTACCGGCGTGGTCGTTCCGTTCGGCAAGGGCGCAATATGAAAATCGCGCGCATCGGCTGGTGTACCGCCAAGCTGCACTGTCTGACAATGAGGGAGCGCGCTCCGCGCCGTCTCGGACATGCGATCTGATCCGCCCAAAAAGATTGCACAGGCGCCATTGTCGCTGATCTGACGCATGGCCGCCTTCAAGGCCGCGTGGATCGCATCTTCGGACCCCGGTGCAATATCTCCGAGATCACAAAGCCGCTCGTGCAGGCCATCGGTACTGATATCCTGACGCGCATCGATATCTACGGGGTGACTGAATTGTGGATTTGCGTGCCAACCGAAATAGACCGAGGTTTCGCGTAATGCACGCGGCGCCAGAGATTGCCCTGCATGAGGTGCGTTTGTATCTTCAAACGGGATGCCCAGTACGGCCAGATCTCCAGACCGGACGTCGCCGATTGCTTTGGTCTGAGAGCGCATGAACGACAGATGCCCTGCCATGCGCGGCAACGGGGCCGAACGTAGAGGCATCAGCCTGCTCCTTTCTCAAGACGAGCTGTGACCGCTTGCAGGATCGCCAGTGCAGCGCGGGTTTCAGCCTTGCCACGGTTGTCCAGTTCCGGGGCAAGCCCAAAAACCGCAGCCGCGATGGTATCGCCCGGGGTGGCGTCAATTTGCGCGATCATTTGTGCTGGTGACATTCCCGTCAGGCGATGCGGGTGCGATACCCATTTGCCCGCAAGCTCTTGTAAATCCACAGACAGGATGACCGGTTGGGTGCGGGGCAAATGGCTCACTGCGCCGCCATTGACCCCAATGATGGGAACATCCGCACCTGTGACCTGTCTTGCGGCGACGTCAAGCGCTTCCAAACCGCTGGAATCGCCGCCTACCAACACCATGCGGGCACCGGTTTCAAGAACCGATTCACATTGCGAGGCAACTGCGAGAAAATGCTTGTCAGGTTCTAGCGGAAAGACGTTCACGTCCCCAAGGTCAATTGCATTCGCGGGTGTTACTGTGGGGCAGGACGCATACCGAAGCTGGCGCGCGAGATAGCGTTGCCCTGCCGATGGCCGGGCGAGATTGTCACAAAAATAGCCTGCAATCGCGACCTGACCGGGCACGAGATCTTCCAGATCGCCAATGGATGCGCCCAGAAAACTGGGGATCGCGTCAAACTGTATTTGCGCCGCTTCACTCATTGTGCAACGCCGCGTTCAGGGTTTCGATCGCCGCCAGTTCCGACATTCCCCTGGTGTCGCGCGCAGGCGCAAGGCCGGTGATCACAATCGCCTGCCATTTACAGGACATGGCACCAATGACGGAAACCAGCGTTTCAGGTTTCATCCCGCCGGGATTTAGGCCGACGCTGCCAGCTGCATGCCCCAGATCAATGACCGATATGTCGATCCACAAGACAGCGCGCTCGGGCGTGTCAGAATAGTCGCCGTGCCCTTCATCCAACTGCCGCGCGGTGCGCCAATCCATCTTGCGCTGGCTGATCAGATCCCAGACACCAGCAGGTTGATCGCCGTTCAATCCCACCCAGATCGTGTTGGCTGTTCGCGTCGCGATATCACGCCGGGCCAACGGCATGGCCGCGACAACTGGCAGATCAGGCAAGGCCCCCAGCACACCCGAGGCGACATCAGACGCGCCACCCAAGACAACGGGTACAACACCGTGATCCACCATTTGCGTCACAAGTTGTTCCAACGCGGCAGGCCAATCCCCTGACAGGTCCAGATTGCCAAGATCCCGACCATCTACAGGCAGTCCGATCCCAAGTTGGGCAGTCATTTTGCGCAGCGCATCGGGTGCCAGAGAGGTGCCGGATCGGGGCCCGGTGTTAACTTCGCTCGGAACGCCCATAACCCCAACACAATCAGCCTTACATTGCGAATGAATGCCAAAAGGAAGGTCCGCATAACCAGCTGTTATCATTTGTTTCCGCGCGCTATTCATTGCCAGACGCCTTCGTTATTTGCGATTTCCAATTGCGCTCAAACCGGCTATAAAAAGCGACGGATTTGCGTCGAAAGGTCTGCCTATGCCCGACAAGCCCCGATCCCCTGACGCCAATGGTGGTGTCGAAGCGGTAGAGCGCGCATTGCGTGTGCTGGACATCTTTGAGCCGGGCGATGCAGGCCTCTCTTTGAAGGAGGTTGCGGACCGCAGCGGGGTCAACAAGGCGACAATTCTGCGTCTGAGCGTGTCGCTTGAAAAGTTTGGTCATATTACGCGAGACGCCGAGGGTCTGTTTCACCTCGGGCCGTCTTTGTGGCGTCTTGGATCCGTGTTTCGCCAAAACCTGCGGATGGGGCCAATTGTGCGACCGGTGCTTGCGAATTTGGTGAATGCGACCGGCGAAAGTGCGTCGTTTTATGTGCAACGCGGCAACTCTGGCGTGTGCCTCTACCGGGTCAATTCGCCAAGGCTTGCGCGGGATCACGTTCAGGAGGGCGAGATCATTCCGCTGAGCATGGGCTCTTCGGGTCAGGTGCTGGATGCTTATTCCATCCGGCAGGGAAAACAGGCGGCCAGCATCCGAAAGGCCGGGTATTATCTCAGCCTTGGTGAACGCGATCCTGACGTCGCCGGACTGTCGGTTCCTGTTCTTGGGTTCGAAGATGAATTGCTGGGCGCGATCAGCTTGTCCGGCCTGCGCGTCCGCTTCAATGACACAGCCGTCGAAAAGTATCGCGCGGCGGTCCTTGATGCCGCCCGCCAGATTCGGGTGGAGTTTGGCGAAAAATAAGACCCGCATCATTGTGCCTTGTCTTTCCGACGCCCGATCATCTGCACACCGATAAGCGCCGTGATGGACACGACAATCAGACAGGTCGAGATCGCCGCGATTGTCGGATCAAGCTGATCACGCAGTGAATTGAACATGCGCCGGGTGATTGTGGCGTTTTCCCCGCCCGAGACCAGCATCGAGATCACAACCTCGTCCAGCGACGTGATAAATGCCAGAAAAGCCCCTGTCTGGATCGAGAATTTCACCTGCGGTACGGTGATTGTCCACAATGCGTATGCACGGGACGCCCCTAAGCTGCGCGCTGCAAGCTCCTGATCGAAATCATAATTCTGCAATCCCGACATCACCGTCACGATCACGAATGGCAGCGCCAGCGCAGTATGGGCGATCACGATCCCGGTCAGTGTGTAATTGAGCCCCAGCTTGGCATAGAGGCTGAACACTCCAACAGCGATCAGGATCACTGGCACGACAATCGGCATGATCACAAGGATTTGAGCCGCGCTCCTGATACGAGGCGCAGAGCAATGCAGACCATAGGCACAAAGTGAGCCCAGGGGCGTCGCGATTGCCGTGGTCAGCGCCGCCGCGATCAGCGAGGTCTTTGTTGCGCTCATCCATTCCGGCGACGTGACATAGGCCACGTACCAGCGAAACGAGAGCGATGTCGGCGGGAATTCCAGATAGGATGCCCCCGAAAACGACATCGGGATAACGATCAGCGTGGGCAGGATGAGAAAGAACAGCACAGCAATGCCGACCACTGTCAGCCACAGGCCGTCGATTTTACGTTGTCCGACTTGTTCCATTTTCAGATCCTCAGCGCATAAACAGTTTGTCGAGCCCGAAGACACGGTTCATCAGCCAGATCATCGCCAGCGCCAGCAACAGCAGGACCACGCCCAGGGCTGATGCGGCCCCCCAGTTCGAATAGACTGTGATGGTGCTTTCGATACGCTGCGCCAGCATCTGAACCCGGCCACCGCCCAGCAAAGCCGGTGTGACAAAGAACCCAAGCGACAGGATGAAAACCAGCACGATGCCGGCAAAAAGGCCCGGCAGGGACATTGGGAAAAATACCCGCCAAAAGGCCCCGCGCGGGCTGGAACCAAGGCCCACGGCGGCTCGGACCAGGTCGCCGTCAATATTGCGCATAGTGGCGTAGAGCGGCAGAACCAAAAAAGGCAGCATGATATGCACCATGCCAATGATGGAGCCGGTCAGATTGTGCGCCAGTTGCAGCGGTTCTTCGATAATGCCAAGTGACATCAGCGACGAATTGATGATCCCATTGCGCTGCAAAAGCACCAGCCACGCATAGGTCCGCACCAGAACCGAGGTCCAGAAGGGGACCAGCACAAACACCATCAGAATGGCCGCTGTTTTGTTCGGCATCTTTGTCAGCCAGTAGCACAGCGGGTAGCCGAGAAGGACGCAAATCACCGTCACGGCAATGCTGATCTGAAACGTGACGACAAAGGTTCGCCGATAGAGAGCACTACTAAAGATGCGCGTGTAATTTTCCGTGCTCAGTTCGCCTGCCGCATTGAAAAACGACAGCGAAGACAGCCAGAAAATCGGCAGGAAGACGACGATCAAGATCGTCAAAACCGCAGGCATCGAAAGCCCAAGAAACGTCAGTTTTTCGCGGCGTTCTTCGGATTTGAGCGTGCTGGCATTCTGAAGAGTCCCAGCACCTTCATACGTCTCGGCGATACTCATGCCACATGTTCCGGTACGATGATCGTATCTTCGGGATGCAGGGCAAGGCCGATTTGCTCTCCCTTCGACGGCAACCCGGTTTGGCCCGCGCGATTGGCAGGCACACGCACATTGATCTGACCAGCGCTGTCGTGCTGAACGATCACTAGAACGCTGTCGCCCTGATAAATGATGTCATGCACTTGGCCGGACAGGTCATTGGCGGCGTCTGGCACCGCGCCTGCTGTGACTTCCAGCAACTCGGGCCGGATGATCAGACGATGGCCTCCGCTGCCCAGCGCAATAGGCGTATTGGATTTCAGAACGCGCTCGCCAAGCTGCGCCGTGTCATTCGCTACACTAACCGGCAGGGAAATGGATTCCCCGATAAAATCCGCCACAAAGAAACTATGCGGCTGGCGATAGAGCCGCTCAGGCGTCGCGATCTGTTCGATCCGCCCATGATTGACCACTGCAATCCGGTCCGACATCGTCAGGGCTTCGCGCTGGTCATGGGTCACGTAAACGACAGTTGCATCCAGCTTTTCATGCAGCGCCTTCAATTCGATTTGCATATGTTCGCGCAACTTCTTGTCGAGCGCTGACAACGGCTCATCCATCAGAATGATCTGCGGCTCAAAAACCATGGCGCGGGCAAGGGCCACGCGCTGTCTTTGTCCCCCGGATAATTGCGTGATGCGCCGGTCGCCATAACCGCCCAGCTGCACGGTCTCCAGCGCGCGCTCGGCGCGGGCCTTCTGATCGCTTTTGGACACCCCGCGAATTTTCAACGGATAAGCCACGTTTTCTGCGACCGTCATGAACGGAAACAACGCATAGCTTTGGAACACCATGCCAAGGCCGCGCTTGTGGGGCGGCGTTGCAATCATTTCCTGTTCGCCAAACCGGATCGACCCGCCATCAGGACGCACAAATCCGGCCAGCGCCATCAAAAGCGTCGTCTTGCCGGAGCCTGATGGCCCCAGCAATGTCAGGAACTCGCCCGCGGCGATGTTCAAAGACACGTCATTCAGCGCTTTGACCGATCCGTAGGCCTTGCACAGGTTGGATATATCGATGGGAAGGGAGTGGGCTGCAGGTGACATGGGGGCTCCTAACCTGACAAAAATGGGCGCAGCACAAGATGTGCCGCGCCCAGATATTTTTTACTGTTGGATCAGCGTGTCAAACTCTTCGGTCAACTCGCCCAGCTGGCCGATGTAAAAGTTCGGATCGACCAGAAGCTGCTTGCCATAGTTGTCGGGATGTGTGTTGACCTTCACTGCCATCTCATCCGAGATTATCCCGGTGCCGAAGGCACCCGAATTCACCGGACCCAACGGCATGGTCACCGCCAGCCTCGCCTGTGCTTCGGCGCTCAGCAATTCGTTGATAAGGCGCATCGCGTTGTCTTTATTCGGAGCCCCCTTGGGAACCAACAAGCAGTCCACGTCCATCGTGCCGCCATCAAAGGCATAGGCCACATCAATGCCCGACGCGATCACGCTTTCTACGCGGTTATGGCCCATATGGATCACGTCCACTTCGCCGTCACGCAGCAACTGCGCCGATTGCGACCCGCCGCGATACCAAACGGTAACTTCGGGGGCAATCTCACCCAGCTTGTCCCATGCGCGCGCCTTGCCCTCATTCGTGGCCAACGTGTCATAGATCTCGGCCATCGGCACACCATCCGCCATGAGCGCGGCTTCGAGGTTATAGTTCACCTTGCCGTGCATACCGCGCTTGCCGGGGAAGTTTTCCAGATCCCAGAACTCTGCCCAATTGGACGGGCCATTGTCGCCAAATGCATCCTTGCGATAGGCAATCACCTTGGTGAAGTTGATGAAGCCGATGTAATTGTCATGGATCAGCTCTTTCGGAATGCCTGTGGTGTCAACAATCGAATAGTCGATCGGCTCAAGGCTGCCTTCCCGGCTCAGGGTTTCACACGAAGGCAAATCCTGTTCTGTAACGTCCCATGCAACGGCACCCGCCGTGATCTGCGCGCGCACGTCCTGAATGCCGTTTGTCGTATCTTCCTTGACAGTGATATTCAGCGCACCAGCGGCAGGTTCCAGCATGGCTGAGCGCAAGGCATCCTGAAACGAGCCTCCCCAGGACGCAAACACGACCTCTCCCTCGGCAAAGGCAGGCGAAGCAATGGCCAGGCCACCTGCCACTAGCGCCGTGGTGAGCTTCAGTTTTTGGTTATCTTTCATCATGTCAGGCTCCTCCCGAACTGTTGGTTGGTTTGTGGCTTCGCGACATGCGCGGCTCCACATAATCATTCGCAATCGTTTCATCTAGCAAAACGTCATTTCAGTTTTACTAGAGCTGATGTTGGAATTGGTCAAGGATTCTTTTGCCCCGTAGGATTCACACTCCCGTTTCCTGAGTGTCAATCGGCATTCAAACCTGACCCCCTATCGGCGCCCAATATTGACCCCCTTGATGCTGAGCA
>NZ_JBQFNI010000019.1:0-8867 GCF_056532525.1 Ruegeria sp. I3 | reverse complement strand
AGACTACAATTGATCACCCCGATCAATTGCTTAACGATCAAACCTCGCCAGGCTCATAACATGAAGGTCGTAGGTTCAAATCCTGCTTCCGCAAATAAAAAAACACCTTGCAACATCAGATGTTTACGCACCGCCCTAGGGCGGTGTTCCTATTTGCGCCAACACTTCTAGAAGTACTGTGGAAGCAACGATAGGAAACTTCTTTTCGTAACTAGCCACTTACCCCTCAGCTCTTTTTTTCTGCGCTTCGCCCATGGTGATCTTGCCGTGACGACCGATCGAAATCCTCTCGCTGGAGCGTGTTGAAGCATTCAGGGAACGATCAACTGGTTCGGCGAATTGCCGTCTTTGGTATCAACTATTTTGGTAATAAAACGATAGCCTGCGGCTTGACCCGCTTGGTGGGCGGGGAAATGGAGCGGCGCGGATGACTTGATCTCTGGCGGCGCGTTCGATTTCAGGTGAGCCAGAGCTATCGACGATATCAACCCAAGCCAGTGATCCATCAGGATTAATTTCGAAGAATACCTGCGCAAACCCGCGGACCGGGACATAGACGACGGGCGTTTGATTGAGGTGGACCAGGACTTGTCCGGCATAGTTCGTGGTATCGGAGTTTCCAACGCCGCGACCCGAGGATTGATTTCTGCCACTGCTGGTTCGGAACGGGTCAGCCCCTTCCTTTTGATAAAGGCTAAGCGGCGACTCCAATGTCTGCGTAGGGTTGCGCAAGTTATCGAAGTTACTGAACCCATCAAGTGATTTTGGCGTATCCGTTGCGGGCCTTCTGTCCGGGAGGCGGGGGCGTTTGGAAACAGATACGGCCTGATCGGAAGGCGCGGCTTGTTCTTCTGGTGGCTCGTTTGTTGGCTCATCGACCGAACTTGGGATTTCTGGTTCGACTGCCGTACTCTCGAGTGGAGGGACCGGCTCTGTTGAGCCGTCTGTGGGCGGTAAAGCTGCCAAGCGCTCGGGTTCCGGGTCGACCGCTGGCGTTACGGCGGTATCTGCGTCTGTGGCTGGTTCCGGATTGGACGGGGCGACCGGTTCGGTCGGCACCTCTTCCTGTAGCTCTGATCGTGGGGCGACGGGCGCTCCGACATCGGGTGAAGATACCTGCTGAGGATTGGGGGAAGCGACGAGTGTATCGCTGATCGGGATGTCGGCAGTATCGGGCTTAACAGTGTCTTCAACCGGAGGCTCGGGGGCTTCAGCAGAGTCCGGCTGCACCGGGTCCGTCGTGTCGTCGGTGAATTCCTCGAATGTGTTGCCAAGCTCGATCAAACTGACCGATTCCTCATTGGCCCGCAGTTCTGGCAGACTGGAACCGTAGAAACTGATCCCAAAGATGTGCAGGACAAGCGAAAGCACACCCGCCAACGCAGCGATGGCTGCTGACTTCCGGATCATTTTAAAGCCTGCTGGGTCACGAGGTACACAGATGGCGCCCCATGCCGTCGAAGGGCACCGGTTACCTCCATCAACCGTTGGCCTGAAACATTGCGGTCGGGGACAATCCTAACGGGTCCGTCATCATGGCTGGCCATAAAAGCCTCAGGGTCGGTTTGCACCCCACGAAAGCTGAGGATGCCATCAGCGTTCAAGACAAGCGCATCGGGCGGGTCGCGGCCTTCGAGTTCCGATGTGTCGACAAGCTGAAGCTCGGGATCAAGCGGTGGTGCCAGGGTGCCTGCAATCAGAAAGAAGATCAGCATCAGAAAGACGACGTTGATCAGAGGGATGGTCGAGTCTCGTTTGCGGCTTGGGCGACCAAAGCGGATCATCGGTCTACTCCAACACCGTGACGGTCAAGCCATCGCGGCCACGCAGCCTGGTCAGCAAATCAACAAGCCTTTGGGCGGACGTATCGGCATCAAGGCTTACCAGAGCCTGACCGGTTCCGATCAGCGCGGACAGCTCATCCAGCGTCAGCGTTTCGCCATTCAAAGTCACGCGCTCTGCACCGATCTGAATGAAAATCCTCTCCACCGGCTCAGCCGAGGCTAATGCTCCTGAGGTTGCGCTGCTGATTTCGATTTCCGCGAACTTTGAGAAAGTTGAAGACAACATGAAAAACAGCAACAGCAAGAAGATGACATCGATGAGCGGGGTCATCGACATCGGGCGTCTTACAAAGGGCGCCGTGTTACGCATGTTCAGCGTTCAGAATCTCGGTCCTGCCTGAGACGGGCTGGTTCGAGTTGTTCGGGACCAGAACCGTGCGCAGTGCTTTGTCCGCAAACACCCGTTCCCGGGCAGTTCGGCTTTCAAACCAAGACAAGACCATTGAAGTCGGCATTGCCACCGCAAGGCCAACGGCTGTTGTTACCAGAGCAACCCAGATGCCACCTGCCAACAATGAGGGATCGACAGAAGACCCGGCAGACTGAAGGCTTTGGAATGCATTGATCATTCCCAAAACTGTTCCGAACAATCCAAGCAGGGGTGCAAGCTGGGCGACCGTATCCAAAAGCCGAAATCCGCGCTCCAGCCCGGCCAGTGCCAATCCAGCTTCGGCATCCAGTCGAGCGTCCAGATCAGGAATGTCCGGCGCGTCCATGGCGGCTTCGACAAGCGGTGCAAGATAGCTGCTGCTCTGAGCGAGGCGCGCGCGTGCAGTGGCTCGATCTCCAGCATCCCAGGCCTGCAGCGCTTGTGACAGAACCTTGTGCCGCCCTACGCCACAGGCTGCGAACTGCCAAAGCTTGTAAAGAGTAACTGCTACGGTCAGGACCGACATGACAATAAGGATAGCCACAACGGGCCCGCCAAGGGTCAGGATCTCTCGAAGAGAAGAGAGAATATTCATCCAAGCAACTCCACTTCAATCCGGCTGCTGAGCGTTAGGGTCGATTGACAGATGTCGCTCTGGGAGCCTTTTACCACGCATGAACTCGCGCCATTGATCAATGCGCGCCCAACAGTCGTGCAAGACATCCCTGGCAGATCGAACTGACGGACACGTGGGCGATCCAAAGGTAAGTCGCGAAAATCAAAAAGCGAGAGGGTAACGACACTGCCTTCGGTGTCAAATATCACCGTCTCGAATACGGCTTCATCGATAGTGGTTCCGGATTGGTTGGTCACCAGAAAGGTCAATCTGCAGGCACTACCAACGTCTTCCAAGGCATTGAGCTCTAACGAAATCTCAGCGGCAGGTGCCTCAGCGGATTGGGCCAGAGCTGCAAAAGGAAGCAGGCATGCGAAACAGGTAAGCAGGACACGGAGAGATCTCATTGAAGGCACCTATATGCTTGGGCGAACCGCGATTGCCCGCGTTGTATAGCCGACAATGGTCCTCTCATACCTGATAGTACAATCAGTTCAAAGGAGCGCTGAAACGATTGTGAATTCGACCATGTTCGAAGTCATATTCGAGTAAACTATTTAGCAAAGTGACGTATAATATGGCAAAATGACGGAAAATTACCTCATTTCGTCAAGATACGATCTGCAATCCGAACAAGTCGCCCTTCATAATCAAAAGAAACACAGAATGGAGGCGCGTTTTGAGCTGGAATATTTGCGTAGTCGGGGCGGGGAAGATCGGTCAGATGATCGCGACTTTGCTGAAAACCTCGGCACATTACACGGTGACTGTTGCCGATCACGATCTTGCGGCCCTGTCAGCATTCAAGAAGCGGGGCATTTCTACGCGGCAGATTGATGCCAGCGATAGCGCGGGCTTGGAGAAAGGCCTTAAAGGGTTTGATGCGGTGATCTCTGCCGCGCCGTTCTTTCTGACACCGGCGATTGCGAGCGCAGCCAAAACTGTTGGGGCGCATTACTTTGACCTGACCGAAGATGTCGCCGCCACCAACGCGGTGCGCGAGCTGGCGCAGAACAGCGAGACGGCATTTATGCCGCAATGCGGGTTGGCCCCCGGGTTTGTCGGGATTGCGGGCGCTGCGCTGGCGGCCGAGTTCGATGAAATCGACAGCCTGCATATGCGGGTCGGGGCGTTACCGCTCTATCCGACCAACGCGTTGAAATATAACCTGACTTGGTCAACTGATGGGCTAATCAACGAATACTGCAATCCATGTGATGCCATTGTGAATGGCGAGAGGGTCAAGACCGCCCCCCTCGAAGATTATGAGCTGATCGGCCATGACGGAGTCGAGTACGAGTGCTTCAATACATCGGGCGGGCTGGGCACCTTGCCCGAGACGCTAGACGGTAAGGCGAAGGCGGTATCCTATCGCTCGATCCGCTATCCGGGCCATCGGGATATCTTGCGCTTGTTGCTCAGTGACCTGGGACTAGAGCGTCGCCGCGATCTGCTGAAAGAGATTTTTGAAACGGCCTTGCCGCGTACGGATCAAGACGTCGTGTTGGTCTATTGCACGGCAAAGGGCATCGTTGACGGCACGTTGCGTGAGAAATCCCTGATCAACAAGTCCTTTGCGCGCACCATCGATGGACAAGTCTGGAGTGCGATCCAAGTAACCACTGCGGCAGGCGTATTGGGTGTCGTCGATCTGATGCGGACAGGGGTTCTGCCCTCGAAAGGCTTTGTTCGGCAAGAGCAGGTAAAGCTTGCCGATTTCCTGAACACCGAATTTGGCCGGCTTTATCGCGCCGGTGACGTTACCGAACAAAACAAGGCGGCCTGAGATATGAAAGACATTGTAATGACTGCTGAAACCACGCTTGCGAATTTGGACCTGACTGCAGCGGAGCTTAGCGGCGGGTCGCTGCGGGTGACCTCTCCGATAGATGGCAGCCTGTTGGCCGAGGTTCACGAAACTCCGGTTTCCGAGATGGGGGCCATCTTTGCCCGCTCGAAAGCAGCGTTCAAGGAATGGCGCGTTGTGCCGGCTCCGCGCCGGGGTGAGTTGATCCGCCTGCTGGGCGAAGAGCTTCGGGCCGCCAAGGACGACCTTGGTGCGCTTGTCAGTTGGGAGGCAGGCAAGATCACCTCGGAAGGTCTGGGCGAAGTGCAGGAGATGATCGACATCTGCGATTTTGCTGTTGGTCTGTCGCGGCAGCTTTATGGTCTGACCATTGCTTCGGAACGCCCGGGTCACCGGATGATGGAAACGTGGCATCCGGCGGGACCGGTCGGAGTGATCTCGGCCTTTAATTTCCCCGTGGCGGTATGGTCGTGGAATGCTGCGCTGGCGCTGGTTTGCGGCGATCCGGTGATCTGGAAACCGTCCGAGAAAACGCCTCTGACCGCGTTGGCTTGCCAGAAAATCTTTGAGCGGGCGTTGGCCCGGTTTGGTGACGCCCCCGAGGGGCTTTTGCAGACCCTGATCGGTGGTGCCGATCTGGGTGAGGCGCTGGTTGCAAGCGAGGATGTGCCGATCATTTCAGCCACCGGCTCGACCCGGATGGGCCGCGCGGTTGCGCCGATCGTGGCGCAGCGCTTTGGCAAGTGTATTCTTGAGCTCGGCGGAAATAACGCGATGATCGTTGGGCCGTCGGCTGATCTGGAAATGGCGGTGCGCGCGATCGTATTCTCGGCTGTCGGGACAGCGGGGCAGCGCTGTACGACACTGCGGCGGTTGATTGTACACAACTCGATCCGCGAGGAACTGGTTGGGCGTCTGAAGAAAGCCTATGCAGGTCTGCCCATCGGTAATCCGTTGACCGAGGGTACGTTGATTGGGCCGTTGGTGGATGAAGCTTCGGGCAATGCGATGACCGCAGCGCTTGAATCAGCAAAGGCCGAGGGTGGTGCCGTGTTCGGAGGTCAGCGCGTGACCGAAGGTGTGCCGGGCGGTGTTTATATGCAACCGGCCATCGTTGAGATGCCGGGCCAGACCGCGACTGTGAAGGCCGAGACCTTTGCTCCGATCCTTTACGTCATGGGCTATGACGATTTTGCCGAGGCGATCGAGATTCAGAACGACGTGCCACAGGGCTTGTCGTCCTGCGTTTTTACACTGAACATGCGCGAAGCCGAGCAATTCCTGACAGCGGCCGGGTCGGATTGCGGGATTGCCAATGTGAACATCGGCCCGTCCGGGGCCGAGATCGGTGGCGCATTTGGTGGCGAGAAGGAAACCGGAGGCGGGCGCGAAAGCGGATCAGATGCCTGGAAAGCCTACATGCGCCGTCAGACCAACACGGTAAACTATTCGGCCGAGTTGCCATTGGCGCAAGGTGTCAAATTCGACATCTGAACTCGAATGTCCGGCGGCACCTGATCGTGCCGCCGGATTCAATCAGCGAACAGGTAATCCAGTTGCATGATCGCTTTGGCCTGATCGGCACTGATCCCCAGAAATTCCGCGATAATCACTTCATTCTCCGAACGTTCCGCCGCTTCGCGCAAATGGAACAGCCCATCATTCTGGGTACTGCGGATCAATTCAGATTCGTAAGCCAGCGCATTGCGAAGGGTCGGTAGCAGACGTGCGAGAGAATCCTGTGAGCTGTTCTGGCCCGCAAGACCGACGCGATAGGCATGGCCGGTCAGATATTCATCTGAATAGGCACATTCGATTTCCAGAACACGTGTTTGGGCCTGATCTGCACAGAAATCCTGAATGACGTCCAGATTGGCCGGATCTACGCAGAGTACCAGCCTGTCGCTTTGGAAATAATCGAACAACATACGTGCAACGGCCCGCCGATGGCGCGACCGCTTAATCAGGGTCGTCTCGATTCCACCCAAATCGGGCAATGGCGTATCCTGCTCATCATAGATGTATTCGATACAGGGAATGGGGGTTTCCGACGCGATCTGGTCAACAAGCCGTTTGGCGACATGCCACTTCTTGCAAACAATCAGAAACGCCTGCCGCTCGGGGCCTAACGTATTGCCGACCTCCCAAAAGCGCTGAGCGAAACGTCGTCCTACCCGACCGCGACCGGCAAGGAAGTGATACAGATTACGCCCTTCGTCCGAGATGTGGAACGTAACCCCTTCGCTGGCATAAAGCTGACCCAACCGTTCCTTCAACTCATGGGCCTCGGGGCTGATCTTGCGGGCGAACAGGTAATTCTGCCCCAACAGCATGTCATAGTGATCATTGTAGAAGGTGACAGGCATGCCATAGTCGGAAAACATCAAAAATGTCAGTGTACGGTTTTCAATTTCCTGCTTCGGGACGAGGTGGCGAACAAGCGTCTGAAAGAACGTCTCGTCCGGAATCCAGGTGGTCGAGAAAAACCGGACCACATCGCGGCGTTGGCGCAGGAAGTCCAGAATCATCTCGACTGTGCGACGGCGCAGGCACCACCACTGGCTGCCGATCTTGACCTGCAGGTCTGCAGGTATGCCGCGGGTCAGACCGAAACGCTTTTGCATTTCGTATGCGGCATAGAACAGGCGCGGCTGATTGCGTTCGTTGAAATAGTGACGATAGATCAGCCGGTCTTCTTTCATTCCGGTCTTAATCCAATTGCTTTCGAAGAAGTCATGGCTTTCGATGAAATCCATGTCGCGTTCATCAAGAAAGCTGTGCACATACTCGGCGGTTTTAATTGCCATGCAATCGCCGGACAGCATGTAAAAATGGGTGACCCTTGGGAACTGATCCACCGCCGCCTGTAATGCATGGAGCGTGGCCTGAACCAGTGACCATTCGCCCCATCCGCATTTGATCCGCTTCGTTGCAAATGCGACGTTGCGGTTATCTTTCAGGGCGTCGCGTATCTGCGCATAATCCGTATCTTTGGCGCGAGCGTCAAAATGGATCGCCATACAATCGCCGGCAGCCGTTAGCTGACTGGCCTGCGCAATGATCGCGTCAGGATCTTTGTGGCACAGCAAGATATAGGCAATCTTTGCCATTTGCGTCTCGTAATTCCCCGTTTCTGCCCAATTGCAACCGTGATACTGAGGATGAGCGATTGAATAAACAGAATATTTTTGGTTCTTTGGGTCAAAATGCCGGAGTATCAATGCGATAACTGGCTAAGGAGGCGCAGTAGATGGGTTTTCCCGGAACGTGGATGACCGAAAGTCAAAGCATGGTCTACCGTGTTGTGCCGAAATGCGCCTGCTCGACGATCGGGCAAATCATGTATTTCTCGGATCATGGCAGCTTCTTTGATGGTGACATTCACGATGCCAAGGACGGAATGCACAAGTGGGCCTTTGGTGCCAGTCAGGATCCGATTGCCAGAAATGTTCAATCGCACCAGTCCTATACGTTTACCTGCGTGCGTAATCCCTACACACGCATTCTCAGTTCCTTTTTTGACAAGATCTGTGGCATTCAGCGCAACGGCAAACGCTATCGCGGCAATCTGGTGCCAACGCTGATCTACAATTATGGGATCGAGGTTGGCGGTGACGATGGCAAAGGCGAGTTCGATCAGATCGCCAGTTTCCGCCGGTTTCTGTTATTTGCACGTGACACGATCCGTTGGCGGCGGCCGATGGACCCCGACATTCACTGGTCGGCCATGTCTGGCCATGTCTCGACGCTGATCGCTAATGGCGGGCGATATGATCGGATTTTTTGGACCGAGAAGTTCAACGATGGGATGCAGGGTGTGTTGGACAATCTTGAAACCTCGCATCCCGTGACTCTGTCCGAAATCCCGCGCTTCAACGAATCCGAAGGCCATGGGCCAAAACGCGTGCATCCGGTCGAGGATTACTTTGACGATTTGTCGATGCATCTGGTCTACGAGATCTACAAACAGGATTTTGAACTGTTCAAGTATGATTTCGAAAATCCCGCCAACAAAATGCCGACGGGTGAGATCGATCTAGATGAGATTCACGCCAAGCTGGGTGATTAAGACGCTCGAAGTGTGAGGCTCCCGCCCATCGCCAATGTCTCTTGTGAGACAGCTCCTCTGGTTGGGCCCGGCGCAGCGCAAAGGGCGGCGCCCGGGCGAAAATTCGAAAGTGGAAACCGCGCAGCCGCATTCCTTTTTCCGGTGCGGGGGGGTTCGCGTCC
>NZ_JBQFNI010000018.1:0-11858 GCF_056532525.1 Ruegeria sp. I3 | reverse complement strand
GGGGGGGATACGCCCTGTAGTGACCCTTTTCAGGGGGCGACGCGCCCCAATGAATGGGATGCGCTGGTGGGGGGCAGCGGGGCGTTGAACGCTCCGCAACCGGACCCGGCCAATAGTACAGCACCGCTTTGCCCGGATCATCTGACCTCGCCTCATAACCGTTTGTGGAACTGGTTCGGCGCGGTCAGCTGGACCGCCGAACCGGTTGCCAGACGGGCCGATGGGCGGGTGTGCAGGGGCTATCATGGCCCGACCTATTTTTACGTGAATACTGTGGACCACCGGCATGAAGATATCGGGTGGCGACCAGTTCTTGAGGAAGCGCTATGACTGCAAACCCCTTTGCCAACTTTATCGCCGGATCATGGGTTGCTAGCAGCGACGCGGCCCCCAATGTCAACCCGTCCGACCTGAACGACACGATCGGCGAGTATGCCCGGGCAAGCGCCGATCAAACGGTTGACGCAATCGAGGCCGCGGCCGCGGCCCTGCCGAATTGGCGCAAGACATCGCCTCTGGTCCGGTTCGAAGCGCTCGACCGGATCGGGTCGGAAATCCTCGCCCGTGTAGACGAGCTGGGCGATATGCTGGCCCGCGAAGAGGGCAAAACCTTGCCCGAAGCCAAGGCCGAAGCGCATCGCGCCGGGCATTTGTTCAAATATTTCGCGGCTGAGGCGTATCGTGCGACCGGCGACACCTACCAATCTCTGCGCGAAGGTGTGTCGCTAAATGTTGTACGCGAGCCAATCGGCGTTGTGGGCGTAATCACGCCCTGGAATTTCCCACTGGCGATCCCCGCATGGAAAATCGCACCCGCTCTGGCCTATGGCAATACGGTTGTGTTCAAACCTGCCGAACTGGTGCCCGGATCGGCATGGATGTTGTCCGATATTATTGCCCGTGCGGGCGTGCCTGAGGGGGTGTTCAACCTTGTGATGGGAAAAGGCCGTGAGGTTGGGGAGGCAATCGTTACGCACCCCAAGGTGTCCGGGGTCACATTCACCGGTTCCACACCCGTCGGTCGCCATATGGGGGCGGCGCTGTTTGCGCGAGGAGCGAAAATGCAGCTGGAGATGGGGGGGAAGAACCCCTTGATCGTGCTGGATGACGCCGATCTGGATCTGGCGGTGCACTGCGCCGTTCAGGGCAGCTTTTTCTCAACCGGACAACGCTGCACAGCGTCTTCCCGCCTGATTGTGACCGAGGGCATTCACGACGCATTTGTTGACCGTCTTTGCGCGGCAATGAAAGACCTTCGGATCGGTGATGCGCGCGCTCCGGAAACCCAGATTGGTCCGGTCGCCAGTGAAGCGCAGCTCGCCATCGACAAACGATACGTGTCTCAGGCTGTGGATGACGGTGCAACGCTTGCCGCAGGTGGTGGCGAGGTCAAATCCAAAACAACCGGCCATTACTTTGCGCCTGCGTTGTTTACGGATGTGTCACCCGACGCAGCCGTGGCACGAGACGAAATCTTTGGGCCCATCGCCGCCGTGTTACGCGTGCCGGATTACGACGCCGCCCTGGCCACGTCCAACGACTGCGAATTTGGATTGTCCGCAGGAATTGTCACGCGGGATCCCGCCAAAATCGATCACTTCTCGCAGAACGCCGAAGCAGGCATGATACAAGTCAATCTGCCCACCGCCGGCATGGATTTCCACGCACCCTTTACGGGCCGAAAGGGATCCTCTTATGGTGCACCGGAAAAAGGCAGCTATTGCCGCGAGTTTTTCACGGCGGCCAAGGTTGTACACGCGGGGCGCGGATAATGTCGCAGACACCTTTGAAGGGCATTCGTGTTCTTGATCTGACCAATGTCCTTGCCGGTCCGTTCTGTTGTCATCATCTGGCGCATCTGGGCGGCGAGGTTATCAAGGTCGAAGCCGTCGGTCGGGGCGATCTCGCCCGCCAACTGGGGGCCGACCCAGAGCTGAACAAAGTCAACATGGGCGTGTCCTTTCTCGCCCAGAACGCGGGCAAGAAATCGGTCACGGTCAACCTCAAGAACCCACGGGGTCGAGAGATTTTTCTGAAACTGGTCGAAACTGCAGATGTCGTGGTTGAAAACTTCCGGCCCGGCGTCATGACGCGCCTCGGCGTGGGCTACCAGACCCTGAAAGAGGCCAATCCGACCCTCATCTATTGTGCTATCTCCGGCTTTGGCCAAGAGGGCCCGTGGATACGCCGCCCGGCTTATGACCAGATCATACAGGGAACCTCGGGTGTGATGTCGATCACCGGGGATAGCGACAGCGCGCCGCTGCGCGTTGGATATCCGGTGGCAGACACTGTGGGGGGCATCACCGCAGCCTTTGCGATTTCATCTGCTCTGAACGCCAATCCGCGCGGCACCTTTATTGATGTGTCGATGCTGGAATCGGTGCTGGCGACAATGGGCTGGGTGGTGTCGAACTATCTGATCGCCGGCGTCAATCCGACTGCCAATGGCAATGAAAACCCCACTTCGGCGCCTTCCGGTGCGTTTGAAGCGAAGGGCGGGTTGATCAACATTGCCGCAAACAAAGACCAGCAATGGGAGCTACTGACGGACCACCTGGGATTGGCCGCGCTGCGCGAGCGGCCTGAATATGCCACGCGCGAGGATCGCAAACGCAATAGGCTGGCTCTGAAAACTGAGCTGGAGACCGTGTTGAAGACCCGGTCACCGCGCGACTGGGCCAAGGAACTCAATAGCATTGGTGTGCCATCAGGAGCGGTTTTGACAGTGCCGGAAGTATTGGAAATGCCGCAGGTTGCAGACCGCGGTTTCCTCGACCAGTTTGAAAACGTCCCCGGCGTCGGACGCGACATTCAGGTTGCCACGACCGGGATCAAATTGGACGGCAGCGCGCCCACCGTCGATGCACCACCGCCCACATTGGGGCAGCACAACTCTCAAATCTGGAGCGAGTTAGGTCTTTCACCGGAAGACATTGAAAAACTGGCAAAGGATGGCGCGATATGACGGACCCCGCAGGACGCAATGACGCCGATGCCATTTGCCACTGGTGGCGCACCGAAATTATCGACATGGCTCCGGGGCGGATCGCCTTTCGCGGCCACCCGATCCAGGACCTGATCGGAAACGTCAGCTTTGCTCAGATGATCTGGCTCATGGTGCGCGGCAATTTGCCCACGCCAGAACAGGCGGCGCTTTTTGAATGCGCGCTGGTGGCGGGCGTGGATCATGGTCCGCAGGCGCCATCGATAGCCGCAGCGCGTATGGCCGCGACCTGTGGGCTGGGGCTCAACAACGTCATGGCCACCGGGGTCAACATGTTGGGTGACGTGCATGGCGGCGCCGGTGAACAATGCGCCGAGCTTTATTTCGACGTCGCCAAACGGATGGATGACGGCGCTGAACAGGAAGTTGCCGTCCGCGACGGTATCGCCGCCTGGTGTGAGGAAAATGGCAAGATCGTCTCGGGTTTTGGCCACCGTTTCCACAAGCCCGTCGATCCCCGCGCACCGCGATTGATGGCGTTGGTACGCGAGGCCGCGATGTCAGGCACTGTAGAAGGGCGATTTGCCGATATCGGTGAAGCTATACAGACGGAAATCGGACGTAAGCGCGGTGCCGATATCGCGATGAATATCGATGGGGCCACGGCTGTTATCTTTTGCGAATTGGGGTTCCCGGCACCGCTTTCCCGGGGATTGTTCTGTCTTTCCCGCTCGGTTGGCGTCTTGTCTCATGGCTGGGAACAGATTCAACAGGGCGGGCGGAACAAGGGGCCAATGCCGCCGCGTTATCTGCCGGAATATATTGGTGTCAAATCGGAGCGCTAACCCGATGACCATTGATGGTGCGAACGCCTAAATTCACACCGAACTTGGCATTGAAGCGCCACTGGCGTGTGGACTGTTTTGCCGGTCTCGGTCATTGGGCATCCCCCCCTAGAAGCAGACCCAACATGTTAGTCTGAACAAAGATTCACTTCTTTGGTGTTGTCTTTGAAGGTATTTCAATCCAGGCGAGAATCGATACATTTTCACGCTTGTTCTGACGTCAGCGAAGCGCACCGAGCTGCCATCGCGACAAGCGCGGCGAATTCACACTTGGTCCGCGATGCGTGAGTTTGTCGATCGCTGGATTTCGCAGTCGCAGCTAAAGTCCGGTCTGGTGGGCCGCACCGCAGCGATGCGCGCCCTCGGTCAACGGCAGGAATGGGCCGATCTCCTAACAAGTTGTGGAAAGAAATTACGGGATCACCTTAGATCTCAGCGTTATCGCTCAGATTGAACCAAGTTGGCTATGCTAGTTCGCTGATCATCGATTTCAGATGGCGCATGTCGGTACCGCAGCATCCTCCAAATACTTGGATCGACGGATTCTGCCTCGCAATCGCGGCAATCTGTTTACCAAGTTCAGCTGGATCGCCTTCGTCCAGCTCATCTGCTTCGTCAAGTTCCGCATGCGAGCAACTCGAAGCGTTCGCCACAAGGCCTCTCAGCCGGGGGTGGTTGCCAAGCGCTCCGGCGAAATGGGTAGGGTGAGCGCAGTTGACCATAAAAAACAGCGCCGCCGAGTCGGTTGCTGCGTCGATCTGGTCAATTCCGTCCACAAGTTTGGTCCCGTCTGCCAGGCACCCGTCTGTCTCAACAACCAGAGACATGATGATCGGCAGTTCAGCGTCCCGGGCGGCGAGGATGCATCCCGCTGCCTCGCTTGGGCGGTTGAATGTATAAGCGGTGACCAGATCGAGGCTTGTGTCTTTCAGGCTGTGCATTTGAGCGGCGTGGTATTGACGTGCATCTTCGACGGGTACCGGCGGGATGTCGGCGTAAGGATCATGGCGCGGGCCGATGCAGGCCGACACCAGTACATCATCGCGAGCGGCAGCTTGGCGCACGTCTTCCATTAGACTGACCGCATCTTTGTTTACTTCGGCGAGCCGCTCTGCATCGTACCCCAAGGGCGCTGCCCGGTCGGCGTTCGCCATCCATGTGGGCGCATCAAGGATGCATCCGACATTCATTTCACGGGCCAGATCGACAAGAGCCTGCATTTGACCGGCCAGTATCACCCTGGTGCCAGGTTCTTCCAGCAATGGAAACGACGCGAAACCGGGAAGCTCAATTCCATGATTGAAAATCAGGTCGGTGCCAGTGCCGGCGTAAACCAGAAAGGGCTTGTTACCTTCGAGTGGGAGCTGTCGCGCCATTCTGATCCACGCCTATTGCCGTTACCTCTGCACAAGAAACCTACTTTGTCTCGGGCCTCCTGTGAACCTTAGGACTGCGACAGGGTGTATTCCGTCACTCTGATCCCCACGCCAGGCCAAACACCAGGTCATGTCTCGGTCGAAATCACCAGTGGCGACCGGCGCGCTCTGATTACAGGTGATGCAATCCATACAACCGCCCAGTGCTGGCATCCCGAGTGGCATTTTATGTTTGATTCCGATGCTGAGATGGCCGTGACATCCCGTCGGAAACTGTTGGAAAGCGCCTCGGAAACGGGATGTATTGTGCTGGGAAACCACTTCGCTTTGCCGTCTATTGGTCGGGTGAAGGCGGACAACGACGCGTTTCGCTGGGAGGACTAGCCCAGGTTGTATTTTGATGTGCGCGGGTCTGTTGTGGGATGGCGGCTGACGTGAAAGTTCGACGCGCCGCGCAGCTTACAGGCAATGATCGGCGAAACTAAATCTCGAACCCATTGGGCTATGTCACATTCCCTTGAATTCTTGTTTCACAAGCTTTCTCTCTTCACCATTTTGTGAAAGCCTGAAGCAGTTATGAGTGACAGAGTGTGCAATTTTCAGAAAACAGTGGTTCTTTCTGAACTCCAATCAGCTCTCTTGGACGGAATTTGTGATCACTGCGAGGTGACAAGTTCGGAACTGGCCAAGAGTGGAGAGGTGCTGGAAATATGTGGACAAGAGTACTGTTTCGATTATGAAACCGGTGTGTCCACGGAGACTGAAATTTTGTTGTGCCCCAGCTGTCACGAGGCAAACCATCTGGACGCGCAGCGACAGCATAACCCTTGCCACATCTCTGCAAGACGCAGCCGGGAAAACATGGGTTAGTCGATGGGTTCAGGAGGCGAAGCTTTGGAACGGTTTTTGCAAGAACCATCGCTGGTCCAATTTCGGTAGTCTGACAGACCAAGCTCGTCCCACATCCAGCCGAAATCATACTCAGCCACCGGAGAGCCGGTCTGGCGCGCGCTGCGGTTTTCGATTGTCTTCAGCCAGTCTATGACTTTCTTCCTGCCCGCCGTGCTGCGAACGGCCTGGCGCGGGGTCTTGCCATCCAGGGCAGGAATCGGCTGGTCAAGCGTATCGCGGTAATGCTGTTCGAGATATTCGTGGGCCATCTGACGGGCAAGGGCACGGGGGATGTCCTCTTCTTCTGCCACTCCGTTACTCGTGCTGTCATCCGCCATCATCTGTTCGGCGGTCTGGATTGATGTCAGCGGAGATTTCACCAGGTCGCCCAGGAGGTCCCGGACCAGGGCTTCGCCGCGTTCAGCGCGCGCTGTAGAGCTCACAGAAAGTGTGAGTGTCCGACCTTTCAGATCTAGGGACCCAAGCACGGAGGCCCCTGACATTGATTTGTCCAACACGAGGCCGGTGCCGTGCTTGGTGCCGGACGGGGTGTCGAGGTCAAGCCAGGTCCAATCCTTCTGGCCTGAGATCACGAGTTCTGCGGACTGTGTTAGCTTTTCAGATACCTGGCTTTGCGTCACTTTGCTGGCGAGGGGGAAGCGCATGTCGTGAAAGAGCAGGTTGTCGCCATCGCTGTTGCTGATTTGTGGTGGTTCCGGATCCAGTAGGTTCGGCAGATGTGCGAAGAGCCAGGCATTGGTGAAGAGGGGTGCGGAACGGTGTAGCTGATCCTGTGTCAGCCTCAGTTCAACGTCGGGGTTCAATTTCAACACGGAGCGGAGCCCGTCTTCAAAAAACGCGACGGTGTCGGGGTCGAATGGGAGCAGCGCCCCCGAGATCACGTTATAATCCCCCTGTGCGACAACCCGAGCTGCGATGCGATCCCATCGCTGCAGCATCTGCGTCGCGCTGTGTTCCCGGACGGTAACCGGCTCTGCGTCCGAAAGCATGTTGCGCAAGACCATGGATCTGCCGGGGTCTACCTCGCTCACCTCATAAAGGCTGACCGACGCGTCCCGCAATCCTTTGATATAGGCGCGGGTCTGCGCACTCTCCTTGGAACCGCTCCCTTTCAGATAAGCATCCGCAGCGTTTTCGGCGTCCGCTCCGAATGTCCTGCCCAGCAAATCTTCCAGGCCACCACCCCACAGGACCATCGGCCAATCCTCGCCCAGCAAGTCGCCCAGATCCTCGAACTCAAGATCGAAGGCCTCGAGCGCTGGCAGAAAATGCTCGTCCAACACATCAGCGAGCCGCTCATGCCAAATCTCGTCACGGGTGATAAACCCGATGAGCCCACCAAGATCGTTCCCCGTTGTCATCTTCAGCTTCTCCCTGTTTGCCGGACAGGGGCGATTTAGCGCAGATTGCAACCGCCAGCCAGCCCACACGCGTATGCAGACCTGCGTTACATGGAGGGACTTGTCATGGCGAATGCTATGTCTTTGGCTCCCGCCCAAAAAGCTCTGTGAAAAGCTTTTCGGAGCGGCGCAGGCCTTCATCGGTCAGTACCACCGATTTTGCCTTTCCAACCGGGTCCAGGATCAATCCGTTACGGTGCAGGCGATCAAGCGCTCCCCAGTCAAAGCCTTAGGGCCGTCCTGAACCCAGCGAATTCGGGGATGTTGCGAGCCGCTTCGACGACGGGTGTGAGCCCAACTAGTGGATTCGTCAGGGCGTTTCCGCCGGTATTCTATGATTGCTAAAAGATGGTGGTGCTGATCGCTGTCGTATTAGATTTTCCGCAAATATGCCCAAGAGACGTATCCCTTAAGCTTGCGCGCGCGCTCCAAAGAGACGCGGCACCAACGGGTGCCACCGGTCTGCTCACAGCCGTGAACTCGTAGTGCGGTTCCATTTGGAAGACCAACGATCACATTGAACCCTGTTCCAGGCCCACTGCGCATTTTTAGCATGTCACCGTCTTCGACGCCAAAAACCTCATATGTTCCGAGTGACGCGGCCGCCGCCGGTTTAACGTCCATGACGACCCCCAGGAACAAAGCCATTAGGGGTAAAAAGATTGCATTGCGCATCGCGATGTCCTGCTTATTGCCTCAACGACAATCGTAGCAACTCGGGTCACCAAGAGGAACAACTCCAAGACAGAAATGTAGGTGATACCAAAGCTTCAAACGCTACATTTCTTCCAAATGGTGGGGAACCCTGGCCCAGTTGGGGGCATCTTTCACAAAAACCTTGCTCGTTGGCTTGAAGTTGTTTGGCTCATCCAATGTCCCAGCCGCAATGCTCGTCAATCCGAAGGCTGTCACGCCCCACAGGCCTGATCCGCAGGTGCCACAAAAATGCTTGATGACAGGTCGACCTTCCTTTGAGGTCTTCTCAAAGGTCCGTGGTTTGCCTTTCAGCAGCTGCAGGTCTTCCGACTTTATCATGTACCCGGCATAACCGTCCGTTCCGGTCATCGATAGGCAATCACTGCAAAAACACATGAGTTGCATTACTGCGCTGCCAGTGACCTGGTATCGAACCTCACCGCAAAAACATCCGCCTTCCAAGATTTCAGCCACGTTGCCTTCATCCTTCTATTTCGTTTTGCAAGATATGAGAAAACCGTACCTACTCTGGCCAGTGGTCACAACGGTTCCAGCAGCGGAATGTGGAATGGTGCCAATATGAGCTCCTGTACCTGGATGGGTACGAGGCAAGCATCAGACAGATTGAGTTGTCGAATGTTTTCATCACGGTTCTGAATCCTTGCCAATTGACTGTTCCAGCAAAGTCATTGGACAGACGAGCTTTATTGATCGACAATCGCGTCATGGAGCTGACAGACACCACACCTGTGCACCTGATCCATGTGGACCCTGAGATCAACATGGCGCGGTTCTATGGCATCGAGTTGCAGCCGACGTTGTTTGGGGAGGTTTCAGTGCTTCGTACCTGGGGGCGTATTGGCACGAACGGGCAAGCCATGATGGTGACGTATGATGACGAAGCCCTGGCTAGTGAAGCGCTCCACAATCTCGAAAAGCAAAAGCTCCGTCGAGGGTATGTTCCGGTCGGTGAGTGACTTCGGGCTGCAGTCTGTTTCTGTGGCAAATCCCGAGCCTTTCGGCTCGTGAGCAGGCTCTAGGTTTCAGCCGACGTATCGGCTTCCACCCAGAACACCCCAGAATGATCTCCCTGTCCCAGTAGCCCCTGACCCGTCTCTTGCGAGCCGGGGCAGGGGCTTTGGGTCATGGTCGGTCCATGCCGTGGTGATCTGCCCATTCGGGTGACGGTCCCTTTTGCGCTCACGCAGGATCAGAGATCCTTTGTCCTTTCCTTGTGGGTCAGGCGGGATTTGGACAAGCCAAACGCTACCTTCCGTAAGGGGGAAGGCGCGGCCTCCCCCCTCGGACAAGACAAATAGACAATACCGTGTCCTCGCGCGCCTGCGCTGCGGGCCGCACCACTCTTGTCGATTGGTCCTGTCTCGCCCCTCTCCGCGTTCGCCACGGGGCAGGTTTTAGAGACGACGCCCTTTCAGGGCTCGGCTCAAAACCAGCACCAAAGGGGATCAACCCCAGAGGTCGCACCACAAAAGGAGAGACGGTTTTGGACATTGAAAAGACAAAAGACATCGACACTGACACCAGCCTGCAGGCGGCAGAGATTGCGACCCAGAATGACCTATTTCGGAAAGCGCTGATCGATCCGACTGCGGCAATCGAGATGCATTCTAAGGGAATTCAGGGTCAGGTATTTGTCACGCCCGGCGTGTCAGGTGAAGGGATGGAGTTCCAGACTGCAGCTTTGGCAGCGGTGGCGTCGGATGACCAGTTTGACGAGGGCAATGACCCCTATGGCGATCACACCTTTGGGGCGGTGACAGTCCGTGACCAGAAGCTGTTCTGGAAGATCGATCTTTACGACACGGACTACACGTATGGGTCCGACCGGCCGTTTGACACGTCAGTGACGCGCCGCGTTCTGACCATCATGTGCCCCAGCGAATACTGATCTCAATCCCAAACCGGAAAGGAGGTGAACACCATGAGCAATGAAATCTTGCAGCAACGTATCGCAGAAGCGTGGGCGCTAATCAGGAAGGGCGACAATTTCCACATCGCGCGCCGCTTCCTGATCCAACACGCAGCCATCTAAACGGCTCCGCTCTACCCCGGAAGGGGTAGGGCACCCTTAACACGATCTCAAACACTCAAACAAGGATTTGCCCCATGAGCAAAGTCGAAACATTCACCGCACCGGAAACCATCGAAACCGTATCCCTGTCCGATCTCTACCTGTCTGACATCAACCCACGACAGGAGGTTGGTGAGGAAGGTATTGCACTTCTGGCCGACAGTTTGGTTATGTGTGGCTTGATCCAGAACCTCAGCGGGTTGCGCGATACCGATGGCAAAGTCGCAATCGTTGCCGGTGGTCGCCGCCTACGGGCTCTGAACATCGCCGTGACTGAGCGCGCTGATCTGGCACAGGTTCCCGTTAAGGTCACGGACAATCCCTTCGTGGCTGAGCAATGGGCCAATGCGGAGAACACCGCCCGTGAAGAACTGGACCCTGTGGACGAGGTCCGTGCTTATGGCAAAATGGCCGAGAAATCTCTGTCTATTGCCAAGATCAGCAATGCGTTTGGCGTGACCGAATCCCATGTGCGCCGCCGCCTCGCGCTTGCCAGTCTGCCCGCCGCCGTTCTGGATGCGCTCAAAGCCGGTGAGATCAGCATGGGGCTGGCCAAGGCCATGACCGTCAGCACCGAAGAAGAGAAAATTCTGGAGGTTCTGGAACGGGCCAAAGAATGTCGGTGGTTCAGTGAGCATGATGTCAAACAGGCACTGACGTCGGAGGCTGTTAGCAGCACTAGCCGCAAGGCCGTATTTGTCGGGCAGAAGGCTTATGTTGAGGCGGGCGGCACCGTCACCGCTGATCTGTTTGCCGATGAAACCCTATTCAATGAAGGCGCGTTACTGGATCGTCTGTTTGCCGAGAAACTGGCGGTAGAAGCGGAAAAACTGCGCGACGCGGAAGGCTGGGACTGGGTGGACACCCATGAGGAAAGCTACATTCCCTATGGGTTCTCGGGTACGAAAGACATGCACCGTTTGGACATGGTGAGCCGGGACTTCACCGAAGGACAGGCCGAACGGTATGACGAACTTGCCGAACTCTATGAGGGTGAGGCTCTGGACGCGGATGGTGAAAAGGAGCTGGCCGCGCTTGAGGACTATACGGCGCCGTTCTATTCTGACGCGCAGCGCAAGCTGTCCGGCGTGTTTGTCTATGTCACCAACAATGGCGAGATCAAAACATCCCCGGCCTATGTCGCGGCGGAACATGTTCAGGCTGCCATTGAGGCTGGTGTTCTGGCCCCGGTCAAAGAACCGGAGATCAAGGAAGAACCAAAACCGGCCTTTTCGCAGAAATTCATCGACGACATGGTGGCGATCCGGCTGGCAGCGGTTCAAACGGCCCTGCTGGACAAGCCTGATTATGTGTTGAGCCTGTTTGCTTTCTTTGCCACCCCGGCCTCCGGTCTGAGCAGCAATCTGTTTGGGTTTGGCTATGGTGGTGCCGAGCGGAACACACCCGAGATCGATGACCAGTTCATCCTCGACCCGCGTCTTGGCGGAGAACGGGATGAAGCGGCACAGGCAGCCTATGACCAGTTCCACGAGATTGCCGCACAAGGCAGCGTGGAAGCGTTCAAAGCGTTTCGCGATCTGGGCATGAAGACCCGCAATGGTGAGATGACGGGTTTTCTGGCCCGGCGGT
>NZ_JBQFNI010000017.1:0-17084 GCF_056532525.1 Ruegeria sp. I3 | reverse complement strand
GTTTCCTACCGGTGCGTGGTGACATCGAATTGTCGTCAGCCAATGACTTCATGCAGAATGGCCTGGCCCTTCTGGCTGATGGTGCAACTCTGCCAGACACAGCTCAACTGGTCACTCCTGACACAGCGGACCAGATCAGCACGTTGTTCATTGAGTTCTTCGCTGACTCATCTATCACAGTCGAGGATGCGCAGGCTCAATTCGCGAGCATCATCGCGACAGCGCAGTAATCTGCAACTTAGGCCGGTCCGCGAATACGCGGGCCGGCGTTATTCAGGTGTTTGGCGCGGCATTTCGGATGCAGGTCAGCGCGGGGGAAAGATCATGTCATCAACACGCCCGAACCAGTTGTTCCGCAACAAATCGGCAAAAATTGCAGCAATCCCGATGATCGGGACCGCACTCTTTGTTTTTGTTGGCGGCACGATCTGGACTGTCGTTTACAGTTTTACCAATTCCGGTCTTCTGCCGCGTTTGCAGTGGGTTGGCCTAGATCAGTACGAACGCTTGTGGCCCACGCGTAAATGGCTCGTTTCAATCGAGAACCTTGCCATCTATGGCTTCTGTATGCTGGTTTTGATGTTTGTGATCGGCTTCATTTTGGCTGCGCTGATTGACCAAAAGATCCGATTTGAGAATACAATTCGCACCGTCATCCTTTACCCCTACGCGCTCAGCTTCGTTGTCACCGGTCTGGTCTGGCAATGGATTCTGAACCCGGAATTTGGCGTGCAAAATATCGTGCGTGGTCTGGGTTGGGAAAGCTTCACCTTCGACCCGCTCTATACGCCCGATATCGCGATTTACGGCGTGCTCATTGCCGGCCTCTGGCAGGGTAGCGGGCTCGTTATGGTGCTGATGCTCGCCGGTCTTCGCGGTATCGATCAAGAGGTCTGGAAGGCGGCCCGTGTCGACGGTATCCCCGCCTGGAAAACTTATATCTTCATTGTCATCCCGATGATGCGCCCGGTCTTTATCACGACCCTTGTACTGGTGGTGACGGGCATTGTGAAACTCTATGACCTGATCGTGGCGCAAACGGGCGGGGGTCCGGGCATCGCCACCGAAGTTCCCGCCAAATACGTCTATGACATGATGTTCCAGGCCAACAATTTGGGTCAGGGCTTTGCTGCCTCGACCATGATGTTGGTGACGGTCGCAATCATCGTGATCCCCTGGGCTATCCTCGAGTTTGGAGGCAAGAACCGTGGCTGATACTTCCGCTTCCGCTTTCACCGGCCCACATGGGCCAAAACCGCAAAAGGCCTTCTCGCGACGCAATATCTTTCTCTACGGCACGCTCTTTGTAGTGGCTGCCTACTACGCTCTGCCGCTCTACATCATGATCGTGACGTCGCTGAAAGGCATGCCGGAAATCCGGATGGGCAATATCTTTGCCCCGCCGATGGAGGTGACTTTTCAGCCCTGGGTCAAAGCGTGGTCCGAGGCTTGTACCGGTCTGACCTGTAACGGTCTCAGTACTGGGTTCTGGAATTCGGTCCAGATCACGATCCCCTCGGTGATCCTGTCGATTATCATCGCATCGGTGAACGGCTACGCTTTGGCCAACTGGAAGTTCAAAGGCGCGGATTTGTTCTTCACCATCCTGATCTTTGGCGCCTTCATCCCCTATCAGGTGATGCTCTATCCGATTGTGATCATGCTGCGCGAGATTGGCCTATACGGATCGTTATCGGGGTTGGTCGTTGTTCACACGATCTTCGGGATGCCGATCCTGACGCTGCTGTTCCGCAACTATTTCACGTCGCTGCCTGAAGAGCTGTTCAAGGCTGCACGCGTCGACGGGGCGGGCTTCTGGGGCATCTATTTCCGCATCATGGTGCCCATGTCCCTGCCGATCTTCACGGTTGCGATGATCCTGCAAGTGACAGGCATCTGGAACGACTTCCTGTTCGGCGTCGTCTACACCGGCCCGGAAAGCTATCCGATGACTGTGTCGCTGAACAATATCGTCAACACGACCCAAGGCGTGAAGGAATACAACGTCAATATGGCCGCTACGATCCTCACCGGATTGGTGCCACTGACCATATATTTCGTCTCGGGAAGACTCTTTGTGCGCGGCATCGCCGCAGGCGCGGTGAAAGGCTGAACATCATGGAAAACTCAGTAGAAATCAAAAATCTCGACCTGCGGTTTGGATCAGTTGAAGTCCTCAAAGACCTCAATCTCGATATCGGAAAGGGCGAATTCCTGGTGCTCCTAGGCTCGTCCGGTTGCGGCAAGTCCACCCTGTTGAACTGTATTGCAGGCCTGCTGGATATCTCAGCAGGGCAGATCCACATCAACAGTCAGAACGTTACTTGGGCCGAGCCGTCCGAACGTGGCATCGGTATGGTGTTCCAGTCCTATGCGCTCTACCCGCAGATGACGGTCGAGGGGAACCTGTCCTTCGGCCTTAAGAATGCGGGCCTGCCAAAGGCTGAGATCGCCGAGCGGATCAAACGCGCTTCGGAAATCCTGCAAATCGAGCCGCTTTTGAAACGCAAACCTGCCGCCCTGTCCGGTGGTCAGCGTCAGCGTGTGGCCATCGGGCGTGCGTTGGTGCGCGACGTCGATGTATTTCTGTTTGACGAGCCGTTGTCGAACCTCGATGCGAAACTACGCGCGGATCTGAGGGTCGAAATCAAGCGCCTGCACCAGAACCTCGAAAACACCATGATCTACGTCACCCACGACCAGATCGAAGCGATGACGCTGGCCGATCGGATCGCGATCATGCGGGGCGGTCAGATCATGCAGCTGTCGTCCCCTGATGAAATCTACAGCCGCCCGGTCAACAAATATGTGGCGGGCTTCATCGGATCGCCGTCAATGAATTTCATGGATGGCCAGATCAAGGACGGTCACTTCGAAGTGGGCGAGCAGAAGATCCCGCTGTCCGGCTACGAATTCTCTACGGAAGGTTCGGTCGAAGGCCCTGCGACCTTGGGTATCCGCCCCGAACATGTGGTCACCGGAGAGCTTGTGCAGAACGCGCCCTATCAGATCGACGTGGATATCGACCTGATTGAACCAACTGGCTCAGACAAGCTCGTGGATTGTGTTGTTGCGGGCAACCATTTCCGCGTGCGCATGGAGGGGCAGGCCGATGTGAAGGTCGGTGAGAAACTGCGACTTGGTTTCGACCTGTCACAATCCTCGCTCTTCGATATTCAATCGGAATTGCGGCTCTAAGCGCTTTCCAATCCCAAAAAGGGCCGAATGGCCAACCCTTAACCTGATCTAAAAGGACAGATCATGCCTTCTATTTCCTATCAGCTCTATTCGTCGCGCAATTGGGACGTTGGAGAAACCTTCAAGATGCTTGAAGAGCTGGGCGTAAAAGAGGTCGAAGGCGTCGGCCCTTACTATGAAGACCTGGCCAAGACCAAAGCATTGCTCGAGACGCATGGCATGACCATGCCGACGGGCCATTTCGCGCCTGATCTGGTCGAAAACGAGCCCGAAAAGGCGATCGAGATTGCCAAGGCCCTTGGGATCAAATCGGTGATCGTGCCCTTCATCCCGCCTGCCGAGCGCCCGACCACATTGGCCGGTTGGCAGGACTTCGCGACGCGTCTGGCCAAGGCGGGCGAGCCGATCATCGCTGCCGGGCTGGAATACGGCTGGCACAATCACGATTTCGAGCTGGTGCCCGTTGACGGGCAAATGCCGCTCGATATCATCGCGGCAGCCTCTGATGACATCATGCTTGAGCTTGATCTGGCCTGGGTCAAAGTGGCCGGTCACGATCCGGCGGAATGGCTGACGAAATATGCCGACCGCATCACCACCGTGCATGTCAAGGACCGCGCGCCCGAAGGCGAGAATGCCGATGAAAGCGGCTGGGCCGATGTGGGTCACGGCATCATGGACTGGCCCGCGATCAAGCAGGCCATGGATGCCGCCGGGGTCGAGCGTTACGTCATCGAACATGACAACCCCAATGACCATGTCCGCATGGCCACCCGGTCGCTGGCCACCGTTCAGGCATTTTGAGGGATCACAGACATGAAGACTGTTGGTGTCGGCATCATCGGCTGCGGCAATATCTCGACCTCTTACCTCAAGCTCGCGCCGCTCTTTAAGGCGCTTGAGGTGCGGGCGGTTGCCGATCTGAACATGGATGCCGCCAAGTTGCGAGCGGAAGAGTTTTCGGTTCGCGCCGATACGATCGACGATCTGCTGGCTGCCGATGACATAGAGATTATCGTCAACCTGACGATCCCGGCGGCGCATTTCGATGTGACCAAACGGACTCTAGAGGCAGGCAAGCACGCCTATTCCGAAAAGCCCTTTGTGCTGACCCTGGAAGAAGGCGAAGCCCTGCGGAGCCTTGCGGCGGAAAAAGGTCTGCGCGTCGGGTCGGCGCCGGACACCTTCCTAGGCGGTGCCCATCAACTTGCTCGTGCGGCCATTGACGAAAATCTGGTCGGGGACATCATCGGTGGTACCTGTCACGTAATGTCGCGCGGAATGGAGGCTTGGCACCCCAATCCGGACTTCTTTTTCCAGCCCGGTGGCGGGCCCATTCTTGATCTAGGACCCTACTATGTGACCAACCTGGTGCAACTCATTGGGCCGGTGAAAGCGGTGACAGCCATGGCTTCGGCCAGCTTTCCGAGCCGCACCATCGGCAATGGCCCGCGCGAGGGCGAAACCGTGCCTGTGGACACGCCGACCAATATTCACGCCGTACTTGAATTCGAAAACGGCGCGCTGATCACCCTTGGCGCAAGTTGGGATGTTTGCGCCCATCGCCATGAGAATATGGAACTTTATGGAACTGACGGTTCGCTGTACCTTCCTGATCCAAATTTCTTTGGAGGAGAGGTTTATCTAGCCAAGCAGGACGGCGATACTACCGCTATTGCGTCTCGCAATCATGCATTTGAGATCCCCAATGCCAAGGACGGGCAAGGGAATGACCGTGCCAACTACCGCTGTGCAGGACTTGCGGATATGGCCGTGGCCGTCGCCACGGGAAGGCCGCATCGTTGCAGCTTGGAACTAGCGACTCACGTGGTCGAGATAATGACCGCAATCCTTCAGTCCGCTGAAGAACGACGCTGGATCGATATGGTCACTGCTTGCGAACGTCCGGATGCGTTGCTCCCGGATCAAGCCCGCGCTCTACTCATTTGAATTGCACTCTTATGGTTGAACCCCCAAAGGCCACCCGAAATCATGTCTTTATTGTTATGGGCGTGTCCGGTGTTGGCAAAACCACTATCGCACGCAGTCTCGCGGAGCGACTGGACGCTCAATTCATTGAAGCCGACGATTACCATTCGGACGCCAATCGAAGGGCCATGAAACGGGGTATCCCGCTCAATGATGAGATGCGATTGCCGTGGCTTCATGCATTGTGTGAGGCCGCTGAAACCGCCCGACGTCAGGGGCATGTCGTTCTGGCCTGCTCTGCCCTCAAACAGCAGTATCGTGACCTGATTCGCACCCACGTGGGGCATTTAAAGTTCATATTTCTAGATGCCGGTCGCGATGCCATTGCACAGCGTATGGCGTCGCGCAGGGGCCATTTTATGCCAGCATCTTTGCTGGATGCCCAATTCGCAAATCTGGAGCGGCCGCTCAAAAATGAGGGCGCTATCGTGATAGATGCCGCTGCTCCTATGCCGACGGTCGAGGATGCCGTCGAATCATCTGCCAAATCGGTTTGTGGCTAGCAACTGTATCTCTCCAGCGGTTTGCGATGACCGCTCCTGACCTGATTTGACGAGAGCGCTGGCAATGATCACAGGCTTGCGGGCGACGGCCGTGATGGCGACTTTGTGAGGTTTTCCGGCGCCTCAGAGACGGTCAGCGAATGCTCTGAGTACAAGATCGTAATGACTTGTCTCACCGCGAAAGTGTAGTTTCGTTTCCAGCCAAATCTATGCACCTGAATGACCGCTCCGGCGACATCGGCTGCAACGCGGCGAAAAGTGTGCTTCACCTGCCAGCGGATGCTGCGTCAGCAATAGCTGCATGAGCAAATGGCGGCTGTGTCCGCGTCTTACCAGTTCACGGACGATGATGCAAAAGGTAGCGGTTCCCGGCAGCACCCATTGGTGCATCGGGCGGCGAAGCTGCCAGGAGAGCCCAAACTACCGGATGCTGCGCGAGGTACGAGCGGCAGCTATGCGCAGGGTGCGGACTTTGAAAATTTTGGCCCTTGGTGTTCGTCCGGTGTGGGTCTGCGTTTCGTATTTCTTCGCCGCACTGCGCCAACGAATATTGGGGGCATTATGTCTGAAACAGGTAGATATCAGATCCTTGAAAGATGCCAATCGGGGAAAATTCCGGCGCGTTGGCAGAAAGCGAGCGCGTCATAGCCGGAAAACATCCCATCCCGTGTGACAAGAACAGTTCGCCATCCTCTTGCAGCCGCACCGGCGATGTCGGTGTGCAAAGTGTCGCCGCACATGGCAATGCGGTTTGCGGCGATTTCTGACAGTGACGCTTCCAGGAGCTTGTAAACCGATGGAAAGGGTTTGCCAAAAAAGTGGATGTCGTTTGAGTCATGATCGGCCATCAGATGCCCGAAATACCCCGGTTCCAGTGAAAATCCATCTTCGCGCGGCGCGGCCAGATCCGCATTGGCGATCACCACCGGGCGCGGGTTATTTTGGAGTGACTTCTCTAAGAGCGCTTGATGCGCGTTCGTCCAGACTTCTGTGGATAGAAACAGAAAGCCCGATACCTGATCATAATCCAAGATGTCTTCGTCAAGGCGGAGGACGTCGGCGGGAATATCGTTTAAATCGTCTGAGGGGGCGGCGATGCAGCCCCACAAACCGGGGGTGATCTGTCCGATTGCGGCATCCCGGCTGGTTATGATTTCTTTGGGTTCCACGTTCATGCCAAGTTTTTGAAACTTGATAACTGCGCGGTCGTGATCATAGCTGGCGGCATTGGACAGAATGCGGATCTGGCATCCCCTGCCGCGCAGCTGGTCCAGTCTTGATGAGGCGCCGGGAATCGGTGTTTCGCCCACGTTCAGCACGCCAAATGCGTCAAATACAAAGACATCAGCCTGATCTGCTATTTCCAGAAGCGAGCCGATTTCCTGCGTCGCCGGGGCGGAATTGGCCTTGGGCAAACGATGTCGGATTGCCTCGTAGCGGGTGAATATTTGATCAACAGTCTGCATTCAGTTTTCTCTTCTTCCCAGCGCGGATTTTCTGGCTCTGGTCCGCCGTTGGAGACGGCGCAGAATGCGAAGTTTGATATGCGCCGTCGCTTTCGTAACGTGGTTCTGGCTATTGTCCGGTTTTCGGTTTTTTCGACAAGCGGGTCGATAAAAGGTCGCCAGAGCGCGCCGCGATCCGATAACCGATAATGGCAAAGCCTGCGTTCACGTTTTTCAGAATGCGCAGGCTCTCCTGATGCATTCGACTGGTTTCAAAGCTTTCTTTCAGACCCGAGCGAAGCCGTTCCAGATGCTTTTCCTGAAGGGTTTGCTCTGCTGTGCGCACCTTTTCCTTGGCCCGCAGCAATTGCCGCGCGGGATCGGGCGCGCCTGTCATCAGCACGTTCAGCGCCAGTTGCGCATTGCTGAGCACACGGTCATGGAAGTCTTCGACGTCTTTAAGCCCGTCTTCGGAAAAGGTCAGGTGTTCGGCATTGAGTAGTCTGGCCTGCTCCACCAGCCCGGTGCCAATGGCATCCGCCGTGGTTTCAAGACTATGGGCAATGGTTGCAAGCTCGCTTGAACGCTCCTTTTCGTCCTCGCTCAACTGGCTGTGGTTCAGTTTGGCGAGATACAGCTTAATCTCGACATGCAGGTCCTGCACATGGGTGGTTTTGGCCTCAATGGCCTTGGCTGCGGCCGCGTCCCAGTTTTTGAAAAGCACGATGGAGGCGCGCAAAATGGTCTCGGTCGTTTCGCCCATTTTCATGATTTCGCGGGTCGCACAGGCCAGAGCACGGGGCGGCTGATCAAGGGCGGAATGATCAAGGGCGGTGGTCTGGATCAGGTCGGCATTTGTTTCGGCCTGTTCCGGCATCATGCGCTCGGCCAGAACGGTGATCCATTTCAGAAACGGCATGGCGAGCAGGGCCAGCCCGGCATTAAAGGCGAGGTGCAGGTTGATCGCCTGGCGCGATGCGCTTTCTCCAAGCCATGTGAGAAGCCCGGGATTTTGCAACAGCACGACGAGCAGCAACGCAGCACCTCCGCCACGCAGTGCAACGTTGGCCACGACGATGCGGCGGGCGGCCAGCGGGGCGGTGAGGGTCAGCATATAGGCCAGAAAAGCGCCCCCTGCGTTCGCACCCAATACCATTGCCGCAGCGCCGGTAGGGGGCAGCAGCCCTTGCGCGCTGAGCGTGACAAAGAACAGCACGGCAGCAACCGAGGAGTGCACCGCCCAGGCAAAGAAAGCGCCGATCACAAAGGACGTCAGCACATCGCCGCCCAGATAGCGCATAACGCTGATCGTGGCCGGGCTGTCGATCAGCGGGCCGGTGGCGGCGCGGATCATGTCGAGCGACACGAAGATAAGCGCAATCCCGATCAGTATCCGCCCCAGCTGCCGTATTTCGTTGCGCGAGCTGCGCAGGAACAGGATGACGCCGATCAGCAAAAGCAGCGGCACCAGAAAATCCTGCCGCAAGAGCAGGATTTGCGACACGATGGCCGAGCCGACATCCGCGCCCAGCAGAATGGCCATTCCGGCCAGCAATCCAACGCCGCCCTTAACCGCGAAATTTGACAGCAACACCGCGACCGCAGTCGCGCTTTGGAGACAAAGCGCTGCAAAGATCCCGCTGACCATCGCCTGAAGGCGGCTGGAGTTGGAGCGGCGCAGAAAAGCGCGTAGCTGAACCGCATAGGCGCGTTCGACCCCCGTCCGCAACAGTCTGACCGACCAGATCAAAAGCGCCGCCGCGCCTGCAATATGCAGGGCGAACACGATGATATTCGTGTCATCCATCAGCCAATTCCCTCACTCGTCGCAGTTCGCGGTCAGTCATTCGGGTAAAACAAATGCGGACCGTCGAACGCCCCGACCGGGATGCTATGCGTCAAAATTCCATTGCGCAATTCGTGTAACAGAAAACCGCCCGGCTCCTTGGTGAGGCAATTGGGGGCACCTTCACGCAAGTCCATTGAGACCGCATGTGAGACACCGGGGGCAATCTGGCAAATCACGCCGCCAAAATTCGCCACGATATTGCGGTGAACATGACCACAGACCAGACGCAATTCGCCCCGGTAAGAGGATAGGATTTCCCGGAACATCCGGCTTTCCCGCAGGTTCTGGATGTCCATCTTTTCAAGGCCCGTCATGATGGGCGGATGATGGGTGGCAACGATCACCGGCTTTCCGCCTGCCGCATCCAGCCCGTTTTGCAGGAAAGCGACGCTGTCGTCGGTCAGGTGCCCATGCGCCTGTTCATGCACATTTGTGTCCAGAGCGATCAGGACCAGATCCGGGAACTCGGATATCCAGTTGATCGGGCCGGATGCCGGCACCCAGTCTTTGTCGGCAAAGAAATCCCGCATCACCGGGACGCTGTCGTGATTGCCCGGAATGGCACGATAGGGGATTTTCAGGGGATGCATGATATCGCTGAACCGCTGATATTCCTCTTTGGTGCCAAAGTCCGTCAGGTCGCCGGTGACGATGGCAAGATCGACCGGCCCGATTTCCGGCAGGCAACGGTTCACGGTCTCGACGCAACTGGCCAGTGCAGGTGCGGTGTCAACCTGCCCGTAGGCAAGCTGACCATGTGGTACGATATGCGGATCCGAAATCTGAATGATCTTGGTCATTCGGCTTCGGTCCCTTCAGGCAAAAGCATGAGCGCATCCGGTTTGATCGAAACCTTGACGGAGTCGCCCACCTTGGGCGCGCTGAGCCCGACATGGGTCGATGTCAGAACGTTTGACACGATGCCGGAAATGCCAAGCCGGTAATGCGTTCCCAGGAACGTCACCGTTTCGATCTTGCCGCTTAACGGTCCGTCGGGGTCGATCTGCACATCCTCGGCCCGCACAAACACAACCTGGCCGGTGCCATCCGCAGGAAGATCAAGAACGCCACCATCAAGATGCAGTTTCGCGCCCTCGCTGCGTCCGTCCAGACGCATCGCGTTGCCGACAAAGCCCGCGACAAATTCCGAATTCGGATTGCGGTAAAGCTCTTCCGGTGTGCCGCTCTGGACGACATGGCCATGGGACATGACGGCAACACGATCAGCAATGGCCATCGCCTCGTCCTGATCATGTGTGACGAAAATTGCGGTGATGTTGAATTCACGCAATAGCACGGCCAATTCGTCGCGCAAGGCTTCGCGCAGGTTTGCATCAAGAGCGGACAAAGGTTCGTCCAGCAAAAGCATGCGGGGGCGTGGCGCAATTGCACGGGCCAGAGCGACGCGTTGACGCTGACCACCTGACAGCGCGCTGATGGCGCGGGCGGCATATGGCTGAAGCTGGCAAATTTCCAGAACTTCGGTCACGCGTTTTTCAATCTCGGGCTTTGGCAATTTCTGCATTTTCAGCCCATAGCCGATGTTGGCCCGAACCGACATGTTCGGGAACAAAGCGTAGGATTGAAAAACCATCCCGACCTTGCGCTTCTCGACAGGCAGAGAGGTCACATCATCGTCATCAAACAGAATTTTACTGCCCGCATCAGGCGTTTCCAGCCCGGCGATAATTCTGAGCAGCGTGGTTTTCCCGCAGCCCGAGGGCCCGAGGAGCGAGACAATTTCGCCTTTTTCCACTGTCAGTTCCGAGGGCAAAAGCGCCTTGGTCCCGTCGGGATAGGTTTTGGCGGTGTTGGTTAGGCGTAGGGTCATTTGGCTATCCTTTGCGCACGCGCCGAGGCCCATTGCATGGCCATCAGGAGCGGAACGATGAGTACGAAGAAGACAAGCGTGTATGCGGAGGCGATTTCCAGCCTCATGGAGGCATAGCTGTCAGCAAGACCGACGGGCAGCGTCTTGAGCCAGGGCGTGTGCAACATCCAGGTGATGTTGAATTCCCCGATTGAAAGCGTCACTACCGTGAGCGCCCCTGCTAGAATGCCCGGCATCGCGTTTGGAACAACAATGTCACGGAACCTTTGCCAGGGGCTTGCCCCCAGAGAGGCGGCGCCTTCCTCAAGCGTTTTGAGGTCCATTGCCGCCAGAACTGCCACGATTGAGCGGACCATGAATGGAAGCGTATAAAGTACGTGGCCGACCAGAATGAAGGTCCACGAGGCGCGGAACCCTTTCATCGAGCCATAAAGCTGCAACAGCGCCAGCGCGATCGCCAGACCGGGGATTGCAAGCGGGAGCGAGATGAATTCCTCCAACAGGCGCGACAGCCAGCCGGGATGGCGTGCCAATCCATAGGCAGCCGGGATGCCGATGATCAACGTGCAGATCAGGCAGGCGAAGGCCAGCCATATCGACAGAAAGATGCTGTCTGCATAGAGCGACCAGACTTCGATCACCCATTTCGTGGTCAGGCCGGACGAGACACCCCTGAAGTAATTTACCGTGATACCTGCAAGGACCGACTGCAAGGTCGGGACCAGCAGGAATGCACATGCGAGAAGCGTGACGGCGAGTTGCAGTATTTTGGTTTTTGATTTGAACATATTAACCTCCGGCAGCCACGGTGGAGCCAGACAGGCTGCGTGCGATCAGAAGCAACGCCCATGTGACGATGCCCAGAACGATCGACAATGCCGATGCCATGGCGATGTTGGCGGACAGGGTGAATTCTGTGTAGATCACCATCGGAATGACATCGATGTCTGTTGCCAGCGTGAACGCGGTGCCAAAGGCCCCCATCGCGGTCGCAAAGGCAATTGCGCCTGAGGCAATCAACGATGGCATCAAGCCAGGAACAATGACATCCATCACCACCCTGTACGGCGAAGCGCCCATCGTCCGCGCGGCTTCTTCAAGGGAAGGATCAAGCTTTTCAGCCGCCGCCATGACCGTCAGCAGGACCCGTGGGATCGAGAAGTAAAGATACCCAAGGAACAGACCCAGTGCTGAATAGGCAAAGACAACATGACCCGGTGTCAGCTGATTGACGAGACCCTGCCGCCCACCAAGCAGGATGATCAGAAAACCGATCACCACGCCCGGAAACGCAAGCGGCAAGGTCAGGATCGCCAGCAGGGTTCCACGCCCTCGAAACTGATTGCGCGACAAAAACATGCCTGCCGTGGTCGAGATGGCCAGCGCGGCAATGGTCGTCGCAAAGGACACGATCACCGTTAGGATTAACGTGTTCACATATCTCGGCTTGGTTACCACATCGAGATAGATGGCCCAGCCGATCTCACTATCGCCAGATGCCTGGAACAACTTCACCAGAGGAAGGGCAAGAAACGCCAGAGAAAAGATTATCAGTGGCGTGAGACACGCCAGAACAAAGTTCCGATTGGTCATGGTTTGGCCTTTTCGGGGGACGGGCGAACGCCCATCCCCCCCCTTTAGAGGAAAGGTTTACTTGACGTCTGCCAGATAACGTTCGCCGAAGCCCGCCTGTGCCTTTTCCATCTTGGCATAGTCAACGGCCACGGCACGTTCATAGTCGCTGGCGGGCAGGAACTTCGCCGCAACTTCTGCCGGCAGCTCGACCGGGCGCGACGGCTGAAGATAGGCGTTGGTCCAGATGGCCTGACCTTTGTCAGACAGGATGAAATCCAGAACCCGCTTGCCCAGTTCCGGGTGCGGACCATTGTTCACAAGGCTCATCACGTAAGGAACGCGCACCGACCCTTCGCAAGGCAGAACGAATTCGAAGTTGCCGTCTTCTTCGTATTTGCCGCGATAAGCGTTGAAGTCATAGTCAAAGAGGATCGGAATTTCACCCGATACAACCCGCGCAAAGGATGTCTGCTTGGGCACGATGGGCGCGTTTTCTGCCAATTCGTTGAAGTACTGAATCGCAGGATCGAAATTGTCCAGATCGCCACCGAAGGCAATATTGACAGCCACAGCACCCGCATAGCCTACGAAAGCCGAAGACGGATCAAGATAGCCAACCATACCTTTGTATTCCGGCTTTTTCAGATCGGCAAAACACTGGGGCACTTCGGCACCGCCAAGCGCGTCGACATTCACGAACAGGCCCAGCGTGCCATAGTGAATAGCGAACCACTTACCATCCGGATCCTTCAGACCCTCCGGGATATCTTCAAAGCCGGTGGGCTTATAGGCCGTCGCGACACCTTCGTTGCCTGCCTTGATGCCCGTGGTCACACCATAATAAGCCACATCGGCGACCGGGTTATCACGCTCTGCCAGGAGCTGGCTGAGGGTCTGGCCGGAGTTCTTGTTGTCGAAGGGCATCTGGATATCGATCTCTTTGTCGATGGCTTCCAGCATCGATGCCCAGTCGGCCCATTGCGGCGGGCAGTTATAGCACACTGCATCTTCGGCAAATGCAGGTGCCGCGAAGGTCGTTGCCACTAAGGCGGCTGCGAGTTTATATTTCATTTTGATCTCTCCAGTTGAAAATTAACGTTCTCTTTGGTGGGATTGTCTGACGACGGGATGGTTGCACCCATCTCGTCGTCACTTCTTTCTGCGGCAGGTGGCGCAAGACTGCCCCCGGCGCGGAAACTAAACGAGGAGTCCGGGTCTGGCTGAACCGGTGCCTCGGTTTTATTGATGAGCGCCAGAACCGTTCCGGCGGCCCCGCTGCCCATCAATTTCGGATTGGTTACAATCGTGGCCAGACTTGGGTCGACCATCGTGCCAACTTCGATGCCGTCAAAACCGATAATCGACAGATCGCCCGGCACATTCAAACCAAGCGCCCGTGCACTTCGGATGATGGCCAGCGCCAGAAAGTCGTTTGAAGCAAAAATGCCGGTCAGCGACGGATTGTCGTTTAAAAACCCGCGCAGCAATTCGGTCAGACCTTCGTTGTCTTCTTTGATTTCCAGCAGAGCAGGCGCTGTCATGCCGTTTTCTGAACACCCCTCGGCAAACCCCTGATGGCGCGCACGCGCACGGTCCGAGGATTTGAAATTCAGCGCCATAAACCCGACATGGCGATGCCCGGCCTCATAAAACGCCTGTGCAACCGAGATGGCCGCGGACCGGTCATCGACGGACCAGCTTTCGCTGTTGTCGGGTGCGGCATTGAACATCAAACAATGCGGGACGCTTCTTTGCTGAACGGTCTTCAACCCTTCGCTGGAATTCACGTCGCTGACAGTCAGAACCAGCCCGTCAACCTGCTTGCCCATCAGCGTTTTGATCGCCTTGGTTTCACTTTCCGGGTCGTAATTGGTGCAGACCAGCAGGGTCTGATACCCGGCGGCCTGCGCTGTTTCCTGCAAACCCTGAACTGCGTCAGCAAATACCGGGTTGGCAATAGAAGGCACAATACAGCCGATTGTCCGGGTTGTGCTGCTTTGCAGCGATCGCCCCACTTCACTGAACTCAAAGCCAAGCTCATCAGCCGCCCTGTGCACCCTTTCGCGCAGTTCCGGGCTTGACGGCCCGGTGTTGTTCAGCACCCGACTTACCGATGCCACACCACAGCCCGCAAGCTGTGCAACGTCCTTGATTGTGACCTGCTGTCGCAAAAAACCCCCTATGGAAACGTTTCCATGTTGATATCCACAATCGCCAACTTAATCAAGTGATGCGACAGTAAGATGACAAAGCGCGTTGATTTTCGCGGTAAATCCGGCACCGGAGTGGTAATTTTTTCCGTATCAAAGGACGCTGTGCTCAGTGATCTCCTGCAAATAAATGAGGACAGAATCAGCTCCGCCAAAAGCCAAATTTCCTGGCCGGTAACTCGGTCTGTCAGATCGACGACCATCCTTCGTTGGTGGTTTTCAAACCACAGGGAAGCGGAATGGCAGCGCAAAGAATGCGCGTTTCGTGGCCGATATACAGATTGATGCCTTGGTTACGCGGCTACAGCAGGCACATTACCAAGGACCTGCCATCCCATCGGTCTGTCTTTCGCCTCATCGCTAAGCGCAAAAAGCAGACAGAAAAAATTTCAATTGAAAGACCGCTTAGTCCGCATCGCCGACAGCAGCTGACAACGATCGAACGACCGCCATGCTGGCAGGAAGAGCCGTTATCATCACGGAGCGGGAAACTCGCCATTAGTGCGGTCTGCCGCAATCAACTGCGGATAAACTACTACGGTGAAGGCCATGCATTGATGGGAACCGGTTAGCGAGCAGCCTGGGTCGGGAGAGAGTGTAGGTCGTCGGGCCAGATTGATGGCCGCGCCGCTTCGTCGGAGTGTGCCCTTTCCCCCATCTCAATCAGCGGCTCTGCGTAGTGGTCTGGATGGTTGGCGTTCGCTCGGCCGGGGCGATACAGTCTGACATGGCGAACAAAAATACACGAGATCTTCCGGCAATTGATATTGCGGCGAAGTCCTTCATCGAGAACCCGGCCGAAGACCTTGCGAGGTTACGCGAGAGCGGCCCCCTGGCGCGCGCGCGTCTTCCACTCTTTGGCGAGTTGCTGTTGACCACAGACGACCGCACGGCGCGCAGCCTGCTGAAAGACCCCCGTTTCAGCCGAGATCCGGCTGCGGCAGGCGGCAAACCTATCCAGACGTATTTCTGGTGGATGCCGCGGTTCATGCGCCCGCTCATGGAGTCGATGCTGGCAAAAGACGGCGACGAGCACAAACGACTGCGCTCACTCGTCGACCGCGCCTTCTCTCGCCACTCGATCGAAGACATGCGCCCCGACATCGAGGCCATGGCCAATGGCTTGCTCGACGCCTTGCCCACGGATCGTCCCGTGGACATCGTCAAAACCTATGCCGCCCCTCTGCCGCTCATGGCGATTTGCGCCCTACTTGGTGTGCCAGAACATGATCGGCCGAAGGTGTCGCGGTGGATTTCTCCGATCTCACGCCCGCGCGGGGTTCTTACCATTCCATTTGCGATGCCGGGGCTCTATCGGACGATGACCTACTTTCGCGGCATGTTCGATCAGGTTCGTTCCGATCCGGAAAGCGTTGCGCCTGGGTTGATCCGTGAACTGACTTTGGTGGAGGAAGAAGGTGACCGGCTGACCGAGAACGAGCTCTTGTCGATGGTTTTCACACTCTTCACCGCCGGGCACGTCACAACGGTCCACCTGATCTCGGACGCGCTCGCGGGACTTCTTGGCCGCGCGGAGCCGGCGATGTCCATCACCTCTGATCCCACACACCTCTCGCTCGCCGTAGAGGAGTTCATGCGGTACTACACGCCCGTGCTCATGACCAAGGCCCACTTCGCAAAGGAAGACCTCGACTTTCACGGGGTACCCATCAAGCGCGGCGACAAGCTGTCAGCGCTGCTAATAGGTGCCAATCACGATCCGGCCCGGTTTGAGAACCCCGAGCAAATGAAGCTCGATCGCCGTCCGAACGCCCATCTGGGGTTCGGCCATGGCATCCATGTCTGTCTCGGGATGCAGCTTGCCAGGATCGAGGCGCATGTGGCACTGGAGCGTCTGTTTGAACGGTTTTCCAATGCACGTCTCGCCGGTCCACCTAAGACACTACACTTCAGCCGCCAGATCGGAGTTCGCGGGATCGACCGGCTGGAGTTAATCTTACGACCATAGCCCGATCTAGCGTTCGCCCGATAGGCCCGCATCCCTGACTTCGGGTCGGCCTGAATGTATTCAGGCGGTCGAATTGGCGCGTCGCTCGTCAGTATGAGTTTTTCGCGGAAACTCTGAAAGTGGGCGCGCGCCGTAGCTAAAGGCGGCAATCAGCCCTGTCTACAAGCTGTGAACCTCATCCTTATGGATTTGGACGGCCTGTTCGCGGGTATGGGCAATCTCTTGCAACACGGCGGCAATCTTGCTGGATGAAACTTGGTGCAGCTCACCGACAACGGCCTCGGCGCGCGCGTAGCTGTCCGGAACGCCTTGGCTATTGAAGTGGGCCACAGCGGTGGAAATATCCGCGTCTTTCCAAGTCGCCGTTGTGCCGACCGAAACGCTATCATGATCGTTGTAGCGGGCCAGGAAGGTGTTTCCGTCGAGACCGAAGCTGTGCGCGGTCGCCACAATGTCATCACGCACAGCCAGCCATTTTTCGGCTTCCGTGGGGTCCAGGTTGTCCAACTCGGCCG
>NZ_JBQFNI010000016.1:0-18935 GCF_056532525.1 Ruegeria sp. I3 | reverse complement strand
GATCCGGGATCGAGCCCGACATCTGGCCGCCGATGATATCCAGCGTGTTGGCGCCAGAAGGGCCAGGCCCTTTTGCATGCAGTCATTGGCTGACGACAAATCGATGTCACCACGCACCGGTAGGGAACCTTTAGCGAGGTTGAACGCAACCTGCGTGTCCGGACGGAGCATCAGAGCTGCAAGTTCGGACTGTGCTGCGATCTGCGCCTCATCCGTCAAGACTGGGAAGTAGAAAGCATCGCCGCCCGTGCTAAGCAGCTCGGTTACACCGAGACCCGGCAGACAGGTATAGTCGACCCCCGCAACTTGTTCGGCAACGGCGAATTCACCCTGAGCCCAGTCTCCCATGATTTGGCCGCCAGCCTGGCCGGTGATAACCATGTTGGTTGCGTCGTTCCAGTTCTGAATTGTGGAATTGGCCGCCATATCGCGGGCATCCGCAGCTGCCGCGAAAACACGTGCAACTTCGGGTCCCGCCGCAACGTCCGCATCCTTGTCGTCATAAACAGCAAGGAACACGTCATTGGGCACCAAGGCAGCAAACAATGTGTTGAACAGTCCGCGCTGCTGCCAGCCTTGCTGACCCAATGCAAGCGGGAGCTTGCCAGCCGCTTCGAGCGCACCGGCGGATGCAACGAATTCATCCCAGTTGGTCGGCACGTCGAGGCCTGCATCTTCATATGCTTTGTGCGACAACCAGAGCCACTGCCAAGAGTGGATGTTGACAGGCGCGCAATAGATTCGGCCGTCAACCGTGCAAGAGTCCAGCAAGGATGATGGGTTTATGGCATCTCTCCAACCCTCTGCTTCGGCAATGTCAGTAATGTCGCGAAGAAGTCCGGCCTCGATCAGCTCTTCGGCCTGACGACCGTGGTTGAACTGGAACGCGCCCATTGGGTCGCCACCTGTCAGGCGGCTCACCATAACAGCGCGCGCGGCGTCGCCTCCAGCGATCGCGCCATCAACCCAAGTATTGCCCGTGGCATTAAAGGCATCGGCGAACTGCTGGACCGCTACGGCCTCACCGCCCGACGTCCACCAGTGCATAACTTCAAGCTCAGCGGCAGAAGCGCTGGATGCGGCGACAATCGCCGTTGCTGACATCAGCATTTTAGTCCGGTTCATGGTTTCCTCCCATCTGAAACGTTATAGAAAAACTCCTATAACGTTATAGATTGTCCTTGCAAGTGTTTTTTTGCGCCCCCTATACTTGGTGTATGGCCATTTGTAGACGAAGGCGAAACAAGGATTCCCAAATATGTTTAGGTCTGTCTGAGGTGTAAAACTATGAAACGAAGTGCAGATGAAATCACTGGATTGAGCAAGAATGAGCTGTCGGCACTGGTTCACCCAGGAGAGCGACCGACCTTGAAGACCATCTCGCGAATCAGCGGTCTGGCCGTCGCAACAGTCTCGCGCGCGCTGGGGGATGCTCCGGATATCGGCAGCGACACCAAAGAGCTTGTCCGTAAAATCGCCGATGCGGTGGGCTACGTCCCAAACCGTGCCGGCGTCCGCCTCCGGACCGGTCGAACAAATGTTATCACTCTCGTCGTGCCCGCAGAGGGAGATGTCATCAGCAGTGCAACCCGGCTCACGAGTTCGATCGCACTTGAGTTGCGCGGGACACAGTTTCACCTTAACGTTTTGCCATGGTTTCCGGACGAAGATTCTTTGCGTCCGATCAAGTATATAGTCGAAACCAGATCAGCCGATGCGGTCATCTTCAACATGATCGAACCGGAGGACCAGCGCGTCGCCTATCTGATGGAGCGCAAGTTTCCATTTGGCACCCACGGGCGCTCGAAATGGTGTGCCGATCACGCCTATTCCGACTACGACAACGCTGCTTTCATGCGCATCGCGCTGAACCGGCTTGCAGAGCGCGGTCGCAGAAACATCCACGCAATTCTGCCGCCGCTGCATCAGGCCTATGCCACGGACATGAAGCGCGGCCTGGTTGAAACCGCGCCGCGCCTGAATCTGAGCTATCGGATTGCCGAGAAAATATCTAGCGACGATTCTTCCGATGACATCCGGCATTGGCTGATGAACAGGATTGAAAAGTCACCTGATATCGATGCCGTAGTCTGCGCTTCTCCCAAAGTGGCCATTGCGGCCATCGTTGTTCTCGAAGGCATGGGGCGCGAACTGGGCAAGGACATCGATGTGTATTCGAAAGAAACCGTGCCATTGCTTAAGACCTTCCGCGACGAAATCCTCGTCGAAACTGAAGATGTAGGTAAGAGCGGCCAATTCCTCGCGAAGGCTGTCATGAGGCAACTTATCGAACCCGATGAGCCGTTGATGCAACGGCTGGAAATTCCATCTGGACACTAACAACCCATCGTAAGGAGAAACCGATGGCATCTCAAATCAAAGGGCCCGCTCTTTTTCTGGCTCAATTCGCGGGCGATGACGCGCCCTTCAATTCACTGGCCGAGATCGCTCGCTGGGCTGCAGGGCTGGGCTACAAGGGCGTGCAGATCCCAACCTTCGACGCACGTCTGTTCGACCTTGAAAAGGCCGCGACGAGCCAGACTTATTGCGACGAGGTCAGAGGTTTATGCGCGGATGCGGGTGTCGAGATCACCGAATTGTCCACGCATCTGCAGGGTCAATTGGTGGCCGTGAATCCCGCCTATGACGAAGCCTTTGACGCCTTCGCGCCTGCGGCTGTGCATGGCAATCCCAAGGTACGGCAGCAATGGGCCGTGGATCAGATGTTGAAGGCCGCCGTCGCCTCAGAGCGGCTTGGCCTCAAGCACACGGTGAGTTTCACAGGGTCGCTGGCATTCCCCTATCTCTATCCCTGGCCGCAACGCCCTGCAGGCTTAATCGATGAAGCTTTTGCCGAACTAGGTCGCCGTTGGATACCGATCCTGAACCATTACAAGGATCACGGGCAGGATATCGGGTTTGAAATCCACCCCGGCGAAGATGTCTTCGACGGCGCCACCTTCGAGATGTTTGTGGATGCCTGTGACGGCCATGAAGCGGCGATGATCAATTACGACCCGTCGCATTTCCTGCTGCAGCAACTGGATTACCTGCAGTTCATCGACCTCTATCACGACCGCATCAACGCGTTCCACGTCAAGGATGCCGAGTTCAATCCGACCGGGCGTCAGGGCGTCTATTCTGGCTATAAGGGGTGGACGGATCGCGCCGGGCGGTTCCGGTCGCTTGGCGATGGCCAGGTCGATTTCGCGGGCATCTTCTCGAAACTGACCCAATATGGCTATGACAGCTGGGCCGTTCTTGAATGGGAATGCTGCATCAAATCACCGGAACAGGGTGCGGCCGAAGGAGCGCCCTTTATCGAGAAACACCTGATCGAGGTGACCGGAAAAGCCTTTGACGACTTCGCCGGCGCAGAGCGCGACGATGCGCAAATCAAACGGATGCTAGGACTATGAAAAAACTAAAACTTGGAATGGTCGGCGGCGGCCAAGGCGCGTTCATTGGCGGTGTCCACCGCATCGCCGCGCGTATCGATGGCAAGTGGGATCTGGTCGCGGGCGCGTTGTCATCCAACCCCGAACGCGCGGCGACCTCGGCTGTGGAGCTGGGCATCGCGCCGGAGCGGTCTTACGACAGTTTCGAAGTCATGGCCGAGCAGGAAGCTGCACGTGAAGACGGGATTGATGCAGTTGCGATTGTGACGCCAAACCATATGCATGCAAGCCCGACGATCGCGTTTTTGAATGCTGGGATTAACGTGATCTGTGACAAACCCCTTGCCGCGACACAGGAAGATGCTGAGGCAATCAAAGCTGCCGTGGACACTTCAAATGCAAAATTCATCCTCACTCATAATTACACAGGTTACCCTCTCATGCGGCAAGCCCGAGAGATGATTGTACGTGGAGATCTGGGGAAAATACGTGTGGTTCAGGCTGAATATGCCCAGGATTGGCTTACTGAGGACGCCCAGAACAAACAAGCCGACTGGCGCACTGATCCATATCGCTCTGGGGCCGGCGCAATCGGTGATATCGGCACGCACGCCTTCAATCTGCTCTCTTTCGTATCGGGGCTTGGTACGGAAGCGCTGTGCGCAGACCTGCATAGTTTCGTAGATGGGCGTAAGGTCGATGACAATGCCCACATCCTTCTACGTTTGGATGGTGGTGCCAAGGGTATGATTTGGGCCAGTCAAGTTGCCGTTGGTTGCGAAAATAGCCTGACATTGCGCATCTATGGCGATAAAGGCAGCATTGAGTGGAACCAAGAGAACCCAAATCAGATGAGTTTCACCAGATTTGGGGCGGCCACACAAATCCTCACACGGGGCGGCTCTCATTTAGGCGATGAAAATGACCGTTGGACGCGCATCCCTCCTGGGCATCCCGAGGGGTATCTAGAGGGGTTCGCCAATCTCTACAGTGACGCAGCCGATCTTATCAGCGAATCTAGCGATGGGCTTCTCCTCCCAGGGATTGACGCTGCTATGAACGGGATGTGGTTTATCGCAGCGTGTCAGGCAAGCTCCAAAAATGACGCGTCTTGGGTGCACAATAAATCAAACTAAGGCTTTAAGTGCTTGGGGTAAGCTAAATTGCAGCCGTTAGAATATATATAGCGAAAGCCCGCTTCGTCTCGCGTTCTGTAAATTACCGCCTTAAAAAATGCTGCGTCGCTCACGAAGGGTCGAAATCGCTGCTGCACCGCGTCATGGAATTTCGTGCTTGTGCAGAATATTTGCCACTGCGCGCACTCGCTGCATGAAATTAAAATGACAGGCATGGGGCTCTTTCGACACCTTCGCCTCGTTTTGCATGAATAGCGGTTCTCGCTAACGTACTATCCTGCCCCCTCCCGGAACAGACTCCTCACCCTAAGTCGCTGCGTTCGCCTGCATGACAACCGGCCCATTCCGGCATTGGCCATCCTTCTATCGCTGCTCTGCAGCTTCCCCAAAACAATCCTTCCGCAAGCCCCGTTTTAAGCCCCCTCTTCATAGCGCTTCCGTTCCGCATCGGTCGCATCGCGCCACTCCGCGCGAAGGAGGTCCATTCGCCGAGGAATACTGTCTTCAAGGACCTCTGCCTCAACAATTCGTTCTGTCCGAAAGTAACGAAAGCCTTCTCGCATCTCACACCATGCGGCAATGATGCGGCTGGTGTCCCGATAACCCAGAAGTATCGGCCAGATCACACGGTGGGTCTTTTTGCCTGAGTTGTCTGAGTACTTCAGGTCTATCTTTTTGCGACGCCGAATGGCCAGACGAACGGCGGCGGCGCCAAGAACCTCGTCCGGCTGAGCGACGGGCGCTACGCTGACGGCCGGCTGAAGAAACGATGTCCGGTACTTGTCTGGTGCAACAGCTTCCAGCTTTGTGATCAGTTTTTCAGCCGCCAGCGCTAGCTCGGGCTCGCCTCGGGTTTGAACCCAAAGAACTCCGAGTGTCACCGCCTCGATCTCGTCCGGGGTCAGCATCAGCGGCGGCATGTGAAAGCCGGGCTCCAACACATAGCCCACCCCGGCCTCGCCATTGATAGGCACGCCTTGACCGATCAGCGCAGCGACGTCGCGATACACTGTGCGCTTGGTCACGCCCAACTCTTCTCCAATGGACTGGGCCGAGATCGGGCCTTTGGTACGTCTCAGAATCTCGATGACTTCAAAAAGCCTGTCTCCACGCCGCATGTGATCTCCTTTCGATCGAACAGACCATACTGACACTATGCTGACAACACGCTGTCAGCATAGGCGCGGTAGAAGCAGGAAAGACATCAAAAAAAGGAGATCAGAACATGAGACGTTTCATTGCCATCGCCCTCGCCGCAGCCCTGCCCACAGCACTTTTTGCGGAGTCGGCGGAGCAGCGGGGGACTGCGCCGATCATGGCCATGGGCGCCTATGTGCCGACCGACGACATGGAGCGCTCGGAAGCTTTCTATCGCGCCCTATTCGACAGCGAACCTGCAATCGGGCTACCGGATTTTGTGGCCTTTGAGGTGGCGGGCGGATGGTTCGCAATCGTGTCCCGGGACAAATACGCACCTGGGTCTGAAGCGGGATCGGGCGCAGTCCCTTACCTGCAATCGGCCGATCTGGAAGCCATGCAAGCCCGCGCCACGGTCGCCGGTGTAGCTACGCCCAAGATCATCAAAGAACCGGGTATCCAGCTGCTCAAGATCACCGATCCCAACGGTCAGTTGATCGAGTTTTTCAGACTGACCGGTCAGTGACCCTCACAGTACTCAACGCAATCTCACAGGACATTGCATCATGCAGATGAACTACTTCGTCGTTGGGACCAACGACATGGGCGCCGCAACGCGCTTCTATGACCAACTTTTTGAGCAATCGGGCGTCGAGCGCGTCTCGCCCAGTGACAGAATGACATACTGGCTTGGGCCTGGTTTTGCATTCGCAGCGGCCATCCCGTTCGACGAAAAACCGGCCACAAATGGCAACGGAATCATGGTTGGGTTTAGCGTTGGATCTTCTGAAGAGGTCCAGAGGCTGCACGCTCTGGCCATCGAGCTCGGTGGCAGGAGCGAAGGCGCACCGAGCCAACGTGGTCCACGCTTCTCGGCCTATGTTCGGGACCTGGACAGCAACAAGATTTGCTTCTCCGCCTGAGGCAGGTCGGAGCAGCCCTCTTGCCTTAATAGGACCTTCCTCGATCGGATCTTGACCTGCGTTGGGTATCTCAATGAAGTTCGCGTGGCTCTGGATCGTGCTCAAAATGATGCGCCACCTGAACACGCAAAAGCGATTTCTAGGATAGGCCTAGCAATAATTTCTGGTTGATGCCATTGAAGGCCCCGAAACCAAAGGTGTGGCAAACAGCATGGCGCAAACGAGCACATGACAAAAATCACCTTCACGCGCCTATCCGAGATTGCGGTCGAGAATATTGCGGAACATATGTCCGATCCAGTTCTGACTCTGCACATGCCTTTGCTCCAAGGCAATTGGGATGAGCGGCGCTCAGCTGACTTCGTGGCAATTAAGGAAGATAAGTGGGCGCAAGACGGGTTGGGCCATTGGGCAATTCTGGCGGACGGCGCCTATGTGGGATGGGGCGGCTTTCAGCGCGAGGGTCCTGACTGGGACTACGGCCTCGTGCTGAAAACCTCGGCCTTCGGTTTGGGGATGAGGATCACCGCGCAGGCACTAGAATTCGCGCACGGCGACCCGAGAATCCCATCCGTCACACTCCTGCTTCCGCCCACCCGCACAAAACTAGGAGCTCTAAAGCGCATGGGCGCAGAGTTTGAGGGCGAGATGACATACGATGGAGCACAATTCCGAAAATACCGCCTTGCAACAAGTGCGGCTTGAGACCGGTCCGAAGGTGGTGAGACATCACAGGTCGCGCAGGTGCGCGGCCTACTCAAACAAAAAAGCGCAAATGGAGCTTGGTTCAAACTCAGCTGAAAGACCAATCCCGATGTAGAGCTCGCAAAAAAATGGAACGAACTCTGCGCGCGATGCAAGTACTACTTATGGAAGCTTTGTAGAATTCAACTGAGTTCTCGGACTTCGCGGTCGCTTCAAGCAACCTGCCTTCTTTCGACACCTATCTTTCGCATCTGACCCGGTGGCATCTGGAACACGCGTTTGAACGCTTTGTTGAATGCAGGTTCGGAAAGATATCCTATGTCAGCAGCGATTTGCGAGATAGGCCGATCTGTTTCAGTTAACCGTTCTCGCGCCAGATACATGCGCCAGGTCGCCAAATACTGGATTGCCGGAACGCCGACCAGTTCAGTAAACCGTGCTGAGAAAGCGGATCGCGACATTCCTGCGATCTTGGCAAGCGACTCGACCGTCCAGTCTGCAGCAGGAGCGCGATGGATAGCGACAATCGTGCGACCAATTTGGGCGTCTCTGGCTGCCTTCAGCCACCCGCGGTTCGCATCAGGTGCATTGTTGAGCCACCGACGAATGGCCTCAATGACGACCACGTCGGCCAGACGGGTGATAACCGTCTCGCCACTCGGCCGAAGTTCACGTGCCTCTTTCGCGATGAACTGCAGTGTCGCCTGCAACCAGCTTCCTGCGTCCTGTTCCCAAGGATCGATCTTGAAAACATCGGGAAGCAAACTCATCAACATCCCACTTGCCGCGTGATCTATTCTGACCAAGCCGTACATGATGCCAGTCTCGGCGCCACCGCCACCGTACTCCAGCGTTTCATAAAGCTCGGTTACTTTTTGTATGGGCAGCTCTTCCAGTGTCAAAAGAGGCGTGTCTTCCGAGCTGAAGAAACCGATCGGTGCGCCATCGGTCATCAGTACCAAATCGCCCTTCTCAAGTTCAAACGGATCACCGTCACCAACCTGCATGAAGCAACGCCCATGCGTGATGACCGCAAAGCTCAATATGTCGGGAAAGCCCGGTATGGAAACACCCCAAGGCGCGGACATGCGAGACTGGCAGTAGAAGGTGCCGGTTAGTTTCAAAAGATGGAGGATCTCCCCGAGCGGATCGCCAATCGGCTGCGCGAGCGCATCAGGGTCGGGGACGTGATGATCAATCTGGTTCATGTCCCAATCTTGATGGGAATTAGGGTGTTCGTCTATAGCTTCTGGACGATTGGACAATTATTGAGGATTTTCAAGAATAGTTCGTCTCATTTTGTTCCTTATGTTCGGGTCATCAACTGAATTCATGGAGATGATCAATGACAACCCAATCCATTCTCGTACTTGGCGCTACAGGCAAAACCGGATCTCGCATTGCAAAGCGTCTGGAAGAAAAAGGTCACACGGTTCGGCGCGGGTCGCGCCGTAGCGAGACCCCCTTTGACTGGGAAAAACCGGACACTTGGGACGCCAACTTAGACGGCGTTTCGGCCGCCTACATTTCGTACTTTCCGGACATCGCCTTCCCAGGCGCGGTCGAGCAAGTTGAAGCTTTCACGTCTCTGGCGCGAAAAAAAGGACTGCAGCGTGTTGTCCTGCTGACGGGGCGCGGAGAGTTTCACGCCCAGCGAGCAGAAGAAGTAGTTCGAAACTCCGGCGTACCGTTCACGATCGTACGTGCTGCATGGTTTGCCCAGAACTTCTCGGAGGGTGCCCTGCTTGATCCGGTGATGGCGGGCACCTTGCCCATGCCCGCGGGCGATGTACGCGAACCCATTGTCGACGTCGACGACATTGCTGACGTTGCAGTCGCGGCGCTGACAGAAGAGGGACACGACGGCGAGCTTTACGAAGTTACAGGACCGCTTCTCATGACATTTGCCGAAATGGCGGTGGAACTTTCGCGCGCCATGAGCAGGACGGTGCAGTACGTGCCGATTTCCTTTGAAGCCTTCCATGCGGAAGTCAAAACCGCGAATGGTGAGATGATCGCGGATGTCATCACGGACATTGCACGGGAGACGCTTGATGGACGCAATGCGAACCTCGCAGACGGTGTCCAGCGCGCGCTCGGCCGCACGCCTCGCGACTTTGCTGAATTTGCAGAAAAAGCCGCGATGTCAGGGGCATGGACCAAAGCCGCTTGAGGCAAGCCAGCAAATGATGGAGACGACCGTGACAATTGACTTCAAACACAGACTTGTCCTTGGCTTTTCCGGTTTAGTGGCAGCCAGCATTGGTCTGGCGATCACACTTGATCCGCAGGCCTTCTACACCGGCTACGGCATAGCATTGACGCCGCAGCCAAACCTCATGAGCGAATTGCGCGCACCTGCAGCCAATCTCGCAGCACTTGGCCTGATCATACTGGCGGGTGCTCTTTACAAGAATTTGGCGCGCTCAGCTGCTTTGCTTGGAACAACCGTTTTCTCGGCTTTTGCCGTGGGGCGCATAATCAGTCTGGTCCTCGATGGTCGGCCATCTGCCGGCGTTCTGGCTGCGCTCGGACTAGAGGTTGTTCTTACGCTGTTGTGTGCGTGGGTTGTGGTCCAAGAGAGGCGAAAGAAAGCAGGGAACATACCTCAAGTTACGGCATAGCCTGACGAACTACACCACTGATCTTGGGTATACGGCCATCCGCTACTGGCGATCGGGTGGCCGCATCATTCTCTGTGCCGCAGGGTGAATTTACTTTAGCCTGGACTTCGGGGGGTGAGTTAAGATTTGAAAACCCTCGTCAGGTGATGGCGGTACAAAACGCCGCGCGATACGTCGAAACTGTTCATCGGTTGCGGCAAAGGCATGGGCGCCTTCTTTGTTGCGCCCGTGCAGCCTGTCCAGACAGACCTCATCCGGTACATCCAGAAAATGGAGTATCTGCGCCGCCCCTGTACCTTTGATCAGCCCACGCGCCCACCTTCGGTTTTCGAGGGTATTTGCCGGGAAATCGAGGACGACCGAAACCCCGGCGACCAGCATTGATGTTACATGTGGGCCCATGATCTGACCAAGTTTCGATGCGCATCTCACATAGTCCTGTAGTGAAGACATCTCGTCACCAAACAGGGCGCTCAGCCATTGATCTTCGGATATGAGAACTGCTGAATTTTGGCGCGACAGCTCCGCCGCCAGAGTGGATTTTCCGGAAGCGACTTTGCCGCACAGCAAGTGGAGTGTTGGGACCGCGTGTGACATTGAGGTTTCCTATGTGTTTCTACTTGTCTGATCGCCTAACCGCGCCGCAAGCTGGTCGAATACCAGTCGGATCCGCTTTGCGGTGTGCAATTCCGAGTGCGTCGCTAGCCAAATCGGAAACCTGAAGGGCTCGCGGTCTGGCAAGACTCTCTCAATACCGGGTGTTAATGCGGCTATATCATCCGACATCACACTGACACCAAATCCGTGACGCACCATCTCCCACGAAACGATCCCGCTTTGCGAACCGATCCGGAAGTTCTGCCTTGTGACGTCGATGCCGGCCGGGTTTAGAAAGCCGATCATTGTGTCCACATCTCCAAACCCAACGAAGTCCAGCTTGGCGAGGTCGTCTGCGTTTCTGGGGCGCCCAACATGGTCAAGATACGAAGGTGCCGCATAGAAGTTTGCTGTTGCCTCCGCCACTAGCTTTGCGATCAGATCGGGTTGCGTCGGGCGTACATGTCTGATGGCAATATCGGCTTCGCGCCGCTGAATATCACGTATATCATTTGCAGCGACAACATCGATCTCAAGACGTGGCGCCGCAAGCCTGATCTGCTTCAGGATCGGCGGTAACTGAAACGCTGACATCACGTCGGACGCGGTTATCCTGACTTGCCCTTCGATAGCTTGTGACTGGCTTGTCGCGGTCAGTGAGATCCTGCTCGCAACATCTGCCATTTCCCGGACGTGCAACAAAAGCTCGGTGCCGGCAGCTGTCAGTTTCAGCGATTTACCAACCCGTTCAAACAAGGTGATGCCGAGTGACTGCTCCAGGTTGGCAACCTGGCGACCTACTGTAGGCTGAGTTTGCTCAAGCACACGTGCCGCCGCGGAAAACGAGCCTTCTTCCGAGGTCGCGAGAAAAGACCGCACCTGGTTCCAGTCGAAGTTGATGGCCTTCCAATTCATGCATTTATGCATAACAATTCTGCGAACTTTGGCAATTCCATAAGGCCGCGTTTGAAAGTATCGGGTGCATCAACCACCTATTAAAGCGAGAAATACAATGGCTACTTTGTCCAAGGACGCCGCATTCTGGAGCAAGATATCGCGCAAGTACGCTGCTGATCCTATCCGGAACATGGAAGGATACCTGAACACGCTCGAGCGCACGAAGTCTTATCTTAAAGCGGAAGACAACGTGTTGGAAATTGGCTGTGGGACGGGTTCAACGGCGCTTCTACTTGCGCCGCACGTTGCCCATGTTACCGCGACGGATCTTGCGTCAGGTATGATCGAGATTGCCAATGAAAAGCGCGCGGAAGAAGGATTGGAAAACGTCACCTTCAAAGTGGCCGAAATTCTTGAGCATAGACTTGATGAGGGATTGTACGATGCAATTCTGGCACACAACCTGCTTCACCTCGTGCCTGACCTCGACGATACGCTCGTGCATATATTTTCATTGACGAAACCCGGCGGGGTTTTCATTTCGAAAACCGTTTGTGCTCCAGAGAATTGGGGCGTCAAATATGCGATGATCCGTCGGATCGCGATCCCGATCATGCAGGCTCTTGGGAAAGCGCCTTTTGTCAACTTCATCTCAGCGCAAGTACTCGAGCAGAAATTTGTCACCGCCGGCTTTGAGGTAATAGAGACCTCGGATCAGGCCGGAATGCTGCCTAGTCGATATGTCGTTGCGAAAAAGCACTGAGTACGTTGCAACCAAGTTTCGAGACGCTAAATACAAACGCCCAAATGGAAAACAGATAGGGATTTCAATCGCTTTGTAAATATCTGTAATTACCTGTTGTCTCGCTGAGTGAACCAGATTGCATGAGGCCTCCACGGGCTTCCAGTGGGGTACAAATCGCGGTCATAACTTTGCCCATGGGTCGGTCACTTCTTCGAATTGTAATAATCTCGGTATGCCTGGACGGGAAGCATTCAACGTTTAATAGGACGAGTGCACCGGACGCAAGGTCCTCACTCATCATATGTTCTGGGATGCCTCGGGCACACCACTCAAAAGGATCGGTCCAACGCACAGCCAACCACAAAACAATCGTGATGTCAGTTGCTGACGTCAAAAGGTTGCAGTGAGATCCGAATGTTAGTCTATGCCAAAAACTCTATCAGTTTGTCAGTCCCCTTGCACATTTAACGCGCAAAAGTAACTCATTTTGCTTTTTACATTCGCCCCAACTCAAAATCTCTATTATAACCGATAAGTACCCCTTATCAAGTATAATTGATTTTGCGGGAAAATGGGCGCAGAGTGGGCCGTATGAGCACCCCTGAGCCCTATCTCCCCGCCCCCTCCCCTGCCCTGTCGCAGTCTGACCAGGACGCCCTGACCGATCTCTATGTCCGCGGCACACCCGCCAACACGCTCAGGGCCTATGAGCGCGATTTGCTCTATGTAACGGCCTGGAAGGCAGCACGGTTCGGAGTGCCGTTGGACTGGCCCGAGAGCGAGGCCACAGCGCTGGCCTTCATTCTCGATCACGCCCGCGATCTGGGAGATGCCGCGCCCGAGGATGTCGCGCGTCAGAGTGCCGAGATGTTGATCGCGCAAGGGCTACGCAAGTCCCTCGCCTGCCCGGCCCCTTCTACGCTGGACCGGCGCATCGCCTCCTGGCTGGCCTTTCATCGAATGAAGAACCTGACCAGCCCTTTTGATGCGCCGCAGGTGAAGCAGGCCCGTGCCAAGGCGCGCCGCGCCGCCGCCCGGCCCCCTGCCCCAAAATCGCAGCAACCGATTACCCGCGATGTGCTCGAGCAGTTGCTGTCCACTTGTCGGGGGTCCCGGCGGGATTGCCGCGACCGCGCCATCTTGATGCTGGGTTGGGCTTCGGGTGGTAGACGGCGCTCGGAGATCACCGGGTTGATGTTTGAAGACGTCTCGCTGAAGGAGTTCGACGAGAAAAGCCTGGTTTGGATTTCACTGCTGGAGACCAAGACGACAACCAAAGGTGAAACGCCGCGGCTGGTGTTGAAAGGCCGCGCAGCCCAAGCGCTGGCCCATTGGATCGAGGTGGGTGAGATTCAGGACGGCCCCTTGTTCCGGCCTGTTTCAAAAGCCGATCGGGTGTTAACCCGCCGCCTCAGCCCGGATGCCATCGCGCAGATCGTCAAGCGTCGGGCGAAACTGGCGGGCCTGCCGGACGGGTTCGCTTCCCCCCATGGGCTGCGCTCGGGCTTCCTGACCCAGGCCGCGCTGGACGGCGCCCCGATCCAGGCCGCGATGCGCCTCTCCCTGCATCGCTCCATGGCCCAGGCGCAGAAATACTACGACGATGTGGACATCGCGGATAACCCGGCGACTGATCTACTGGGGTGAGTAGTTACTGACTATTTAATAATCCCCGCTTGAGGGAAACTCCGGCTGCTGTGCCTATGTCTTGTTTCCTGTCGCATCTGTTAACGTGGCCAGCGCGGAAACATGTCGCGGCAGATCGCAACGGGAATGCAGGATATCAACAATGATCACCGCGTCCGGCTGATCCAGATAAACCAGGAAATGCTCTCCTGCGCGCACATATCTGAGATCCGCCGCCTCTTCGACCAATATAGAACAACTTCGGCTGGCCACCCTGCCCTCTGTGATGGCCTGACAGCGCGCTATTAGTTCTTGTTCATAAAGATCGGCTTGATGCGATCCAAACTTGTCGATGGTCCATCGGGCAATTTCCACCAGGCTGGATTCAGCGCGGCGTGTCAGTCGAAAGGGTCTGGTCACGCCTTGGCTCGTGCCCTTGCAAAGGCACGACGGATCGCATCCGAACCCCTGCCTTCTGCCAAATCTCCGGCCTGAGCCTGCGCTACACCCTCCTGCAAGCCTTGTTTGAGAGACTCCAGCCCCGCTTCTTCCCGCTCCAAAAGCCGAAGGCCGGCGCGCAACGCTTCACTGGCGTTCTGATATCGACCGGACGCAACCAGATTCTGCACCAGTTGATCCTGCGATTCTGTAAGTACAACATTGCGGGTTACCATGGCGTAAGCCTCCTTTTTGGCAATATATGCCAACGAGACCGTCTGTTCAACGATTGAGGAGCCCAAAATCACTAATTCGAGCAAGCTGGTTTTATGGACGCTAATGGGACGTGAACACACGGATCATGTCTGTGATCCCATATGAATCCAATGACGGTAGAGACTTGCGTCAAAAGCCGCGCCGCGCAAGCACAGCTGCACTGGATCGAGGACAGTTCCGTGTTCCGTCGCAACTTACAGGCGCACAATTCCCGAAACCCCGCCCTCACGGTATGCCATTTCTTGGGCAATTGGCGAGCGGCTGACTCTAGCCGGAATGTTCGCGTGTTTTCCTCTGCGCACGGGCTGAGCTCGGTGTATCTGACCCAGATCGCCATGCCATTCTCACCGCATCGTACTCCCGTACTGGCGCAGAAGTATTGTTACGAAGTTGGTATCGCAGAAAACTCGATAACGAAATTGTTGGTGAGAGAATTTGACCAATCAGCTCAACTAGCTCCCTGCCCTTCCCAATTGCGCAATTTGCGCCAAAAGCCGTTCGGCCTTCACTCCAACTCCATGCTAGAGGCGTTCTACTCAAAGCGGAGCATAGGGAGGAGTTTTACAGGAATGCCTTCGCATGCCTACGTTAGAACTTCATCGACTGAAAGAACCCATGATCCCGCTCAACCGAGTTTACAACTGTAAACCACCCTGCTCTGATGCAAAGCGTATGTAGTCCTCCGCGTTGGAAAACCTACAATATAGGCGAAAATCCTTGACTTAGTGCTATGAATCACGGCTGTTTATCTCAAGTGGCGCAAAAATGACCACATTCTTTAATTTGAGGCAACTACATGATTCCCGTGACACCACTTGCGGCAGAAAGACCATCGGCACTCGCCACGGAAATATCTGAGAGATTAAACTCGGCTATCCGGGAACATCTACTTGCTGCATTTGCCCCCGACAACACCAAATCACTGCGAAATTTTGCAGCGCCAGAAGCTGCTGAACTCTTAGGAGTCTCAGGTCAATTCATGCGCAAAGTCCACGCAGAGGGAACGATTCCTGAACCGAATGACGTACGCAGCGGTAGGCGTTACTATACTGCCCAAGAACTTTGGGAGGCTCGCGAAACGCTTGAGAAAACCTCACGCAAAAAAGGGCGCTATGTCCCTCGCCGGACTGAAGGAGAAAAGCTCCAAGTCTGGCAGTTGATGAACTTCAAAGGCGGCAGCAGTAAGAGCACCACAACAATTCACTTGGCTCACTATTTTGCGCTTCGCGGTTACCGTGTGCTGGCTGTTGATCTGGATCCTCAAGGCTCTCTTACATCCATGTGCGGCATAAGCCCCGAAATAGAGTTTGACGGGCTGACGATTTACGATGCTATTCGATATGAAGATCCGGTAGATATGGCGGACGTCGTGCTTCCGACGTACTTCCCCGGTCTCTCTGTGGCTCCGTCACGGCTTGTTCTTTCCGAATTTGAGACAGAATCTGCCGTTCACTCCAACCCAGACCATCCGTTCTTTACAAGAATACGGAATGCCCTGGCCCAGGTGGAAGGAGATTTTGACCTTGTTCTGATTGATAGCCCACCTCAGCTAGGATTCTTGACAATTGCTGGGATGGCGGCCGCCAGTTCATTGCTTGTGCCACTTACACCTTCGATGCTGGACGTGTCTTCGACGGCTCAATTTCTCGAACTCGCTGGTGCTTACATGGCAGTCATTGAAGATGCCGGCGCTACGCTCGAATACGACAACTTCAAATTCCTGATAACGCGTGACGAGCCAACAGACGTACCGTCTCAACAACTGGCTTCGTTCATGCGGGCACTGTTTCAGGATCGCGTTATGTCAGCCACAGCCCTCAAAAGCACCGCGGTCAGTGACGCCACAATGCTCAAACAATCAATTTACGAAGTCGTGCGGTCAGAAATGACACGCGCAACTTATGATCGGGCAAAGAACTCAATGGATGCGATCGGCTCTGAGGTAGAGCAAATGATCCATCAAGCATGGGGACGCAGCTAATGGCTAGAAAGTCGCTTCAGGAGATGTCGGGGATCGCAAACACCATCGCGCGCTCTGGCCCCAAGGCCATCGATAAAACTCCAAAACCCAATGCCCCTGCTCTTGGTGCGCTTCAGGGCTCTCTTGCCGCAATCAGGGAAATTGACCCTGCTCTGATCGACGACTGGGGGCCTGCCGATAGGCTCGGTGAGTTTACAGCTGTAAACATTGACGAAGAAGACGATAGTTTTGAAAGCTTGATGTCGAGTATACAAGACGGTGGCCAACAAGTTCCCATTCTTGTCAGAAGATCGAAATCCGACGGTCGATACGAGGCAATTTATGGACGGAGGAGGCTCAAAGCCTGTCGTGAACTTGGTATTAAAGTCCGCGCCAATGTTCAGGATATCGACGATGCTTCAGCGCTTCTCGCCAAAGGGCTTGAGAATGCTGCGAGGCGCAATCTTTCCTTCTACGAGAAAGCACGTTTCGCCGAGGCGATCCTGACTTCCGGGCATGACACGGCAACGGTGCGGCAAGTATTGAACGTTTCGAAATCAGGGCTGTCTCACCTGACAAAAATTACGCAACATGTTCCTGCAAAGATTGGTGACATGATCGGCGCAGCCCCAAAATCAGGCCGCCCAAAATGGACCGTGCTTGCAGAGCACTTCGTTGCAGGCAAGCTAGCGGAAGATGAAGCTGCAAATCTTCTTGCAACCATTGAGCCATCGATGTCGTCAGATGATCGGCTGGAAATGCTCCTAAAAGCAGCTGCCAAACGCGGTGCAAGACAAAGAGAAGGTGCAGCCGAACTCAACCCAATCGAAGGCGTTACAATCAAATCTACCAACGGATCACTAACTGTTTCGGTCAAAAGGACCGGAGCTAACGCTGGCTTCGCTAGCTGGTTGGACGAAAACATGGCTGAAATCATTAAGCGCTCACACGCTGAGTTTACAGCTGTAAACGCCAAGAAAAAGAACTGAGGACGAGCAGAAAGGAGGAAGGCAAACAAACAAAACCCCCGAAACCGGAGCTTCGAGGGCTGCTGCGCAAAGCGCAATTCTTAGATTAGACACCTAGAATCTAGCAGCACCCGAATCGCCACACAAGAAAAAACGCTCTTGAGCGAACGGGTAATTTTTGTCTGCCGATAGATAATCATGAAAACACTAACAGCATTGGCTCCAATTGGAGCGACCTTGTCGGGAACGGCAGGGCAGGGGAACAGTACGCCCAAAAAATGGATACTTCTTCGCGCCGTTGAAGAGGCCAGAGAACCTCTTGGGTTAAAATCCACAACTCTCAATGTCCTGAGAGCGATGGTTTCCTTTATGGGCGGTGATCAGATTGCTGCGGACCAGGATGATCATCACATCTGTTTCGCGTCCAACGCGGCGATAGCCAAACGAACTCATGTCAGCGTGCAGACAGTTGAGCGTCATATCTCGACGCTGGTGGACCTTGGACTTATCCGCCGCGTCATGAGCGCAAACGGTAAGCGATGGGCGCGCCGGGATCGCCAGGGCAGGGTGGTCACCGCAACTGGGCTCTCCTTGATGCCTTTGTCTGAACGGCACGCTGAGTTCATTCAGGAAGCCCAGAGGCATGCTGATCGCGTTCTCGAGTTCACTGTACTCCGTGACAAAGTTTCCGCCGCTCTGGCGCGCCTTAAGGAACTCGTAGCAAATGACACCGCGATCTCTGATTTGGTGACCACCGTACGCAATGCTCTGCGTCGCAAACCAGATGCGAATGTACTCAGCGAGCTGTTGGCAGAAATCTCTGTGGAAATCTCCGAGATAACACAGACTGATACAGAAAATTTGAGGGCCAGTGACAGTGAAATTGAGGGGCACAAAGAGGACTCTTTGAATCCGGAAGTTAAGAAAGAAAAGCTTTCTCAGATTCAGGTTTCTCCAGACCAAATGGAGCGCAGTTTTCCACGGCTATGCTCAGAACTACGCTTTGCAAAAGATCAGCACCACTGTGATCGGCTTATGGATGATATCGCCGAGTATCTACGGCTTGGCCAAACCTGGTATGCAATGAAATCAACTTTTGGCCCAGCTATTCGCTTCATTGTTCTCGGATACATCTTTCAACGTGCTGAGAACATACAATCTCCAGGGGCTTACCTGATTTCGTTGCTGGCCAAGATCGAAAAGGGCGAATTGTCTCCAAAGGCAATGCTCTCGCGGACATCCAATGCTACGTAAATTTGGGGAAACAGGATGAAATTTACCGTTTTCAGATTACACCTCCAAGTGATGACTGGATCGAAGGGTCTGAAAAAGGTGAGCTATAGGATTGACCTCTATAAATCACGCAACCATAAATAGTGAGTTATAGAAAGGAAGCTTATACCTCACGATGTGGAACTGGCAGAACCCTGACTGGCCTACCTTTCGTTACGACGCCGCAAGACTCGAACCATACGAGCAACAGTTCCTGTTGTCCTCAGGGGAAG
>NZ_JBQFNI010000015.1:0-29011 GCF_056532525.1 Ruegeria sp. I3 | reverse complement strand
TTCCCGTTCAAACTGAGCAAAGGACAACAGCACGTTCAGGGTCAGTCGGCCCTTGGATGAGGAGGTATGGTGCGGGCGAGGCCACAGAGACTGAAGCGGAAACTGTTGAGATACCAGACCCCGCAACGCCGGCAATCACCCAGCCGGGCGATCTCTGGGTTCTCGGAGATCACCGCATCTTCTGCGGGGATGCCCTGCAAGCCCAGAGCTACGACACCTTGTTGGATTGCGAGAGCCCGCAGATGGTCTTTTCCGATCCGCCTTACAACGTGCCGGTCAATGGGCATGTCCGCTGTGGCACCGGTGGCGATCATCGCGAGTTTGCCATGGCGTCAGGAGAAATGTCTGACAGTGAATTCCGCAGCTTTCTTTCAGGCGTGATCACCCAGTTGTTTGGCCGTCTGCCACACGGGGCATTGCGATGATCTGCAAGGACTGGCGTCACATTGAAGAGTTGATTGCGGCGGGCAAGGCAGGTGGATTAGACCTCATCAACCTCTGCGTCTGGAACAAGACAAACGGAGGCATGGGCAGCCTTTACCGCTCCAAGCACGAGCTGGTCGCAATCTTTAAGAAACCCGGTGCTGCGCATATCAACAATGTCGAATTGGGCAAACACGGGCGCAACCGCACCAATGTCTGGGATTACGCCGGTGTGAACAGCTTTGGGGCAGGGCGCGAGGTCGATCTTTTAGATCATCCCACTTTAAAGCCAACGGCACTGGTGGCAGACGCCATTATGGATGTGAGCTGTCGCGGCGATGTTGTGCTGGATACTTTTGGCGGGTCCGGCGCGACTCTGCTGGCCGCTGAGAAAACAGGACGCCAGGCGCGCTTGATTGAACTCGATCCGGCCTATGTTGATGTCGCCATCCGCCGTTGGCAGGAGTTGACTGGCGAAAGCGCTGTGCATGCGGTCACTGGCCAGATGTTCGATGCACTTTCTGCAGCAACCGATACCACCTCAGAGCAGGAGGCGGATCATGTCTGAAGATACGAAAGAGTATGCGGTGGGCTACGGTAAACCGCCCAAAGCAACCCGATTCAAGAAAGGCCACTCTGGCAATCCGAAAGGGCGGCCGAAAGTTGCCAAAGGGGTGAATGCCAGCTTGAAACGCGAATTGGAAACCAAGATTACGATTCGCGAAGGCAGCCACGAAATCCGGATTTCCAAGGCGGAGGCAATTGCCAAGCGGCTCACGGCTGGCGCGTTGAAGGGCGACACGAAATTGTTGATGGCGCTGCTGAAGCTGGACGCAGATCTGTTCAACACAAGTGACATGGACGCGCAAGAAACCGTCCGTGCGGTTGAGCCGGACGCTGTCGACTACGACATCCTCCGGGATTTCTTTTCCAGTCACCCGGATGGTGACGGCGGTCCTGAAGATGAGGAGGCCAATGATGTCGGCTCCTGATCCCAAAATGGTCCGGCAGGTCGCTCGCGAGGTTTGCCAGGATAATTTCTTTCCCTTCGTGTGGCGTGTGTTTGGCACGCTGCACCAGGGGACTGACCGCGGCTTTGATCCGGCTTGGCATGTGCGTGCTATGTGCCATGAGTTGGACAACGTACGCATCGGCGAGAACAAGCGTTTGATCATCAACATTCCGCCCCGGTGCCTGAAATCGGTCACCGTGGCCGTTGCCTATGTCGCTTATCTTCTCGGTCATAACCCCAGCGCCAAGATCATTGTTGCCAGCTACGGGCTGGATCCGGCGCGCAAGCATTCCGAAGATTGTCATCGGATCATGTCTGCGCGCTGGTACCGGGAAATGTTCCCTGAAACGGTCTTGGCTAAAAAGGGCAACACCTCAGAAGAAATCCGCACCACAAAGGGAGGCAGCCGTAGGGCTGTTTCCATCGGCAGTTCTGTGACTGGCCATGGCGCTGATTACATCATCATCGATGACCTGCTGAAAGCTGGAGATGCGGGCTCCGAGGCCGAGCTGGTCAAGGCACAGGAGTTCATTGAGGGGACCTTGCTGTCGCGCTTCGACAACCCGGCCGAAGGGCGTGTGGTTAGGGTTGCACAGCGGCTGCACGAGATGGATCCGCCGGGTTATCTGCTTGAACGTGGGACCTATCGGCACCTGAATCTGCCTGCCATCGCCGAAGAACATGAGACGGTGCCTCTCGGGCGTGGAAGGGTCATGTGCCGCAAACCGGGTGATCTCCAGTGCCCGTCCCGTTTGGATCAGAACACGCTGGATACAAAACGTCGTGAAATGGGCGCAGCTGTGTTTAATTGCCAGTATCAGCAGAACCCGATTGCGCCAGATGGCTCGCCGCTGCGCTGGGAGTGGTTCGGCACCTATGAGACCGTCGAAGATCGTCGCTGGTTCCAACTGGTTGTTCAAAGCTGGGATACGGGGATGTCTGCGGATCCCCGGTCCGACTTCTCAGTCTGTACGACCTGGGGGTTCCGAGAAAATGCGTGGTACCTTCTCGACATCTGGCGTGGGCAGGTGGACTACCCAGACCTGAAAGCCAAGGCTCTGCAGCTTGTCGGTCACTGGGATCCGGATCGAGTTCTGATCAAGGATGCCGCTTCTGGCAAACCGCTTCTGGACGACTTGTTTCGTGATGACCGTCGGCGCTATGAACGCGTTAGACCTGACAATGACAAGGAAACCCTGTTCCAGTCCGCCTGCGGTCCTTTCGAAGAGGGCAAGGTGTATCTGCCTGCAGACGCGCCCTGGCTGGCGGCGTTCAAACGGGAACTGCAGTCCTTTCCGCGCGGACGCAACAGCGATCAGGTCGACAGTTTTGCCCATTTTCTGAACTGGTCCAAGGGAGTGGGGTTCTATCGGGCGCTCGGCCATGATCATCAGATCAACATCGAACGTCGCGAGCGCCGTCGCGAGCGGATCAGACGGCGGTAGAAGAAAAATCAAAGTTCGAGGCCGATAGTCGGCCTTGAACCGTCCTACGAAACCTTGGTCATTGGGCACGAACGGCGGAAAGCGGTAGTTCGCTGCGTGAGCAAACAGGTCTTCACAAAGATTGAAAGCTGCCATTCAATTTAGGGTTTTTACTCAGTCAATTAGCTGCGAGGGCATGACAGCAAAAACCCTTGGTTCACTAACGGATCAATTCCCATTTTACACTCAATGAAATGTTCAGTTTTCGACAAAACTTTAGCAACTTCATCATCTCTAACCACAGACAATTTGAACGTCGACAATACGATAGTAAGATCAAGGCCGTTCTCACCAGAAAGCGATCAACGTGTCTCGGCTCAAACTCGAACATCTACAGACGTTTCTTGCTGTTGTACGCTTCGGTAGCGTCAGCAAGGCAGCGGAAGTGCTTAACCTGACGCAGCCTGCCGTGACTACGCGCATTAAGTCGCTGGAGGACGCCTTGGGGACGTCGTTGTTCGAACGTGAAAGCGCCGGGATGCGCCTGACCAAGCGTGGGGATATGCTGGTCCACTATGCCGAGCAATTTCAGCACCTTTCCGATCTGGTCGAAGAGCACGTTGTGGACACGAGTGCCGTTGACAGGTTGATCCGCCTTGGCGTGTCCGAAACCATCGCACAAAGCTGGTTGCCCGAATTCGTCGGCGCGTTGCGCGCAAAGTACCCCTCTCTCAAGATCGAGATCAGCGTCGACATTTCATTGAACCTACGGGACCAGTTGCTGGGGCGTGAAATTGACCTGGGTATCCTGCTCGGGCCGATCTCAGACTACACGGTTGACAACGTGGTATTGCCGGATGTGCCACTGGCATGGTTCCAGGCGTCGGGTGGACCTGTTGGAAAAGATGTTGATCTGGCTGGCATTCCTATCGCGACCTACGCCAAGAACACTCGGCCGTACCGGGAATTGAGGGCCGCTCTGTTCGAACGATTCGGTTCCGGAATCTCCCTGTTCCCGTCCTCCTCATTGTCATCTTGTTTTCGGATGGTTGAGGCTGGGCTGTGCGTAGGCGCCCTCCCGATCTCGCTGGCGAAAAAAATGGTGCAAGAGGGAAAACTGGTCGAATTCAACCCGGGATGGGTTCCCGAACCCCTTCAATTTTCTGCGTCTTATCTGGGTGATCCACGCAACCATCTGCTTGAGGCTGCAGCGGGTATTGCCAAGGAAATAGCACTTCGACAAGCATAAAAAACTTTTATGTAGAAACCAAAAATAATACAATTTGATTTTATGCCTCGGTCACACGAACGTATTCCAAATGAGGGAGGCGTCGTGATGAACGATCTGTTTGAGCCACTAAAATCTGCGACAACTGAGTCTGTACGCGCGCAGATCAGGTCACAGGCCTATCGCGGGCACACTGCCGGTTTGGGCGGAAATACCCTGCAGGCCAACCTGGCGATTTTGCCTGAACCTTACGCGTTGGATTTCATGCGCTACTGCCAGCGAAATCCAAAACCCTGTCCGATTGTTGGTGTTTCCGACACAGGCAATCCGAACATGGACACCTTGGGCAGTGATATCGATATCCGCACCGATACTCCGGCCTATTACATTTACCGCGATGGCATTCACACCGACACGGTTCATGATCTTGAGAACCTGTGGCGTGATGATTTTGTGGCCTTCGCATTGGGGTGCTCGTTTACCTTCGAACATGCATTGCAACAGGCCAAAGTACCGCTCTGGCACATCGAAAACGACCGCACTGTGCCAATGTTCGCGACCAGCATCCAGACAGTAAGATCCGGTCCGTTCGAGGGACCCATGGTCGTCAGTATGCGGGCGATCCCTAACGAAAGGGTCGACGAGGTTGTCGAAATCTCGCGCAAGTTTCCTTTGGCGCACGGCGGTCCAGTGCATTGGGGCGATCCTGCGATCATAGGGATCGCCGACATTAGCAGCCCCAATTGGGGCGATCCGGCTCCGGTCCCAGACGGAACCACGCCAATGTTTTGGGCTTGTGGCGTCACACCACAGGCTGCGATCAAAAATGCCAAACCTTCAATCGCGATCACACACAAGCCGGGTCACATGCTGATCACCGACATCGCTGATGACGCCGAAACACCAATCTACCAATCAAAATGATGCAACAGGGGAGAAACCAGATGAAGAAACTCGCAACAACACTCGGCGCACTCGCTGTTTCAGCAACCGCTGCAATCGCCGACAATCCCGTGGTTCTGAACGCAGTCGGAACTTGGTCCAGCCTCACGAATTACCAGAAACATGAAGAACCTTTCTTTAACCAGCGGCTTAACGAGACTTCGGGCGGAGAAATAGTCGGAAAGATCCAATCGCAATCCGGTTTGGGGTTAAAAGGCTTCGAGATCATGCGCATGGTCAAGAACGGCGTCTTTGACTTTGCATTCGGGTTGCCCGGCTACGTCGCTGCTGAAAATGCGATTTTCGAGGGTGCCGATTTGTCTACCCTGACACAGGATATCGAAACTCAGCGACAGGTGGCCGACGCCTACTTCGACACACTGTCCGCGGCGTTCGAAGAAATCTACAATGCCAAGCTGTTGATGCTGTACCCGTTCCCAAGCCAAACCTTGTGGTGCAACGCCGAAGTGAACGGGATTGCCGATCTGGAAGGCAAGAAAATCCGTGTCTATTCGACGACCTTGGGTGATTTTGTCGAGGGCGTCGGGGGCACATCCGTGACCGTCGCTTTTTCTGAGGTTATCCCAGCATTGGAGAAAGGTGTCGTCGACTGTGCGATTACGGGGACGATGTCAGCCTATACAGCCAAGTGGAACCAGGTCGCCACCCACGCTTATACCTTGCGTGTCGGTTGGGGTCTGGCATTCGGAGCCATGAACCTGGACAAATGGAACAGTCTGTCGCCCGAACAACAGGCACTCTTGGAAACCGAACTCGCAGTGCTGACGGACTCCATGTGGGCCGAGACTGCAACCGAAGATGACATTGCGATTTCATGCATCACTGGCGGCACATGCGAGATCGGAGAAGCCGGATCCATGACGCTCGTCGAACCCACTGCAGACGATCTGACCGCACGGGACAAGATCGCGACCGATGTCGTGCTGGCCCGTTGGGCAGAACGCTGCGGCGCCGATTGCGCGGCAAATTGGAATGAAACCGTTGGCCCGATCCTTGGCCTGAAAGCCGAAGCCAAGTAATCCGGCCTATTCAGTGGGGCGGCCGAATTCCCGCCGCCTCACCACAAAACATCAGGTAATCAAAATGTTAGACAAGCTCTTAGGCGGCGCGCAAAGGCTGAGCCTTTGGACGACTTGGCTGGGTGGTACACTGATCGTGTTTTCGGCCTTCCTCATCACTCTCGAAGTTTTTCTGCGTAAAGTTTTCAACATCTCTCTGGGCGGGGCGGACGAAATCTCGGGCTATGCCTTCGGTGTGGCAACCGCTTTGGCGCTGTCATTTGCGCTGTTTGAACGCGCACATATCCGAGTTGACGCCCTGCTTGGAACAATTCCCAAAGCGCTGCACCCATTTATCAACCTGTTTGGCTTGGTGCTTTTGACGGGATTTGCCTTGGTCATCGTTGTGATGGTGTGCGGAATGGTGGCCGATACGCTGGCTAACGGTTCCCGATCAATTACGCCGATGCGCGTTCCGCTGGCCATTCCCCAGATACCGTGGCTCTTGGGTTGGATGTTCTTTGTAGGCTCGGGCGTTCTGATCGCTCTGGCCGCGATCCGGCAGTACTTCCGCGGCGATCTGGCCGCAGTGCAGGACCTGATCGGCGTGAAATCCCTAGACGAACAAATAGAAGACGAGACGGTATAGACCAATGCTGATCAAGACACTCCTGATCCTTCTTGCTCTCATCGGTTTGGCCGTTCCTATTGCCGCTTCGTTGGGTTGGCTGGGCCTGATCCTGCAATGGACCGATAGCCCGATGCCGCTGCACCGCGCGATATCGGACATGGCATGGCAGACCAGCACGGATTTTCTGCTGGTGGCTATCCCGATGTTCGTAATGATGGGAGAAATCCTTTTGCGTGCTGGTATCACCGAACGGATGTACGACGGTATCGTGAAATGGCTTGGTTGGTTGCCAGGTGGGCTGATGCATTCCAATATCGGATCCTCGGCGCTGTTTGCGGCAACGTCTGGGTCATCCGTGGCCACAGCAGCAACCATCGGAACGGTGGCCGTGCCGCAGATCAAAAAGCGGGGTTACAACGAACGCTTGTTTCTTGGCACAGTGGCTGCCGGAGGAACGCTCGGCATTCTGATCCCGCCGTCGATCAACCTGATCCTGTATGGTTTGTTGACCAATACGTCGGTGCCGGAACTGTATCTGGCGGGCTTTCTGCCCGGATTTCTGCTGGCACTGTTATTCATGGCGACCGTCGTTGCGGCCTGCATGATCAAGCCGGAATGGGGCGGGGACCAATTACGCCATAGCTGGGCAGAGCGGCTTGCTGCGCTTCCTGCACTGATCCCGCCACTTGGCATCTTCATGGTAGTCGTCGGCTCCATTTATGCGGGACTGGCCACTCCGACCGAAGCCGCAGCTTTGGGGGTTGTCGCCTCGATGGCGCTTGCGGCGTTCAACGGCAAGATGTCGATGGAAACCATGCGTCACGCAATCGAAGGCACGATGCGCACGACCGCCATGATCATGCTGATCATCATCGCTGCGGTGTTTTTGAACTTTGTCCTTTCAATCATTGGACTGACCCAATCATTGACCGATTTCGTCACTGGCCTGGGATGGAGCCCCATGCAAACCATGCTGATGATCGTCGCGGTGCTGATCCTGATCGGCTGCTTTATGGAGACGCTTTCCATGCTGTTGACTATGGCACCGCTGGTCACTCCGATTGTTGTGGCGCTTGGCTTTGATCCGGTGTGGTTTGGCATCTTGTTGATGGTACTTTTGGAAACCGCTCTGATCACGCCGCCCATTGGGATCAACCTGTATGTGGTGCAAGGGATCAGGAAAGCAGGACCGATGATGGATGTGATCCGCGGCGCATTGCCATTTGTTGTCACCATGTTCGTCATGCTCGGGCTTCTTTTGGTCTTCCCTAAGCTCGCAACCTGGTTGCCTTCTCTGGTGTACTAAACCGTCAAGGCGCCTTTTCCCCTTCATGAAATTCAATGCCGGTTTGTCCGGCAAACAGAGGAGTTATGTCCATGTGGCAGTTTTGGGTTGATCGAGGTGGCACATTCACCGACATCGTAGCACGCAAGCCGGATGGGAGTTTGCTGACACATAAATTGCTGTCCGAAAATCCCGAACGCTATGCTGACGCTGCCGTACAAGGTGTTCGTGAATTGCTGGGTCTGGAAAGCGATCAGGACATCCCAAAAGGGTCAATTCGTGCGGTAAAGATGGGAACCACAGTTGCGACCAACGCGCTGCTGGAACGCAATGGCGACCGAACCATCCTGTTCATAACGAAGGGGCTGCGTGATCTTTTGCGGATCGGTTATCAGAACCGTCCGCGCCTGTTCGATCTGAACATCCAACTGCCCGAGCTTTTGTACGAAGACGTTGTCGAAGTCGAAGAACGCGTCGCGGTGGATGGCGAGATCGTAACACAGCTGGACGTCGATAAAACGAAATCCGCGCTTGAAAAGGCATATTCGCGTGGCTTCCGTTCCGTTGCTGTCGCGCTTATGCATAGCTTCCAGCATCCCAATCATGAAAAACAGATCGGTGCGTTGGCACGTGCCGTTGGGTTCTCGCAAATCTCGCTCAGCCACGAAGTCAGCCCGTTGATCAAACTGGTGGGCCGCGGAGACACGGCGGTTGTAGACGCATACCTGTCTCCCATTCTTCGTCGATATGTAGAGCAGGTAGCGACAGCCCTAGGTGCGGATGAGGGCGGGTGTGATCAGTTGATGTTCATGCAGTCTAACGGCGGGTTGACAGACGCGGATCTGTTTCAGGGTCGTGACGCAATTTTGTCCGGCCCGGCTGGCGGTGTGGTCGGAATGGTGCGCACCGCTGCAGATCATGGCTTTGATAAGCTGATAGGTTTCGACATGGGCGGTACGTCTACGGACGTGTGTCACTATGCTGGCGAATATGAACGATCCTTTGAAACCGAAGTTGCCGGCGTTCGGATGCGCGCTCCGATGATGTCGATCCATACGGTCGCTGCAGGTGGCGGATCTATCCTCTCCTTTCGCGATGGCAGGATGCAGGTTGGGCCGGAAAGCGCAGGAGCCAACCCCGGACCTGCTGCCTATAGACGTGGTGGCCCGCTGACCGTCACCGACTGCAATGTTTTGCTTGGCAAATTGCAGCCCGAGCATTTTCCTTCGGTTTTCGGCCATGAAGGCAACGAACCGTTGGATAAGGAAATTGTGCGCAGAAAATTTGAAGCTCTGGCGGCTGAAATGGGCACGGATAAATCAGTTGAGGAACTTGCCCAGGGCTTCTTGCGGATCGCTGTCGAGAACATGGCGAACGCGATCAAGAAAATCAGTGTGCAACGCGGTTACGACGTCACCAAATACACTATGAATTGCTTTGGCGGCGCTGGGGGACAGCACGCCTGTCTGGTCGCCGACGCGTTGGGGATGGAACGGATATTCATTCACCCGTATGCAGGCGTTTTGTCAGCCTTTGGTATGGGTTTGGCGGACATCACGGCGATCCGGGAACATCAGTTCCAGTCCTCTATTCTGGATCCAGAGGCACAGAACATCTGCGATGTTCTGGCGAAGTCCGCCAGGGCTGAGGTTGCGGCGCAGGGCGTGGCAGAGGTAGATATCTCGATCTCAGCAACTGCCCATATCCGTCCCGCGGACGCTCAGCAAAGTCTGTCGGTGCCATTTTCCGACCCGATTTCGATGCGCGACGCATTTGTCGTGTCGCACAAGCAGCGCTTTGGATTCGCGCCGGATACCAGCGATCTGATCATCGAAATGCTGGTGACAGAGGCTATTGGAAAGACGGGTGAGCAGGTCACTTTGCCCGATAGTGACGCAACTAATGCCGCTCGGATTCCGGTGACGCTTTATTGCAGCGGGCACCACCAACAGGTTCCCCTTGTTGATCGGACGCAGCTTGGCATTGGTCAATCGATCAAAGGCCCGGCGATCTTGACCGAACCAACTGGAACAAATGTCGTTGAAGACGGTTGGACCGCCACCTGTCTGAGCGGTGGCAACCTGGTCCTGACGCGTGAAACACCGCTGCAGCGGGTTGAAGCAGTCGGCACAAATGTCGATCCGGTTATGCTGGAAGTGTTTAACAACCTTTTCATGTCTATAGCCGAACAGATGGGGGCAACGCTCGCGAATACGGCGTATTCAGTGAATATCAAAGAACGGTACGACTTTTCTTGCGCGATATTTGACCAAAACGGTGATCTGGTTGCCAACGCACCGCATGTGCCCGTGCACTTGGGCTCGATGTCGGAAAGTGTTCGTACGATCCTATGTCAAAACAAGGGCAAAATCCGTCCTGGCGATGTTTTCATGATGAACAACCCCTATAATGGCGGCACCCACCTTCCCGACGTTACCGTCATAACCCCGGTTTTTGACGAAGCAGGTGGTAATATTGTGTTCACCGTCGCCTCGCGCGGCCATCACGCTGATATCGGAGGTAAAACTCCTGGGTCGGCTCCACCCGATAGTCGCCACATAGAAGAAGAAGGCGTGTTGATCGACAATTTCTTGCTGGTCGATCAGGGTGAGTTGCAAGCCGATGCGGCGCGCGATCTGTTGGCGTCGGGGCGTTACCCATGTCGCAATGTCGATCAGAACATGGCGGATCTTGCTGCACAGATTGCGGCGAATGAAACCGGAGCAGCTGAACTGCGCAAAATATCGGAACAGTTTGGTCTGCCGACGGTCCACGCTTACATGAGGCATGTGCAGGACAACGCTGAGGAAAGCGTGCGACAGGTTCTCGACGTCTTGCGAGATTGCAGCTTTTCCTACCCATTGGACGGAGGAGCAAAAATCGAAGTTGCAATCTCGGTAGACAAGGCATCCCGAACCGCCACCATCGATTTTTCGGGCACATCCGGTCAATCGCCGCTCAACTACAATGCACCACTGGCGATTTGCCGTGCCGTTGTCTTGTACGTGTTCCGAACGTTGGTCGGCAGCGATATCCCGATGAACGAAGGCTGTATGAAACCTCTGAATCTGATTGTTCCAGCGGGAACGATGATCAATCCCAACGCGCCTGCGGCTGTCATTTCCGGCAATACGGAAGTCTCGCAAGCCATTGCGGACACCCTTTATGGTGCACTTGGGGTTGTTGCAGGCAGCCAGGGCACGATGAACAACTTTGTCTACGGCAATGCCACCTATCAAAATTACGAAACCATCTGCGGAGGGACCGGAGCTGGCAAGGGCTTTGACGGTACCAGCGCAGTACACAGCCACATGACAAACACCCGCATGACGGACCCGGAAGTACTGGAAAGCCGGTTCCCGGTACGGTTGGAGGAATTTTCGATCCGCTCTGGTTCGGGCGGGAACGGTGCGTTCCAGGGTGGCGATGGTATCCGCAGGCGGTTGCGGTTCTTGGAAGAAACAACCGTGACCGTCCTTTCGTCCCACCGGGATACCCATCCACACGGTACCTCTGGCGGCGCCCCGGGTGCGACGGGACAGAACGCAATTGTCCGTAGCAGTGGGTTGGTCCAAGAGCTTGGCGGTAACGACCAATCAGTTCTGTTTCCGGGCGATGTTTTCGTAATGGAGACGCCAGGTGGAGGTGGGTTCGGCCAACCAGACAAAATGGTATGATATGGAGATACACGATGAACCAAGCATTGTTGTGGAAAAAGAGCGCTCTTGACTTGCTCGGGATGTGGCGAAAACGCTTTTTTTTTGACAGGAAATACGGCTGAGGTCAGCTTCGTCCAAAGACGCTGGCCTACTGCCAATCGGTTATTGCTTGTGTTATGAACGACCACTTTGGGGATCGGTTTAGAAGCGTCGAATTGGTGTTTGAAAGGCCGCTCTGGGCCGCCCATCTAGACGACCCAGAGAAGTTAGATTTCAATGGCTTCAGCAATGGCAAGGGCATCCTCTAGTTCAACACCAAGATACCTGACCGTGCTGTCCATCTTTGTGTGTCCCAACAGAAGTTGAACAGCGCGAAGGGTGCCAGTCTTCTTGTAAATCTGGGTAACTTTCGTGCGGCGCATTGAATGGGTGCCGTATGCACTGGTTTCCAGTCCGATCGACGTAACCCAGTCCCGAACAATCCGTGCATACCGGCGGATCGATATATGAAGGCGCTCATGAATACGACCTGGCCAAAGATACTCTGATCCGACCATCAATTCGTCTTCCATCCATTTCTCGACGGACGCGCGGGTGCCTTCCGATATCTCAAACCGGACTGGCTTCTGCGTCTTGCTCTGCAGCACTGAGGCGCGTTCCTTGATCTGGCTAGACGCCATAACATCCACAACTTTCATCTTCACAAGGTCGCACCCGCGTAGCTTGCTGTCGATTGCCATATTGAACAGAGCTAAATCACGATGGTTCTTCGCCAATTCAAGCCGCACCCGGATTGCCAAGACGTGCTTTGGCTTCAGCGGTCGTTTCTGGCCAACGATGCGACCTTTATTCCAGGCTGGGCGAAGCGCGCGAATGGCCGGTAAGTTTGGTGTTTCCATGACTGATCCTCTAATCCGCCATGCCCTCCCAAAGCGACAACCCGACGTTGACACGGACGCCATACCACAGGATACCGCATCGCCTCCGATGAGAGCATTGAGCCCACTTTGACCGATGCCGCGCGATGCCCCAATTCCAGCGATGCGCAGAAACCAGACTTTGCAAAGTCCGGCGTGCGGCCCATAGCAGAAAGTGAACCCCGCTTCGAACAACGACGGCTTTGAAACATACCAATTTGCAAGGAGAAGTAGTCTCGATCCTCACTCTGCCACAAGCGCAACAATAGCTTCTTGAGGCTGGGAATGCTGGTTGTTTGCCTCAAGCGGTTGGTCAAGCTTTCCACGATGCACCAAGGCGAACATTGGCGGAATGAAATAAAACGATACGACAGTCGACAACAGCACGCCCCCGGCGATTGCAACGGCGAATGGCGGCCAAAATGCTCCTCCTGCTATGATCAGGGGTAGGAAGCCGCCAAAGGTTGTGATCGTTGTCGAGATGATGTGCCGACTTGAACCAGTCACAACGCGCGCCATGGCCGCTCGGTCGCCTTGGCTTGCGTCAACGTCTTGTTGCAAACCGGTTAGAATTATGATCGCCGCGTTGATCGAGACTCCGATCGAGCCGATGACACCGATAATCGCCGTTATTCCGAACGGGAATTGCATAACGGCCAGCGACAGCATTGAAAGGCCTGCAGACAACACGCACACGACCAAGGTCACGAGCGTCAGCCGGAACGAGTTAAAGGTGAGAACGATGGTCGCAATGGAGAGTGTGACAATCAATCCAACAGAGGCAAGCAGATTGCCCACGGTGTTGGTTCGGGCATCACTGTCGCCACCTAAGGACATCGAATAGCCTTGCGGTAACTCAAACCCGGACGCATTAAGCGCTTCTAGTACGTCTTGCAACGCCTCTTCGGGTAAAACACCGGGGACGATAAACGCTTGGATAGTGTTTTCGCGCACGCCATCCGTTCGGGTTATGACGCTTTCCGCTGGTTCGATCACCGGCCTGGCTAGTTCCGACAACGGCACAGCAGGGAAAACACTTGTGGCGGATACGGCGGCAGCATTGGGCAGCAGGATGGGCATACTGACAATGGCGCTTAGGTCTGATCGCACCTCGTCACCCAGTCGAACACGCACCGGCAACTGTTCGGTCCCTTCGATCAGTGATCCACCGGTAATGCCAACAAGCGCCGTGTCTAGCTGACCAGCTATATCCGCCACATCCAGTCCCAGCAGACGCGCCTTGACCTCATCAATCTCGAACCGGATTTGAGGGTTGCCGCCGTTCACGCTGGCGCGCGCCTGGGTTACCAGATCGAGATTGGCCATGACTGAACGCACCTCGTCGCCCAGATCACGCAAAACCGTGATGTCCTGCCCCTGAATTTTGACTTCAACCGGTGCGGCGACCGGAGGGCCCTGAACAAGACTGCGAACGATGATCTGCGCATCAGGAAAGTCGGTATCCAGACGACTCTGCAACGTTCCAACAAGGCGGGCGGCGTCGTCTGCCGTGCCGGTCGTGATCATAGCTTGTGCAAACCCAGGCTCTCGTGAGCGGTTTCCAACGATGTTGTAGTAGAATGCCGGGCCGGACTCTCCGATGGTCCAGTAGACACTTTTGACGCCGTCGTCAGCCAGCAGCATTTCATCAATTTGGCGGGCGGTTGCTTCGGTGGTGGCAATTGACGTTCCACCCGGCATGTCGACTTCGATATAGAATTGGTTGCGGTCGACGCCCGGGAAGAATTGCGCGGTCAGCGTTGGAAAGGCCGCAAAGCCAAGCACCGGCAAGATCAATGCCAACGCGATAGATCGCACCGGATTGGTGACTGACAATCGAATTGAGGCCTCGAACATACGGGCAAGTGGCGGGATGCTGATACCGCGGCTCAGCATTCCTGCGTCTGGGCGATCGGACAGTAGCCAGCCCGCAATCGCCGGAGTCACAGTCAAGGCCACAACCAGGGACCAAATAAGCATCAGCACCACGGCGATAGCGATGGCACCGACAAAGTCGCCGGCGGGTCCCGGCAGCAAGATCATCGGCGTGAAGGCAAGCGCCGTAGTGACGGTCGACGCCAGCAAAGGCGCGGCCAACCGGCGAACAGCATCTCGCACGGCTGAAAGTCGCTCCATCCCATCCTGCAGACGACGTCGAATTTCATCGGTCATCACGATGGCTGCGTCAACAAGCAGACCGAGGGCAACGATCAGACCCGTCACGGACATCTGGTGAATGGGCAAACCGATCATGTTCATCGTCGCCAGGGTTGCCAATGAGACAACCGGCAAAACCAAAGCCACAATCGCGGCTGCCCGAACACCTAACGTAACAAACAAAACTGCCACAACCAGAGCCACGCCAATGGCCATGTTGACCCCAACCTCTGACAAACGATCCGTCGTGTACTGGCTTTGATCAAACAGCAGTATTTCCTGCATGCCCAAAGGTACCGCTGCGGCGCCGGCCTCAAGCTCATCCCGTAGAAAGCCTGTCCAGCGGTCGATCTGCACGCCGTCCTGCGCCAGAATTCCGACCAAAACGGAGGGCATCCCGTTGGCAAAAGCGATTGAGGACTGCGGTTCGCGTGCGCCCCGGTCTACGCTGGCAATATCGCCGAGCTGCACCACTGCACCGTCCGCGTTTTCACGCAGGACGATGCTCCGAATGCGATCCAGACTCTCAATTTCTCCGCTGACGCCAATGGTCAGGTCGACATCGGATTGCAGCCGCCCAGACTGAACCTTCCCATCTGCTTCGGCGATCCGCTGGGAAATCTCGGCAGCGCCAAGCCCGAGCGCAGCGGCCTTGCCCATATCGACACTTACGAGCACCTCTTCCTCTGGCTGACCGAAATAGTCGACGGCTCGTGTCGCAGGTATCGCGCGCAATCTGTCACCCAATGCTTCGGCATGACGAGACAGCAAAGTTATCGGGAAGTCGGGGTCCTCGGCCGCAACTGCAATGACAGCAGAATAGGCAGCAATACCCTCGGCATCGAATTCCGGTGGCAATACTCCTGCCGGGAAGTTCTGGCGTGCATCTTCCACGGCGTCCCGAGCCTCGGCCCAAGCCTGCTCAATGGTGGCTTCGTCTAATGTTTCCAGCAATTCAACAGAAACGACCGACACGCCCGAGCGGGAGACAGAACTGATCTCATCCACCTCGGCGATCTTTCGCAGTTCTTCTTCGATTTCTGCGGTAACCAGCGCTTCAACCCGTTCGGGGTCTGCGCCAGGAAACTGCGTGGTTATGGTTGCGAAGAGGTTGGTGATCGTGGGGTCTTCCTGTCGCCCAAGCGATAGGAACGAAGACAGCCCTGCAGACACAAGCACCAAAATGATGAGGGCAACCAGCCGGGGATGGCGAAAGGTAAGGGTTTCCATCAGATCGCTCCGTTACTCGCCAGTGTCGAAGGCGACGCGCTGACCAACGCTCACCCGCTGCGGACCCTGATCGATCAGGACGGTGCCTTCCGGAAACGCGCCACGCACAAAGACGCGGTCGTCTTCGGCATGCAGTACTTCGACCGTCGCTAGGCGCACAGTCTTTTGCGCGTCGGCAACCAGCAGTGTCCATTGCCCGCGCGTTCCTTCCTTTAGCGATGTTGTGGGCACCCAGGTTCCCGCACTTTGTACAGGATCGAGTACATGCACACGTGCGGTTTGTCCGAAAGCAACGTCGGGAGCGTTTTTCAGATCGAACAGCGCAGTGCGGGTTCGGGTCACCGGGTCAATATCGGGCCGCAAGGTTGCAAGCTCGGCCCGATAGCTTTGACCTGTTATTTCGATCTCAACATCAGTCAGAAGCGCCGGATCAACATCGAGAGGAATACCGATCCGAACCTGCGGCGACACGACCTCGACCATTCCCAGAACCAGCTCGCCCGAGCGCAGAGTTTCGCCACCGTCCACGTGTCGCGCGGTTATTTGACCGGCAAATGGGGCCTCGATGCTGGATTTCTCAATCCGAACGGTAACATCGCGCAGGGCCGCATCCAACTCGCCAATTCTGGATAACAATTCATCTTGCTGAGAAACGGCTTCGTCCAAACGGGCTTGACTGGTAAAGCCTTGTTCAATGAGTTTCGCGTTTCGCTCGACCGTCTTTCTTGCAAATGCAAGCTGGGCTGCAATGGCATCGCGTGATGCTGTCAGACGGTCGCGTTCGACCTCCAGCAGTGCAATGTCCAGTGTCGCAAGAAGTTGACCTTTGGCAACCTTGTCACCCTCATCCACCAGAATTTGATCGAGCGTCCCGTTCAGCTCGAAAGAGATATCTGCCGAACGCTGAGGTTCGACCTGCCCGATGAACACACGGTCGACCGTGTAAGCGCTCTCGGACGTTATCGGCGTCACGGATACCGGGGTCACAGCGGCGGCATCCGGTGCGGGCACCGCCTCCGCTCTACGGGTGAGCTCGGATGCGCCAAAGTGAACGGCGGCCGCTGCAACGGCTATAAAACTGACGGTCACTCCCAAACGCACAGCGCCGCGTAACACACGTGCAAATAGGCTCGGTTTGGTCGCTTCAGTAGATGAATTGGCAGGATTCGGCATTTGGGGACCTCATCAAGTTAGCATCTCTAACATATGTTAGAAGTTCTTACTTTGACAAGAGATACGTGATCTGGCACATGTTGGATCATGAGCAGCATCGAAAAAAATCATTCGACTAGCAGACAAACGGCTGGTCCTTCAGTCAGCAAGAAAGCCTATCATCACGGTGATCTCCGCGCTGCACTGATCGAAGCAACCCGACAGTTGGTAGAAGAAAAAGGTCCGGACAGTTTTTCCGTATCCGAGGCGTGCAGACGCGCGGGCGTATCGACTGCGGCACCTTACAAGCACTTCAAAGACAAGACAGAAATGCTGGTCGCCACTGTCCTTGAGGGAATGGATCGGCACCGAGACAAAATGCTTACTGCGCTGGAAGGCGTTCCTGAAGGATCTCCCGAGCGCATTACTGCCATAGGGATGGAGTATATTGCCTTTGCGTTAAATGAGCCCGGGATCTTCAGACTGAAATTTGGCGGCTTCACAGACCGCATCGCGGATCCCCGGCTGGAGGAAGGCGGCCAGCAAAGTTTCGGGATTCTTTTGACTGAAGTAGCAAAATGTCTCGGTGAACCGGGAATCACAGACGAAGTTCGCCGCCGTGGTTTTTTGTTGTGGAGTTTCGTGCACGGGCTGTCCTTCATTTTGCATGACAAAGGGCTTGCAGAGAAAGGTGAAGAATTCGATCTTCATACCCTTCTTGAGGACGTTTCGGAAAGAATGCTGAGTTGAGCGTTCTCACACTAAAACGAATTCAACCAAGCACTCATAGCAGACGATCTAAGCCGCTGTCACGCCTGCGCCAAAACGATTGCTCAGGTTCACATAGAAGACATTTTTTGGAAAGCGCCGCCAAAGTCGGCTATCCAGAATCGCAAGGTCTCGTCGTGAATGTCGGCTTCGGGTTGAGCCAGTATTACAAGTTAGGGTGTACGGCAGAAGCTTTGTTCCAAAGCCTCCGTTTCGCAACCCGGAGTTATGCAATCGCATTCGTTAGCTGGGAATGTCCGCTGGCGCAAGGATCGTCATTCCCACTCGGTCCGCTACGGCCATGATCGCCGGAATATCTGGCGGTCCATCTGGCGCCGGAATATCTGTCGTACCCTCAGGCATTGTTTCACCAGCTTCAGTAAAGAATGTGTCATGCATAGCGCCGGGGGCGTTGATGCAAAGTAGCCGCCCAGGCCGTTCCCCAGTACATGTAAAGGCGTGCACTGCGCCGTCCGGGACTTTGACGAAATCACCACCTTTTGCGTTGACTGTCTCACCATTCACGAAGAACTCGAACTCACCGTCTAGCACATAGAAGCTCTCATCTTCGCCTGCATGATGATTGGGCGGCGCACCGGCACCAGGAGCCGTCTTTATCTCAACGATTGTGCAACGATTTCCAGTCTCACTGGGAAAGGCGTGGAAGGTCAAAAGGTTCCCAAGAAGATGGTAAACTCGCGGGCGAGGTTCAGTCATAACTGCGACTCCCTTTACTTGAAACACACTCGGCTTATGATACATAAATCTACTTATGAGACAAGTGTTTCGCAAAGGGCTTGGGATTGGCACCTCGTACAAATCAAATCAACCGAACGCGAGAAGCACTTCTTTCGGCCGCTCGAGAATTGATGTCGGAGGGAAAGGAAGTCACGCTAGCAAAAGTCGCTGAACGCGCCAAAACCAGCCGTGCGACGGTCTATCGCTACTTTTCTGACCCAAGTGTCTTGGCTTTGGATGCGACGCTCGATCTTGAAGTCACTCCAACGTCAGAACTTCTCGAGGGGCTGGATGACGTTAGCAGCCGTGTACATGTCGTTGCGCGTTACTATCTGGATTTTTCTCGGGTTCATGAGGCGCACTTCCGGCAGTTTTTAGCTGAATCACTCAAGGCATCTCTTGAGAATGGAACTGTCAAAATGCGTGGCGCCAGAAGAGTGGCGGCTTTTTCGGAAGCACTTGCGCCAGTTCACCCATTGATGGAGCCGAAGGAAATTGACGACCTGGCGAAGCGATTGGCCATGACGACCGGCATGGAACAACTTGTCATTCTTGAAGACATTTTGCGTGTGGACGAAGCAACTGGCTACCAACTTCAGGAAGGGTTGGTCGACGCTCTGTTGGATCGATATTTGCCAAAAAACTGACGATGGCCGAATTACAGAAATGCGCAGTAAGCAGACTTTGCAAAGTCTAGCTTGAGCCCAAAACGGACGAGCACTGAATTAAACGAAATTGGCTTTCGCCGCTTTCAGAAAAAAGGGTTATGAGTTTCCTTCTTTAATTCGAAGTATCCCAAATCATACCTAGGTAGGAGGAGTTACCATGAAGACAGCGGTTGTGACCGGCGCCGCGGGAGGGATGGGACAGGCCATCTGTCGCCAATTGCAGACAAAGGGGTTGCATGTGATTGGTCTGGACCTCAAAGAAGAGCGCCTGAACGAACTGGCATCAGGATTTAGTTCGGACTTCACACCTATTTACGTTGACTTAACTGATCCTTTGGCCGTGGCTCAAACGTTTGAGCGCATTAGGACAGCCCATGACGGTCTGGATGCTTTGGTAAACAACGCTGGCACCTGCTTTATGTCTGACTTCCCGCACATTCCGCCCGAGGAACTCGAAAAGCAGATGGCAATCAACTTTAATTCTGCATTCCATTGTTGCCAGCAAGCGGTCCAATTGATGTTAGAACGCGAAGGCATCAAAAAGATTGTAAATATCTCATCGAACGGTGCTTACAATTTCGATGTGTTCGACCCTCCGCACTACCGCGCGTCAAAAGCAGCGATGGATACCCTTACAAAAGACCTCGCCCGTCGATACGCACAGGATAAAATCTGTGTAAATTCTCTGGCACTTGCCATGACTGAGACACCGTTGTTCAATGTCTTGACCGAGGAAGTCTTGAAGAAAGCCGTTAGTGCCATGCCACATGGTCATGCGATGCTACCTGAGCAAATCGCCTCTTGGGTTGGTTTTCTCATTTCACCGGCAGGGGATGTTTCCAGTGGGAATGTGATTATTCTGAACCAAGGGCGCGACGTCAGATAATTCTTTGGTGTGACATCACTTTCCGGAAAAATGGTCCAAGGGGTGAGATCAGCTGTAGACTTCTGGTGCTTTCTTCAGAACAGGCCACTGCTTTGGACAATGCCCATAGACTACAAAGGCATCTCGCTCGGATGCCAGACGCATCAACCTGTCAGCGCTGGCAATTGCTGCATCTTCGTCCCAAGACCCGGCAAACTTCTCGTCGATTTCTGCTGGTCGGGAAATCGCATCACTGGTCAATAAAATCGCCCCCGACGGAAGATCGACCATTACCGCGATCTGGCCAGGAGCATGACCGGGTGCCATCAAAACGAAGATACCCGGCCCAATCACTACGTCGTCATCAATAACCAGGTAATCCTGATCGGGCCATTCCATCGGCCGCATATCGCCCCAATACAAGGGGCGAGGTAAGGCTCGCTCGGCAGAGGAGATGAGAATGGGACTGTTTGGAAAGTCGCCCAATGCACCGATATGGTCGATATGGGAGTGCGTACAAATCTGTAATGTAATGTCTGACGGAATAAGCCCGAGTTTTGCCAGCTGTGCGCGTGGCAGATTATCTGGTTCGCACTTCAGAACCTCGCCAAACTCGAACAATCGATCTTCTTTGACCGCGGCGTCGGTATCAATGGCGTATTTTTCAGGAAATCCAGTGTCGATGAGTATTGCTTCTCCCAAATCTGTTCGGATCAGAAACCCGCAGATACCTATGATGCGGCCAGTGGAATGGACCTTGAACAGCCCGTAGTCCAAAACCACAAGGTCAATCGGTCGCCCTTTGACAAATCCCTCTGCTTGCACAGACTCTCTCCCTGATTGACTACAAAGATTTTGAGTAGAGCATGAAAGTCAAGATACACACACTTTTTCAATACCTACTGGATACCACGGAAGCGGATCCAGAAGCTTTCGTTGGGTTTTCCTTGTGCGAGTCGCCGCGCTTGGGTGCGTTCATGGATGCGCTGGATCCAGCGCTGCCGTTGGATTGGAACCAAAAGAGCTTTCGGGGTCTGCCCGCTTTACGACGGCATGTTTTGGACCGCGCCGGCTTGTCTGATGTTTGCAAGCCAGACGACGTTCTGATCACCGCCGGCGCCGCGGAAGCCAATTATCTTGCATTCATGCAATTGGTCCAACCGGGCGACGAAGTCGTAACGGAACGCCCGGGCTGGCCACAAGCGGGCGTATTGGCAGAGGCAGTTGGCGCGACGCTAAAAGTTGTCGACCGCGAAGAGAGGGCTGGTTGGGTATTGCCGCTCGACAAAGTTGAGGCCGCAGTAACAGCGCGCACGCGGCTCATCTTTATGACCAACCCCAATAACCCCACCCGGGCAGTTGATGACACAAGCAGAGCTGGAAAGGCTTGTCCAAATCGCAGATCGCGTAGGTGCATGGCTGGTTGTTGACGAGGTTTACGCGGAATTGGAGTGGGACGGGTCCCGTGCCCCTTCGATTGCTGGTTTGTATCCAAGGGGTATCACGACGGGCAGCGTTTCCAAGGCACTGGCGCTCCAAGGGGTACGCACCGGCTGGATGATATGCCGTGATTCAGATCTCATTTGGGGCGCTATTATTCTGCGGGAAAACTCGAGCGAAATTATGAATATTCTTGGCGAAGTCATCGCCGAAATCGCCTTGAGGTCTGACCGATATAATCAGGCTTTGAAAACTGCACGGGCAGCTGGAATGAAAACGCTGGAACGCCTGGATAGGTTTGTTGCCGATCAGCCCAACCTCGATTGGGTCAAACCTCAGGCTGGATTAATTGGTTTGGCACGGCTCGATGGGATTGATGGCGACGTGTTCGCCAAACGCTTGCTCGCCGATCCCTATCGAACATTTCTACTACCGGGTTCGTCTTACGGGATGCAGAACCACATCCGACTGGGTGTGGGGGGAGGTGCTGCTGCCAACCTCGACCTTGGCCTAGAGCGCATGGGCGAACTATTGGCAAACTGGTAGATTTAGGACACTCATTTCGAAGGTTTGGGCTGCAAAGTCGGTCAAATAACGTTGCCCGTCCCAAACTGACACTAAGCCCAATTTTGGTGCAAGTTCACCTGCCATACGCTGAAAGCTCTACCGCTAGAATAACACTGTCGGCGCGCTAGTTCGAAGATGGAACAACTGATTCATAACCAAGGTTCGAAATGACAGGTTGGACAACTGAAAACGTCCAAGACTATCCGCGACCACCTGCGCTGCGGGCAGTGCCGCATCGAGTGCGGATCGAGCTCGGCGGTCAAACAATCGTGGAAACCGATCAGGCGTTTCAGGTTCTCGAAACCCACCACGCCCCCACGTATTATATTCCGCCGCAAGACACTGATGCCGTTCTGACAAAGGCCTCGGGTAGATCATTCTGCGAGTGGAAGGGTGTTGCGAGCTACTGGGACGTTCAGAACGGGGCAGCTGCGGCTAAGAAAGCTGCGTGGAGTTATGCTGCACCAACCATCAAATTTGAACGGATTAAGGGCTATCTCGCCTTTTATGCCGGACATATGGACGCTTGTTTTGTTGGTGAGTACCGGGTGATCCCGCAACCCGGGGACTTCTATGGAGGTTGGGTCACCGAAAACTTGAAGGGTCGCATAAAAGGCGCTCCGGGCACGGAATTCTGGTGAGTATTGATGACCGACCCTAAATCCTCACCAACCCCTTTGGCAGTTCCTACAAGCCGTTTGGTCCGTGTTGCCGGTTTAAGCAGCATGACGGCAGGCATTGCGGGGAACATGGCAGCACGCGCCCTAAGAGAGATCGGTCGTGGCGCGCGACCCGATATGCGTGGTTTGTTGATGACACCCGGCAACGTGACACGAGTCGCGGATCAACTCGCTCGCATGCGAGGCGCCGCGATGAAGGTGGGTCAGTTGATTTCGATGGATGCAGGTGAGGTCTTGCCGCCTGAACTGGCTGACATCATGGCGCGTTTACGAGATCAGGCGCATTTCATGCCACCGAAACAATTGCGTGACGTCCTGAACCGAGCTTGGGGTGCAGATTGGCGAAAATCCTTCAAAGATTTTAACGTTAGGCCCATAGCGGCAGCGAGCATTGGGCAAGTACATCGTGCGACATTGAAAGACGGGCGCGACGTGGCGATCAAAGTGCAATATCCCGGTATCGCGCGCAGTATCGACAGCGACGTGGCCAACGTTGCCACTCTGGTTCGCATGTCAGGTCTGCTTCCCCAAAGCTTTGATCTGGCTCCGTATATCCAAGAGGCGCGCAGTCAATTACATGAAGAAACGGACTATGAACGCGAGGGGCAATATCTGCGCTGTTTTGCTGACCTATTGCAGGGCGATGAAGCGATTAAAATCCCAGAGTTCTATGCAGATTGGAGCACGCCAGAAGTTCTGACGATGTCCTTTCTGGAAGGTCGCCCTATCGAGGCCGTGAGTGATGCGACAAGCGAGGAACGCAATCGAGTCTCAGAGGCCTTGGTCAATCTCACGCTGCGCGAGGTTTTTGAGTTCGGTATGATGCAGAGCGATCCAAACTTTGCCAATTACCGATACAACCCATCCAATGGAAAAATCGGTCTCTTGGATTTTGGCGCGGCACGCGCACTGCAACCATCTGCAATAGATGGATACGTGGATCTGTTGCGCGCCGGTTTGCTTGAAGACGGCGCGGCGCTTCGAAAGGCTGCCGTACAACTGAAGCTTATTGAAGGTGATGGCCCATTTGACGACCGGATCCTCGGAATGATCCGCGGCGTTTTCGAAGCAATTCAATCTGCGAATGAATTTGATTTCTCCGACCGAACGCTTTCCCACCGCCTGAACAATGAGAGTATGGCCCTGGTCGAGGTCGGCTATATCCCACCCCAGGTGCCGATGGACGTTCTTTACCTTCAGCGAAAGATTGGAGGAATGTTTCTGTTGGCTACTCGATTGAATGCCTCGCTGCCCGTGGGGTTGCTGCTTGAAAAGTACGTCATCTGAAATAGCCCAATTCACTCAAAACCAACAAGCCGAACAACTACAAACCTGCGTCACTGATCAGCGTGACCAACCCAAGACGAAGTGTGAATACGGCGCGAATGTTGCCAAACGCGGATTCGAGAACGTCTTTGAAGAGCCAAGGCCGCGTCCACAGCGAAGTGGAGAGGTGGTTGAAACAAAGATCCAATATCTGTGGCCATACGTACAGTACTTGAAGAACGGAGGTATCGTGCAAGTCGTTTGGTTCAAACGGGATTTACGGGTAAATGATCATCCGGCACTTTCGCAAGCGTCTGAGGTCGGGCCAGTTCTGCCACTCTATGTTGTTGAACCGGAGCTTTGGCAGCAACCCGACGCGTCAACACGGCAGTGGAACTTTGCTGCTGAGACAATCGCCGGACTTCGAAAAGACCTTGGGGAACTTGGCCAGCCTCTTGTTGTGCGCACCGGGCAGATTGTGTCGGCCCTATCCGAGTTGAAGGATTGTGGTCTAGTCGACGTACTTTGGTCACACGAGGAAACAGGGAACAATTGGACGTATCATCGGGACCTTCAGGTCACGGCTTGGTGCAAGGATCATGGTGTGCATTGGCACGAAGTGCAAAACCACGGCGTTTTTCGCAGGCTCAAGTCTCGCGATGGCTGGGCGGAACAGTGGGACAGTTTTATGGGATTGCCCGTTTCGTCACCAGTTGCGCTTAAACCAATCGACATAGAACTAGGGTATATTCCCACGGCGCGCGACCTCGGCTTACGGGATGATCTGTGCGTTGGTCGTCAAGCCGGTGGACGAGCTGCGGGTTTGGAGCGGCTGAACAGCTTTCTGACCTACCGAGGCAAAAGATACCAACGCGAGATGTCCAGCCCTTTGGAGGGAGCCGTTGCGTGTTCGCGACTGTCGCCCCACCTGGCTTGGGGCGCGCTTTCGATGCGCGAGGTTACACAAGCGACTGAAAAGCAAAGACGCAGATTGCCGCCGCAAGCAATGGACTGGCGCAAATCGCTACGATCGTTTTCAGGCCGATTGCATTGGCATTGCCATTTCATTCAGAAACTTGAGGATGAACCTCGAATTGAGTTTGAAAATCTGCACAGGCTATACGACGGGCTTCGACCAAAAGCACCAGATGGCGCGCTCTTGGCCGCATGGTCCAAAGGCGAAACGGGATATCCGTTTTTGGACGCATGCATTCGGTCATTGCAAGCGACGGGGTGGCTCAACTTTCGGATGCGCGCAATGGTGATGGCCACGGCGAGTTATCATCTCTGGCTGGATTGGCGGGCCTCGGGTGAGCATTTGGCGCGCATGTTTACTGACTACGAGCCGGGCATTCACTGGAACCAGGTGCAGATGCAATCAGGCACGACCGGCATCAATACTGTGCGCATCTATAATCCGGTTAAGCAGGGCTATGATCAGGATCCAGAAGGGGTGTTCATTCGGACATGGTTGCCGGAACTGGCCCATATTTCGGATCGGTACATCCACGAACCCTGGAAAGCCCAAGATGGGAAACAAATCATCGGAGTGCATTATCCGGAGCGTGTTTTTGACCATCTCGCAGCAGCCAAAGCCGCGCGCGAGCGGGTTTGGGGTGTCCGCCGAAGTGCGGAGTTTCGCTCTGAAGCGCAAGCCATTGCGACAAAACACGCGAGCCGAAAGACAAGGCGGACTGTTCGCAAAGTCGCGCGGTCGTCTCAAGATCAAGAGCAACTCAAACTGCCTTTGGGGGATCAGTGATGAAAATGCAGAAGAAAGCCGATTTACCCCAGAAAATCTGCCCGGTCTGCCAGCGCCCTTTCACCTGGCGCAAGAAATGGGAAAACACTTGGGATCAAGTGAAATACTGCTCGAAAAAGTGCAGGTCGGCCGCATGACCGAGATTTTTCCAGAACTTGCGGACGTGAAAGAGACAATCAGTTTCAAACCCACACGAACCAATGGTCTTACAAGGCGGAAGCAGTTCGTGGGACGCACCGGTCGGCATTATGCAAGTACGCGGAACTACGATTTTGGGACCGAGCAACGCAGCAATGTATCGGGTTTGTCACCTTGGCTGCGCCACCGTTTGATAACGGAGAATGAGGTTTTGGCAGCGGTATTAGCGTCGCATAGTTCCAACGCGGCAGAGAAGTTCGTGCAAGAAGTGTTTTGGCGCACTTACTTCAAGGGTTGGCTGGAACAAAGGCCCAGCGTCTGGGCACTTTATCAGCGGGATTTGTTGAGCGCTTTTGAGCGACTAAAAGATGATGTGGGCTTGGAGACCCGTTTCAACGGGGCAGTGAACGGCAACACCGGCATCGACTGTTTCGATCATTGGGCGCGGGAATTGGTGACGACTGGCTACCTTCATAACCATGCGCGCATGTGGTTCGCATCAATCTGGATTTTTACACTCCGCCTACCGTGGCAGCTTGGCGCGGATTTCTTTTTGCGGCATTTGCTGGATGGCGATCCCGCGTCAAACACGCTGAGCTGGCGGTGGGTCGGCGGATTGCACACGAAAGGCAAAACCTACCTCGCGCGACCCGATAATATTGCCAAATACACGCAAGGACGGTTTCAACCAAAAGGCCTCGCCAAATTTGCAGAACCGTTGACCGAGCCGGTAGATCACCCGCTCATTCCACTTTCTATCCCGCTCATTCCCGCAGACTGCCCGTATCTGTTGCTGTTGACAGAGGATGATCTGTCAAGTGACTGCTTAGTGCGGACATCGCCTGCTGCCGCGATTGGACTTTTGGCGACGCCTGGTCGGTCTCCAAACCCGATGGGGGACGCCGCAAAGGATTTTGCCAAGGGCGCGATGAACAGCGCCCTGGAACCCTACGGAAAGCTTGCTCAGTCCGCCGAAGACTGGAGTGGTCCGTTGATCAAGGCAGCACGGTATGCTGGTGTCACAACCATTGCAACAGCCTATACGCCTGTTGGTCCCACTCGGTCACGATTGGATCGTGCGGAACCCTTTTTGAGGGACGCAGGCCTATCCTTGAATCGGATTCTTCGGCCTTACGACGCTTTGACATGGCCTCATGCAAGGGCCGGCTTCTTTGGTCTTCGAAAGAAGATCCCATCGCTTTTGAGCCAATTAAACCTGGCCACCCAACCAAGGCCATAGCCGGTGTCCACTGCCGCGCTTCTACTTCCCAACCAATTGTTTGCCCAGCACCCCGGTGTGGCCGCCCGACCCGACGCGGTTGTGCTTTTCGAAGACCCGCTTTTCTTTGGCGATGCGTTTTATCCTGCCACGATGCACAAGCAAAAGCTTTGGCTGCACCGTGCTTCCATGACGCGCTATCGCGATGGCTTGGTCGCAAAGGGATTTGATGCCGCGATTTGGCCCTTTGAGCGGCAGCCGGGCGCATGTCTTCGAATGTTTCAAAGTCTGCGTAATCGCGGTGTCAGCCAAATGATCATGGCTGACCCAGTAGACTTCATCGCAAAAAGACGTTTACGGGCGGCGGCTAGCAGTACCGAAATCACGCTCAATATACAGCCATCGCCTGGCTTTCTGAATACGCGGGACCACAATCTAGATTGGTTTGCCGGTCGAAAACGATGGCTCATGGCGGATTTCTACAAAAGCCAACGCTGCCGCTTGAACGTGTTGATGGACAGCGGTCAACCGACGGGGGGACAGTGGAGCTTTGACGAGGAAAACCGCAAGAAAGTGCCCAAGGCGCTGTTAGGCAGCCTGCCTTGGATCGATTGGCCTTCCCATGACGCAGTTGATGAAGCCGCAAAAGCAAGCGTTCTTGCTGATTTTCCAGAAGCATTGGGCAGCCTGGATACGTTGTATTATCCGACATCACACAAAGCTGCGTCCGACTGGCTGGCGCAGTTTCTGGAACGGCGATTCGAACGTTTTGGTGACTATGAAGACGCCATTGTTGAGGGCGAAAACTGGCTATGGCATGCCGTTCTCACGCCTGCATTGAACATAGGGTTGTTGACGCCAAAACAAGTTTTGGATGCTGCCCTGGCGCATGCGGATCGCAAGGGCATTCCCTTGAATTCGGTAGAAGGTTTTATCCGCCAGATCATTGGCTGGCGCGAGTTTATGCGCGCGACTTATGAGAGCCTGGGTGTGCCGATGCGTACGACAAATCATTGGGGCCATCACCGCCCAATGCCCCGCGCTTTCTACGACGGAACCACCGGTATTGATCCGCTGGACGACACGATCAAAAGGGTGCTCAAGACAGGGTATTGTCATCATATTGAACGCCTCATGGTTTTGGGCGGATTTATGTTTCTGTGCGAAATTGATCCGGATCATGTCTATCGCTGGTTTATGGAAATGTTCGTCGACAGCTATGATTGGGTGATGGTTCCCAATGCCTACGCGATGAGCCAGCATGCCGATGGCGGGTTGATCACCACCAAACCGTACTTTTCGGGTTCAAACTATGTTCGCAAAATGAGCAATTGGGGCAAAGGGCCCTGGGCCGACATTTGGGACGGGCTTTATTGGCGATTTATCCTGAATCACAGCGATAGACTGGCTGGCAATCCCCGATGGGCGATGATGTGCCGTACGGCTGGGCGAATGTCACCAGAGGTCAAAAGCAAGCATATCACGACGGCGGAATCTTTTTTGCGACAGATGGTATGAGCTGGACTTTATGGCAGCGCATGACTGAGATTGAGCTCACACCATAGATAAGCCTTAGGACTGGCTGACCAAGCATTATGTGGTTGCTTGGTATGTAGAGGATTTGGGTTGAAAACCTGGACCGCCGCGTTCTTCCGTTTTCCGGAGGTTGGTTGCAAGAGGGTGATTACGCCGTGATCCACATTGTGAGCCATGATGGAACGCCAAACCTCGGCTCCGAAGTGAGGCTCAAGCTTGAGCATTTTGCGCTCTCAGCCACGGGGTTGAGCGCATTCGAAGAAAAACTGATCTCGAGTCAGATCC
>NZ_JBQFNI010000014.1:0-31070 GCF_056532525.1 Ruegeria sp. I3 | reverse complement strand
ATCGATATCGACTTCCAACGCGGGATAGAAAATCCGATGATCAATGGCGTCGAGATTGTCAGACTGGATACAACACCCGTTGATGATGACCTCGAATTTACGAGTACATTCATCGACACTGGCCAGTTCGACGGTCTTGGCTAACGTGCTGGGCCGAGTCAATTCCGGCCCAGCAACTCTATTTCTCAGCTGATCTGCGGCGACCAGTTTTAACCTGGTTTAACCAGAGCTGGAATTTTTCTTCCGAATTGGTCCGACGTTATGTCTAGAAAGCGGAGGACAAAGTATGGTGAACAAACGACACAAGCCTGAGGAGATAGTTCAGAAGTTGGGGCAGGTTGACGTACTTGCCTGCTATCCTCGGCTGGTGGATTGGGAGTCCTGACCGGAATGCCGGTCACCCCGTCAGTTGGCTGGTGTCTCAAGACAACCTTCAACAGGGCCCGAAGTGCAAGTTCAGTAGTCGTGTGCGATTGCGTAATCCAGCCGACTACGCGCCGCGAGAACAGATCAATGCCGAAGATCTTTTTGTCGGCCACCGGGCTCGCGGATACCGTTCTGTTTTGGCTATAGATCAATGAAACTAAAGCCTAACTATTGAGTTGAGGGCTTTTAAGGGGAGCAGGTTACTTTCACTCAATTCACGCAACAAAGCCCTCACTGCAAAATTTCCGAAATCGAACACAAACATTTCTATTTGCAACAAGGCTCAAACCGGTACACCCTTAAGTTGGAACGTTCAACAAAAGCACTGTTCTCATAGAGAAACCACACTATCTGGATTATTAGAAAAGGTTTCATGTCGATGCCTCACATCAATTACCGGTTCCTTGTTCGATCGGCTTGTGATGACTTCCCCAACAAAGGTCGTTTTTTAGATTTTGGATGTGGGAAGGGAGATATTGTAGAGCTTGCAGTTGAGAACGGTTGGGATGCATATGGGGTTGAGTATTTCTCTTCGGGAAGCGGCCTAAATATAAAGGAAGTTCTTAAAGAGAAAGGGCTCTTGGGGACACGGGTCATAGAATATGACGGCAAAGAGCTTCCGTTTGAAGATGGTAGATTTGATGTGATAATATCTAATCAGGTTTTCGAACATGTGCCTGATCTTAACTTGGCTCTACGAGAAATCTCCCGTGTTCTTAAGCCTAAAGGTGTTCTCTATTTTACTTTTCCATATCAAAATATGTGGCGTGAACCGCACTCGAATGTTTTTTTTGTACATTGGATGATGCCCGGTTCGAAACTCCGGAGGATTTGGTTGCGGATAAATCGTTTTCACGGACTGGTACGCCTGAAAAGTAATCGACCAGGGAAAGAATGGGCGGATTTTTTTGATAGGTGGCTTCTGGAGAATACGTTTTATTTGGATGATAGGGAGATAAAGAACGCATTCAATGCTAATGGGTTCGAGATAAAGTCAAATGAGGCTGAATACTTAAGATTCCGCCTTACTGATGGGAAAGTGAATACAGCAAGCTCTCGGCAATATGGAGCATTTCGGCCCATCGTAAATTGGTTGGTTCGACGCTATGCTGGGCTTTATGGAGTTGCGTTCAAGCGCTAGGGGCAAGATCTCTAGTCTTACTTAAAGATTGCATTTCTACGCAGTTCATGCTCCTCAAAGACGAGGGCAGCATAAGCGAGCGCTGTTGTCTGAACTTAAGAACCCGCGACTAAAGAAGATCGTGGCTAAACTTGAGCCGGACAAGCTGATTCTCAAAGAAAGCCTGAACGATCGAAAGCCCAGGGCCTGACCTCAGGGGAACTCCGTCAGGCCTTCATGCACACGCGCCAGAAGTTGGCAACGTCTGCGCGACGGACATGTCGGATGATTGGATTGGCGTGGAGCTCCTTACTGTACCAACCGACATCGAGAGATGATGATGCGCTTCGCCCTTCTCTAATCCGTTAGCGAAGCAACATGATCGATACGGGTATATCACGATCACAGAACTACATCGCGCCGAAGGCTGGAGGGTTAATTACAAGAAGGTCGAACGGCTATGGCGCCAGGAAGGTTCGTAGCTTCCGCAGCTACAAGATGCTGACTGTTCTGGATGAGTTCACGCGGCAGGCCTTGCTGTTGTGGCCCGCACCAAATGGGCGCTGACGACGTTCTTGACGTGTTATATCCGCTCCTGTTGAGGCATGGTTCTCCGGAATACCTCCGCTCAGACAACGTCCTATATGCGGAATGATCAGCAGATTTAGCTTCAACGAGTTGGCGTCAAGCCGGCCCGCTTCTATTCAGGGCCACCTTGGGAGAATGTATACACTGAACGGTTCAATGGCACACACCTCCGGGAGGTGCTCAATGCCGAATGGTTCAACACAACCGAACAGGCCCAGATCGTCATCAATCACTGGCTCAAGCAGTACAATCATGCCCGCCTGCACCAAGCATTCAACGTGCGTCCCCCAGCTCCAGAATCGTATTAGAGAAACGATAAATCACTGGCCTATGAACAGGAGGCTGGACAGAAGAAACATAGGTCCAATTCAAGTCACTCTTCTAATCAGAAAGCCCGGTTTACATTGATGACTCCGACAGGAAGTCTTTTATTTCCGAAACGCTCTGATCCTTAAGCTTTCGTGCCATTTGAGCTAGTGACGCACGCATCCGCGATATTTCATCCATTTCCATTTGCAACGCCTGAAAAATACCCCCTCGCAAATCGCCGGGTTTATGCAGAATAGCCGTCTCGCTGTCAAACCCATAAACGCGCGCAAATTCTGTGTCCAGCACCATGGGTACTTGAAACCCAATTGCAAGTTGACGCATTCCCGAAAACTGCCCATGACGCATTTTGCTGTGCTTTTGGTTTGTTGAATCCAACAATGGTAACAAAAAATCCACCTGACCCATCAAGGCATACAAATCAGAGAATGGGAGGCGACCGTGTGCTCTAACAACTCGCGACATTGCGACCGCGGCCATTGTTGCTTTGTCCATTGATCCCACCAAGTGAAATATCCCGCCGCGTGTAAGTGATGTGTCAGTAGCAATGGTGAGCAGAGGTGACAGATTTCTGAACGCTCCTTTAAAGGAGCGTACCGTGAGGAAAGACCTCGTAGAGGACGATCTAGAATTTTCTATGCCAGCACCCGATTTAGGAAACTCCACTGCAGAAAAAACACGGGCACCTTTTGGAATTGGTTCGGCAAGGACGAAATGTCGGATGTTCTGTCCATTGAGGGTTGCAATCGCAGCAACACAGAAATCATAACGATGATGAACTAACCCAAGTCGGCACAGAGGATGCCGCCCAGAAAAGAAGAAATCCAATACAGAACTGTGCGAGATGTATTTAACATCTATTCTAGAAGAGCCAAATATAATAGTCGCCTGTGGATTTTGGTATAAAGCATCAACAAGGCGCTTTATGTCGTTCAGCGTCAACTCCACAAGCGCCACTTGGCTGGCATCGTTTTGTAGTGCATCAAGCGCTTTTGCCTTATTTCGAACAACTACCGTTACCTTTTTTCCTGTCGCCAGACAGATCTTCGCCAATGATGGTAGGAGTTCATAGTGATGCAGGTTTGCTTCAATAACGTAGATTGTGCTTTCTAACGAGTCAGAAGAGCAGGCAGCCACTTTAGTTGGATGGCTTTCTATCCACTCGCGAATGAAGAATAGTTCCCTGAAGAAGCGCCGTTTGGCTCTGAACAAGTATTGCGACATCGGTGACCAAGATTCTACACGCTAACTTTTTAAACATTAATGGGTGTCTTAGGCGTCGTACTAGCCCTAGATTGGCCCCTTGATAAAGCACTGGAGTAACGCCTACTAGCCCCAGAAACCATATTAGAGAAAGCCAAAATCAGTGACCCAGAATGAGGGGCTATACAAACCCATTGCGGTTAACGAAAATAATCCCACTCAGCACACGCCGGATATAAACCCTTGGCTTGCCATGACTCTTTGGAAAGTAAGGCTGAAGCCGCGGCATCTGCTCGTAGGTCAGCTAGAATAGATTGCAAATGTATCCCCATGAGCATGAATCAGGCGGGCGGGATGACGGCAACCAAATTAATGCGTTCAGAACCTAGGTGATGAAGAACAGAAACTGTTGTACTCATCCGTTAAGGTGCCCGCAAACTTCTCTAATCTGTTTGACCTTCTTCCACATGCTAGAAATAGCAAAAGTTATCTTAGATAAACCGATAAACGGTATCACATCAATGAAAAACAACAATCTACGTCCCATACACCATGCCATATACAAAGATCTGCATTCTGAAACGCCATCTCAGCGAAACTGGTTAGCTCGGAATACTGTGCCAGGTTTAAAACGGTTGGGCATCCGAATTTTACGTCGTTTAGGATTCCTAAAGTCATTCGAACGAATTGTTGTGCCCAAATATCGGTGTGACTTCTGGGGAGATAGGCCAATCGGAGTAAGATCTGAATTTACTGCATCTGACAAAACGGATTGTTTTTCAAACAATAGTTTAGATCGTTCCAGCGTTATTTTAGATGACTACGCGGAGACATTAGATAGTTTCCACGTCTCAAATGTAACTTACACTTCTACCGGGTTCGCATGGGTCGGGTTTACCTTAGATACCAACGCATCAGTAGTAAGAATAAGATCGCCATTGCAGTTCTTTAAGCAGATTCCAATTCGAAAAAAACGCAAAGTGGAGGAGGGAACCATTGTACAGTCGCAAGCGCCGTTTACCTATGGAGATTGGGTTCCTGAACATCGTAATTCAATTATTTCTGCCCGACATTTCCCACGGCCTCTTATTTTACCCGGATGGATAGCAAGCCGCCCATATGTAGAAAAAGAACTGCTAGAATTGGGAATAGAATACACTATTCTTGATGAGAATATTCACATAAAAAATGCATCAGTTCTTTGCCAAAGACATCCAGGGAATCTTATTCTTGAAGACGATGTTAAGCGCTATAGAAGCGCGTACAATGTTCCCGATATCACTCCAAAGACTGGCAGTATAGTATATTTATCGCGTGAATCCTTTACGCGAACTGTTGAAATTGCAGGCCGGAATTACCCTAGCCAAGTTATCGGAAGAATTGTCGAGGCACTTGGTGGCAAGGTCATTAAAACCAATGAGAAAGACCGGGATTATTATCGCAAAATTGCAGGCGAAGCAGATATTGTAATCGCGGATCATGGAGGCGCGATGTTCAACATTATGGAATGGAATCCCAGTGTGGTTATCGAGATTGTAGAAGATGGATGGTGGATCCCGTGTTTTGTTTGCTTGAGCGCCGCGTGTGGCGCAAAGTATCATGGAATTATTAGGAGTTCGCACCGCTCCGAAAGTGATCTCCGAAATCAAATCGTTGAGCATATAAAGTTTGGAGTTACAAAACGGGACAGGCTAACCATTAAAAAAATTAGCCCGGAATAAAACTGCCTAGGTCATGCTGATAAATGGCGGATCGAAGTAATATTTACGAAGCCGAGGAGGCTTTCGACTGTCTTGTCATAGCGGGTTGTCAAATGCTACGCGTTTTTCGGTTTATTAAAGCATCTTTCGACTAGGTTCCTCAGCCGGTAGAGAGACCAATCCATCGCAACGCGCCTATTTCGGGGCTTTCGCATTGGGATCAGCGACCGAATTCTCCGGCTGTGCAGTTCGGCGTGAATACAGTCGGTATCGTAACTTTTATCGGCTAGCAGCACCAACGGCTCCGTTGGGTTTCGTCCATGACCCGATCAAAGCCGAGATAGTCCGATGTCTGGAAAAGCGTGATGTCAGTTCTCATCGGCAGCCCGGTGGCATTTACCCGGAGGTGAATCTTGGTTGTGAAGCCGCCTTTGAGCGGCCAAAACCCTGTCGTGGAGTCCTCTTTTTGCGCCCGCTACCTGATGATGGGCGCGAACCACGATGCTATCGATCGTTTGGTGGGCGTCAGGAACGTTCCTGCTCTCGGTCAATGCTTCCAGAATCTGTTTCCGGAACCCCGCGAGAGTCCATCTCCGGAACTGTCGGTAGACACTCGTCCACTTCCCAAATTTCTCAGGCAAGTCTCGCCGAGGGGCACCCGTACGTGCAATCCAGAAACGCCATCAAGAACGAGGCGATGGTTGGTAGGTTTGCGCCCGTTCGGGGCGCGGACTGAAAGGATAAACCGTTCAAAGAACGCCCACTCCTCGTCCGACATTAGGTGTCGTGCCAAGCTAGTCTCCATCGCAGATACCGGCTTGAATCACGATCGGAGGGCGCAGTGAACCACTTTTTGTCAACACGACCTAGTCTTGTTGTCCAAGGGGTAATATCATTGTAAAAAGGGCTGATTGCGGCAGAATGTGACCGTGTTGCCGCGACGAGAGTGTGTTTGATTGGCCTGATAACAATTTCGAGTAAAGAACTATGAAATCGTAGTTATAATGGTTGGGAAACCTTGCTTTCGGATGTACCATGCCACGGAAGTAAGTCATCCGCCATTGCCCATACACTGTTCAAAAGAGCTGCAATGAAAGATGTCGATCTACAAATCCATTTAATGCCTTGGTGCTAGACTGCTATAGTAATGAAGCAGTTATCTTTGTTTTTACACCAGAATGCCAAGATCGTAAGGTTAACCCGAAACAATGAGTTTGCTTTAAGTTTAAATCGGGAGATCAGAAGGGGGATGGACATTCAGTTGACTCAGATTACGGACCTTTCGCTCTTGTCATTAGTACTTACATAAATTCTGGTGCTCTATGGATATTCAATTTGTTAGTAGATATGGTATTAATTCTAATGGCACCACGCAATTACGCTGCATCCAACCGGCGGAAGTTTTGCGTGCTGCGGGGTACCAGGTGTCGGTGGATAGAATTTATGATACCCGACCTATCGCGAACCGAGCAATCGTTTTACACCGCGTTTTAAATGATAACTATACACGCTCTTTTATTAATGCTGCACGTGCACGCAGGATACCTCTTATTTACGATACCGACGATCTAATATTTGGTGAAGCTGGTAGCGCTTATCTGGCGCAGCATCCAAACGCTAAATCATACCTAAATAGTCAAAAATCAATTGAAGCGGCGATGAGAGCCAGCGATTATGTCAGCGTATCCACGCAGTTTCTTGCTGAACAGGCAGCTCATATCCATACCAAAACAATCGTTTTACAAAACACATTGAATGACAAGTTTCTTCAACTTAGCTCTAAAGTCGTAGAGCAAAGAAAAAAGAGAAAGAACGAACAGGTAACTTTGGCCTATTTATCGGGGTCCAAAAGCCACGATAGAGACTTTGCCGTCATAAATGACGCTCTTTTAACGGTCTTAAAAAAATTTCCCCACACGAGATTACTTCTTGTCGGACCGCTCGAAGTTTCCGCAGATTTTGAAGCTTTTGGTAGAAGAATCGTTCGCGAGGATTGGTGGCCATATGAGAAATATCCAAACGTATTTGGAGATGTAGATATTAATTTGATCCCGCTGGAGATAGAGAAAGCATTTTGCCAGGCTAAAAGCGAGTTAAAATTCATTGAGGCTGGAGCGTGCGAGGTGGTCAGTGTTGCTACGCCGACAGCACCATATAAGTCTGCCATACGCCACCTCAAAAATGGAATATTGGTGGAGACAGACACTTGGGAAGCTTCCCTTGTTCGTCTGGTTGAAAATAAAACCATGCGTGAGACTTTGGGAAAGGAAGCGCGCAAGACGGTCTTGTCGCATTACACACCCCGACAATCTCTGCTGTCTTGGACTGAGTTGATTGAAACTGTGTCGTCGCATGAGACTTCCGCACCACTTACCTACATTGACCGTATATCCAACTCAGTATCTTTGAATGTCCAGTACTGGACATTCAAAACGATGCAGGGGCTTTCTGGGGTTGCCAGTACAGGAGCGAGGGCGTTTAATATCAAACGCTAATTTGATCGCGTGTTACATGCTAAAGCATTTCACAACAGTTTGAGGCGAAAGGATCCTCTTGAGGTGTGTGCATGTGGAATGAGCGTCTACGCAAGATTGAATGATACAATTTCCAGCAACCGCAACCTGAATGGTCTTTCAATCGATCTTATTACCACTTCAGACTGCCCTATCAACCGGAGGTAGCGCCCGAAATGAGCAGAATTGGGAGGCCAATCGTCGTCTATGCGAATGCATTCGACGAAACACAAGGGGGCCCTATCGTGCTTCATAGGCTTGTGGATCGTCTTAACCACATGGGTGTAGATGCATACGTCTACCCCGCAGCTGCGCACTTTCGGTATCCCCCGTTTCCCGAATTCAAGCTCCGCACCAGATTGAAGACATGGCGCCGGAAGAAAATGGCGCCTTTTGTGGCTCAAAAAAATTTTCGCGGCAATCCCGATTTCATGACTCCAGTGGCCGACAAGAAAATACTTAGAGAGGCAATTGTCGTTTATTCCGAAACCGTTGATGGCAATCCTCTGAAAAGCAAGCGTGTCGTGCGCTGGCTCCTCCACAAACCAGGGTTCTTTCGCCCATGGGTAAGTTTTGGCCCAAACGAACTCACGTATTTCTATAACCCAGAATTCGCACATGGTGTCGCAGGAATTGATCAAAAAAACCACCTAAGGATCAGTTGGCTCCGGAGTGACGTGTACTTTGATCGTAAGCTTCCTAATCGCTCCGGTGCCTGCCGGTTAATTCGGAAGGGCAAATACACTGGCCTCTCGGAAGTTCCTGAAGATGATGATGCAATTCTCATTGATAATATGACGCATAAAGAGAAGGCTGAAGTCTTCAATAAAACAAAGGTTCTCTACAGCCATGATCCATTTACGCAGTACATGATATATGCGGCAATGTGTGGCTGTATTCCGGTTGTGATTCCGCAACTGGATAAATCACTACACAACGAGCTTACAAACAGGGAGGATCGTTGGGGAATAGCGTACGGCGATGAGGAAATCGGGTGGGCACACGACACAAGGGACAAACTACTCGACAAGATTTCCAAGGCACAAGAAAGTGAGAATGAAATGCTTATTGCTTTCGTTGAACAACTTGGAGAACGTTTCTCGGATTAAAATGCCCTGCTTGTGAAACTTCAAACTTGACATAATGTACGCTTCAGCAATTGGTACTGAGAATGGGTGTTGGCTGTCTGACGGATCGGAAGCGCTAGCCGTCTTGTTCTCAGCTGTAGAACACGGGACTTGATCTGACATTTCTGCTCTTTTGGAGCGCAAGCAAGAGGCCTCGTTCAATGACAGGCTTTCAGGTTTCAGGAAAAGATCATCAAACCGAAGCTGAGCCTGTGGGAGTTGACCAAGCAACTCGGCAGCGTTGCGCAGGCCACGAGGTGATGGATTATTCGCGAGATAGTTTTTGGGCTCAAAGAACTCTACGCGTTTGACATCAGCACCCATGGAACAAGGTGGCGAAGAGGCCCTGATGGATATGGGCCGCAAAAAGCCGATCCTGAAGAATCGGGTGCCGGAGCATGTCGAGCAAGTGTTGATCGAGTTGGCGCTATAACCACGATCACCGGGCCAGTCCTTTAGGGTCGTCCGAGAGGCAACGAAGGACAGGACTGATCCGCGCCAGTCCTTCTTCGTAGGGTTTTCTCCCGTAGAACGATGACATCACGATGCCGGAACTGGCTTCGACTTTGCGCGATGTGATCAGCGTGTGTGCACACTCGAATGCAATCGGTATGTTCCTTCGCAAGCTTAGCTATACGTTCAACAACAAAAGCTGGTTATTGCCGAACGCCGCAGAACCAAGGTAAGGGGGCAGATTAACGCAAGAAGTTGAAGGATCTTTGGAGACCTACAAATATCGTGGTGCGGTTGCGGTCGTCACTGTCCTCTTCGTCCAGCGCGGTATAGGAAATCCCGCTGACCACCCCCCAATCAGCAGTCAGATCATGGCGATAGTTCAGCCCGATTTCGATCCGTCGCGTGTCGTTCCCATCGTCATCCAATGCGTTTTGATCGAAAAGTTCTAAACTAACTCCAAAACTAGAAACGGGGTTGATTTCCTGGTCATAGGCGGCACGTAGAGAAGTATTGATACCTTCATTATCCTGATCATCGACAACAACCCGCTGACTGAGCCCAAAGGTCAGCTGAGCAGCTGGCAGATCATATCGGTATTCGGCGTCAATCAATGGGTCCGAACCTACCGCATCAGCACCCGTTACACCTAGAGATACATCCAGCGCCCCAAGGGGCAAATCCATACTTCGGCTGACGGCCAAGAAAGACCGCCGCCCGTCTGTATTGGCGAAAACTTCTGACGCATAACGCAATCCGAGAGTCCCGTTGGGCATTTCGCGCGTAAAAATAATCTCACCACTGATACCATCATCTTCCTGGTTTGTCCCGCCCCTGCGCTCGATCTCGGTGTAACTCAACCCGACATTCATGGTTAAGATTGGCGTTACCGCAAACTCTGTGGCAAAACCTAAGTCTTTTTCTTTCCGATCCGTGCCATTCGGATCCTCTGTGTCAAAATCAAGGTACTCTCCTGTCAGGCTCAGCGTGACACGAGGATCGATGCGAAAATCCACTTGCCCAGAAAACTGATCTAACGTGTTGTCAAAATTCTCATCAGTATCTTCGAAATTGATTTCGTTGTGGTCCCAATTGAAACTGGCCCCCAGCGGAGCTTCTTCTCCGACAGCACCCCGCAGAGCATACCCAAAGATTTTCTGCGTACCTTCCGTTTGAGAGATGATATTGCCATCCTGATCAAAATCCTGATCGGTAAAAACGAGGTCGCCATCGACATCCGATTGGCGGTACCGCAGATTTCCACCTACAGAAGCATTGCGGGTTGCTCGGCTGTAGTTAAGCGTCGCGAAAGAGTTGTCGAAATCAAAATTTTGGTCATTGGTGTCACGGAACTCTTCGATGTCGGTTCCGAGGTTCAAAGAAAAATTCTGAATGCTGGTCGCACTTTCTAACCCAAATCCGAGAATCGTGCGCCCAAAGAAATCGGAGTCCCCGTCTACATCCAAATCCGGATTGTCACTCCACTCCAACTGCTGCGTGACATCTAAGGTCATGAGTATGCCCGAGGGCACATCCTGAGCGCGCACACCCGGAGTGACACAAATCAAAACCGCACAGGCCAAAGGGCCCCGTCGTACTACAATAGATTTTTTCCTGTACGCTGTTTCGCTACTCGAATAAGCGCCTTGTTGGGACCAGAATAACATCTCCGTCCTTTAGCTCGATATCTGTTGTCACGGCTCCATTCGCGAGAGCCTTATAGTTCAGAATTGTTACACGTTGTACGCCGTCAGCGCCAGTACGTCGTAACTGAATACGTTTTATAGCAGCAAAGCGGGATACTCCGCCGCTGACAGCCACTGCCTGCAAAAGAGTAGTTCCACTTTCAACCGCGATGCGGCCCGGGCTATTCACTTCTCCTACAAAAAACACATCAATCGTTGGACCTGAGAGGCCGCTGAACGTTGTCGGATCCTGAAACGGCTCAACCCCCACAAAAACCGTTGGCGGGGCTGCAAAATTCGAACTCAGCGCATTGCGTAGCGACGCCTGCAGTTGGCCGATGGTTCGATCCCCCGCGCGAAGCGTTCCAGCAAAAGGAAAACTGATCTGCCCGTTTGGCAAGACTGCCACCGCACGATTAAGACTCGGGTCTTCCAGTACTTCGATTTGAAGTATATCACCAGGTCGGATGCGGTAATCACTTTGTGCATGGGACGCAACCGCACCTAATAGCACTACCATGACCAAAGAAATTATATGAGCGAACTTCATAGTGGATGCCTTTGTTACAACAGCAGAAATGCTCAGAAAAATAACATAGCAATACAATACCTAGAAGAATAGCCCTTTAAAATTGATCTCATATTGTAGTGATTCAGCCACGTTTTCGGTGTTTGGAGTACTTCGGACTCGAAGCTGCGTTCCGGCGTTTGAGCTGCAAAAGATTACTGGGCTCTACATCAGATTTAGCAGATACTGACCATAGTCATTCTTCATATAGCGTTCCGCCTGCGTTACAAGATCGTTCCGGGTGATCCAGCCCTGCTCGAATGCGATCTCTTCAGGGCATCCGATCTGTTGCCCTTGGCGTACCTCAATTGTACGGACAAAATTTCCGGCATCCAGCAGGCTGCCATGCGTTCCGGTGTCAAGCCAGGCATACCCGCGCCCCATGCGCTGGACCTGCAACGTTCCGTCCGCCAAATACATCTCCAGCAGCGTGGTAATCTCCAGTTCTCCTCGGGCGGATGGCATCACGCGCCGCGCCTTTTCCGGTGCCGTGCCATCGACAAAATAAAGCCCTGTAACGGCAAAGTTCGACGGTGGGATTTCGGGTTTTTCGATAATGCCCCGGACAGTGCCATCGGTGTCAAAATCCACCACACCGTAACGTTGCGGGTCCACCACCTGATAGCCGAAAACGGTCGCTCCCGTCATCGGAGCCTCAAGCATCAGATTCGGCAGCCCGTGGCCAAAAAAGATGTTGTCGCCCAAAATCAGCGCCGAGGGACTGCCAGCCAGAAAATCCTCAGCCAGTGTGAAGGCCTGCGCGAGACCCTCGGGGCTGGGCTGAACGATCCAAGTAAGGGTGATGCCGAATTGTGCGCCATCTCCCAACATGCGCTGGAACTGCGCTTGATCTTCGGGTGTGGTGATTATGGCAATTTCGCGGATACCGGCCAGCATAAGCACCGATAGAGGGTAGTAGATCATAGGCTTGTCATAAATCGGCAGTAGCTGTTTGGAGACGCCTAGCGTGATCGGGTAGAGGCGTGTGCCGGAACCCCCGGCGAGAATGATGCCCTTGCGTGCGGTACCGCTGTTCGTCATGTGAGTGCCTTTACGATCTGATGCGTGGCGCTGCGCCAGTCGGGACGTGTAATACCGAATTGGGACAAGAGTGTGGAGCAGTCCAGCCGAGAGTTAAGCGGACGCGCCGCCGGTGTCGGATAGGCGCTGGTGGGGATGTCCTCGACCGAGACATTTCGCCCCGCAACCTCGAAGATCTCGCGAGCGAACCCGGCCCAGGATGTATCCTCCGCGCCTGCAAAATGGTATATTCCACCCTTGTCGGGATCTAACAAAAGCGTTCGGGCAATTGTCATGCAGGCCTCGGCAATGGCGGCCGCAGGTGTCGGTCCGCCGATCTGATCTGAAACGATGGTCAGGTGATCCCGGGTCCGAGAAAGCTGTAGCATGGTTTTCAAAAAATTGGAGCCATGGGCAGAAAACACCCAAGAGGTACGCAGGATAGCATGGGTCCCACCCGAGTTTTGGATCAAAACCTCACCTGCGCGTTTACTTTTCCCGTAGACACCCAATGGTCCCGTCGTATCCCCCGGATGCCATGGGCGATCACCACTGCCGTCAAAGACGTAGTCGGATGAAATATGCACAAAGGGAATGTTGCGGTCTGCGGCATGATCCGCCATGACACCGACAGACGCGCCGTTGACGGTCATCGCGGTGGCGCGCTCGGTTTCGGCCTTGTCCACTGCGGTGTAGGCTGCCGCATTGACGATGGCGTCTGATTGCGCCGCTTCGAGCGCCTCGCGCACCTCTGCGGGTTTGGACAGATCCGCCACGTCCCGGCCAATGCATGTGACCTCTTCGAAGCGCGCCAGTTCTGTGGCCACCTGGCCGGTTTTGCCGAAGACAAGGACTTTCATGGAGCGGACCCAAGCCGTTCACCCACCCCGTCCCGGTCTTGCAGCCTCCGCCACCAGTTCTTGTTGTCGAGATACCACTGCACGGTCTTTTCAAGCCCTTCCTCTAGCGTCACAGACGGTCGCCACCCTAACTCGTCGCGCATGCGAGACGGGTCGATCGCATAGCGCAGGTCGTGGCCCGGCCGGTCGGTTACAAAGGTGATCTGGTCGGCATAGGACGAGGGCGCGCCTTGATCCGTTTCAGGAATTGAGAGCCCTGTTTCCGCTTTTTTAGTGTCTAATATTGTGCAAATCATCTGGACCAAGTCGATGTTACGCACTTCGTTCTCACCCCCGATATTGTAGCTGCGACCGACGCGGCCCTTGCCCAGAACCGTCAACAGGGCGTCTGCGTGATCTTCGACGTAAAGCCAGTCGCGTACATTTTCTCCGGTACCGTAGACTGGGATTGGCTTGCCAGCGAGCGCGTTGAGGATCACCACGGGGATCAGTTTTTCGGGAAAGTGGTAGGGTCCATAGTTGTTCGAGCAATTGCTCAGCAGCACAGGCAGCCCGTAGGTCTCGTGCCAGGCACGGACCAGGTGGTCAGAGGCCGCTTTTGAAGCCGAGTAGGGCGACCGCGGATCGTAGGCGGTGTTTTCGGTGAACTGGCCCGTGTCGCTCAGCGATCCGAAAACTTCATCGGTGGAGATGTGATGGAAGCGAAAACCCTCGGGTCTCCCACAACTGATCCAATGGCCGCGTGCCGCCTCCAGCAGTTGATAAGTGCCGGTGATATTGGTCTCGATAAAGGTACCCGGACCGTCAATCGAGCGATCGACATGGCTTTCGGCCGCGAGATGCATCACCGCGTCGGGCTGATGCGTGGCAAAGATACGGTCGAGAGCGCTGCGGTCGCGGATATCGGCCTGTTCAAAAGTGTAGTTGGGGTGCTCTGCGACAGACGCCACATTATCGAGACAGGCCGCATAGGTCAGCGCGTCGAGATTCACGACCTCATATCCACGCGCGATGGCCAGTCGCACCACGGCAGAACCGATGAAACCCGCTCCTCCGGTGATCAGTAGTTTCATGTGGTGCCTTTCCAGACAAATGGGCTGTCAAAATCGGAAAAGGGCAGGGCGTTTGCGTCCTTATCGGATAAAACAGGCTCTAACCCGTATAAATTCCAATCGATGTCAAGGCTATCAAAGCGCACGACACCTTCATATTCCGGTGCATAGTAGTCCGAACATTTGTAAAGAATTTCGGTTTCGGGCTGAAGGGTGGCAAAGCCATGCAGAAAACCCGCAGGCACCAAAAGCTGTCGGCCGTTCTCGAAACTTAGCTCATAGCCCACCCACTGCCCGTAGGTGGGCGAACCTCTGCGGATATCAACAGCCACATCGAACAGACTGCCCCTCCCACAGCGCACCAGCTTGTCCTGAGCATGGGGCGGCGCCTGACAGTGCAGTCCACGCACTGTGCCGGCCTGCGAGGAGAGCGAATGATTGTCCTGCACCCAGTCGTACGTGAGCTCCTGCCCGGCCATGGCGCGTTTGCTCCAGCTTTCGCTGAAAAAGCCGCGCGCATCGCCAAAGCGTTTGGGCGTCAGTAACAGAACACCTTCTAAAGCCGTCTTTTCAACCTTCACACCCCTACCTTTCGAACCTTAGCAGGACTCTGAATACAGGGGCAGAAGGACAATGCAATGGTTTCAGAAGCTATTACCAGAGATCAGTCCCATATTTTGAGTTTCAACAGCACTCCGCTGCGCATAACAGCCTACTTCGGCGTTTTCTGCTTTCACCTGCAGCCCCGGGTTCTCGGACACGCGATAAGGATCGGAGATGCCCGTGAACACCTTGGTCTTGCCTTCCCGCGCAAGCTTCTAGAGCCCATTGTGGTCGCGGCGTCCGCATTCCTCGGTACTTGTCGACACATGCACCCCTGCAATAGCGCCAAAGGTCTGATCCTCCCCCTCCGAAGTGGCCCGCCTTTATGGTTAAGAAAGTGGAGGATCCACGTGGCGAACAAGCGACCGAAGCCGGAAGAGATTGTCTCGAAATTGCGGCAGGTTGAGAATTGATGGGTCAACGCATGTCCCCTCTGGATGCAATCCGATGGATCGGTGTTGTTGAACAGATCTATTATCGCCGACAGAAGAAGTACGGCGGAATGGGTGCCCGATCAATTGTTTTGCGCAAAACCGCTTGGCTAGGACGACCCCATTACCGAAGTCCTGAACCTAGTGCTTCGTGAGGTGCTTTACCGTCGTGAGAGTCGTGTGGACCGGTGTCCGCCATCAATTCTTTTACAAACAGCAATTAGAGGGCATTCTAGAACATAATACGTTACGAGCCCAGCACAGGCTGTCAGGACTGTTGCGGCAAGAACCGCCAAATCACCGTTGATCGAAGAATTGCCCGTAAACTGGAGAAGTTTAAAAAAGAAGGGAATCGAAAAAACCTGTATGAGATAGATACTGTAGGATGCGTCCCCAAGCCGTTCGGCTAGTCTCCAACCCATATTTGGCAGAACCATCGCTCCAAGGACTAATAGGACTGCAGGAACACCCCAATAAACCCATCTGGGACCAACCGGGGGAATCCAGATTGTTGATATCCATAAGAGTGCTCCACTAGAAAGCGCTAGCCACCCTGCCCAGCTTGGAATTTTCTTCTTTTGAAAGAGGAGCGCCGCACCTACACCTAAGAGAAATTCAAAAACGATGGAATTTGTTCCTGCAAATACCACCAATGCAATCAAAACGGATGCTAAAAAAAATAACGAATACTCTCTGCTATTGAGAAAGAGCGAAATTGCAAAAATCACATAGAAAAGCATCTCGAATTCGAGTGTCCAGCCCACACCTAGATATGGATGAGTCCCCTGCATAGCCATGCTTAGAAACAAAAAAGATGCAAGGGCGCGGTCCATCTCAAACGTTGCCTCTCGGAAAGCAGACGGCATGCCCAACAAGACCGCAAGTATTAGTGCTGTTAATACCCAATACAGAGGGACAATTCGAATGATACGATTGATGATGAAATCTGATGGGGATATCGGTCTGTACATCTGCGTATGAACCATAATGAACCCGGACAGGACAAAGAAAAGATCCACCCCACTCATGCCCCAACCCGCAAGAAAAGAAAGGCCGCTCGGTGGCATGCCATAATCCCTAGCGCTGCCAATACAGTGGAAGATGACTACGTTCATTGCGGCTAAGCCGCGAAGTATCTGTAGATTGCTTGAGAATTTTGTTTTTGACATTCTGTACTCTTTATAAACGCGTGGCTTCTCAAAACAATTATTATGGCCAGCCCAGCCATCTCTAGCGAAGCCTGTCGAGGAGAAAAGGAACTGGAGGGCACGGCAAAATTTGCGACCCTATCAGCCCATCTAAATGATCCAGTTTGAGTGTTAGCACATGACTGGCTTGTGAGCTATCAGGATGATGGTTTCAGGTGCTGGCGGGTGACAGCCCAGTGCACTGTTGAGGCGTTTTGTGTTGTAGTGTCTCCTCCATTGTTCGATCAGGGGCAGATTTCCGCATATGTCATAGCGGGTCGCGATGCGCCGCCAATCCTTCAATCTGGCAAAGGCATTCTCGATCCGATGGCACTTCAGATAGAACCGGTTGTTGTAGGTCGCGGGTTTGGTGCGTTTTGCTCTTGAGGGAACGCAAACGCACATTTCCAGATCCTTCAGTGCGGCATGAAAGCAGTCTGCGTTATAACCCTTGCCCCCAGAAGCCGCTTGGACTTTGGCAGATGAGCCAAAATGATAACAGCCCCATCTACATCACTCGTTTAGCCAGGCGACAGGACGAAGGTTATAGAGCGGCCGCGCCTATCTAGAACCATGTGTAGTTTTGAATTCAGGCCGCCTTCAGTTCGCCCCATGGCTCTGGGTTTGCCGAAGTTCGTGCTCCTTGAGATACGTGCTATCGGTATGATCGTGTAGCCATCACTGCCCAGCTGACTAAATCGCTGAACAGCCGCAAGCTTCCTCGGCTTCGTAGATATTACTTCGATCCGCCATTTGTTAACATGACCTAGGTTAAATGAGCAAAGGGTAGAGCTGGACCGAATAAACCAAGAAATCACATAGTGCATTGGTTGTCGTCTACTGGCTCCTGAAACCATCATTCCAATGGAAAACAGCGCAATCATGCACTAACAATTAACTTGAACCAATCAGATAGGGCTGCTCAGCAGGTCAGATCCTTCTCGGTAATCCTGCGGTCGCCTCAAAGGTTTCTACTTATTAATACTTTACAGTGAGCCAGTAACGTCTGCAGATCGGGAATAAACATCGGAACCGATAGGTGCTTAGGATAAAATATGAAACAAATTTATTTACGGGAACACCAGAAGCATTCCAAACCAGTGGTCGAGATTGACGCAGCCAACGTCCAGGAGCCACAGCCCAGAGTATCGTTCATAGAAAGCAAAACACCGAATCTCGAACGTATTTCTTTACTGCTGGCGGCCTGCCAGGAAGAAAATCAATGGGCCAACGAGGGGCCATTGTTCCACCAATTGATTGAAGCTTACCGGCAACACATGAACCTATCGCCAGATCACGCGCTCTTTCCATGCAGCAACGGCGCGGTTGCGTTAGAAGCGATGGCACGACTTCATGAATTAAAGCATGGTCGGCCCCTTCGCTGGTTGGCATCGTCCTTCAGTTTCAGCAACTTGGGTCGCGGGTATTTTTCTGATGTCGCATTTCTCGACTGTGACGAAGCAGGGCTGCTCGACTTGTCGATCTTGGAGAGCATCGGCCTCAACTCCTATGACGGTGTGATCGTTACAAATCCACATGGTATCTGCCGCAATTTCCAACCGTATATTGATTTTGCAAAGCGGACGGGAAAGGCACTCCTGTTCGATAACGCTGCGGGCATGGGTATGCAGGTTCCTGACTGGCCTTGGCAGTGTTTTAGCCTGCATCACACTAAACCCTACGGCGTGGGGGAAGGTGGTTTGGCTCTTGTCCCAGCGGATGAATATGAAAATCTACGATCCCTTCTCGTCTACGGGCCTGCGCCGTTTCCAGCTGCCTGCTGGCAAAATAATGGTAAGCTGTCGGATATTTCTTGCGCTTTTCATCTGGACCGTCTCGCACGTTTTCATGATTGGGCACCGCTTTATCTTGAACAGGCTAGACGGGTAATAGAGCTTGCTGAAACTGTAGGACTCAGCCCGCTCCTTCCGTTCGATGGCAAGGCGATCGCAATGAGTTGGCCTCTTCTGGCAACACAAGAGATTACTCCGAAAAGATGTAACAACTCTCAGTCAATCGTAGTAGCGAAGTACTACAAACCACTCGCGTCGACACCACGTTCCCGAGATATCTTCAATAGATTGGTCAATTTTCCAACCCACCCGGACGTTGCGCAGCTGACCGACGAACAAATCCGCAACGAAATGCAACAATTATTTTGAATAGAAGCAACTAAGTGGAGACTCACGCCGCGCTCCCGGCAGATTATAAATCCTTGAGTGGCATAATAAATCACTAGCGAGCGGAGAATCGACTTGCGACAGACAGCGCTCCATATGCTGGCTTACCGGCGGAGAGCGAGCCAGCAGCGCCTACATCGTCTTTTTGCTCAACACTACTATATCCAATTTTTAAATGGGACGATTACGATATTTTGAGCCCCTTAGATACTGGCCACTTAGAATGAGATCGCGGAGGTGTTGCACCATGAAAAAGATACTGACTGGTTTTGCGCTTTCGCTGGTTGGACTACCTGCAACCGCTCAACAAAGCTCTGACGAGTGCGCTGAACTACAAAATGTCACCATGTCCGGGGGGTATGTCACATCGGCCCGTGTCATAGCTGCCTCGGATACGCTGCCAGCCTATTGCGAAATTCGGGCTACGGCTTTGCCGGAAATTTCCATTGAGGTCCGGCTGCCAATGGACGGTTGGAACGGGAAGTTCTATCAAGTTGGCTGTGCCGCATTGTGCGGCAATCTGGAACGTGAGGGTGCCAACACAAGCTGGGTCAATGCGATGCGTCTCGGGCTCGAGCGTGGTTATGCTACCGCGAGATCCGACAGCGGTCACCGCGGCTTGTCGATTGTTGACGCGGAATGGGCGTACAACAATCCGGATGCTGAGCGGGACTGGGGCTGGCGCTCCATTGGTGAGACAAATCGCGTGGCCAATATGCTGATCGAGGCGTTCTACAGTGCTGCATCAAAGCAGGCTATTTTCCAAGGCTGCTCGAATGGTGGCCGCATGGCACATATCGCCTCACTTCGCTACCCGGAAATGTTTGATGGTATTATCTCAGGCGCGCCGGCCATGGATTTTCCCGGTCTCGTGGCGACCAAGATATCGTGGATCATTCAGGCGAACACAGCACCTGACGGCTCTCAAATTCTCGGGCCTGACGAAGCTGCCATTATCGAAAAAGCCGTTCTTGACCAGTGCGACGCCGTGGACGGTTCTGAAGACGGTGTGATTGCTGATCCGCGTCAGTGCGACATCAGCTACGAAGGGCTAGGACTGACGAACCAACAACTCGACACGCTAGGTAAATGGCGTGAAGGGCCACGCAACACAGCTGGTGAGCAACTCTACCCAGGCGGCGTGCCAGAAGGGTCGGAGCGCTTCTGGAGGCTGTGGCTGACCGGGAATGCAGACGGGAGTGGAAAGCTCGGACCTGCGTTAGCAAACGGCTTCGGTAAGTACATGGCGTTTGATGAAGACCCTGGCCCGAACTGGACGCCGATGGACTTCGACTTTGAGACGGACCCACTGCGGATGACAGCTTCTACTGCAACCTACAATGGTGACAATCCAGACATTTCAACGTTTCGCGAAGCAGGTGGTAAAATGATTGTCTATCATGGATGGGCTGATGCCCTCGTTACGCCTTACAAGACAGTCGAGTGGTACGAGCAGGCGTCCAAAGCGGCCGGTGGGGAAGAGGTGCTGAAGGAGAGCGTCGCTCTCTTCATGGTGCCGGGACTGGATCATTGCGGACTCCAACTTGGACCCGGAGGGATAAACGCGACTGCTCTGGATCCGCTGACACCTCTAGAGGCTTGGTTAAGCGGCGGAAGTGTTCCCCAATCGATTATGGCGCAGTAAACTGAGCATTCAGGACCTTTACACTGCGGCAGTGATAGACATGGCTGAGCTTTTCCTCCTCTGCAGCGGAAGCAATAGTGAGTCGTGGCTCTGAACGACAGGGCTGGTGTTGGCCACACGCCAGAACGAGAACTAATTTGCTGTCTAAGCTGGAACTGTTTCCGCTCTCTCAATCAATCGGCATTGCTGATGGAAAGCTGCTGTAGATGGGCATAACATTGGGATACTACTATATTTAAGAGTTGATTCGTGGAATTTTTGTTTTGTGAGTGAATCGGATTCTATTAAAACGCAGCTAGGAACGCCTTATCAGGTTAAACAGCGCCTTCAAAAGAAGCCGGTTGTAATTTTTGGAACCGGTATCACGGCCAGGATAGCAAGCTATTATCTCTCAAATGAACTCAATTTTTCTGTTTCCGCATTCACTGTGGATGCCGCTTACCAGGACTGCGCTTCTGTAGACGGAATACCTGTAGTGCCTTTCGAAAATGTCTTGGAGGAATTTTCTCCAAAGGAATTTTCGATGTTTATTGCGATGGGCTACCAGGATTTGAACGCCGTCCGTGAAGCACATGTGAGTGCTGCCGAAGCTTTGGGGTACGAGCTGATTTCGATCATTCACCCTCAAGCGCATATTCCGTCGAATGTTGAAATCGGAGCAAACTGTCTCATCTTGCCATTTGTCGCTCTAAACCCGAATACGAACGTTGGCAGGAACGTACAGCTCTATAACAATGTGGTTGTGGCTCACGATTGCCAGATCGGCGATCACTGCTTCATCTCTGCCTCGGCGACGCTCTTAGGAAACACATCTGTCGGCAAAAGGTGCTTCATCGGAGCCAATGTGACACTCACACATGGCATCACCGTCGAGGACGATTGCTTTATTGGGGCAGGTGCAATCGTTACTCGGGACCTCAAGAGTCAGTCCGTGGTTCTTGGTGCTTCCTCTCAAGTCGAAAAAATATCCAGCAAAAAATTCTTAAAGTTGATAGCTTTCAAATGAATTTAGAGCAAAACTGTAGAGTCAATTCATCAGAGTCTAAGCTACGGATCCTATAACTCTGATGACAGTAAACAGTAACTAGTGAATACCTATTAGGAGAAAAGTCTAATGCTAGAACTCCAAACTAAAATCCGTGCTGTGGTCGAAGAGCACGCTCGTCTGACACTTCCAGTGGCGAATTTGAGCGTAGATGATGATCTCTACAACGCCGGCCTGACATCTCATGCCAATGTGCAGGTTATGCTGGCGCTAGAAGATGCATTCGACATTGAGTTTCCTGACGAGATGTTACGACCTGAGGTCTTCGAAAGTATCGCATCAATCAGCGAGGCGGTCGCTACGCTAACCGACGCTGCAGCATGACCATCTTTGATGGCGAACCGAAGGTCGAGCAAAGTGAACATCCTTTTAGTGCACCTAGCGTCCAAGTTCTTGACACCAGAATCGATGAGATCGGGCGTGATGTCACGGCACCGGCGGCCTATTCTGTAGATAAGGATGCGCGTTTCCCCAAGGAAACTTTCGCTGCGCTGCGATCAGCAGGCGCTCTCAGCGCGGCAGTGCCGAAAGAACTCGGCGGCACAGGATGCACCATCGAGCAACTGGCGCGACACTGTCGCACAATTGGAAGTCACTGCGGCTCCAGCGGTCTGATCCTTGCTATGCACCACATCATGGTTGCAAGCTTAGTTAGGCACAGCGATGACAACCCGTTTGTCAGCCAATATCTTCGTCGCTGTGCGGCAGAACAGAGATTGATCGCATCTTCTACATCAGAGGTTGGTCCGCGCGGCAACATGCGGCGGAGCGAGTGCGCACTGGAAATAGCAGGCCCCATTTTCACATTGGAAAAGCATGCTACGACGATTTCCTATGGGGATTGCGCCAACGATCTTCTGGTAACGGCTCGAAACAACCCCGATGCCGCGCCCAGTGATCAAGCCATGATTCTCGCTCTGGAAGGCGACTATTCGATTTCTAACAAGGGGTCATGGGATACGATCGGCATGCGCGGCACCTGCAGCGAAGGCGGAAGGATCAATGTTCGCGCGCCTATCGAGCAGATTATTAGCAAAGACTTCCGCAAAGTCACGACGCTCACGAAGGTGCCATACTCTCATATTCTCTGGTCTTCCTGCTGGCTCGGGATTGCCACAGGCGCGGTGAACAAGGCGCGAGCCGTACTCCGCAAGCAAGCCAGAAAACAGGTCGGCACTATACCGCAGGTCGCATATAACATAACGGATTTGGATGCGCGCTTGCAGTCCATGAAAAGCGATATCGATGCTGTCATGCGCGAATTCATGAGACTGGACGATTTGAACGATGAGGCGGCTCTGGACAATGTAGCGTTCACCCTGAGATTGAACAACCTGAAGATTAATTCCTCCGAAGCGGTCGTTGATATTGTCACTGGCGCTTTAAGGTCAATTGGAATTTTAGCCTATATGAACGGCACCGAGGTAAGCCTTTCCCGACATCTTCGCGACGCGCATTCAGCGGCTCTGATGATCAGCAACGACCGAATTCGTACAACCAATGCAACCCTGATGCTGGTCCACAAAGGGGATTAGAAAATGAATAGAGTAATGCCTCAGCGCGATTTTTTCGATTGTCTTGTTGCGGCCGGGCATATCGTTCCTACTGGGGTCAAAGGATATTATGGACGCGGAGAGGTGTTCGAAGACGTCGCAACGCGCTTCGCAGCACTGGTGGGCTCCTACTCGAGTGCAGACGGCGCCGAGCGCCTCAGCTTCCCACCGATGATTCCACGTTCGACGCTGGAACGGACAGGTTATTTGGAATCGATGCCCCACCTTGCGGGCTTCATTCATTGCTTCTGCGGCGATAACAGCGCGCATCTAACGTTGACCGAAAGAATGAGAATGAGTCAGAATTGGGATGACTTGGTGGAAATGAGTGATCTGGCAATGAGCCCGGCTGCTTGCTATCCACTGTACCCAACCTGCGCTGGACAGTTGGATCCCAATGGTCGCTTTGTGGATCTTTCGAGTCCTTACGTCTTCCGGCGCGAACCGTCTGACGACCCAGCGCGAATGCAATCGTTCCGTCAACGGGAATTGGTTCGTCTAGGCAGCCCGGAGCAAGTTCAGGAGTGGCGTTCACTCTGGCTTGAACGCGCACAAGCGCTTCTGAGCGGTCTTGGCTTAGATATCCAAGTTGACGAGGCATCGGATCCCTTCTTCGGACGCTCTGGCAAGATGATGGCAGCATCGCAACGGCAGCAGCAGCTGAAATTCGAGATAAGCGTTGAAATAACGGCCGAAGAAGAACGAACTGCAATCAGTTCTTTCAACTATCACCGGGACCACTTCGGAAGAACTTTCGGGATCTATACGCACGATGGCGAGGTTGCCCATACCGCCTGCCTAGGATTCGGAATTGAACGGACCGTTTTAGCACTGCTGAGAGCCCATGGGATGGACCCCCGTGAATGGCCAGCCGAAGTGCAGAAACAGCTTTGGAAATGAAGGATCTTGAAGTGCGATTGGATCCTGACGCTTACGACTCATTTAGTCGGCAATGCTGCAGCGTAAACTGGCCAGAAACGAACTGCTACACCGATGTGTACATCAGTATGTTGAATGGCCTTGGATTGGACGCATTCGCGTGTATGGCTTTCACCTTGGCAAGCGATTTTGAAGGTGACCACTTCACGTTTTTCAAACCGCCACTATCGGATATGAGAACCCTTTACGGACTCAACGTTCAGGAGTTGACACTCTGGCGCCCGCTCATCGATCACGTCGAGGAACATGTGAATGCGGGGCGTATTGTTTGTCCCGAGGTGGACTCTTTCTACCTCCCCGATACCCGCGCAACGGACTATCGAAGAGCACATGTAAAGACCACAATTGGCATCACGTCGATCGACAGGAAGACCCGGGCGCTCAGCTACTTTCACAACGCCGGACACTTTCGCCTGGATGAGGAAGACTACGACGGCATTTTTCGGATCGGTCGAGACGGTCCGGCTGACTACCTGCCCCCCTATTGCGAGTTGCTTGACCTCAATCGATTGACAATCCGTCCTACCGCAGAACTCGTCGAGCTTTCCCGCGAACTGGCTAGACAGTATCTGTCGTATCGACCTGAAAGAAATCCAATGCGGGCACTCGGTACCAGACTGAGCGATGATCTAGCCTGGCTGGCCGAGGGGGACTTGGAAAAGTACCACCTGTATGTATTCGCAACTTTGCGTCAGTGCGGCGCCAATTTCGATCTCACAGCACAGTATTTGCGCTGGCTCTCAAATGGCGGGGTTTCGGGTCTCTCTGAACCGGCAGAGCATTTCGTTGCCTTGTCCAACACCGCGAAAACCTGTGTTCTGAAACTTGCCAGGATCGTCAATACCCGCAAAGTCAGGGATCTATCGGCCAATATCACCGAACTGGAGGAGCATTGGGCGCGCGGGATGGACAAACTGGCGAGCGCCTTGACACCATGACCACAATCTCAGAGGTCGACTACGTTGACAGTTCAGCGCGTGCCTCGAGCGATGTACAGATCACGCTTGAGCACTGGCGCTGGCTCCAGACGGAACCTGGCGAAGTGACCGAACCGGGCGCCGCGGTCCTTTGCGAAGGCTGGATGCCAGCGCTTGCAGCTGGCACTGCAGGTGCGGCCGCAACTCAGAACGGCTTTGACGTTCATTCGGAATCTTACAATCTTGACGCATACGATCATTGGTTCCAATGCACATTCACCATCGACTCAGAACCGGACGCCCCCCACTCCCTGACCTTCGAGGGTTTAGCAACAGTCGCAGAGGTTTGGCTGGACGAGCAATCAATCCTCAAGAGCACGTCGATGTTTCAACCCCGTTGCCTTCGTCTGAGCAATCTTGCACCAGGACAACACCGTCTCCTCATCAGATGTGAAGCGCTGGAACCTATGCTCCAAGCAAAACAACCTAGGCCCCGATGGAAGACCCGTTTGGTGCGCCATCAGAATTTTCGTCTGTTTCGGACGTCTTTTATTGGTCGCATGCCAGGCTGGTCGCCAGTTGTTCAGCCTGTTGGACCATTTCGTCCGGTCACGCTCACATCTCATCACGGCCCTCAGATCAGCGACCTAAGTTTAGTGACATCGTACTCTCAAGAGTGGGAACAAGGCGAGTTGCACCTGCGAATGGGTCTGGACGAGCAGGAAGCTCCACAGTCGGCCCTGTTGCGAGTCGCAGGCCTTGAGCTGAACTGCAAAGTGCTCACGTCCAAAAGTCATAGGGTCGGCATCGAACTGGTTTCAGAAATTCAAGGTGTTCGACCGTGGTACCCTAGCACCCATGGTGAACCGGTTCTCTACCCGGCAAGCATCCTTCTCCAGTTTGCTCACCGGGCCATTGAAATCGATCTTGGGAAAGTGGGTTTCCGCCACATCGAAGTCAGCAAAGGCCCCGATGGAGATGATTTCCTTTTTATCATCAACGGGACAGAGATATTCTGCAGAGGTGCCAACTGGATCACTCCCGATCTCCAAGACCATGGAGGAACTCGGGAAGAATATCGACGCCTTCTCACGCTTGCTCGGGACGCCGGGATGAACATGCTGAGGGTCTCGGGAACCACGGCGTACGAAACCAAGGACTTCTACGAACTATGCGATGAGCTCGGGCTTTTAGTTTGGCAGGATTTCATGTTTGCAAACATGGACTATCCCTTCGCTGACGAAGCCTTTGCTGCTGTTGTAGAAACAGAAGTTAAAACGCAGATGAGGCGCATTTGCAGGCATCCGTCCCTTGCAATTATTTGCGGCGGAAGCGAGGTCTACCAGCAAGGCGCCATGATGGGCTTGCCGGAAGAGACTTGGCAAGGTCAATTCTTCAAAGAGCACCTGCCCAGTCTCTGCGCAGAGATCGACCCAAACGTACCCTATTGCGAGAACAGTCCGAGTGGTGGTGCGCTGCCATTCCACACAGATTGGGGCGTGTCACACTATTTTGGAGTCGGAGCCTATCTCCGTCCTTTCGGAGATGAGCGCCTCAACGAGCCGAGATTTGCCGCTGAGTGCTTGGCCTTCTCCATCCCACCCGATACCGCGCCTCTCCTATCCTTGCTAGGTAACAGAGCGCCCGGGCACGATCCAAAATATAAAGAGAGAGTCCCACGTGATGCAGGATCGGGTTGGGACTTCGCAGACGTGTCCGATCATTACCTGGAAGAACTGTTTGGTATCAGCGCGCGTGACCTGCGCTATAGCGACCCGGATCGTTATCTATACCTGAGCAGGATCACCGTCGGAGAGGTGATGATGCGCGTGCTTTCGAGCTGGCGCCGCGACGAGGCTCGGTGCCGCGGAGCGCTCATCTGGCTTTTTAAAGATCTCTGGCTCGGCTCGGGGTGGGGGCTCGTGGACTCGGTAGGCAACCCCAAGGCGCCGTATCACTACATCAAGAGGGTAATGTCACCCATTTCTGTATTCTTCAGTGATGAGGGTCTGAATGGTCTTGATGTTTATGTGATCAATGACGGACCGGAAGACCTGTGTGGACAGTTCGATCTCGAGGCGTTCGACCACGAGGACCGTCGTATTAAACAGGTTACTTTAAACCTCCGTGTCGCTGCCAGATCAAGGTTCCGGGAGAATTTCGAGCGCTTGGTCGGTCACTCTTTCGATCCAACGTTCAGCTACCGTTTTGGCCCGAATCGGATTGCCTTAATTGCAGCCCGGTTAACCATCGCCGAAGCACGTGACAGCCTGGCTGACGACCGAACCATTCACGCACATTATTTTCCCGCCGGTTTCCAACAAATCACGAGATCGGACACGGGTCTGAGGGGCACTGCTTTTGCAGATTCTTGCGGGAACTGGAAAGTCCGGATCGACACAAAAAAATTTGCTCAATCTGTTTACATCGACACGAAAGGATTTTCTCCAGAGGATAACTATTTTCATATGGCGCCAGGGCACGAACGGATCATTAATCTGAGACCTTCGTCTGCTCCAAACTCTTCAAACGCCCCAAGATTCAGTGGGCGACTACGCGCCGCTAACACTTTGGCATCCTTCAAAATTAGTGTAGACAAATTCAGTATAGCCTGACGAACCGCCTCAGACAAAGGGAGGCAGCGTCATTAGATATGCAGAGGCTCTCATTTGGAGCGCACACTTCAGTATTAAACTAACTCATAGCTGCACAAATGGCTTTTGATTTGATCGACAGATTGGTTCATTATTAAATCTATTATTGACAAGGCAGGAACAAACTTCTTTGAATTGGTCTGATCATAGGGAATAAAATTCGGCTTAATGAATTTTAGATCTACCCCCCCATCTTTAAACTTACCTTTCTCATATAAAAACTCACCCCCGACCGAATTCACATACGAACTACAATTTAGCTGTCTGGCGATACAGATCAACCTTTCGCTACGCTCCATTCCCTTCGTGTCAGAGAATTGTTTTGATGACTCGTATATCTTGCAGTCAATATCCAGCATTTCAGCCGCACAAGTAATCGATAATCTAGCAATCTCACTTATAGTGTCTTTCTCGCTACTAAGAACTCTTTCGACATACCCGACACCAGTATCAAAGTATTTTGATTTCGCGTAGCCTTGCTCTATTGTCTTCAGGAATTTTATTTTGAATCGTTCCAAGCTCACCACTTTTATTTCATCGATAGTCGTACCATACCTACCTTTTGATACAGGAATGGTAAAAGTATTTAGGTTGCCATTGATCAATATTCTGTTGCGATTTATCCAACCTTGTTTGATATAATTGACGTCATTGTACAGCACAAAATGAGAAGCACATTTCATTAAATTGAAATAGCCAATGTAAGGAAAAATATAAGGCTGCATTACGGCAAGAACATTACTATTCAATTTGAGAACCCCTTTTGGTACGCCTGCCTTAATTGATCTGGAGTGATCAGTTGCCTAACAACTGTCCTATCGCTGCGGCAATCGGTACAGAGCCTAGGTAACTTAAATGATTTGTGTCTTCATACATCGGCAGTCCTTCACTGTTCGCAATTGGACAGCTACCGTCAGCGCACATTATTATAAAGGGATCAATTACATCGATCTCATACCGCTCAACAGCTCTAAGTAAGATTTCCCGGACTTCACCCGCTCGCCGCTGGTAATCAGCTTCCGGCAAGGCCAAAGAGTTTGGATCCCGCCCCAAAAAAAGAAGGTGAGTGACCGAAGCGGGAACATTGTGCTCATGTTCAGGCACTGGCAGTATTACTATTACTCTTTTATTTTGAGCTATCAGTTCAGTGACAGTGTGGTTTACCGCCGCTTCAAAGTATAGTGGGTTTTTCGAAGCGTCTGCTTGAGAGTAGTCAAAATCACCATCTTCACTATAAATATAACTTGCAGGCGCTGCTGTTTCTGCCCACCTTTTTCCAGCAGTATAATTTGCCCATTCCGCGTGGAGAATGACAGTTTCTATTCCAGGTGTCGACAGTATCTGGGAAAATGCCGCCTTAGTTTTATCCATGCAATTTTTTTTCCAAATTGGAAACTTTGTTGCAAAATTCATAAGTGGAACGCACCAGTCGCCGGTGTAGGTTGCAGCTGACAACCCTAATCTATCTAACTCATCTGACAAAGCGTCCGATAGCCGCGCCGCATGACTATCGCCAACAATTGCAATGGAGGCCGGGCTATCGTCGCTTCCAAGCGAGCAAATCTCTTGTACTATGCCAACTTGGTCATAGAAACTATGACAATCATCTCTTAATCCACTCCGGACGTTAAGAGCCGCTAAATATTTTTCATCTAATTTCCATTCGAACCCCTTTTGAATATGCCCAACTACCCCCACAGCGACAAAAATAGAGCCGACAATAGCGCTGGTAAAAAACACACTGCGCCGCGTGGCAAGAAGTGGGTTTGTTCTTTTTCTGAATGGCTGTTCAATCCAATACCAAGTCGCCCAAGCAAGCAACAAGGACGCGGCAGCAAGTACAGCCATCAAAGAAAGACTTGGCTCAGTTAAGCTCCGTATGCGGGCAAAGGCAAATAGTGGCTGGTGCCACAAATAGGCGCTGTAGGATATCAACCCTACGCCCACAAAGCCGCGCATCGACAAGATACGTGCGACGAAAGTACCTTCTGCAGCAAAAAGAATAATTAGCATGGTACCTATTACAGGCGCGAGCGCGTAAGCACTGGGGAAAGGTGTATTAGCGTCGTAAAAAAATATGGCAAAAATAATTGTCGCCAAACCCACTGCGCTTAGAAGATCACTCGATCGTTGCGCATTACCCACTGTTAAAAATGCACATATAGATCCCGCCAGCAGTTCCCAAGCGCGTGTCGGAGCGAGATAAAAATTTGCTCCGGGTTTGTTTCTCCAACCCCATTCTGCCAACAGGAAACTGATAATCGTTACTGTAACGACAACCCAAAACACGCGCTGCCGACCGAATCGCCATAGCACCAACAGGAAAATTGGAAATAGGAGGTAGTATTGCTCTTCTACCGCCAAACTCCACGTGTGCAGAAGTGGTTTCAATTCCGCTGCTGGTGCAAAATAGCCGCTCTGTGACCAGAAAAGAATATTTGAACTGAAGAAAACAACCGCTATCAGGCTCTGAGCGAAGTCTTGTAACTGTGATGGGTACATCCACATATACGCAAAAGGCAAACACGCGAGCATAACTAAAAATAGCGCGGGCAAAATCCTACGTGCACGGCGTTCATAGAAACGCGCTATTGAAAATCTCTTTTGCTCAAGATCGCTAATCAGTATGCTTGTGATAAGGTAGCCGCTGATTACGAAGAATACATCGACCCCTATATATCCACCGCTGAATACAACAAATCCAGCATGGTATAGTATTACTGGCAAAACGGCTACCGCTCGCAGCCCATCAATCTCTCGTCTATATTGCACGAATCTGTAGCACCATCTACCAAACAGTTGAGTCGGTTTTAAAAGCTGTATTTAAGAACTGAATCTACCCAATTGACAAGTAGGGTTAGGATATACTGGTTTTCGCGGCGCGGCGTGTTTCACAACTCCAAAACGGAGACGTGACATAAGCGGCCTATATTGGCTGATCGAAGGGCAGATTGCCAAGCTTGTTTCCTTTTTCTCGAAGTCGCACGGCAGGACTGGGGTTGATGACAAGCGGGTATTGAGTGAGTTTATCTGTATTAACCGCAGTGAGTTGTGGTGGTATGATGCCTCTCGCGGATATGGGCTGCCAAAGACGTTGTACAACCTAAGGAACCAGTGCCGCAGTAAGCATTCCCCATAAGCAGACGCACAGCATAGTACCGGTGACAAGGGCGCCATCGCCAGACTCAAGGCTCATCTCCGAACCGCTCACCGGATCCCAACGTGTCTGATTGAAGAGGTCAAGCGAGACTGTGTCTTGTGATGCGCTCGAGTC
>NZ_JBQFNI010000013.1:0-39087 GCF_056532525.1 Ruegeria sp. I3 | reverse complement strand
GCTTCGTGCAAGAGTTCAACGACAGCCTCGCCATCCCCCGCAATCTCTCCGACCTCGGCGTCACCAAAGCCGCCATCCCCGAACTGGTCCAGGGCGCTATCATCGACCCCTCATGCGGAGGTAACCCAATCCAACTCAACCAACAAAACATCACTGAGCTGTTTAATACGGCGATCTGACAGTGAGCGCTGAAATCGTTCTCATAATCCTTGCGGCCGCGTTGCTGCATGCGATCTGGAACACGGTTGTAAAAACGGCCGCTGACCGAACGGTCACGCTGGGTCTGGTTGCACTGGGGCATGTTATCCCGGGGGCGCTGATGGTAGCGGTTCTGCCGCTGCCGAATGTCGAGAGCCTGCCATATCTGGCAGGTTCGACTGTCGTTCATTTCGGATATTTCTACATGCTGAATCAGGCCTACCGGCATGGTGATCTCAGTGTGGTGTACCCGATCGCGCGCGGTGTGGTTCCTGCGCTGGTCGCTCTTTGGGCCGTGATATTTGCGGGCGAACATCTGCCGACGCAGGCATGGATTGGGATCGCGGTGATTGCCACCGGCATTCAACTGTCCAGCTGGTCGGTTTTGAGGCAAGGGGTCGGTAGGGCATCGCTTGTTTTCGCATTGGGAACGGGCTGCTTTATTTCCATCTACTCGCTTGTGGATGGCCTGGGCGTGCGGGTGTCAGGCAACATCCTGAGTTATTGGGCCTGGCATTCGGTTCTGCATATCTTTGTTGTGGGCTTTGTCGCGCTACGACGAGGCGCGCGTGTGCTTGATTTGCCTCTGCGCATCTGGGCGATTGGGATTGCAGGCGGAATGGTGTCGATGACGGCTTACGGCCTAGTGCTTTATGCCAAGAATTTCGCTCCGCTTGGCGTCGTGTCAGCCTTACGCGAAACTTCAGTGATCTTCGCGGCCCTGATCGGATTTCTGTTCCTGGGTGAAGGCAATCCCATGCGACGCCTTCTGGCAGCCGTGATGATGGCTGCAGGCGTGACGCTGATCGCATTGTCGTCATGAACACGTGCTGGGATGAGTTGAATGATTCTTGCAAGAGATCTGAAATCCACCTGTCACGCCGCATGAAACTGCAGGTTTGCTGTGCCATGTTGACCGGAAAAGGCAAAAAAACCAAAATTGTCGCAAAAGATTTACATTTATTGTGGATTTTTGCGCGAAAATGTGACCGAGTCTGAAAATGGATGATGATAGCGTAACCATCCCACATCGTGGCCGAGAGTTGCTGGATGTCCTTGCGCGGCTGGGGGGGTCAGCGCGCAACACTCAGATCGCCCAGATCATGGACGTCTCTGAGGAAACTGTGCGTCGTTTGGTCAAGGCACTGGCGCGCGCGAACAAGGTTGAGCGTGTGCATGGCGGCACATTTCTGTCTCGGGCGCAGGATACACCGATGTTTTCGGGCGCGTTGGAGTATAATGCCGACGAGAAAACCAACATCGCCAAGCGGGTCTGCGGGTTGCTTGAGGACGAGATGGTGTTGTTCATCACCGTTGGCTCGACCATGACTCATGTGGCCGAGCAACTACGTGAGCTGCGGGGTTTGACCGTCGTTAGCAACTCTTTGTCAGTTGTCGCATCCCTGGCCGATCACAATGGCACGCGCGCCGTTCTGGCAGGGGGCGAAGTAATCCGGTCCGAGCGAGGCAGTTTTGGCCGTGCGGCTGAAGAACTGGCGTGTCAGTACAGCTATGACGCGGTGATCTGCGGCGCGGATGCACTGTCGCTGGTTGGAGGCGTATTGGCCTCGAACCCGCTGGAGGCGGATCTGACCCGTGCGCTGCAAGGGAACACGCATCGCATGATCGTTGCAGCGGACCACACTAAATTCGGTGCAAAGGCAGCCAACGTGTCTTGCCCGTTCGACAAGGTGACGGATCTGGTGACCGATATCGCGCCACCCGATGCGTTTGCACCCGTTCTCAAGCAAGCTGGGGTCCAAGTGCACATTGCATCGCAATACGATGTCAAATCCGGGCCAGATGAAACAGAGCCCCGGAAGCAAAAAAAGAACAAAGAAACCTCCGAAAGCAAAGCGGGCAAATCGGGCTCTCGGAAACGCAAAACGAAATAAACAAAACCTAGGGAGAAAACATGAAAAAGCTTCTTATGTCTGGTGTGGCCTTTGCCACAATCGGGGGCGCGGCCTGGGCCAATTGTCCTGCTGCAACCGTCGCGGATATGCAGGGCGTCGCAGCCGGTGCTTATCCTCAGCAGTTTGATCTGTCCGAGTTTCAATCAGCTGCAAACTGTACGCTCAGCTTTGCAGAAAACCCGGCTATTGGGGATCTGAACGGCATGATCCGTGGCAATGGCGATCTAGCGGCCGTGGCAGATCGTCTGCCGGCTGACCCGTTGGTCATCGTACCCTATGACTCGATAGGTCAGTATGGCGGTGTTCTGGACGCGCTCTCCAACGCCACAGAAAGCGGCACCTCGGACTTCCTTTCGGTGCGTCACGTCAACCTGTTCCGCTATTCCGACGACCTGCAGACCTTGGTGCCCAACGTGGCGAAATCCTGGGAATGGAACGATGACTTCACCGTGCTTACCGTGACCTTGCGCGAAGGTCACAAATGGTCGGACGGTGCACCGTTCACCTCAGCAGATGTTGTGTTCTGGTACGACAATCTGATGATGGACACCAATGTCATCGCCGAAGCGAAGGATTATGCGCTGGCGGGCGGTGAGCCGATGAAGGTCGAAGCGCTGGACGACACCACCGTCCGCTTTACCCTTGCCGCGCCCAAGCCTGGCCTGACCGAGACATTCTCGTTCACCTATGTGCAGCCCTACCAGCCCAAGCATTTCTTTGAAAAGTTCCACCCGGCGCTGGATGACAACGCCGACGCCAACGCGCAGGCGCTTGGTTATGAAAACGGGTACGAGCTGATCAAGGCCTATTATGGCAACTCGGACTGGATGGATACGCCATCTCCGATGCTGACAGCCGGTGACAAACTGGCGGGTCTTCCCACCGACACCATGCCGACGCTGGAGAGCCATATCCTTGTGAAGGAGAGCACCGAGGGTCGTCACTACGTGGCCAACCCCTATTTCTTCCAGGTCGACACGCAGGGTAACCAGCTTCCCTACATTTCGGAAATGGATGAAACTTACGTTCCGGACGAAGAAGTACGCACCCTTAAGTTGCTGAATGGCGAGGTCGACTACAAATCGCAAGGTGTTAACCTGACATCTGCTCCGGTGCTGCTCGAAGGTCAGGAGAACGGTAACTACACGGTCGAGGTGAAGCCTTCGATCGGCTATCCGGTTCTGACCTTCAACGTGACCGCAGAAGACGAGGCCAAGCGCGCGATCTTTAACGATATCCGGTTCAGAACTGCGATGTCTGTTGCGATGGATCGCAACCAGCTAAACGAGGTTGTGGCTTTTGGTCTGGGAACACCGACACAGTACATCGGCTTCTCGCCACGTCCCGATTTCATCGACGAAAAATGGTCGAACCATGAGATCGAATTCGACGCAGAGCGCGCCAATGCGCTGCTGGACGAAGTAGGTCTTGTCGACAAGGACGGTGATGGCTTCCGCGACTTGCCGAATGGTGATCCGTTTGTTCTGGATTGGCAGTTCTCGACCCAGCCAGCTTCGGCGCAATTGGTGGAACTGATTGCTCAGAACTGGAAAGACGTTGGCGTCAACACCGCGATCAAAGAGGTGACATCCGACGAATTCCGCGCCGCACAAACGGCCAACTCGCTGGATATGGGCCTATGGCTGAAGAGCCAGCCAGCCGGGTCGATCCTCGGGGACAGCGAGATCTGGGTGCCTCCGTTTGATGGCTATTTCGACGTACGTACAGGTATGCTCTGGGCTGAATACATCAGCTCAAACGGTGAAAACGGTGTTGAACCGCCGGCTTGGGTCGCGGATCTGAAGGCTGCATTGGACACCTATCAGTCCAGTGCACCCGGCTCTGATGCGTCAGTATCCGCCGCGCAGAAGATGGTCGAGATCATGACCGGCGAGCTGTTGTTCCTGGGTACCGTGAATGCTCCTGCCCCGATCTATCACTCGAACAACCTGCAGAACTTTACCGAGTTCAAAACGCAGTCTTACGAGTTCTATCGGACCTATCCTTACCGCCCCGCCCAGTGGTGGCTGAGCGAATAAGGTTGAGAAGATAAGAAGGTGGGCGCCCGCGCCCGCCTTCGCGCATCCCGCGGGGACAGATATGTTGCAATTCTGCAGATTTGCCGCCACCCGGGCGGTTATGGCGTTGGTCACTTTGGTCATCGTATCGCTGATTGTTTTTTCACTGATGGAACTGGTGCCCGGTGACTGTGCCGAGCGCTATTTGGCGTATAAAAACACCCAAGGGTCCGCGATCACCGTTGCTGACGTTGCAGCAGAACGCGCCCGACTGGGGTTGGATCAACCGTTCCTAACCCGATGGGCCACTTGGTTGTCAGGGGCATTTCGTGGCGATTTCGGCGAAAGCTGCATCCTGCGGGTGAATATTGCACAGCTGCTGGGCGACAAGTTCTGGCTGTCGCTGTGGATCTGCCTTGGCGCTTTGGCGCTGGCTTATGCCATTGCAATCCCTGTGGGCATCATTTCTGCCGCCTCGCGCAGTGCAGTATTGAACAACTCGCTGCGGATCGTCAGCTATCTGGGTCTGGCGATGCCGAACTTCCTGCTGGCCCTGATGGTGATGCTGGTTTCAACCGTTTATTTCGGCGAGACACTGACCGGGCTGTTCTCGCCCGAGTACAAAGAAGCGCCTTGGTCTTGGGGCAAGTTCCTCGATTTGCTGAAACACGCCTGGCTGCCGATCTTCATTCTGGGCTGGTCGGCCACAGCCTTTGCGCTGCAGACCGTGCGCGCGTTGATGTCGGATGAGATCGGGAAGCTGTATGTCACCGCTGCTGCCGCGCGGGGCATTTATGGCCGCCGCCTGCTATGGCGCTATCCGGCCCGTCATGCGCTGGGGCCGATCGTCAATAGCCTTGGCTTTGACCTGAACCGGATCTTCAACGAATTGCCCATTGTGGCGCTGATCTTGACATTGACCGAAGCCGGGGCGCTTTTGCTTGAAGCGTTGGCGCGGTCCAATGATCAGCAACTTGCGGGGGCCATCATCTTTCTGCTGACGGCATCAATCGTGACGTTGAATTTCTTCACCGACATTCTGCTTGCGGTGATCGACCCGCGCGTGCGCAAAAGTATCCTCAGGTGACCAGATGACTGCGACAATCGAAAACCAAAAGGCAAAAGAAGCCTATTTCACCGCCTCGCAGCGTCAGTTGATCTGGGCCCGATTCAAGAAACAGCGCGCGGCGATGATTGCGGCCACAGTTCTGGTCGTCCTGATCCTGTCGGGCATCTTTGCTCCGTTCCTGTCGCCTTACGATCCGACCGCCGCAGGGCGTGACAAAGACTATCTGAACGGAGCCCCGCAGATTCCAAAATTCTGCGACAAGAATGGCTGCTCGATCCGCCCGTTCCTGCACGGGGTAACCCGCGAACGCTCGTTGGCGACCAATTTCCGCTGGGTCGAGAAAGTGAACGAGGATGAACGCCGATATATCCAGTTCTTCGTTCGGGGCGACAAATATAAGCTGTTTGGAGTCATTCCCGGTAACATCCACCTGTTTGGTGTCGATCAGGGCTATGTTCACCTGTTCGGAACCGACAGTGCCGGCAAGGATATCTTCAGCCGTACACTGCATGCGGTTTGGACGTCGCTACAGGTCGGAACGCTTGGGGTGATGATTTCGTTCGTGCTGGCGCTCGCGATCGGAGGGGTGGCCGGATATTACGGTGGAATGGTCGACAGTGTGATCCAAATGATCACCGATGCGATCCGTACGGTTCCGGCCATACCTCTGTTCATGGCGATTGCGGCCTTTATCCCGCCGGAATGGTCGGCCGAAACAAGATTCTTTGTCATCACAGCCATATTGGGATTGGTCGGCTGGCCTACTTTAGCACGGCGAGTTCGCACCCATCTGCTGACCGAACGCAATCAGGAATATGTGCTTGCAGCAAAGCTTTGCGGCGCATCACCGGGCCACATCATCCGGCGTCATCTACTGCCCAGCTTCACCAGTTACATCATCGTCGATCTGGTGATCTCGTTCCCCTATATGGTCCTCAGCGAAACCGCGCTCAGCTTTATCGGGCTGGGGCTGAAAGATCCGGTCAACTCACTTGGCGTGATGTTGCAGAATGTGACCAAGGCGGATGTTCTGCTGAATTACCAATGGTATTTCATCCCGGTCATCTTCTTTGTCGTTCTCGTGATGTCTTTCGTGTTCGTTGGCGATGGCCTGCGCGATGCGGCTGATCCTTATTCGGAGACCCGCAAATGGGCTTGATCGATGTCGAAAACCTGTCCGTTCAGTTCAAAACCGATGAAGGGTTGATCACGGCGGTTGAGGATGTTTCGTTTTCACTCGCCCCAGGCGAGGTGCTCGGGCTGGTCGGCGAAAGTGGATCAGGGAAATCAGTGACAGCAAAATCACTGATGAAACTGAATCCACCCAACGCGATCTATGCACCGGAAAGCCGGATCGATCTGCATCTCGACAGCGGCCCGGTTGATATCATGGCGCTGAAGCGGCCCAAGGACATGGAGATTGTGCGCGGCGGGGCGATCAGTATGATCTTCCAAGAGCCGATGGCCAGCTTTGCCCCCGCGATCACTATCGGCAAGCAGATGGTTGAACAGTTGCTGATCCACACGGACCTCAGCAAAAAGCAGGCCAAAGAACTATCGATCGAAATGCTGGACCGGGTGGGTATCCTTGAACCAGCGGCCCGGTTCAACCAATACGCTTTCGAATTGTCGGGCGGGATGCGTCAGCGGGCGATGATCGCCATGGCGCTTTCGACCAAGCCCAAACTGCTGATCGCGGATGAGCCGACAACGGCGCTGGACGTGACCATTCAGGCTCAGGTTTTGGATCTGATGAAGGATCTGGTGGCCGAGTTCGGCATGGGCATCGTCTTCATCACCCATGACCTAAGCGTCGTCGCCCAAACCGCCGACCGGGTTGCGGTGATGTATCTGGGTCGGATCATGGAAAGCGGACCTGTGCGTGAAGTGATCCGCCATCCGGCACATGCCTATACGCGTGGCCTGCTGAACGCGTTACCCAAACTCGATGATCTGGACGCACCGCTAACCCCGATCCCTGGCGATATCCCCTCACCTCTGGAGCGGCCATCAGGCTGCGTGTTCCATCCACGCAACCCGGAACTCAAACCCGGATCGCGATATGAAACGGAACGCCCACCCTTGACCGAGGTCAGCCCCGGCCATTTCGCAGCCATTTTCCCCGAAGACGTGCCAGGCCAGCCATGACAAAAGCATTGATCAAAACCGAAAACCTGTCAGTCGAATTTCCCCTTGGTGGCGGGTTGTTTAACAAGCGCACGCTGAAGGCGGTCGACAATGTCTCGATCGAAATCCCGCAAGGGGCATTTGTTGGAGTGGTCGGCGAGTCCGGCTCGGGCAAGACAACACTCGGCCGCGCATTGCTGAATGCGGTTCCAATCACCAGCGGTGGCGCAAGCTATGATGATGGTGAAGAGCAGTTCGATCTGACCAAAATGTCGGCAACCGATCTCAAGTCCTATCGCCGTCGGGCTCAGTTGATTTTTCAGGACCCTTACGCGGCGCTTAGTCCTCGGATGACCGTGCGTGATATCATAGCCGAACCGCTGGATGTGATGGGCCTGACCGCATCGCGTGAGGAAACCGATGCGCGGGTTCGCGAGATTGCGGGCAAATGCCGGTTGAACCTTGAACATCTACGACGCTATCCGCACGCGTTTTCGGGCGGTCAGCGTCAGCGGATTTCTATCGCGCGGGCTCTGGCCTGCAACCCGCGTTTTGTAGTTGCCGATGAATGCGTGGCGGCGCTGGACGTGTCGATTCAGGCGGATATCCTGAACCTGCTGAAATCCCTTCAGCGAGATATGGGCCTGACCTTCATGTTCATCAGCCACGATCTGTCGGTTGTGGCCCATACCTGCGATTTTGTAGTCGTGATGTATCACGGCAAGATCGTCGAAAGCGCCCCGACGCGCGAACTGTTTGCCGCACCCAAGCAAGACTATACCAAGCGGTTGCTGGATGCGATCCCATCGCTGGACCCCGATCATCGAATGCGTGCCTGATCAGGGCGCGCTGACCTGCGCCTGTCCGGTCTCGGTCAGCACAATCTCAGTCGCGCCATCTGCGCTGCGCTCGCTGGGTGGGACAAGGACATCGATGCCAGGCCGGTCGGGGCCAAAGGTGTTGCTGACCCGGCGGACCGAACTGAGAATGGCCAGCAGCGCCGGAGACGTCGCCGCCACGAAATGAGATGATCCCGCATCGCTGTTGAATGCAGTCGTGTCGATCACGCTGATCGGATATTCGGCCAATGCGTCGACCGAACTGATATTACCCAACCTCTGACTGTCCGCGGTGCCGCGCAGCCGAGCCGACAGGTTCAGAATCTTGTCCTTCTGGGACACCATCACCACAAACGGGTCGGGCGGGCTCTTGATGCTGTTCATCTGGGATCGGAACAGATCCACATCCAGATCAGGTGAGATCAGGATGACCCCCTCAAGATTGCGGCTTGCCCATCCCGGCTCGCGCAGTTCGGCTTGCCGCATCATCTCCATCGATAGGGCGCTGCCCATCGAATGCGCTATCAGGACGACCCGCTTTACGCCCATTGATTTGAGCAATCTAATGGTCTGTTCCAGCCCGTCTCGGGCAAACAGCATACTGTCCAGATCATAGGCGTAACCGGTGCCGCGTGCCTTACTGGGCCAGGAATAAATCAGAATAGTTCCGGGGATACCGATATCATGGCTCAGCTGAGCGGCCCGAAATGCGGTCTCGGTCTGCGTGGCGTTATACCCGTGAACAAAGATGACCACGTCATCCACGCCACGCAGACGGGACTTCAGATCCTGCGGACCCGAGAACTCGGTAACTTCGGCCACGACAAACTGTTTGTTCGGATTCGGGTTCGCGTATGAGAACTCGAGTTCACCCGGCGTGTGCGACGGCGGAATAGAGACGGTCATCTCAAGGTAACGCAATGCCTCGGCACGGTTAGCTCCGTAGCTGCCATCCGGCTCGCGCGCACGGGTAGTGGCGGCAAAGACCGTGGCGGGGGTGCCGACCCTAAGGGCTTCGGGTGTGATCTCTGTGATAGACCGATCCGCACAGGCGGTCAGCACAGACAGCGTCACAATGATGATGAAATAGCGCAGCACGCTCTGCCCCTGTGAAGTTACAGGGCTACGCTACCGTATTCCCGCCCCGCGTCCAGCCTGAGGGCACGACTCATTGGCAAAATCCGGCTGGCACCTGTTACAAAACGTAACGGCTGAGGTCTGTGGATTTTGTCAGCTCGCCAAGATTGTCATTCACGAAACCTGCATCGACGGTGATCTCAGCCCCCGCCTGATCCGGTGCGGTGAACGAAAGCTCTTCGAACACGCGCTCCATCACCGTGTAAAGCCGCCGCGCACCGATATTCTCGATGCTTTGGTTCACATCCGCCGCAATCCGGGCCAAGGCTGCGATCCCGTCTTCGGTGAAACTGACCGTGACCTCTTCAGTGCCCATCAGGGCAGTATACTGCAGGGTCAGAGCGTTGTCGGTCTCGGTCAGGATACGTACGAAATCCTCTTCTGTCAGGGCGCGCAGTTCCACGCGTATCGGCAAGCGGCCCTGAAGTTCTGGCAGCAGGTCCGAGGGCTTGGCGATGTGAAACGCACCGGATGCAATGAAAAGGATATGGTCGGTTTTCACAGGGCCATGTTTGGTGCTGACAGTGGTGCCCTCGATCAGAGGCAGCAGGTCGCGCTGAACCCCTTCCCGGCTGACATCGCCTCCGCGCGCATCGGATCGGGCGCAGACTTTGTCGATTTCATCCAGAAACACGATGCCGTTCTGTTCGACCGCTTCCAAAGCCACCCGGTTGACGGTTTCATCATCCAGCAACTTGTCGGCCTCTTCCCCAATTAAGGCCTCATAGCTTTCAGCGACAGTCATGCGTTTCTTGACGGTCCTTCCACCGAAGGCCTTGCCGAAGATATCACCCAGATTCATCATCCCCATCTGACCACCCGGCTGGCCCGGTATATCGAACATCGGCATCGGGTTCGTGGTATCTGACAGTTCCAACTCGATTTCGGTATCGTCCAGCTCACCCGCTTTCAGCTTCTTGCGGAACATCTCGCGCGTCGCTTCGCGGGCGTCGGTTCCTGCAATCGCCTCGATCACGCGATCCTCGGCGGCCTGATGGGCGCGGGCTTTGACATCCTCGCGCATATACTCGCGGGTTTGCAGGATTGCGGCGTCAGCCAGATCACGCACGATCTGTTCAACGTCCCGACCGACATAGCCGACCTCGGTGAATTTGGTGGCTTCAACCTTGATGAAGGGTGCGCGGGCCAGTTTGGCCAGACGGCGGCTGATCTCGGTCTTGCCAACGCCGGTGGGTCCGATCATCAGAATGTTTTTCGGATAGACCTCATCGCGGATGTCATCTGGCAACTGCTTGCGCCGCCAGCGGTTGCGTAGCGCCACGGCGACGGCGCGTTTCGCGTCTTTCTGCCCGATAATAAAGCGGTCCAGTTCCGAGACAATCTCGCGCGGGGTCAGGTCGGTCATATGTGTTCTATCCGTATGTTTCGCAGCGGAACCTAATCATACGGCGCGAAAACACAAGCCGATCACGAGAAGATCACGGCAACTCACGGGCAGCACACGGAATTTCGTGGTGATGTGAATCGCCAGATGCACAGCGTCTGCGGCATAACCTTTCGCGACGGACTCTGCGTCCGTATGACATTAGGGAGATACCTCATCATGATGACTCGTCGTTCGCTTTTTGTGAAAGCTGCAGCTACTAGCGCGGCCCTGTCTCTGGTCGGCACCACCGCTGCCCTGGCCGGTGGCGCAAAAAAGAAAGGCACATTTGAAGGCCGCTCGAACCACGTCACTACCGGTTCGGTAAAACTGGTCAAAGATGGCGAGCGTTACATCGTTGAACTGGGCGACGACTTTTCGCTGGACAACGGCCCCGACCCGCGTGTCGCATTTGGTAAGGACGGCACATACGCCCCAGACAGCAAACTGGGCGCGCTGCTGCACCTGACCGGCAAGCAATCCTATGCCGTGCCACCAACCATGGATGTCTCGGGCTACAACGAAGTTTACATTTGGTGCGAGGTTGCCGGCGTCCCGCTGGGCGTTGCTTCGTTGAAGTAATCACACCCTTCAGGGGTCGGGCTTTCCGGCCTCTGACACGCCGTTAGGTGACAGGGCAACTGTCTGTTACACTCGCCCCAAGATATTGGAACTGGGGGCGTTTTCATGACCAAGATTGCCAAGATCACCCTGCTGTTTGTGGTCTTTGTTGACCTGATCGGACAAGGGCTGGTGTTTCCCATCATCAACTCCCTGATCATGGAAACGAAGTCCGGCTTCTTGCCGGAAAGCACGGCCATGGGCACAAGGCACTTTTATTATGGTCTGGTGATCGGCTGCTTCTTCCTGTCTTGGTTTCTGGGGGTGGTCTATGTCTCGAAAGTTTCAGACTCTATCGGGCGCAAGAATGCTCTTCTGGTCTGTTTGACCGGGGCGCTGGTCGGTTACGCCCTGACCATCGCCGCGCTTTATCTCAACAGCCTGCTTCTGCTGATCATTGGTCGTTCGATCACCGGGTTTACGGCTGGAAATCAGCCCATCGCACAAGCGGCAATGATCGATGGCAGCACCGACGCTGCCGACCGCGACCGCAACATGGGCTACATCGTGACCGGTGTCAGCTTTGGCTTGGTCGGAGGACCGATCATAGGCGCGGTTCTGTCCGATGCAGCCTTATTGGGCAGCGCGGCGACATTGAAAACGCCTTTCTACGGGGCGTTTGTACTGGTCCTGATTGCAATCTTTCTTGTGACCGCGTTCTTCAAGGATACCAGAACCGAGCGTGAACCTTTTGTTTTCCGCCCACGCGACATCACCGACAGCCTCATAGCTGTGCGCGAGCACCCGCTGGTTCTGAAGATCATGCCAGTTTACGCCCTGTTCATGGTCGCCAACGTTACTTTCTATGTATTCGTCGACAACTTCCTGACCAGCGCGTGGGGTTATGGCGTAATAGGGGGCAGCATGGCGATGGTGGTCATTGGCGTTGCGCTGGCCTTTTCCAGCACTTTCCTTGTGAAACCAGCGCAAGAGAGGTTCAGCAAGCACCAGATCATCTACACCTCGTTGGTCACCATGGTGATCTGTGGCTTTGCCTTCGCATTCAGCCCCAGCGGGGTGCTGAGCTATATTCCGGTCTTTTTCTTCTACTTCTTCTTCGGCGTTTCTTACCCGACGCTGCTAGGCCTGTTCTCATCCAGCGTTGCCGAAACGGATCAGGGCTGGGTCATGGGCGTGACCACAGCCGTGTTCTGCCTAGCAGGCGGTATCATGTCCCTGATCGGAGGCGGATTGATGAGCATCGACATCCGCGTGCCGTATTATATCGTCATTGTCACTGCCCTGATGGGCCTGATCGGGATGCATCTGAGGTGGAAGGGGAAAGAGATCAAAGCGCTATTGGCGTAAAGAGCAGCCGATAGAGCGGAGGGGGTCACCTACTCCTGCTCTTCCTCGATTTCTTCTTCGTCAAGTTTGCGCTGGCTTTCCTGTAATGGCGCGCGCTCTATCAGTGCCCAAATTTCCTTTTTGGTCTTCTTTGAAACAGCGCCTCTGGCTTCCAGCTCGATCAATAGCGAGCGTGTCTGATCTTCGGTACAGCCAATTGTTCTGCTGAGCCGTTCCAGAGTTTTGAACTTGTATTTGGTATCCCTCAACATGGACTCAAGCAGCTTCTTGCGAGGCTCTTTCCATGTCTTGGCGTGCTTCCGGTTCCGATATTCCTCAAGCACAATCGGCCCAACAATACCGCCAATCAGCCCACCAAATATCGCTGCCAGAACCGCACTCATGACCCGATCGTCTCAACCGTCAGATTGCCGTTGGTATACACGCAGATATCCGCAGCAATTGCCATAGCTTCACGCGCTACATCCTCGGCTGGTTTGTCGCTATCCATCATCGCACGGGCCGCCGCCAGGGCAAAGTTGCCGCCCGACCCGATTGCAGCGACGTTGTGTTCCGGCTCAAGCACGTCCCCTGCCCCAGTGATCACGAGCAGATCCTTGCCGTCGGTCACAATCAGCATCGCCTCGAGCTTCTGCAGATACTTGTCGGTGCGCCAGTCCTTGGCCAGCTCGACCGAAGCACGCGCCAGTTGGCCGGGCGTCGCCTCAAGCTTGGCTTCCAGACGTTCCAGCAGCGTGAACGCATCCGCCGTAGATCCGGCGAATCCGGCGACCACTTCGAACCCGCCCGGTGTCAGGCGACGCACCTTTCGCGCAGTGCCCTTGATCACGGTTTGGCCCAGGCTGACCTGCCCGTCCCCGGCGATGACAACCTGCCCGCCCTTCTTGACGCCAATAATAGTGGTGCCGTGCCATCCGGGAAAATCGCTGTCTGCCATGAATGCCTCCGTTATCCGTGCTGCCATATATGGGCCGGGCACGGGTTCTGCGCAACCGGTTCTAAAAATGCCCAAAAGATATGCAGTAAACGCAAACCGGGGCTGTTGAGTCAGCATTTGTGAGACTCAGCCGCTGGAGTTACATGAGGCTTACAACCGACAACGGGTCGGCTGTTTCTGTTAAAAGGACTAAGCACATGGCAAACGCAATCGCAAAAACCCATGCGCCGCGCGGAGCAGTCACCATCCTGCACGCAGTGGACGCATTCTCTCATGCATTCGAAAACGTTGTCGAATGGTACAAATCATATCAGACACGCAACGAACTGTCGCAACTGAGCGACGAGCAGCTGGAAGACGTCGGGCTGACCCGCGCTGATATCTCCAAGTTCTGATCCAGGATTTGAACACTTATAAGATGAGCCGCTCGATTGAGCGGCTTTTTCTTTTTCAGTTTTCGACGAATTTACCTGCGAGATCAGGCAGATAAGCCTCAACTGCAGCAGTGGCTACGACATGCCGGGTACCCGCCTCGGCATCCTCGACATCCAGTCCCCCTTTGACCGCCCGAACCGAGGCGCGGCCCCGCGGCAGATCCGAGGCGACAAGATCACAATCAACCTTCTCAGGCTGCTGAACGCCAATCGTGACCTCAACGCGCATCTCCTCATGACTGATGCCCAGTTTGGAAAACAGCGTGATGGACGAGTGGTGCAGCGCGTCCTGAACAGCGCGGCGCGCGGCCTTGGTATAGTCCTGACCATACAGATCGTTGCCGGTCCCCATCTCCAGAATAATACGTTTTTCCGTCATCGGGCGGGCTCCATATCAAATGAGACTACGATCGCGGCGTTGGCGATCACCGTGCGACCTTCAGAATGGGGTTTGTCGATATCCAAGCCACCATGTGTGACCGTGATGTTGGGCTGGCCGTAAGGGAAAATGGCCTTCAACGCCTGCGAATCCACCCGGTCCGGTTGCTGTACACCGATTTCCGCGTCGATGATCATGGCCTCTTTCGGGAATCCGAACAATTCCGCCATATTGATCGAGTTATGCCAGAGCGCATCCTTGAGCGCGCGCAGCGCTGCTTCGGTATAGTCTTCGCGCCGAAGCGACGTACCCATACCGAATTCCACCAATACCCGAGTTTTGGGCATGTCGCCTCCTTATTCCTGATGACCCGACAATCTGCACGAGTTCTTGCGAATTGAAAGAACCAGTACAGTGAACTGCATCCGGCCAAACCACGAAACCCGAATGTTTGGTGTGTACCGCAGCAATCGACTAGAATTCTGTCTGTTTAAGCACACGATCTATGAAAGGTTTGATTCCATGACGTATTTTCGGCTCATGTCATCATTATTGTTGTTTGGACTTCTGGCGCCAAGCGTATCCGCTGAAGTCATAGAAAACAAAGCGAAATTTATGAACCTGATCGTTGATAAGAAGCTGGTTCAGGGCGAAACCTGGGTGACAATTCACAAGGACGGCACGGTTGAGGGCAAAGGCCCTAAAGGTGGCAGTATCAGCGGCACGTGGGAGTGGAAAGACAGGTATTACTGTCGGAGAATCGTGATCGTCGGTGAAGTGATGCCCCATGACTGTCAGGTGGTTTCAATCGCAGACGACACCGTTACATTTACCCACAAAGACGGCGCGGGAGTATCGGTGAGGTGGACCATCAAGTGAGTCTAAACTCTTGTCACGCAGTGGCTTTCACAAAAAAAGGCGCCCAATGCGTGGCGCCTTTTTGCGTTCGAACAGTAGCGAAGGTCAGATCGACTCGTCGATCCAGCTTTGCAGGGCCGCTTTCGGGGCCGCGCCAGCGCGGTTCGAAACCACCTGACCGTCTTTGAAAATGAACAGCGCCGGAATGCCGCGCACGCCCATGGCCGCGGCTGAGTTTGGGTTGCTGTCGACATCGACCTTGGCAATCTTCACCTTGCCACCATATTCGCTGGCCAGCTCTTCCAAGGCGGGGCCGATCTGCTTACAGGGGCCGCACCACTCGGCCCAGAAATCCACCACGACGGGGATATCGGAATTCTTGACTTCGGCGTCAAAGGTGTCGTCGGTAACGGCTACGGTCGACATGTCTGTCTCCTGACTGGGAATGCTTGGGCTCAGAACCTAGGTGCGGCACCGTGCAAGGTCAAGATATAGGGTTCGGTGTCAGGGCGTCCGTCACCATATCGTGTGGCAACCACATCAGGTGCGCGGTTCGCGTCCACAAGATAGCGGTGCGGATACTGTGATTGGGATAGATTTGCGACAGGGCATGGGCGTAGGCCGCCATCTGGCGCAACAGCCCTTCGGGGCAGGATTCTGGCCCGGTCGGAACAGTCGCATTGGATTTGAAATCAATTACATGCACCTCTTTATCCGTGATAATCAGCCGGTCGATGACCCCATGCATTCGTGTGCCGTTCAGATCGGCAGAGACCGAAACCTCGGTCAGCGCATCCGAGCCAAAGACCGGTTTCAGATATTCGGCCGTCAGCACCGAAGTGGCCTCAGTCAGCAGATCTTGCCGCTCAACATCTTGCATATCGGCCAGAAGCCGTGCGCAAAGCTGCGGCCATTGATCCTGTGCGGCAGCAGGAAGATGTTCGAGCAACAGGTGCAGCTGCGATCCGCGTCGTTTCGCCGCCTCTTCATCCTGCCCCGCATCTCCGGGCAAGGCCTTCGCACCCCCTAGATCAGAGGGGCTGAGCGTTTCGGCTGGCGCGGGTGCATTTGGCGCGGGGTGGTCAAAAAATACAGGCAAATGCTGTTCGTTGTGCGGGATGCTGCCCTGTTCAACGGCAGACAAAGCCTCCCAATCTCCATGCGCCAGTCGAAGGGTCTGGGTGCCGGGCACCTGAGTAGCCCCTGCCCGCGCCATCGCGGCCTCAACCATCTGATACCAACTGTTGCCATCCTTGCCTACATCCCCGGCGGCCGCCACTATTAGCCACTTTTCTGCACGTGTTAGAGCCACATATAGAAGCCTCAGCCGCTCATTCTCCTCGCGCGTTCTGGCTTCTTGGCGCGCAGCTGCGATCAATGCAGGTGAGGCATCAGAAGGCACTTTCCACAACGGAGTATCGCCCGCCATCATGATCTCGGCATCTCGTGGTGGCTGTCGTTTACCAGTGTCCGGCAGGATTACGATCGGTGATTCCAATCCTTTTGAGCCATGAACGGTCATCACCCTGATCATATTGCCGACACCGCTCATCTGGCGCTTGATCTCCAGATCGTCGGTTTGCATCCAGACCAGAAAACCGGTGAGGCTTGGGATATCTGTCCGTTCATAGGCCAGCGCCTGCGACAGTAACGCGTTGATACCATCCTCAGCCTCGGCCCCAAGCCGGCCCAGCAGTTTGCGTCGCCCGTCATGGCGCGTCAGGATACGTTCGATCAGATCATAAGGACGCAGAAAGTCGGTTTGACCGCGTAGGTCGTTCAGAATCGCAAGCGTTACCGGGAACTCCTCGGCACGATTGCGCAACGCTGCCCATAGATAAGTTTCCTCCCTGCGATGAGCCAGATCGAACAACTGTTGTTCCGTCCAGCCAAACAGTGGGGATTTCAGGACTGTCGCCAGTGATAGGCTGTCTTCGGGTGTGGCCAGAAAGCTCAGCAAAGCAGCCAGATCCTTGACCGCCAGTTCCGCGCCCACCTTCAGGCGATCCGCCCCCGCGATGGGCAGGCCCTCGCTTTTGCAGGCGCGAATGATCTCGGCAAACAGGTCCGAGCGGCGTTGGACAAGGATCAGAAAGTCGCGGGGCTGCACTTTGCGCCGGACAAATGTCCCCGACGCATCGCCATCATCGGGAATGGTGGCGCCATCCCTGATCATATCCTTGATCGACCGGGCAACCTGTTCTGCCAGAATGACGGTGTGATGCCGTGCGCCGGGTCGATCAACGGGATCGGTCCAATCGCTGTCATCCTCGTCTTCAACCTTCTCGATCACCGGCCATAGGTCGACGCGCCCAGGAAGATCGGCCTTGAATGCCCGGTGTAAGGCATCCTTGTGGAACCCGGCTTCTACATGGTTTTCGAACAGTATATCGACCAGCCCAAGGATCGCGCTGGACGAGCGGAACGAATATTCCAGCGTTGAATCCCACAGTTTAGAGCCTGATTCTCGAAGTTTCCGCCCAAATTCGGCCTGCATCTGGTCAAAGGCTTGCGGGTCGGCGCCCTGGAAGGAATAGATCGACTGTTTCTTGTCACCAACCACAAAGATCGTGCGCTCAACTCCGGATCGGGCCCCTTCCCCGCTGGTAAATTCCTGAGCCAATTTTTCGATCACGTCCCATTGATCCGGGCTGGTGTCCTGCGCCTCGTCCACCAGAATGTGATCGATGCCACCGTCGAGCCGGTACAGCACCCATTCTGCGACCGCTGGGTCGTTCAGCACCTGACGTGCGCGCAGGATCAGGTCATCAAAATCCAGCCAACCCCTCACCTGCTTGCACCGCTCGTATTCCGGAAGGAAGGCCGCGGCAAAGCGATGTAATACATGGGTTTTCTGGGCCGCAACCAGCGCCAGTCGTTGTTCCCGCGCGGCTTCGACCCGCAGCATCAGGGCCTCGAGCTGGGGCATCCGATCTGCCAGCACCCCTTCACGCAGCGCCTTGGTTGGAAAGCTGTTGAGTTTTGCGGCAAAGGGCTCTTTCGCGCCCTTACCCGTCAATAGGACGTTTTCAAGTATCGTCAGTTTGCTCAGCCGGGCGTCGGTAAAACCGACAAGCTTGTCGGCGGCCTTGGCATTGTTCCCTCCGCTTTCCGAAAGCGCGGGCAAAATGGACTGGATCAGTTCGACCTCACCGCCCAGAAACACGTTACGCAGCAGGACCTGTTCATCAAAACCTTCGGGCAGATCAAACCGTTGCAGAATGTCCGGCCATTGCAGCACATGTTCAAACTGATTTCGTTTCTGCGCAACAGCGGCAGTCAGTTTGTCAAAACCGGTATCGGTGACAAAGCGGGCAACGTCTTCGATCAATTCGGCCTGAGGGCCGTCGGCAAAACTTTCAATGATCTCTTCGCGCAGCAACGCCGCAGCCCGGTCTTCCATTTCGGAGAACTGAGGGCTGACCCCCGCCTCAAGCGGGAACCGTCGCAGCAGCGAAGCACAGAAGGAGTGGATCGTTTGGATTTTCAGGCCACCGGGTGTCTCGATGGCGCGGGCAAACAGTGTCCGTGCTTGCGCCAACCGGTCGGGATCGATCAGGCCTGGTACGCCAAGTTCGACCAACTCAGCCTGAAGGTCGCCGTCGCCCAACATTGCCCATTTGCCAAGACGTTTGAACAGCCGGTTCTGCATCTCGCTGGCCGCGGCCTTGGTATAGGTCAGGCACAGGATATGCTGCGGCTGCACCCCATCCAGCAACAACCGCGCCACCCGGTCGGTCAGCACCCGCGTCTTGCCCGAGCCCGCATTGGCCGCCAGCCAGGTTGAGGCGTCCGGGCGCGCGGCCTGAACCTGCCGTTCGGTGGCATCATTGCGGGGGGTCATGTCAGGTCCTCCGGTTCGGTTTCCGCCGAACGATCCCACTCGCCGAACCGGGCGAGGTGATCATAGTCCCCTATATCTGTGTCCTTGTGCAGCATCCTGCGTGAAGAGAACCCCTGATCAGGCTCTAAATAGGCTGATATGAGCTCTTTCAGTTCGGCCAGCACCTTGTCGGTCGGCTCTTTCTGCAGCGGTGCGGGCACTTCTTTATAGGTGCCGCCCATGCCAATGAAGATCGCCTGTGCAACGGGAAGCGGATCGAATCCTTCGATACCGCCCTGCTCGGCCATTGCGGCCTCGATCAGCAGTTGTTTGTCGAATTTGGCTTGCTGACTTTCCGTTGGCGGAGTGCCCGTCTTGTAGTCGATGATACGCAAAGCCCCCTGCCCGCTTCGATCGATTCGGTCGGCACGTCCGGCAATGGTGAAGTCCAGCGGCGTCAACGTCAGGCGCATCCCAACCTCAAAAGCCACAGGCCCGCCATCGGCGCGGCGCTGAATCTCGGCGGACAGAAAGCTATCGGTAATCCGCTCTAGCCGCGCCAGCCACAGCTTTCGGGCAGTTGGCCACGCAACGTGGTCGTCCAGCAGAGCTTTGGCGCGTTTCAGGAAATTTTCTCGGGTCAATAAAGCCGGATCCAGAACGCTGTCGCGCACGAATTGTTCCATCACCTCGTGGATGACGATACCGCGTAGCAGGGCATCTGGCGCCTGAACCAGCGGGTCCAGTTGTCTCAATCGCAGGACATGTCGGGCATATATGGCGTACGGATCGCGGATCAGGCGTTTGATTTCGGTCACCGATAGCCGCCGTGGCCGCGCCGCGACGGGTGGTCGTGGCGACGGGCGGTGCGCGGGTGCGATTCGGGGTGCATGTTCCAGCATCTCTGCCCAATCCAGCCACCGTTGGCCCCGCGCTTGCATTGCTTCTAACGCCCTAGTTCCACCCTGTTCAGGCAGGCCTTGCAACAGGTTGGTCATGCGGTTCAGCCAACGGGATGGTACGGTTTCCGCATCATCCGAGCGGGTAGCGCGGGTCAAAACCACCTCTGCAGCACCTGCCGCCTGCTGGAAGTCATGCGCGGACAGACCGATCCTGCGTTCGGGCAGTAAAAGACCGGCCTCATTGCGCATCTGACGGTTCAGCCAGGGGTCGGGTGCCGCAGCCTCGGGCCAGCTGCCTTCGTTCAAGCCACCCAGAATTAGCAGATCCGCACCCTGAACGCGCGCTTCCAGCGTGCCCCAGATCATCAGATGCGGGTGAGGTGCATCGCGGTCGCGGACTTCTTCACCTGCCAACAACGCGTCCAGAAGGTCGGCAAAGTCATGGGCGGTCATCGCGCCGCCATGCTGTGCTTCGGCTTCCAAAGTAGAGATCACCGCAAGCGCCTTCTGGCCCGCGTTCTTGTCCCACAATGTGCCAGATTCACCGGTTCCACCTGCCGAGATTATCTCGGCCAGCGTGCGAAGCCGGGCGACCCAGTCCGGCAGTGGCTGTTCGGTGGGGTCGTATTGATCGCAAAATGCCTGGGTAACCCAGCGGACCCAGTCCTCGGGCGCTTCAGTACGAATGGCGAAAGCGGTCAGGCTGGCGCTGTCGGGAAAGGGCGGGCCATAGCGACGCAGGTCAAGCTCAAGATCGCGGGTATGCAGCAGGTGGCTGCCCCGGTCGCCCCCGTCATGGCACAGTGGGTGTTTGAGCAGCGTCAGCAGAGCCTCGCTATCCAGGCGGCGCGCGAACAGCCCGGCGACATGGCGCAGGAACCGCCCGGGCGGAGACAGCTGCAGTGGCAGGCCCGCGCTGTCATCGGGCAGGATATTCCACCGGTCCAGTGCGGCGCTGACCTGCCGGGTTAGCATCCGGTCGGGGGTGATTAGCGCGGCGGTCTGGCCGGTCTCGGCCGCTTGCCGTAGGCGCAGCGCAATCGCCAAGGCCTCGGCCCGGGGCGAGGGCGCCTCGATCAGCGTCACATCCTTGGTCGCACCGTTCAGGTCGGGCAGGAGCGGGCCTTCAGTCATCCATGCGTCGGTGACCGGGGCAGGGCGCAATGCAAGCGAAATCAGCTTGTTACGGGCAGGTGAAGGGGCCTGATCCGTGGTCCATGGCCGGATTTGATCCGGGCCAAGCCCTAGCCCAAGCATCAGCTTGCGGAACCGGTATTGAGGATGATCCTCAGATGTCAGCGGGTTATCCAGATTGCTCCAAACATGTTCAGGCTGGTCGAAATCACAGCCAGGCAGCACCAGCGCCCCCTGAGGCAGACGCGCAACCGCCTGCATCAGCATCAGGGTGGTCCCGCGAGACCCGGTAGAGCCTGCCAGAATGACAGGATGTTCGGGCGGCGACGCCTCCCAGCGCGCGATCAGGTTCTCGACCACGCGCCGCTGTCGGGCCTGCGCATCCAGCGCGTCCGAACCGGATTCCATGAACTGATCGGCGATGCCGATAAAGGCCTGCGCCCGTGCCCAATGGCCGGACATGTCGCTCACATCCAGTTGCCTGATCGCATCGGGCGAGACACCTTCCCCCTGCATCTCGTCGATCAGCCCGGCCAGGCTGTCAGATAGATCGAACAGCGAGGACCGGGCCGCCAGATCGGGTTGCTGGTCTAGCAGTTTTGCGATCAGCTGCGTCAGCTCCAGCCTGCGACGCAGAGACGGGATTGCGGGTGGGATCTGCGCCAGATCGGCGCTTTCGCCAAGATCGGTGACCAAAGAGAGGCGTGGCAAAAGGCAAGCGGGACCCTGATCAAACAGATCGCGCACCCGGCGCGCCATCCGGCGGGTGTTGATCACCAGTTGCACCCGGGCCAGCGCGTCGGGCGGCTGCCCCACAAACCGCTCATGTAGCCCGTCAACCAACACCTTGGGAAAATCCGCTCCCGGAGGAACGGCGAAGACCCGGGGCAGGGCGCTGGGCTCAAACATCGGCAATCAGCCCCTCGGCCAGATCAATACCCTCGGGACGCCCCACATCGCACCAGCGACCGGGGTAAGACAGTGCGAACAGGCGCTTTTGCTGCAGCATTCGATCCCACAACACGTTCAATGAAAACACGTCCTCAGCGATGTCATGCAGCGCTTCGGTTTTCAGAATTTGTACCCCGCCGTAAACAAGACCTGCACCGCGGACGATCCGCCCTGTGCTGTCCTGAGTGAAGTCACCAGGGCCGGAGTGGCCAAGGGTTTGCCCAACTGGAACGCACATCAGCAGCGCATCCATTTTATCCGGATTCCACTGATCCTTCAGTAAATTCAGTGGGTTGGGCCCAGCCCAGATTGCGTCGCTGTTCAAGGTGAATACCGGATCGGATCCAAGCAGAGGTAGCGCTGCGCGCAGCCCACCACCAGTATCCAGAATGCGCGGTTCTTCCCGCGATATCATAACGTCGCAGCCCGCCAGATGATCAGCCAACTGATCAGCGTGATAGTGCAGGTTGGCAACAACCCGCAGCGGCCTGAGTGCATCGACCAGATCCAGTGCGTGATCAATCAGGGGCCGCCCGGCCACCTCGATCAGCGGTTTGGGCCGGTCTTTGGTCAGGGCACCCATGCGGGTGCCAAATCCTGCGGCAAACAGCATTGCAGCTTGGGGGGTGCCGATCATTGCGCCCTCAGCTTATCCAGGTTTTCGGGGCTTGGGGCGGGCAGGGCGCTGCGCAACAGGTCTGCCACCGGCACCAACGCGGGGTGTTCGAGATCGCGCATCAAATGTGCCCACGCAGCCGGGATCAGGTCGACGTAGTGTGGCTTTCCATAATCGGTCGCCAACCGGGCAAAACCGCCCAGAATGCGCAGGTTACGCTGCGCGCCCAGAACAGCATATGCGGTGCGGAAATCATGCCCATCGACGCCGGTTGCGGTGATATAGCGGTCGATCATCCTCATCTCGATCCCGGCGGGCACAGTCCGACGCACATCCTGTAGCAGTGACATCAAATCATAGGCGGGATGCCCCAGCATCGCGCTTTGGAAATCCAGCAGACCGACACGCGCCAGACCTTCGCGCTCGGGCAGCCAGATCAGGTTTTCTGCGTGGTAATCGCGTTGCACAACAACCCGCGTTCCGCCGGTTTCCCGGTGCAGGATATCCGCAAAGCGCAGCTCGAACCGGGCGCGGGCCTCGTCGTCGTGCGATCCAAGAATGCCTTGTGCATATTTCGTGAACGACAGCGCCGCCAATTCGGTCATCAGGGCGGGGTCGTAACTGTCGAGCGAAAGCGTCGGCGCCGCGTGAAGATGGACAAGTACATCGGTTGCGGCGTCATACAGCGTGCGCTCAAGCGTCGGATCGTCCCGCAAGACGCGTGCGAACAGATCGTCGCCCAAATCTTCGAGCAACAGAAACCCGTATTCGCAGTCCTCGGCGTAGATTTCCGGCGCACTCAACCCAATGGAACACAGGTATTTCGACATACGCACGAAGGGTTCAACAGCTTCGCCCTTGTCGGGCGGAGCATCCATCAAAACGGCGGTCCGGCCGGTGGTAGGGTCGGTCAGACGCTCGTATCTGCGGTTCGAGGCATCACCCGCCAAAGGCGTATGCCGTGCGCCGTTCCATGGTGTCTGCGCGATCAAGGCTTCTGCCAGAATGGCCCGGTTCGTCATTGGATCCCCTCCAGCTTGGCGTTCCATTTCGGGTCTGTCCACGACATCTTAAGTTGTCGCGTATCTTGTTCGTTGGCGTCTGTGGTGAACCGGATCAGTAAGGCCGGCTCTGGTGTCAGAGGACCCAGCTTTTCAGGCCACTCGATCAGGCAAATGCCGGCGTCGAAGGCGTCGACCAGCCCCAGCTCTTCGATCTCTTCCACGGCAGAAAGACGATAGAGGTCTGAATGCCAGACCTCACCAAGCTGCGTCTCGTAAACCTGAACCAGAGTAAAGGTCGGCGAAGGCACATCTTCGGGTGCGGACAGAAGAGATTGGATCAATGCGCGTGCGAAATGGGTTTTGCCGCTGCCGATGGTACCTTCAAGCAGGATAGTATCGCCAGACTGCAATGCGCCTCCCAGTTTGGTGGCAACTTCAGCAGTGTCGAATGGGGATTTCGAGGTCAGAGTCAGCGGTGCGTTCATGGCGTCACAATGAACCTGCGCCGGGTCGGCTGCAACCGGTTCAGGCGCTGATTTTTTGTATTTCCGTGATGTTCCTGACCGGGTTGTCCGAGGCGAAACGGACAATTGTTGCCCCGTTTTGCATGGGGCTGACCGTGCAGTTCAAAGAGCCGCCGGATTTTAGGATCAGTTCAGCCGACCATTCGGCCCGGTTCTCGCGCGCGGTGACGAATTCGCGGATCTCGCCAAGGATCGGTGTGGCGGTGCAGTGCTCCTGCCATTGGCGTGTGATTTCCAGCACCGTTGCTGGTTCGAATCCTACTTCGCCGCTGTCGCCCCACAACACCTGATAGGCGTAATTTGTGATCGCCAGCGAACCGTCATCCGAAAACACCGCGATGGCATCAGCCAGCTTGTCCAGAATGGATTGCATAAGGTCCGTTTCAGCGCGGAACCGTCGGGTCAGTGTGATTTCGGCGGTGATATCTTCGAACAGGAAAGCCACGGCCCCATCGGGATGCGGGCGACCACTGACGGAATAGACCGATCCTGATGGCAGCGACCAGGTTTCCTGATAGTTCCCGTCCTGTGCCGCCTCCAGAAGGTCGTTCATCTGGCGCCGCCAACTGCGATAGTTCTTAGGCTCGGGCATCATATGCTGGTCGCGAAGCCGGTCAAAAAAGCTGGACAGGCTTGGGCGCAGGCTCAGGAAGTCGGGTGGCAGGGTGGTCAGATCGATCAGCGCTGGATTGAACAGGGCCAGTTGCCGGTTGCGGTCAAAGATCGCCAGACCAATGGAGAGCTGCGCGAAGGTCTTGGTCATGGTCTGCACAAACTTGCGCTGCGCTGTCTCGGCTTCGACAATCGCGTTGATATCGACCGCGTAACACAACTGATCCTGTTCGTGTGCGACCTGGGTCAGGTCAAACCAGAGCTTGGCATCGCTGTCCCTGACCGGAATCGAGACACGGGTTTTTCGACTCAGCTGCGCCTCGTCCCTGTGAGAAGGAAACAGAGGGTCCGTCAGATCGGCATCCGGTCCCGCGATCTTGCGAACCAACCGTACATAGGCCGCATTGCACCAGCCCACCTTATCACAGTGATCTATCAGCCAAACAGGGTAGGGCGCCTGCTCCATCGCCAAACGAATTGGATCGCGCTGGTCACGGCGTGGCGCAGGGATGGTCCCCGTCAGATCACGTAATTGAACCCGAATGATACCGTCGATCCATTCGCACAGAACCTCGCGCTCGACTGTGCAGTCGATGGCTGAAACGGCGATGTTGCCCCCGGACCGGACAATCTCGGGCGCTTCGGGGAAAGCGGGAAAATCACGTTGCAGCAAACGCCGCAGATCAGCCCAGTTGCTGACGGATTCGTAACCTGCCAGCGCAATATCGGAGTGGCTGATCAACCGGTCGCCATCGAACAGGAAGACAACATCGAACAGCGCTCCGGGCGCTGACAGCCCGAAATCTCTTGTTTTGGCCTGATGGCGTGGCAAGAGCCACAATATCGCAAAGCTGGCCGAAACCACACTGATTGCGGCCAGAACGATCCATTCGGCCATTGCTCCAACCCCCGGGTAAAACGTTTGAATCTATATGAACAACAATGGTTAACGGGGTCTTAACTCAGATCTGGAACGGTTGGTTGGCGCCCGAGGGAACCGGAGTGTCCCCGGTTTGCGCGTCGATCAGCTTGCGCGGCCAAACGACATTGACGATCGCCCCCCTGCGGTCCGGTTGGTCAGTCAGGGTCTGATAAGGGTCCGCGCCATTGGCGAAGCTCAGTTCGGCACCGCTGCGTTCCAGCAGGGTTTTGGCGATGAACAGACCTAGCCCCATGCCTTCGTATTCCGGCCGACTACTGCGATCGGCGCGGCGGCGGCGCATGAACGGGTCACCAATCCGACCTATGATGTGGGAGGGGTAGCCGCGCCCATCATCCATGATCGAAACGCTGATCCGATCAGAGGTCCATTCAGCTTCGACCCAGACCGTCGACTGGGCGAAATCCACTGCGTTCTGGATCAGGTTGCGCAGCCCGTGAATGATCTCGGGCTTGCGCAGGATCGAGGGCTGCTGCACATCGCCATCCGCAACTGGTCCTTCGTCGAAATGCACCACTTTACCACGATTGATATGTGGCTCTGCCGCTTCATGGATCACGGTGGACAGAGGCGCCTGACGCAGGTGCAAATCATCTTTCCCAGCTCGGCCCATATCGCGCAGGATGTCGCGGCAGCGGTCAGCCTGTTCGCGGATCAAGGCTGCGTCCTCCATCAGCTCAGGCCGGTCGTCCAGCTCTTCGATCAGTTCTGAACTGGCCAGCTTGATCGTTGCCAGCGGCGTACCCAACTCATGCGCGGCGGCGGCCACCACACCACCAAGATCAGTCAGCTTTTGCTCGCGCGCCAGCGCCATATGGGTGGCCGAGAGCGCTTCGGACATCGATTGAACTTCGGAACTGATGCGGTGCGAATAGGCGCCGATGAAAACGATGGCGATGATAATCGCCGCCCAGTTTCCGAACAGCAAAATATCGGGAATATCCAGCACCAACCCCAGATTGGTTCTCAGCGGGAGGTGGAATTGCGCCAGCAACGTGGTCAGGATCACCGCAACGCTGCCGATGATCAGGGTCGAGCGGGTGCTCATTACATTTGCAGAAATCGTCACCGGACCCAGCAACAGCAGCGCAAACGGGTTGTTTAGCCCCCCCGTCAGATACAACAGGATCGACAGCTGCAGCAGATCGAACAGCACCATCAGGAAGTTCTCGAATTCCGACAAGCGCTTGTTTTCGGGAAACAACAGAATGGCCGTGAGGTTACCCATCACCGAAATGCCGATGACGAAATAACACAATGCCAGCTCAAGCTGAACGTCGTAATATTTCTGTGCAACCGTGATGGCCGTAAACTGGCCGATAATGGCGACCCATCGCAGCAGGATCAGCGTGCGCAGCCTGATCCAGGTACTGCGCTCCTGCCCACGCCAAAGACTGGTGTTGGAATTCGTCATCTGTCGATTATGTCCTATTGCGTCGGTCCGACATGTTGATAGGTGTCCCGGCAGAATCGATCAACATCCCCTTTCGTATCAGGATACGCGCCATGGTTCGTCTTTATGCTATTCTCGCAACTGTTGTTCTTGCAATTGGTCTTGGCGCCATGTGGCTGCTGACGCGGGGCGGCGCGGACGACAAATACGCGCAGTGCCGCTCGTCTCAGATCGCGGGCGGGAGCGCGGCGATCGGCGGGCCGTTCGAACTGCTTAACGCCAAGGGTGAGACGGTAACCGACAAGGATGTGATCACCGAGCCCACGCTTGTCTACTTCGGTTATACCTTCTGCCCGGATGTTTGCCCCTTTGACATGTCGCGCAATGTCGACACGATCGATTTGCTGGCAGAGCGCGGTCAGTCGGTGACGCCGTTGTTCATCTCGATAGACCCGGATCGCGATACCCCCGAGGTCGTGGGCGATTTCGCGTTCAACCTGCATGAACGCGTGATTGGCCTGACCGGATCGCCCGAGCAGATCAAGGCGGCCAGCAAGGCGTACAAGACCTATTACAAGGCCCAAGACAAAAGCGATGAGTATTATTTGGTCGACCACTCGACCTTTACCTATCTGATGACGCCCGAGGACGGGTTTCTGGAATTTTTCAAACGCGATGAAACGGCCGAGCAGATGGCGGACAAGATTGGCTGCTTCCTTGATCAGGCCTGATCCTCAACAGTCGGTTTGACCTTTGGAATGGCGCTGCTATTACTCATGTTTAAGCCAAGAGGCATGAAATAGCGGAAAGACCCACATATGGCAGACAGTTCCCAGCTTGAAATCGGCCCCGACAAATCGCTGCTGCTGGTAGATGATGACGAGCCGTTTCTGAGACGTCTGGCCAAGGCCATGGAAAAACGCGGATTCGAGGTTGAAACCGCGGGTTCCGTCGCCGCAGGCCGCGCCATTTCCACAGCCCGCCCACCTGCCTATGCCGTGGTCGATCTGCGACTTGAAGATGGCAATGGGCTGGACGTGGTTGAAGTGCTGCGCGAAAAACGCCCCGACAGCCGGGTTGTGGTTCTGACCGGTTATGGCGCCATCGCCACCGCCGTTGCGGCGGTCAAAATTGGTGCAACCGACTATCTGTCCAAACCCGCCGACGCCACTGACATCACCAACGCTCTGTTGGCCAAGGGCGACGAACTGCCCCCGCCGCCGGAAAACCCCATGAGCGCCGACCGCGTCCGCTGGGAACATATCCAGCGCGTCTATGAGCTGTGCGACCGGAACGTCTCGGAAACCGCGCGCCGGTTGAACATGCACCGCCGGACGTTGCAGCGGATTCTGGCGAAGCGTAGCCCAAGGTAGACCCGTAAACTTAATAGTGTGTTTTCCCGGGCCGTTCCAAACGACTTTCAGGGCGCGAGTTGAGCCTGAGTTTGAAGCATCAGCGCGTAATTCTTAAGGCAGGCAGAGTGCGCGCACCCAACTTCAGGCAATAACAGCAACTCATCAACCTTTGCCTGCAGCTTGCCGCCCATCGCCAGCATTCGATCATCCACAACGCTGTTCTGGTTGTACTTGTTCCAATACCTTTCTCGAAACCGGCTGGACCGGTTGGGTGCATCTGTCGCTTTCGTGCCTTGCCCGCGCTGCCGCTTGAGCGCGAAACTGTCTCGCGTTTTCACCGGGTAGTGAATGACAGCAGCCCAATCGTGTGTAGACAGATGCTCGGGCGCGGCACCCAGCGCATGTCTTCGTCGCAATCCCGAACGATACATGTGTTCGTGCATCGGCAGGCCCGCAGCATTTACAAATTGCGATCCATCGTTTCGAAAGTCCGGTCGCAAATAGGGCCGGTGCAGGCCAAACCCCCGTATTTTATCAGACTTTCGAAAAAGCGTTTTGAAGTAGCGATGCAAATTATGATCTGTATCGGCACGCTTTAGGAACCGTTGCGTGACCAGCCCCGGTTCCCACTTGTCGTTGCCCCCATTTCCGAAGATCAACCAATTCACGGCGATGCCCTCGGCGAAACCGGAACAGCGTTCGACGAGACCTGCGACCTGATTTTCATCGTTTGCACAGAAAAGAAACTCATCGCTATCAAGCCACATCAGCCAATCGGCATCGTTAAGCGAAGGATGCGCATGGGCCGTTTCCGCCGCTGTATGCTGTGGTACTTGCCCGGGTTTCAGATCTTGCAGAACATGGGAAATAACCCCGTTTTTATCCAGCACATCAAGCAGCTCGGCGGTGCCGTCTGTCGAGTCATTGGTGTAAATCAGAATAGGATCAAACCCGACCAGCAGATGATACGCGATCCACTCAAGTATAAACGGCCCTTCATCCTTGGCGCAGGAGAACAGCCCGACCTTCATATCGGCTTGGCCTGAGTGGGTTTGATCATGATCGCGGTTCTTCCTTGCACGGCCTATCTTCTGAAGATGATATTACGTTGAGTTTGAAAGGCATTTTCATAGCCACGATCAGAAAGTGAGGCAAACAGGCGTTCGGCGCTATCACCAAGATTCACGGTTTCCAGCTGTAGATATTGGGGAAGCGCTGCATCTTCTGCGCTTTCAAGAAAAGGCATAAGAATGTTCGGCTCGTGCCCTTCAACATCAAGCTTGGCAAAATCGGCATCATGCAGATGTGTAAGCTCAAGCAGTGTTCGGGTCTGCACCTCAATCGTATCGTATTTTGACAGCTCCAGATACGCTGGGTCGTTTGCCAATCGCGCCTGACCAAGATTGGTGGCCGTGTCGCCCCGCTTTTCTATAATAAGCGTCGCTTCACCAGTTTCGCCCGCGATCGCGAAAGTGTTCAGCTCCACGTTGCCAAATCCGTTCAGAGAGCAATTATTGCTGAGGCGTTCGGCCAGAGTCGGATTAGGCTCAAACGCATGAATCCGGGAGTCCGGGCTAAGAATTGACGACAAGAAAAGTGAATACAGACCAAAATTTGCCCCGATATCCAAAACCTTGAGAGTCTTCCCCGCAAAACTGTCTTTCAGCCAATTCAGCTCAAGCTCTTCCGGAGACCGGCCCTTCTGCCAAAGAGAGAATTCGCTGAAATTGTCATAAGGGTGCAGGTGGATTCGAATGCCCCGGTAGGCGATCAACTGTGGCAGCAGTGACTTTCGGATCAGATTGCGCACCCGCCCTCGGCCTGTCAGATTGTACGCTTCACGTAAACACGCGTTGGCATATTCCATCTGCGCGTTCGTGACCGGTATCTGGCTGTCTGCGTCGCTCATCTGAACCTGCGTCCGATTATGGTCTTGTTTTAGCGGAAAATTAGCATAGGCCGAGCTGCTGATCTATTGGCGACCTAAATGCTGCCCAACAATTCCTGATGCCGCGCGGTATAGGCCTGCCGCACCTCAATCGGGGGACGCAGTTTGATCTGCAACCCCTCTAATATTGCCTTGTCCGGACGACCAAAGAACTTTGATGCTTCGGTATCAGAAAAACCCGCGATCTGCGTCGCCTCCATCCAGGCGCTGATCTTGTCCGCCTTCTTGATCTGGCGTTTCACTGTTTTTGGTACCACGGCGGGCAACCCGAAACGTATATGAATCGCAGCAGCCAGCCGGTCGTCTAAATCACCATAATCCGGGCCAACGGCGGATTTCACCGGAGAGATCATGTCACCAATCACATATTCGGGGGCATCGTGTAACAGTGCCGCCAATCGCCATTTCGTCGGTGCATTTGGTGCGATGCGGCCAAAAAGCTCTTCCACCAGCAAGGAATGTTCGGCCACGGAATAGGCAAAATCCCCGTTGGTCTGACCGTTCCACCGCGCCACAAAGGCCAGCCCGTGCGCGATATCTTCGATCTCGATATCCACGGGCGTCGGGTCCAGCAAATCCAGCCGCCGTCCCGACAGCATTCTTTGCCACGCTCTGGGTTGTGTTGCCATTTTACCATGCCTTGTGAACTGGGACACGTTCAATTCGCGTTCTTGTGGTATGATGTATCTGTCTGGATCACATGCTGCCAACAATTTCTTGAGCATTCGTGCTTTGAACCTGCGCGATACGATCCCGACATCAGGGACTGAGGGGGGTGCTGACTCCTCCCAGTTGCGCCCTCTCGAAACGAAACTCGTATCGAAAGGAGCTTGCTATGTTCAAGCGTTTGTTTGCAATAACCCTGACCTTCGGAATGGCCGCAACCGCGCCACCTGCCTTTGCCCAGAACTGCGCAGAGCGCGAGCACGTGATTACCAAACTGCAAGACAATTACTCCGAGGAATTAACCTTTGGCGGTCTTCAGAAATCACGTGGCGGGCAGACGGTCATGGAGGTTTGGACCTCGAAGGAAACGGGAAGTTATACCGTTTTGGTGACCCAGGCGAACGGCATGAGTTGTATTGTCGCCGTTGGCACTGATTTTTTTGAAGCGATCCCCAAAATCAAGGCAGAGGGTACGCCAAGCTGATATTTTGTCACCAGACTTCCTGTTTCCGGCCATCCACATTGCCTCCTGTCCCAAGGAATGCTAGGGGCAGCCCGGACCAAGATTTACCGGAGTGGAGAACCTGATGGCCGGGGACTATATCGTTAAGGACATTTCGCTGGCCGGGTTTGGCCGCAAGGAACTGGATATCGCTGAAACGGAAATGCCGGGGCTGATGTCCCTGCGCGCCGAATATGGCGAAAGCAAGCCGCTGAAAGGCGCGCGGATCGTCGGTTCGCTGCATATGACCATCCAAACCGCCGTTCTGATCGAAACGCTGGTGGCGCTGGGCGCTGATGTGCGCTGGGCGTCGTGCAACATCTTCTCAACGCAGGACCACGCGGCGGCGGCGATTGCCGAGGCTGGTATTCCCGTTTTCGCCATCAAGGGCCAGACGCTGGAAGAGCATTGGGATTACCTGGACAAATCCTTCCTGTTTGACGAAGGCCCGAACATGATCCTGGACGATGGCGGCGACGCGACGCTGTACATCCTGCTGGGCGCACGTGCCGAGGCAGGAGAGGACATTATCCCTGTTCCGGGTTCGGAAGAGGAAGAGGTGATCAAGAAGCAGATCGCCAAGCGTATGGCGGCTTCGCCGGGTTGGTTCACCAAGATGCGCGACCAGATTCAGGGCGTGTCCGAGGAAACCACCACCGGTGTGAACCGCCTGTATCAGCTGGTGAAAGATGGCCACCTGCCGTTCCCGGCGATCAACGTGAACGACTCGGTCACCAAGTCGAAGTTCGACAACAAATACGGCTGCAAGGAATCGCTGGTTGATGGCATCCGCCGCGCCACCGACACCATGATGGCCGGTAAGGTTGCGGTTGTGTGCGGCTATGGTGACGTGGGCAAAGGATCGGCGGCTTCGCTGCGTGGCGCAGGCGCCCGCGTGAAAGTGACCGAAGTCGATCCGATCTGCGCGCTGCAAGCGGCCATGGACGGGTTCGAAGTCACCCTGCTGGAAGACGAAGTCGCAAACGCGGATATCTTCATCACCACCACCGGCAACAAGGACGTGATCCGCATCGAGCACATGCGCGAGATGAAGGACATGGCCATCGTCGGTAACATCGGTCACTTCGACAACGAAATTCAGGTAGCCAGCCTGAAGAACCACAAGTGGACCAACATCAAAGAACAGGTGGACATGATCGAGATGCCCTCGGGCAACCGCATTATCCTGCTGTCCGAAGGCCGCCTGCTGAACCTCGGCAACGCCACCGGTCACCCCTCGTTCGTGATGTCGGCCTCGTTCACCAACCAAGTTCTGGCCCAGATCGAGCTGTTCACCAAGGGCGGTGAATACAAGAACGAAGTCTACATTTTGCCCAAGCATCTGGACGAAAAAGTTGCCCGTCTTCATCTGGACCGGATCGGCGTGAAGCTGACCCAGATGGACAGCGATCAGGCGGCCTATATCGGCGTGAAACCCGAAGGCCCCTATAAGCCGGAACACTACCGCTACTAAGCGCGAAAGACGCATGACCAAAGCTTCCAGACGCCGCCGAATCCTGCTTTCGGCGGCGTCTTTTCTTTTCGGCCTCTTAACGCTGTTGACCTTGTTGGGCGGCGGCGTTTGGTGGCTGCTTGCCCATCCCAATACGCCTGTACCCCCGCACTGGAACCCGCTGCGTGATCTGACCGTGACGGCCCCGGTCACCCCGGTCACCCCTTACCAGTTGAACCGCGCACTGGCGGATGACGCTTTATGCCGTGCAGCCTTGGCCGAGGCTGGAGCTCGGTTTGATCCGCTGGACGATCTGGTGGTGGACCAGAATTGCGGAATCGAGGGACGCGGCCGGTTGTCCGGTCTGGTGAACGCCCGCGTCACTGCAGTCGAGACCCGGTGTGCCACAACTTTGCGGCTTGTCATGTGGGAACACCATGTTGTGCAACCCGCTGCGCAGCAACTACTGGGGACTTCCGTCAGCAGATTGCGCCAGATCGGTAGCTATAACTGCCGGCGGATGCGCACCGCGCAAGGACAAGACAATGGTTGGAGCAGTCACGCCACTGCGGACGCGATCGACATCGTCGGAATGGATCTCTCGGACGGGCGCAGCTTGAACCTGCTGGCTGACTGGGACGCTGACGGGCCCGAGGCCGATTTTCTGCGCCAGATCTGGCGCGGAGCCTGTGACTGGTTCCGCGTGGTGCTTGGCCCTGATTACAACCGCTTACATGCCGATCACTTCCACCTGCAGGGGCCCGGCTGGGGCTACTGCCGATAGTACCTCAGCGTAGAGGTGGGATAAAATCGCCGCGGCCCTGTGGTGTGAAATCCAGCACATTCCACAAAGGCCAAGCTGCATCCACATGCCGGGGATGCCAGTCGCTGGGTTCAAAGAACAGCTCGGAACTCCAGAAGTGATGAATGCCATCAGGGAGCTGTTGAAAGACATTTAGAATAGGAAGCTGATCACCCCCGTCGGTCTCGGCCAGATAGTCGCTCTGGTAATTCGTCCCCAGTGCAGAATAGAGCGGCAGCGCACTCCAACCCATCTCATCCTTGAGCGCCGAGAGTTTTTCGGGCGTATTCTGCGCCACTACGGCAACCGAGGCGTTCTGTATGAGATGGTGGATCTGAGAGTTCAGCCCATCCAGAAACGCCGAACACATAGGGCAGGGGCGTTCCGCGTCGGGTCCGTACATCAGCGAATAGATAATCAGCGTATCCTTGTCGCCAAACAGCGACGACATAGGCGCACCCTCGCCTGCCAGATCTCGGAACGCATAATCGTTAGGGGTTTTGCCTCCGGTTGGAAGAGAACGGCGCAAGGCCGCGACCTCTTCAACCTTTGCTCTCAGGTCCCGCTCGGCGGATAGAAGTGCATTACGAGCTGACCGATATTCGGTGGTTTCATTCGGTAACGTTACGGGCATGGGGACCTCCGGGAATCATAATTAACAAAAATGTTAAATAATAAATCTGAAAAAATCAAATCACCGAGTCCCGCGAAGTTCAGCCTAGGGGGAAACCTTGTGATTTTTCCCTTTTGGGAATTCCGCCGACAAGGCTAGTCTCTCGTGCATCGGTAAAAAGTTCCGTGACAATGGATTAAGGAGATTGGGACATGGGCAAACGCGACGAATTGATCGCCAAATACGCTGAAGATCTAAAAGGCAAATGCGGGATGGACCCCGATATGGACCTGCTGACCAAGGTCACCATCGGTTGCGGTCCGGCGATCTATGACGCGGATGCGTCGACAGTAGCGGCCAGCCAGGAAGGCGAACTTGAGACGGTCAAGAACAACTTCCTCATCAAAAAGCTGGGCCTGTCGGATGGTCCCGAACTGATGGAAGGGATCAACAAGGCCATGGAGACCTATGGCATGTCCGAGCGTAACAAGTACCGCGCTGTCGTCTATTACATGCTGACCAAGCATTTCGGCAAAGAATCGGTCTATAGCTGATCCAGCCAAGAACCATTTCAGCACCCGTCGGTCTTACCGGCGGGTGTTTTGTATTTGATTGAAACTCTAAATACTTGGCGTTTGAAGCGCGGTTCTGAAATCGGCTAAGGTCAGGATATGACCAGGACGGTCAGAACCAACAGATTTCCGTATGCGTGTGGTGAGCTTGGGAGCACGCGGGGTAGGGAAGGTTCTGAAGTCGTCAGGGCCTTCCCTTTTCATTCAATCCGCCTCGGTCTGGCCCAGTCCGCAGATCACCTGCCATTCCGCGTCGCTGACCGGTTGTACGGATAGGCGCGAGTTCTTGACCAGAACCATTTCACCCAGACGTTCATCCGCCTTGATCTGGTCCAGTTTGACCGGAATTGTGAAAGACCGGACGGCTTTGATATCCACGCATTCCCAACGCTCATCATCGGTTGTGCTGTCGGGATGGGCCTCGGAGCAGACCTCGACAATGCCGACAATCGCCTTGTCCTTTTGCGAGTGGTAGAAAAACCCACGATCGCCAATCTGCATCTGACGCATGAAATTGCGGGCCTGGTAGTTGCGCACCCCATCCCATTCCTCGCCCGCGTCCCCCTTGCCGACCTGCTGATCCCAGCTCCAGGTCGAGGGTTCGGATTTGAACAGCCAATACGCCATCAGCCGATGACCTTTTTCCACGGGATCAATTCAACCGAGTCGAACAGGCCGGCCAGCGCGTAGGGGTCATTTGCGGCCCAGGCCTCAGCGGCGGCCAGATTCTCGACATCCAGAATGACCAGCGAACCGATCATCGCATCGCCGTCCAGTAACGGCCCGGCCTGCGCCACAACACCGGTTTCTTCAATGTAAGCCAGATGGGCGGTGCGGTTGTCCAGCCGGGTCTGTAGGGCACCAGCTTTATCCCGGGCGATCAGGGCGATGAGCATATTATTCCTCCTTGAGTGGGCGACCCAGCAGGGCCTGAATCGCGTCGGTGACACTGTAGGCACCGCTGCTGAGTTTCGCCACCGTTGCGCTGATGGGCATGTCTAACCCTTCGCTCGCTGCGATTCCGGACATGGCCTGCGCAGTGGCGACACCTTCGACGGTTGTCGTGGTGTCAAATGGCTTGTTTAGACCCAAACAAAGGCCAAAACGATAGTTTCGCGACAATTCGGATGAGCAGGTTAGAACCAGATCACCCAGCCCCGATAGCCCCATCAGCGTATCGGGCCGTGCCCCGCGCTGGGCGGCAAAGCGCTGCATCTCAGAAAATCCGCGTGTGATCAACGCAGCGCGGGCGCTATCGCCAAGCCCTGCACCAATGGCCGCGCCACAACCAATAGCCATCACATTCTTTAGCGCTCCACCTAGCTCTGCTCCGACGGTATCGGCGGTACGATAAAGACGCAGATTGGCAGTTGTCAGCTCTTGCTGAAGTGCTTCACCCAGTTCGGCATCATCACAAGCCAGCGTCAACGCCGTAGGCAAACCGCGCGCGATATCATCGGCAAAGCTGGGGCCAGTCAGCAAGGCCGGAAGTGCGTCCGGAACGGTTTGACGGATGACTGCAACGGGACCCAGCCCCGTGGACAGTTCGATCCCCTTGCAGCAAGCCACTAAAACCTTGCCACCCAGTTCGCCGGTATATTGCGTCAACGCATCGCGCAGCTTTTGCATTGGGACGGCCAGTAACAACACATCGGATTGCGCCGCTTGTTCAAATTCAGCTGTCACTGAAACACTGGCGGGCAGTGTAACGCCCGGCAATCGTCGCGGGTTCTCGCGCCCGTGCCGCAACTGCGCTGCTTGCTCGGCATCTCGTGACCAGAGAGTTACAGGCCCATTGCCCGCCAAAGATATCGCCAGAGCGGTTCCAAATGCGCCAGAACCAAGGACGGCCACGCTCATGCCTTGGCCCCTTTTTTGCCGCTACCCAGCATTGCAGGGCTGGTTTGATCCAAGGGCCAGCGGGGCCGCGCCGTCAGGTCCAACCCATCTCGTGCACCGGTGCGGAATCGTTCCATACCCGCATAGGCGATCATTGCGGCATTATCAGTGCACAAAGCCAGCGGAGGGGCAGTAAATCGGGCGCCCATTTCCGCAGAAACAGTCTCTAATCCTGAGCGAATAGCGGAATTTGCTGCGACACCTCCGGCAACGGCAATAACCGGTTCTGACGGTGATGTCTCAAGATACTGGGCAATCGCGCGGCGGGTTTTCTCAGCCAAGGTATCAACAATAGCCTGCTGAAAACCGGCACACAGATCAGCGCGATCTTGTCGGGTCAGCCCCCCTTTTTCGGCTACGACCTTATCCCGCATCCGCATCAGCGCGGTCTTGAGTCCCGAAAAAGACAGGTCACATCCGGGGCGATCCAGAAGGGGCCGGGGAAAGCGGAAACGTTTGGCATCACCCGCGCGCGCCTCAGCCTCGACCGAGGGGCCACCGGGCTGGGGTAAGCCCAGCAGACGGGCGGTCTTGTCGAAGGCTTCACCGGGGGCATCGTCGATCGTCCCCCCAAGGCGGGTAAACTGTTCCGGTCCATGAGCGATCAGATATTGGCAGTGACCACCCGAGACCAGCAGCATCAGGTAGGGAAAGGCAATCTCGTCGGTCAGTCTTGGTGTCAGCGCGTGCCCGGCCAAATGGTTCACCCCGATTAGCGGCAACCCGGTTGCTGCACTTAGGCCCTTTGCGCACATCACGCCGGATATTACGCCGCCAATTAAGCCGGGACCTGCGGTGACAGCGATAGCGTCCAGATCATCTAAGCCAATTTCGGCCTGTGTTAGAGCCTGTTTGATGCAAATATCCAGCTTTTCCGCATGCGCACGCGCTGCGATCTCAGGCACAACGCCACCATAGGCGCTGTGCAACTCAGTCTGGCCATGCACCACGGATGACAGGATCTCGGCCCCTTTGCCTGTGCCCTGCCGCACAACGGCGGCTGCGGTATCGTCGCAGCTGCTTTCCAGTCCAAGGACGGTAAGTGTTTGCACCATAGGCCTGATCCGTTGCATCATGATTGCCAAGCGGGGTATCACCCCGCGCGGATGCAAACAATCCCAAGGCCGAAGGCGCCGACCGTTGTATTTGTTGATGACCCGCCCTCGCGCCGCCTCGGACAGGTTCGTTGCGCAACTGCCGGACCACATTCGGTCGCATGTCGCGGTTATCCATTCACCCTTGTTAAAGATCGAACCGCTGGGTGTCATGGTTGAGTCCGATGATTCTGCTGGACTGATCTTTTCCTCGGCAAATGGCGTGAATGCCGCCGCCCTATTGAATGTGGAACGCAGCCTGCCCGCCTATTGCGTTGGTCCGGTGACCACGCAGGCAGCGCAGGCAGCAGGGTGGGAAGCGCAGATGCTGGGTGCGACGGCCGAAGGGCTGGTGGCCAATCTGCTGAAACTCAAGCCAAACAGCCCGCTGCTACATCTGCGCGGAGAACACAGCCGTGGCAACGTGGCCGCGCGTTTGACTGAATCCGGGCTGACCACCCGCGAACAGCCGATTTATCGGCAACAGCTTTTGCCGCTGAGTGATGACGCTTCCCACGCCGCCAAAGGTGATCAGCCCATCATCGCCCCGCTATTTTCACCCCGCACAGCGCGACAATTTGCCGATGTCTGGGCCGGATCCGCGCCTCTGTGGCTGGCCGCGATCAGCGAAGCCACAGCGGAACCCCTTAAAACACTGAGTTTCGAGCGGCTGAAGATCGCGGATGAACCGACCCCGGACAAAATGCAGAAAGCCGTGAAAAAACTCGTGAAACACGTGATGCGGGTTGAGAGCGCGCCGGGTGCAGATTAACTTGGGTTAGTCTGTTGTTCATGTGTTTTGGGAATCGATGAGGGGATTAACGCGGTGGCTGATAAGAAGAAACCCGATCAGGAACCGGTCGAAGACCCCAGCGTCGAAGAGGTGGTAGAAGCCGCCGAGACCGAAAGTGATGCAGTCTCGGATGAGAAATCCGTTGACGCGGATAACGCTGCGGACGAATTGACTTCCGAAGCCGAAGCCGAAGCCGAAGCCGAAGCCGAAGCCGAAGCCGAAGCCGAAGCCGAAGCCGAAGCCGAAGCCGAAGCCGAAGCCGAAGC
>NZ_JBQFNI010000012.1:0-46377 GCF_056532525.1 Ruegeria sp. I3 | reverse complement strand
CCAACTCGCGGGAATTGCGGCACAATTCCGGGTCAGAAAACACAACTGGATTGAGACAGGTATGAGTGGCGGGGAGACAGGGATTCGAACCAGTCTCAGCTAGGCCAGTATAGCTGTCCTTCATTCGTCACAAAGACCCCGCCACTCGGCGAGAGCGGCGGTGAGTATCAGCTTGAAGGTGCCTCGGCTGGCAAGCGCTCTTTCTCGTTGAAGTGGTTGTAGACAGAGGAGCTGACGGCGGCGAGCTTCTGCAAACTTCGCATCCGCCTGAAACGTTGCATGGCGCGTTCGCGTCGTCGGAAAGGCAGGTGCGAATTCTCGACGCAGTTGCTGAGCCACCAGCCCGTTTTCTGTTTTTTGTCAGTACCAAGCTCTCTGAAAGCGGTTCTATATGAGGCGAAGCGATCTGTGACAACGTTTTCCGCTTTACCGTGTCGCTTCATCAATGTCTTGAGGAATTTCAGCGCTGCAACTTTGTTTCGGCGTTTGGTGACAACGGCTCCCAGCACCTTGCCCTCATGATCTACGACCCGCCAGAGGTAATGCTTCTTGCCATTAACCTTCACAAAACCTCATCCACATGCCACTTCCATTTCGAGAATGCGCGCAGTTGTTGCACCCGCTTTCTTCGGATCTCAGAGGCAAACATCGGGCCAAACCTGTTCCACCAATAGCGGACAGTTTCGTGGCTGACATCGATACCTCGCTCGTGCAGCAGATCTTCGACATTCCGAAGCGAGAGCGAGAAACGGTTGTACTGCATCACCGCAAGGCGGATGATCTCAGGACAGGTGTTTATAGTATTTGAAAGAAGCAGGTCCGGTAATGGGCAATAGCTACGCAATACCCCTGCCCCACTCAAACAAAGTTCTTTTGACAAGACCATCAGAGCAATTCAATCTGACAAGACGTAATAAAGGCTTGCAATATTATCTACCTATTGATAGGTAGATAATATTGCAAGCCCTGACGGAGGTACTCAGATGAAGATTTATGACGTCGAAGGGTTCCCGAACCCTGCCCGTGTTCGTATTGCGCTGGCTGAAAAAGGTGCGTCAGACAAAGTTGAATTCATCCCTGTGGATGTGATGGGCGGCGAACATCGTACGCCTGAGTTCAAAGCCAAAAACCCCGATGCCGCGGTGCCTTGTTTGGAACTGGAAGATGGATCGCACATCGCTCAATGCAACGCGATCACTGAATATATCGACGCAACCTTCGATGGCCCATCATTGACCGGCGTGACTGCGCAAGAGCGCGCCCGAATCTCGATGATGAACCTGCGCGCGGAAAACGGTCTGTTGAATGCGGTCGGCACCTACTTCCACCATGCCACACCTGGCCTCGGCCCGGACCTGGAAACCTATCAATGCGCCGAATGGGGCAACAAACAGAAAGAGGTTGCCGGAAACACTATGGCCTATCTGGACTCGGTTCTGGCCGAGAATGAATACTTGGCCGGAGACACATTCTCGGTGGCTGATATCACCGCCTTTGCAGGATTGGCCTTCGCCGATTTTGCCAAAGTTGAAATTCCTGAAACCCTGACCAACCTGCAAGCTTGGCGTGCTAAGATGGCGGCCCGTCCATCTATCGCCGGCTAAGCGAGAACTGCCATTTAAGTTGAAAGGACCCCTCCCATGGAACTCAACTCGGACTTCTCTTCGCGTGTCGTTGTTCACTCTGATCAGCTTGAGTGGCAGGCCTCGCCCATGAAGGGTGTGGACCGGCGCATGCTGGACCGAATTGGTGGCGAAGTCGCCCGCGCCACCACCATTGTGCGCTATGCACCAGGCAGCAAGTTTTCGGCCCACACCCATACAGGCGGTGAAGAGTTCATCGTTCTGGACGGCGTCTTTCAGGATGAGCATGGCGATTTCCCGGAAGGCACCTATGTGCGCAATCCGCCCACAACCGGGCACACGCCCGGCTCAGAACCCGGCTGCACGATCTTCGTCAAACTCTGGCAGTTCGACATGGAGGACCGCAATCAGTTCCGCAAAACCATGGCCGACGAACTGGCCGCACCCGTGAACGGGGTCGCCACCGCGACACTGCACAAGGATGACCGCGAGGTTGTCACTTACAGCCATGTTGATGCAGGCACCGAGATTACTTCGAATGCGCCGGGTGGTATCGAGCTGTTAATGATTGGCGGATCGCTGACCTCAGGCGGTGACGTTCTGAAAAAGAACGACTGGCTACGCCTGCCTGAGGGTGAAGCGCTGTCGGCTATGGCTGGCCCAGACGGGGCGAAGGTCTGGATAAAGACTGGCCACCTGCCCTTTGCACAGCCACCGGTGGTATAATTCATGAGTAGCAAGAAACCTCTGGCGATTGTCGCCGGTGCGGGGGCTGGCCTTGGCCAGTCCCTTCTCGCGCGGTTTCAGGCAGGTGGCATGACGGCCATTGGTCTTGGACGGACGCAGCCGCAGGAAACGATCGCGCCGTTTCATCAGGTCGATCTGTCCGATCCGAGTGCGGTTGCGCCAGTGATTTCTGAATTGATCGCTACGAATGGCCCGCCGAAGATCGTGGTACACAATACGGCTGAGCTGGTGATCGCGCCATTCCCCGAAACCGCATTGGAAGACTATCAGAGAACGTGGACATCAATGGTGCAATCTTTGGTCCTGCTGGGGCAATGTGTTCTGCAACCGATGGTGCGCGGCGGTGGTGGCGCGCTGATCGTTTCGGGGGCCACAGCGTCGCTGCGCGGCGGCCCACGGTTTTCCGCTTTTGCGTCGGCTAAGTTCGCCCTGCGCGGGCTGACACAATCGCTGGCACGTGAATATCAACCGGCTGGCGTACATATCTCGCACGTCGTTCTGGACGGGATCATCGATACACCCCGCTCGAGGGATTTGCACTCGCTGGATCCGTCGAAGATGATGAAACCGGACGAGATTGCCGAGGCCTACTGGCAGCTGGCTCATCAACCGCAGTCCACCTTGACCCATGAGCTGGACCTGCGCCCGGCATCTGAGGGGTTCTGAGCGATGCAGACCCAAACTCTGATCATTGGCGCAGGCCTTTCTGGCCTCTGCCTTGCGCGACAGCTACAGACACAAAGCCATGACTACCTGCTGGTCGAAGCGCGGGATCGTCCGGGCGGGCGTATCCTGACGGAAAGGCTGGAGGGTGGGTATTTCGACATGGGTCCAGCCTGGTTCTGGCCCGGACAGCCGCGTATTGCAGCGTTAATAAAGCGGCTCGGACTGGAGTGGTTCGAGCAATATTCAACAGGCGCACTCAGCTTTGAAAACGAGATCGGCCAGGTCGAGCGCGATCGCGGGTTTGCCTCGATGCAAGGGTCTTATCGCTTGAAAGGTGGTCTGGGCGCCCTCACTGATGCGCTTGCCGCTGAGATACCGCCGAAGCGGCTCATCTTATCCGCGCCTATCGTCGGGTTAGTGAAGTCTGCGACTGGGATCACCGCGACCGCTCAAACTGGGCAGGTCATCCATGCTCAGAAAGTCGTACTGGCCCTCCCTCCTCGCGTGGCGAGCAAGATCGCGTTCTCACCTGCTATACCAGATGAGGCTTTGGCGGCGATGATCGGGATCGCGACTTGGATGGCCGGACAGGCCAAAGTCATCGCTGTCTATGATACCCCGTTCTGGCGCACGGCCGGGCTGTCCGGTGACGCGATGAGCCGCAGGGGGCCGATGGTGGAAATACACGACGCCTCCCCTGCCGAGGGCGGGCCTTACGCGTTGTTCGGCTTTATCGGCTTATCCCCGCGCACCCGTAGCAACGAAGAACGGCTGCGGCAGTTGCTCAAAGAGCAACTGTCCAGGCTGTTCGGCGCCGAAGCTGCGGAGCCAAAGACACTCTTTGTTAAAGATTGGGCCTTTGACCCGTTCACCTCTATCGAAGCGGATCAACAGCCGTTATACGCTCATCCGCAATACGGGCTGCCCCATGCGATGACCCCTCTGTGGGATGGCCGACTAATCTTTGGCGGGACCGAAGTCGCACCACAGTTCGGGGGCTATATCGAAGGCGCCCTGGAGTCTGCGGAAAACGCGCTGGCCCTGATCATGACGGAAAAGGTTTGAGCACGTATGACGAGTGATACCAAGACTGCCCTTTTGGATGTTGCCGAACACGCCGCGCGCGCGAGGGGGTTTGACGGGTTCAGCTATGCCGATCTGGCAGAGGCGGTGGGTATTCGCAAGGCGTCAATCCACTATCATTTCCCGACCAAAGCAGCGCTGTCGGCGGCACTCATGGGTCGCTATCATGAGACCCTGCAGGCAGAGTGCAACCGTATCCGGGTAGAACACAAAACCGGGGCCGAGCAATTGCTGGCCCTGATCGACCTCTACCGGGATGCACTCAATGACGGGAAAACCTTGTGTCTCTGCGTGTCGCTCATCAGCAGCCGTGAAAGCCTATCGGATGACGTGATCCAAAAGATCAGAAAATTCCGCGCCATGATGGTTACCCAAATCGAAGAGATCCTGAAGCTTGGCCAAGAGGACAAGTCAATCACCGGTATCACCGATCCGATCTCGGAGTCCCGCGCGATACTGGCCCTTTTGGAAGGCGCACATCTGACCGCACGCGCAGAAGAGAATGTGAATACCTTCGATGAGGCTTTGGGCGTTTTGAAGTCCCGCTGTTGACCTTCGCCCCGACACATCGGATCGTTGCCGCAAGCAATTCATTTGATATTCGGAGCTTCCATTATGCCCAAAGTCATTCTGATCACCGGCACGTCAACCGGCCTTGGTGTTCAAATCGCCGTACAAGCGGCCCAAGCGGGCCATACTGTCTACGCGACTATGCGAAACCTCGCCAAGCGCGGCATCTTGGATGCGGCCGCCTCTGACGCTAGCGTCAATTTCAACGTGCTTGAGCTGGACGTACAGGACAGCGCCAGCGTAAACGCCGCAGTCGATCAGATCATCGCGAACGAGGGGAGGATCGATAAGCTGATCAACAATGCAGGCGCTGGATTTGTCCGCACAACCGAACAAGCCAGCGAAGAAGACGTCGCCTGGGTCATGGATGTGAATTTCATGGGAGTCGTGCGCTGCACAAAAGCGGTGATGCCACACATGCGCGCAGCACGCTCGGGCCACGTCATCACAATCTCATCCGTAGGCGGCCTAGTGGGTCAGCCGTTCAACGAGATCTACTGCGCCGCAAAGTTCGCGGTTGAGGGGTACACTGAGGCTTTGGCCAGCTACGTCACGCCCAATTTCGGTATCCATTTCTCGACAGTTGAACCGGGCGGTATTCAATCCGAGTTTGCGACCAATGTGCTGAAACATGTCGAGGCCACGGGCGGGATGCTTGAGGATGAGTATCTACCTATTCTCCAGAAGTATATTGGCGGCGCTCAGGCGCGAATGGATGGCAGCGATATCTATCAAACTTCGGAACAAGTGGCATCAGTTGTCTTGGGCGTGATTGAAGCCTCTGACCCGCCGATCCGCGTTCGCACTTCAAACTGGGGTGAGGCGTTTACTCGCCTGAAAACCGAAGCAGACCCGGATGGAAAAAAGCAACAAGCAGCCGTGATTGAGCAGTTCCTAAGCTAAAACCTTACTGGTGTAAGTCTGCTCTGAATGCGGCAGCCTTGCTGCAATTGCCACAGGTTTCCATGCTGCACCATCGGCGACGTCCGCTTTTTGCGATGTCGAGGAACACCAGCACGCGTCGATCATGCGTACAATCCCTGATCCTTTTCGGATCGGTTTCTGTCGGCAATATCGTAAAGCTTTTCGCGACCAGCGCCATGAAAACCATTGCACGCGTCACGTCATTTCACTCGGTGATAGACCATTCAGCATCATCCAAATGTCGCCGTTTCTAGAATTGGTCTGGGGTATAAGCCAGACCGCTTAGAGAAAAGGTGCCTGCAGGCAATCGCGGCGTCCGACAATCCAATGATAACACCCCGCGGTGGGAGCTTTGCTTGATCCAACGCAGGGCCTTCAATCCGGTCGCCCGACAGACTCACCGTCGAACCCAACAATTTCGCACAGAATCATGAAAAAGCACTCACTCGTTTATCTGGCACTCGCGGCACTCGTGAACGTGGGTAGACGCACTAAAGCGCGTTCGACAATCGGAAGCGCGAGCCAACTGGATTGCATTCAACGGCCCATACTAGGCCTTTGACCGACCTTGAGGGCGCTGCGGCGCGGCCCGTCAGACCGGACTATCGGCGCAATCGCAAGGCGGGATGGCAGACTTCGTACGTTTTGCGGGTCAAAGCGCCAATTCGCTGCATTTGCCTATGAATTCTCCGCGTGACAAAGTGAATGCGCCGACCCTTGAAGTTCACGTTCCCGCCACCCAACGATTCTGATAGCAAAACAGAGAATTCTCGTTCCGGGGGCAGCGTTGATCGACAGACTAACAGCGATTTTTGCTTTGAAGGTCATTGCAGTTTCTATTTGCATTGGCGCGCTCACGCCTCTCATATTCCTAGACGGATACGAGAAACCAGTGGATGCAATTGTCGGCAGTTTGACCGGGTTAATCATTGGTGCAGGATGCCTAACGGTTGAGCTCACCTTTCTCTCTAATCAATCGATCCGATGGCTGCGGCAGACCCCGCTTATCGTCATAATCGGGTTTAGGGCCGTCACTTATAGTCTGATTATCGTTATCGGGATCATACTTCCCGCGCGCGTACTGCTTGATCAGAGACTCTGGCAGGAACCTGAGTTTGCATTCAACTTTGCTCTATCCGCTGCGATCGCTTCTGTCATTTCCACGTCAGTTGAACTGCTAAGGCTGTTAGGCCGGGAGGCAACTTTGGCAATCTTCACCGGACAATATCGACGCCCCCGGCTAGAAAACCGAATTGTTCTTTTTGCCGACCTGGTAGGGTCGACCTCGCTCGCGGAGCGGATTGGCGATTTGAGATTCCACGAGTTCCTTTCTGACGTGTCCTACGATCTGTCCCAGCCCATAGAGAGCAGTGGGGGCGAAGTGCATCGATACGTGGGAGACGCAGTCATCGTGACATGGCCGACAGCGAGCCCGAAGAGTTACGAACGGAGTTTTGCGTGCGCGAAGGAAATGCCCCGCACGTTAGAGAGTAAGACCGAAGAATACGTCGCCAGATTTGGGCAAGAGGCAAAGATCAGGGTGGCTTTACATTGTGGGCCGGTTGCGGCAGGTGAGATCGGGACATGGAAAAAGGAGGTAGCCTTGCTGGGCGACACAATGAACACCGTCGCCCGGATAGAAAGTGCTGCCAGAGACTTCGGAGTAGAAGTGGTGATCTCGGATGCTGTCAGGGAACAACTGTCCGATGAAGTTAACAAAATGCTATCCCAACTTCCCGCCTACAATGCCCGCGGAAAAACCGATCAAATGGCGCTTTGGACCATCGCTAGGTGATTTGCCATTGCAGAAGCTATCGAAATCTAAACACTTGGGCCGTTCGTGTGGACGGCTCAGACCTTCTATTGGCAAACAGTTCTCAACGCTGAATTGCGGCCCGACAGACCTTACTTTCGCCGCGGCCGCAACATCTGGTTCTTATTAACTCATGGTTTTCGGGCAACGCCGCCAATCGCAATAGCTTTCTAAAGGTGGAAACAAACCTGAATGCAGTCCATTCATTCAGGAATTTACTGTTACTGGTGATGTGACACAGATAGCGTTTCCACTTGCAAAGCTGAATGAACTAGAGCTTCAAGGTTTTTGCGCAACAACATAACGACTCTGGAGCATCGAGGCTTGATCGGAAGTATACAGGATTTCAAAGCCTGCCCGCTCAATTTTCCTATCAAGCATCGACATAGAAACGAAATTCACAAACGGGGCTTTCCCAAAAAACTGCATGATAGGGATCGCGACACGACTGATCATCGCATACTTGAACCCACCATTCTCAGGCGCACACACCGTTTTGGATATGAAAACCCCACCGGATTTTGTCAATTTGGCAATATGCTCTAGCGCTTGATCCAAATCAGGCAGGAGATGAAGCAGGTTATGCGCCAAAACCGCATCGTAACCACCTTCAACAGGATCGTGCTCGAGAACTTCGGCCACCTTGAAAGTGACATTCTCCAATCCTTCTTTAGCACGCTTCTCGTTGGCAATCTCGATCATGCCCGGAGCGAGATCCGAGGCGGTGATATGGTTGACATGCGGTGCAAGCAACAGCGCGGTTGAACCCGTCCCGCAACCGATTTCCAGTACACTGTCTTCTGCTTTTAGGTGCGACTTCGTACGTTCGAGTGTGTTCAGATACCCTTCCATGTTCCGGATTGGGTCCGCCGCATACTTTCGCGAGATTCTGCTCCAGAACGCGGCATCTTTGGACAAAGCAGCCATTTTATTACTCTCTTTCAAGTTTGTTGTCGCATCCCATACATCCATACGCACATTTATTAAATTGCCATAATTCGTAGAAGTGTTATGCATAAATGCATGAACTGGAATGCCATCAATTTCGACTGGAATCAGGTACGGACCTTTCTTGCGACAGCTGAGGAAGGCTCGTTTTCCGCAGCGGCGCGCGTTCTCAAGCAAACTCAACCTACTGTCGGTCGTCAGGTTGCGGCGCTGGAATTGGCGCTTGGGATCACCCTGTTCGAAAGAGTTGGTAAATCGCTTAGTTTAACGACCGCTGGCGCCGAGCTTTTGTTGCATGTCAGAGAAATGGCGGATGTCGCGCACAGGATCTCCCTTACTGCTACAAGCCAGTCGCAAACTGTCGAAGGGCAAGTCAGGATCACCGCGTCAGATGTGATGTCTGCCTATCAGCTGCCGCCTATACTGAAAAAGATCCGACTTGCAGCACCGCGTCTTGAGATCGACGTCGTAGCTGCTAATGACTTACGAGACATACAGAGACGTGAGGCTGATATCGCCATCCGACATGTACGCCCGACGCAACCAGATCTGACCGCAAAGCTTGTCGCCGAGGCGACGGCACATTTTTACGCAGCACCTGCGTACCTTGATCAGTTGGGAAGGCCGAAAAATGAAAACGAGCTCGCGAAGTTGGATTTCGTGGGGTTTGGCGACATTGACACGATGATCGGCTTTCTCGATCCGGCGGGCATTAAGGTCACTCGAAAGAGTTTCCGGATTGGCTCGCAAAGCGGAATTGTATCCTGGGAGCTGGTGCGCCAAGGGTTTGGCATCAGTGTAATGTCGGATGACGTGGCTGCCTTGACACCAGGTGTGGAGCGCGTGCTACCCGACCGAGAGCCGTTTAAGTTCCCGATTTGGCTGGCGACGCACTCGGAATTACATACTGCGCGAAGGATCAGGTTGGTGTTTGATCAACTTGCAGATCAACTGAGCACAGGGGCCATTAGGTAATCCGGGAGTTCACCCTATGTCACAGGTCCAACCAACGCTTCACTTGCTTTGTGGTAAAGTCGCCTCAGGAAAATCAAGTCTGGCGGCGAAACTTGCGAATAGCGGCGGGGCGGTGCTCATTTCAGAAGATGAATGGCTTAGCGTCCTATTCGGCGACCAGATGAACTCCCTGCAGGATTATGTAAATTGCGCTTTGAAATTGCGGCCGGTCATGGGGCGGCACATCGCATCGTTGCTGAAGGCAGAGGTTTCTGTCATTCTCGACTTTCCGGCGAACACAATTGAAAACAGAGCCTGGATGCGCAAGCTGCTGGAAGAAACTGCTGCGACGCACCAGCTTCACTTTTTGGACTTGCCGGATGAGGTTTGTCTGCGCCGGCTGCACAAGCGCAACAGTGAAGGTGCGCATGCCTTTGCAGCAACGGAAGATCAATATTGGCGTTTAGCGAGGTATTTCGAGGCACCATCACCCGAAGAAGGTTTTAATGTCATAACTCACAATCAGTAGCGCCAGCCATTCAGTATGTCGCGGAGTCACTCTGATATATTGGCCACCCACTCTGTATCCGTGAATGGCCAAATGCACACAGGCAGCTTTCACTGAGTCTCAAGTCCGGAGTTTACGCGACGACATGAGGTGCATGCCAGCTTTCGTTAGCCGCCCTTTGCTTGCGGCCCACAAACACATCAGTCCAAGTGCCATCTCTATCCCAAGAGCAGAAAGGATGCTGTCCGATGGTCGTCCATCAAGCATAATGCTGACCACGCGCCCCGCGGCAAAGGCGAAGAACACAGTGGCTCCAAGCCAAGCTGATGTCTGGGCCATCTTTTGGTATAGCGCTCCCGACAGGATGATCAGGCCAAGTGCAGCCAGATTGGCAGCAGGTGCGCGCAATTCGCTCATCGAGTTCGGCTGCGGCGAAATATCAATGCCGTAGCTGGAGTAAAAGGCCAGTGGGGCCAGCGTGATGATCAGCCCCAGGGTGGCTGCAACAAGACCCGCCAACCCCAGGACAAGCCTGCGTTTTACGTCAAACGTCATGATTGTGTTCCTTTGTAGTCAGACCGACTCATGCAGCTTGTGTCCAAGCGCCAGACTTTGCGGCTTCATCAGCAAAATCAGAGAAATCGCGCGGAGCTCTCCCCAAGGCACGTTGAACACCGTCCGCAGTGTTCGCATTGCGACCATCAAGCGTTTCCCTCGCTATGTCAGTAATCACGTCAGCAATCATCTCTCCGCTCGCGTTGATGATTTCCGCATGGAAGTCTTCAAACGAAATCGGCACATATTGCACGGTTCTACCCATTGCGCGCGAAAGCTCGGCAGCCATTTCGGCAAATGTCATGAGACGCGGCCCTGTAACTTCATACAGCTCGCCAGTGTGTCCTTCCTCGGTCAAGGCGGCGACGGCAACGTCGGCAATGTCGTCCACGTCGATAATCGGTTCACGCACGTCACCTGCGGGCATGGGCAACACACCGGCCATTACCGGCTCCAGCAATGCACCTTCAGAGTAGTTTTGCGCAAACCACGCCGCACGGACGATCGTAAAGGGCACACCGGAGTTCCGAACAACCCCTTCGGCACGTTCGGCATGAAATTCTCCGCGACCTGTTAACAGCACAAGTCGCTGCAGTCCTTTTTCTCGAGCCAATGCCGAAAAGGCCGCAACTTGCTCGACCGCGCCCGGAAAGGCGATGTCAGGAAAATAGGAAATATAGGCGGCAGAAACACCGTCCAGGATTGCGGGCCATGTCTGCGGTTTTTCCCAATCAAATGGGGTTTTGCTATTCCGCGATCCACGCCGAACTGCATGGCCTCTGTCTTCAAGGCGCGTCACGATACGTGATCCGGTTTTACCTGTTGCGCCAAGTACGAGAATGGTTTGCTGTGTCATCGGTCATCTCCGTAAAATCAGTCGATGACCCCAAAATAGGTAAGCACGAAGGACGAAGAATTCTGCATTGTCCTGACTTTTTATCCATTCATCCAAATATTGTGGACAATTGGGGAGATATCGAACAGTCTGGTGCAGTGAGCCAGATCAGCCCCCATATTCCCGACCCCCATGCAATGGCGCAGCCAATCGGTGATCCGCTCGGGGAAATTCTTCATCTTCTGAAACTGACGGGTACATTCTATTGCCAGTCGCGCATGTCTGCGCCTTGGGGCGTTTCTATACCGGGTTTCCCCGAAATACTGAGCTTTGCGGTCATTACGCACGGGCGTTGCTTTATGAGGGTCGGAGAAGATGTGCCGTTTGAAGTCGAGAAAGGCGACTTGGTTCTGATGACAAATGGCGCGCCAGTTGGGTTCTCCAGCTCAAAAGACACCCCACTTTTGAAACTGGAAGAACTGCCCATACGCAAGGTGACCGAGCTCTACGAAACACTAGAGCACGGCGGCGGTGGAGCCGAGACCGGAATCATGTACGGGCTCGTCAGGATAGATCACGCAGCCAGCGGCATGTTGATGGCCTTGCTTCCCGACGTACTCAAAATCGATCCGTGGGAAGAGGATGCAGGGAGCTGGCTACAAGCAACTTTGCAATTCATTGCAAGAGAGGCGCGTGAATTACGACCGGGCGGCGAAACAGTGATTACACGCTTGGCCGATGTGGTTGTCATCGAGGCTATTCGCCGATGGTTGAACAGTGCGCCCGACGCCAATCGAGGTTGGCTGAAAGCCGCCAGAGACCAACAGATTGGCCGCACCATTGTTTCCATTCATCGCGCACCTGCAGCAAACTGGACAGTCGAGTCTCTTGCACAGGTTGCAGGTATGTCCAGATCGGCATTTTCCGCACGGTTTACCGAACTCGTCGGTGTGCCGGCAATACAATACCTCGCAACTTGGCGAATGCATCTCGCGCGGGAACGATTAATTGCTACCGATCAACCAATCTCGCAAATCGTGGCTGAGATAGGGTACCTATCTGAACCTTCTTTTAACAAAGCATTCAAACGGGTTTTTAACATGCCTCCAGGGAAAGTCCGCAAGCTGCAACATCAGTCACAAGGCGCTGTTTAGTCGAAAATAGACACGTCTTGCTAAAAGCGTATTTGCTTTGAGTCTAAACAGGTCGGCTTCAGGCTCGTTGCAGGCTTCAGCGCAGACGCAGCGCAAGCGCCTTCCCCGTTCTCCACGATACATCCAACGGCCTAAACCGGGCCTTGCACGGAGCGATCAGTTTCCGTGAGTGCAGCCCACATAGCGATCATCGATCCGGGACAGCACTGAGGAAACCGGTATCGTTTCGACTTGGTGAAAACCTTTCCAACACCCAATCATAGAGTTGATTATGCGGCCCGGAGACGTCATGGGCAGGCTTTTTGTCTCCCTATCAAAACACAAATGTCTCGCGGTGGCGTCTTGCTTCCTTAACGCCCAGCCCGTTGAGCGCCGCCTCCGTACTGGTCATCATAGCTTCAGGACCGCACATGTACACATCTCGCATTCCGAGATGCGCGACCGATTGAACGTCTTCGCTTTGCATGCGTCGCTCCTCAATCTTCAGCGGCTGGTCGGTGAAAGTCGCGTTCAGATCATCGCGTGCGGATTTCGCAGCCAATGCGTTTTCGCCTGCGCTTTGAAACGCGACAATACGTAGTGTCACCTGGTCCGAAACAGAGCTGTTTTTTTTCGCAAAGTGCTGCAGAACTGCAATGTCATCGTCCCGACCGGAAAACAGAAACATGATATCGATGGGCTGGTCCTGCGGGTAAGCCTCCACCACTTGTTTGAGTCCGTCCCACATCACCATGAACGGGGTGATGCCAACGCCACCCGCGATCCAAAGCATCTTTGCTGGGAACTTTGGGGGGCTGCCCTCAGCCACTTCGGAAAAACAGGAAAAGCCCGCTCCGGTGCCTTTGAATTTAACTGGAAGATTGTACGTGATCAGCTTCTCCGCGTTGTTGTGCAAGAGGTTGGACATCAGACCGCCTGGTTTGCGTTTGACCGTAACACTGATCCGATTGGTCGTGCGAAACGCGTTGTTCTCTTCGTCAAACTTTGGCGCTCCGGAAAGCGTCCATGTGCGGACGTAGTCCTCGTTCACAAGCTGAGGGTTTGTCTCGTTCATGTGGCTGTATCCGGCGTCCACCAGGTCGGAGAAGTCAAAGACGCCAAAGCCACCGGGCAATGGGGCATTGATTGCCTCAGACAACTCGAATTCGAAGGTACTGATTGTGCTGGACAGGGGTTTTGTAGCGATAAGCTTGGCGGTCAACGGGATAGCGGCGTCGTGCGCCTTGATTGCATGCCCCATCTTCTCCAACTCTGCGCGCAAATATTTGACCGGCGGATTGTAGGGGGAGAGTTGCTCTTTTGATGCCTGCTTGAGGTTTAGGCCTCCACGCACAAAAACCGCGCCCGTTACCTTGATACGTGTCAGCAGGCTCACGCGCGGCATCAGCGCATCTGCGTCATCCCCAAGCAGATTTTCAGCATCCCCCGTAATGTAGAGGATCTCACCGGTTTCAAAGTCTGGAAAGACCAGCCCAACCTTCGGGTCCGTTTCGATATTGCCCAGCGACTGGTAGAAGCGATTGCCAGAATGATCGGGCAGAACCAAATAGGTCGTAACCCGCGCCCCGTCGTTCTCCTCGTAGAGCCGGGTAAAGCCGGGCGCGCCGCCGCGATGATTGACGCCCATATCGGTCTGAGCGCCTGCAGTGGTGGCATCGCTTGTATGTTTTGTCGCCAAGAACAAGGTGCTGGCGCGCGCCACGACGGATTTGGCCTCATTCGACAGCACAGATGAGTGCACATCGAAGCCGTCATGGATAATTTCAGGGTTGCGTCGCGTGTGCCCTAAGGAACGGACTGTAATGTACTTTGGACAGTTCCCCAAGTGCTGATCGGACAACAGTTGTAACCTGATCTTCTCCTCGCCCTCGACATCTGCGGTACGTATGGAGCCCGCAATTTTGTTTCGTCGGCGGTTACCGAAATCGATCCCAACCCCGGCAAAGAGCCGCGCTTCAAGGCCCGATGCGGGATCCTGGCTCACAGCACGCACAAAGGGATCATGCGGATTGGTTTCCGCGACCACATGCGTGGTGTTCTGGCCCGCAACCTGAATGCCAACAGAAGGGTCGCTGTCTGATTGTGTAACCAGAAGGCTGACCCACGGACGCCCATTACGATCAAGCGTTGCGAGCGGCAAATAGGACAGACCCGCAAAGAAATCCGCATGCTGTTTCGGCATATCGCTTTCGATGTAGTGCGGAATCGCATCGCTCACCTCTTTGGGAGTGTGACGCCGCTCTTGCAGCATCAACTCACCTCTGTGCGATTTATGTATCTGTGCCATCGCTTGATCCTTTCACCAGAGCCACGCTAGAGCCCGAGATCGCTCAGACCGGGGTGGTCATCCGGACGGCGCCCCGGCGGCCAGCGGAACTTTCTGTCCGCCTCTTGGATGGGGCGTTCATTGATGCTGGCAAACCGGCGTTCCATGTAGCCATCCTTGTCGAACTCCCAATTTTCATTGCCATAGGCCCGGAACCAGTTTCCGCCGTCATCGTGGCACTCATAGGCGTAGCGGACCGCGATGCGATTGCCGTCATGTGCCCAAAGCTCTTTGATCAGACGGTAGTCCAGTTCCTTGGCCCATTTCCGGGTCAAGAACTCCTCAATCTGATCGCGCCCTTGGGGAAACTCGATCCGGTTGCGCCACTTGCTGTCCGGCGTGTAGGCCAGCGCGACCTTGGCCGGATCCCGGCCGTTCCAGCCGTCCTCAGCCAAGCGCACCTTTTGAATGGCGGTTTCTTTTGAGAACGGTGGCAAAGGATGCCGTTGGGCTTCGATCGTCATGGGTTTGCCCTTTCACTCTGCAACAAGACCAACAGCCGTCGCCGGCATCGCTTCAAAACCGGGCAAGGCCTCAAACCGAGCGAGCCAGGCACGGACATTCGGGTATGGCTCGAGAGAGACATTCCCCTCCGGCGCGTGTGCCGTATAGGAGTAGTTAGCCACATCAGCGATCGTGGGTTTTTCGCCGACGAGCCAGTCGCGGCCCGTGAGCCCATGCTCCAGTTTCTGCATCGCTTTTTCGGCAGTCGCGGCTGCAAAGTTCGGGTCCAGCGGCGCGCCAAAGACGGTGATCAACCGCGCAGCGCAAGAACCAAACGCAATCTCTCCAGCCGCTAAAGTGAGCCAACGCTGCACGTTTGCTTCTCCGACCGCATCACTCGGTATCCAATCAGGCGCATATGTCCGCGCAAGATAGACAAGAATCGCGTTCGAGTCGGACACAACAACCTCGCCATCCTCAAGGACGGGCACTTGCCCATTTGGATTCATGGCAAGAAATTCAGGCGACTTATGCGCGCCAGCTGCCAGATCGACGGGAACAACCTCATATGCAATCCCGGCAAGTTTCGCAAAGACCAAAGCGCGGTGTGCATGGCCAGATTTGGCGAAATGGTGAATACGAACAGCGTTGGACATGGGTTTCTCCGGTTGGTTGCAGGTGTTGAACAAGCAATACACATTGCGCTTCTTGATGATAATCTCCTATATTTGACGAACTTTAAGCCCTCAGAAGGCGCAATAGGATGGACAAGATAGACCGCATGCGGGCCTTTGCGCTGGTTGCAAAGAACACGTCGTTCACCGTCGCTGCGCAGCGCATGGGGCGGTCTGCGCGTTTGGTCAGTAAGTACGTAGCTGATCTGGAAAACGCGCTTGGTGTACAGCTGCTCAATCGCACGACCCGCAGCGTGTCGTTGACAGATGCGGGTGCAACATACCTGATGTTGTGCGAGCCGCTTCTCGACGGATTCGACGAACTCGAAGACAGGGTCAGAAATGAGCAGGCGTCCCTTCGCGGTGTGATCCATATCTCGGCGCCAACGGGGTTTGGCGCATTGCGGTTGGTACCTTCGCTCGCAAAATTCGCTGAGAAACACCCCCATGTAGAGCTCGATCTGAAGTTTTCTGATCGCAGAGCGTCGATTGTTGAAGAAGGCCTCGACCTTGCTGTAAGGATTGGCCCAATGCGGGACAGCTCGCTCAAGGTTCGGCAATTGGGCCGCATGCCCTTGGTTGTCTGTGCCTCACCCACCTATTTGGAACGCGCAGGGCGCCCGGACCATCCCCGGGCACTGGCCAAACATGAGTGCATCCTCGATGGCAATATGACAGAGCCTACAGTGTGGAGGTTCGAGTTCGGCGGCCAAGAAGAGGCTGTCCAAGTGACTGGACGCTTCCGAATGAATGCTCCCGCTGCGTCGGCTCGCCTTGCTGAACAAGGCGCCGCCATCGCACGGTGCCCGGCATATACAGTCGCAGATGCCTTACGGTCCGGCGATCTGGTCGAGCTGTTTCCGGAGAACCGGGTGTCGCCATATGTCGTCGCTGCATTGTTTCCACAGAACAGGCGCATTACAACTCGGGTGCGCGCGCTTCTGGACCACCTAGCAGGCGACACGACTTTATGTCCTGATGGAAAGCGCTGACGGCCCGTTGCAGACATTCGACCTGTATCCGAAGTTCTGCGCTAAGAGCGCTCAGCAGAAATTCGAGTGGGCACGAGTTCTAAACCCGTTTGGCATTCATGCAGACAGATGGAGGTTATTTGAATAATTCTATCATTCCACCGGATCCAAGTAGGGAGCTGCCGCTGGCCGGTTTTTTCAGAGCATGCATGTGATCAATTTGCATCATTCAATAGGCCGCTCAGAAGTTCGTTAATATATCGTTAATCGGAACATCAAAAAGCCATCTTTTTTTTGCTGCTAACAAATACGCGGAGGTTTTCGCGCAAAAAAGTTGCGGTGGTTTCCAGACCACTCTTAAGGGGTGAACAAGATGTTACGAGTAAGCGGTTTGAACCGCAAAGCGCGCCGTCGTACAGCGGCATTTTCCAAAGCGCAAACGAGCAAATACCATCAAGGAAAATCCGCTGCATATCGCGCTTTCGCTGCTCCAGTTGCTGCCGGTGCGATAGGTTTGGGTGCATCGATTGGAGTGGCAAATCCTTCGATCGCGCAAACGGTTGTTCCTCCATCAAACGGTCCGTGCAGTGTTGCGGGTGACCTCGCCACCTGTACGGGAGATGTTTCAACGGGTGTTCAGGCAAACGGGCCAGCAATCGAAACGCTCAATATCAATAACGTGACTGCTCCGGGAATTGCACCAAGCGGTGGAACAGACGGAGTGGCTTTCAGCACACCAACAGGTAACGTAACCCTTAACATCCAGACGAATGGAACCGACGGCATTGTCACGACGGGGAACGGCGCGGATGGGATTGTTGTGGATGCGGACGGCGACGGGGATGTTTCGATCACTTCGACGGGCGACATTGCAACCGACGGACGTCGGTCCTTTGGCATTCGGTCCGATCTTGAGGGTGACGGTGCCATCTCGGTTAACTCGACGGGCAATATCACGACATCTGGACGCAGCAGAAGCGCCGGTATCGGCGCTACGCAACAAGGTGGTGATGGCGATGTGTCAGTGGTTTCAGCGGGTCGTATAAGCACATCGGGCAGCCGTTCAGACGGAATTTACGCCAATCAGGACGGTGGAGACGGCACGGTATCGGTCAACTCAGCGGGCGATATCAGCACAATTCGAAATCGATCAACAGGCATCACCGCTCTTCAGAGTGGCGGCGAAGGGGATGTCTCGGTGGTGTCGAATGGCAATATCTCAACGTCTGGAAACAACTCTGGCGGTATACTTGGACAGCAAAGCGATGACGATGGCGATGTCGCGATCCTATCAACCGGAAACATCACAACAGAAGGAAACAACGCGAACGCCGTCTTGGCGCGTCAAAATGGCGGCAATGGGGATATCTCCATTGAATCCGAGGGCAATCTCTCGACTTCTGGAAATAACGCCCGCGGGATCTTTGCACGGCAAGACGACGGTGATGGCGATATCACGATCCGCTCGACCGGAAATATCACAACAGCTGGCAACAACGCTGATGGCATCTTTGCCCGCCAAAGGGGTGGAGACGGAGATATCAACGTCACTTCGTCGGGCAATATTTCGTCCGCAAGGGACGGCATCCGCGCGCTTCTGACCAATGATGGCGACATTACAATTTCGAACCGGGGCGATGTCAGCGGCGCAGCAGCGGGCGACGGTATCAACGCCACGGTGAATGGCGCTGGTGATGTCGTCGTCGACAGCATCGGGGATATTACTGGCAGAGAATACGGGATTTACGGCGTAGCAAATGGAACAGGCAACGTAACGGTCAATTCTAACGGCAACATTTCTGCTGAAGAAGAACATGCGATCTTTGCTGACGCGGAGGACGGGAATGTGACCGTCAATGTGACGGGCGACGTCCAATCCCTCGATAGCGATGCAATTGATGTGGAAACCGGCAGCCCCGGAGGCGTGATTGACGTCACTGTGGTGGGCAACATCACTGGCGATGCGATCGGCATTGACGCTGATGCCGAGGATTCCGGTGATATCAACATTCAGGTCACAGGTGATATCCGCGCCGGTTTGGATGACGGCATCGAAGCCGAAGTTGATGGTGACGGCGACATCTCGATCACGATGAACGGTGATATCGAAGCAAGCGAACACGGGATCCGCAGCTTTGTTGCTGGCGACGGAAACATCTCGGTTGAAGCGTCGGGTGAAATTGCGGCGGAAAATATTGATGGCATTAACGCTGAAATAGACGGAAACGGCGATGTTACTATTTCGGCATCCGGTACCATCGATGCCGAAGTTGACGGAATCTTCGCCCACGTGACCGAGAACGGCAACATAAGCATTACAAACGCTGCATCCATAACCGCCAGAAACGACGAGGGAATTGACGCCGAAATCTTCGGAGATGGCGATGTCTTCATTAGAAACTCTGGGCGGATAACCTCTCGCGAAGACGATGCGATCGAAGTGGATGTCGAGGGAAGCGGCGATGTCAGCATTGTGAACTCTGCCCGGCTTACCGCCGATTCCGACGCGATCGATATCGAACTAAACGGTGACGGCGATGCCCGTGTGACCAACAGCGGGGCGTTGCGTTCGCTGGACAATAACGGGATCGAAGTGGACGTGGACGGAGCCGGTTCAATCACCATTGTGAACACCGGAAATATTGATGCGTTCGAATACGGTATCGAGATCGAAGATCGCGACAACAACGCCGCTGCAATAATCACAAACTCCGCCCGCATCACCGGTCGAGAAGGCTTTTCCATCGTATATGGCGGCGACGGGAACGACACGTTGAATCTCGAGCCCGGCTCGATTCTGAACGGATCGGTCGATTTCGGCAATGGCAACGATGGCATGGGGGGCACGAACCCGAATGACATTGACACGTTGAACTTTGCGCGCGGGATGAATTCGGTTGTAAATTTTGCTGATGCATCGGGTGACGATAATGACCTCGCGTCCGCCCCCGAAGTCGTCAATTTTGAAGGGGCCGGCGTTGTGGCCAACAATGGCCTCACTGCGGTTTCGGTGGATACGACGGGATTCGCGGCCCAAGGTACCTTTATCAGCGATCTCACCGACGCGGTGTTCAATACGATTGACACCGCCAGCCCCTATGCGTCCGGCTCGTCCGGTGGCCAGGTTAGCAGAAACCTGGGACCTTTCGGGTATGTTGAACAGGATAACGGCCCATATGTCTGGGGTTCAGCCTTCGGAGGAGATCGCGATGTTGAAGAAGACGGTTCAAATCTTGGGTTCAGCCATCGTATGTACGGTTTCGTAGTTGGTGCCGAGACGAATGAATTCATCGATAACAGCGATTTTGGTGTTCTTGTCGGATATGACGACAGCCATATCTCGCTGGATCAAGACGCAGGAGATACCGATATCACGTCATATTTTGGTGGCGTTTACCTCGAAAGGGACTACGGACGATACAGCCTCAACGCAGCGCTTCTTGCTGGCGTAACCGACAATGAAGCGACCCGAAACGTTGATGGCGGCGAAGCGAAAGGCGATTTTGACGGCACGTTCGTTTCGCCATCGCTCTCGATCTCGGCACCCATCAACGCCTTGCCAATTCCTGCCTTCTTCAGTGCACGCGCAAGCTATGTCTTTCTGAAACTTGATGAATATACCGAAACAGGAACTGCGTATCCGCTGACTGTCGAAGATCGGAACGTTTCGCTGTTCAACACGCGGGCGCAATTGAACTTGCCCCGCTTCTACGAGGCCGCAAATGGATCGAGTACCTACCTGAACTGGGCCGTTGGAGTAGATGCAACTTTTGATGCAGGATCCGACGATGTGGACGCAATCGTAGCAGCGACACCCTTTTCTTTCGTAGCTTCAACAGAAGATGCAGCTGCAGGGTTTCTTGGAATTACGCTTGAACATACCTCTGCAGATGGAAACCGATCGATAGGCTTCAGCGGCGAGTTTCAATCAACCTTTGGTGGTGGATCCAGTGTTGTCGGAGAACTCACGGCTTCCATAAGGTTCTAAACCAACGAATTGCCGTATTGTTTGGTCAAATGTTGGTTCTTAACAGCCTCTTCAAACTGACTGCCTTAACATGGGAGCGTCTGTTTAGTTTCGTCACGCACGTCCAAGCCATCTACGCCTACGAAATCACAGGGGCTTTTTTGTATTTTCGAATCTAGCCGTAGGCGTCGACCGCGAAGGTCGGATTTCACCTCCGCTACCGGATAGGTTTGCAACTGCAGAGAATGTCAGCTTCCCGCCCTTCGGGCCCAATGGCCAAGGTTTCGCTGGGCGGTTCAAGGTCGACGATCGGCGCTTAACCTAGCTTTCTGCTCTAGCGCCACCGGGACCGCTCGCGATTGCGCTCCCGACGTTCAATGTTGATCTGATGATCGCGACCCAGCGCCCGATAGAAGCCCAGCTCCTTGGACCAATTAAGAAAATGGGCAAAGCTGTTGACCTGATCGTCTTTGCGCCCGCGTGGAAAGGACTGCGATTCCCGTTTGAATGTCCGCAGCCAGGGCGCGTCTAGCAACCTTAGTTTCATAGGCGGTCTCCTTTCAGCTGGCCGTTTTCTCATGGGTGGCTTGCACTTGAGATCGCCAGATTGGCAATGACGTCAATGGCCCACTCACAGTCCGCCGCCGCCGAACTGGGTGAAATTATCCAACCTGGTTGACTTATAGCCAAAATACTTGGTCGAAACTGGCTTTCAGACTGTCTCCATAAGCGTGTCCGAAAGCACATCCTCGGAGAGCGCCCCCGGTGCGCCTATTGCGACAAGCCTTGTTTCGGGTTTGCGGTCACCCCAAGCACCATCCCGTGCGATGTCCATTCGTTTTCCAACCACCTGAACAAGAATGCGATGATCTGGATCCTCCTCGCTGAAAACAAAACCCTTGAGGCGATAAACGTCGCCCGGAAGCTTCCGAATTGCACTCCGGAGGGAAGACAGGCTTATTGGGCGTTCAGCTTTCATCATGGTCGTAGAAAAGCTGTCTGAGTGATCAGAGTGGTGGCAACCACAATCTGGCCCATGTTCGTGATGATCGGGTATTTCTGTTTCGAGCTGTACGGCGGCAAAGCGACCGACTGAAAGAAGTATGTCCAGAGGGACGTCTGCGTTTACAGCTTCGACAAGACGATAGCGACGGAAGCGAGAGCCAAGCCAGTCGTGCACCTTCTGAACTGTGGCCCTGTCGACAAGATCAACCTTGTTCAAAATGACCATGTCCGAGAACGCAATTTGACGAAGCTTCAGTTCCATTTGTTCTGGCGCAGCAAATAGCTGTTCCGCATCGACAAGACACATAAGGCTGTCCAAGCGGATCATGTCCCGGAACCGTTGATCCGTAAACGTCATTGCGATTGACGATGGATCCGACACTCCACTTGCTTCAAGGACGATGTATTCTGGTTTCTCAGGCCGAGCGAGAACAGCTTCTACCGTTTCAATCAGATCATCTCGTATCGAGCAGCAAACGCACCCATTAGCCAAGCTCATCACATCATCTTCGAGACCAACCACCAAGTCGGCGTCTACGTTTATTGATCCAAAGTCATTCACCAGGACTGCCACTCGTAATCCGTGATTGCCGGTAAGGATCCGGTTCAAAAGTGTCGTCTTGCCGGCTCCAAGAAAGCCGGTAAGGATCGTAACAGGGATCGCAGAAGTCGAACCAAATTCAATCATTGTTCGATCTCCTCTCAGTCTTCATCACGCGAGCCGATTACATCCGAAACTTTGATGGTAAAGTCCTGCGGCCAGTCTCCGCCGGGTGCTCGGAAAACGTCAGTTGGGTAGTATTCGCGTGGATCGATCTCCATATCTCGATACTTCTGGTCTTGCTGGTCTGCGCGGGTGAGTCTTGGGTTCGGTAATGTGATTTCATCCGGAAGCTCAATACGCCCGGCCTCGGCCGCCGCAGCCAGTTCACGAAATGGTGGCACAGTACCGGATTTTCCGGGCAGAGCAGCTTTCCTGTACCAGATTGCATCCTTGGTCACGTTCACAACGGCTACATCGAGACCCCATTGGAACAGACCGTCGTAGTGGGCGCGAATACCAGCCAGCATTTCAGCGTCGATGTCTTCATCCTGGGTATAGTGTGTCACCATTCCCAATCGCGGCCTTGTGTCAGCAAAGAGCTTACCCACGGCATAGTGGGAGGTGTGATGCGTATCGATAGTGTAGTTAAAGAGATCTTGTGGGATACCGTATTTGTAGGTCATCAACTGACCAATATCCTGCCCCGACATTTCGGTTACAAAGACATCAACGCCTACGCCGTATTTTCGTGAAAGCTCATCTGGGCGACCATCGCCGGTCCAAACAAAGCTCAGACCATTCCAATCGAGCCGATAACCAACCGCACCGTCCTTGGCATGACTTCGCGGCCAAGACCGAACAGTCACACCGTCTTCGTCATAAACAATACCACCTTCCTGGCGGAAATCGAATTCATTGACTTCGATCTCGTAGCCGTCCCCAATCGGGAAAACATCAAAGGCCTCCAGATGCCATTTGAGCATCTGTTGCATGCCTTTGACCATTCCGGCTGTGCCAAGCTCGGGCGTTCGACCTGACGGCCCATGGATGCGTAGTGGCGTGTAGCCACCCGACCAGGCACGGAAGGGGTAAATATACGGAATGTCGGCATAGTGGTCGACATGCAGGTGAGAGATGAAGATGTCGTTGATCAACTGCCCAGGCACTTGCATCGCAATGATGTTGCGGACACAACCGGACCCAAAGTCGAAGAAGAACCGTTTTCCATTCCCCAACTCCACCATGATACAAGTACCCGCCTGATCTTCGCGCGGCGGATATGGTGTTGAGCCGCAGAATGAGATGCGCATCTCATCTGGCCCCAACTCCTCACTAAGCGGAAAATAGTTCGCATTTGAACCGGTCATGTACTTCGTAGGACGGAAGTACTCCGGCAATGATATGCCACCTGCGGGTCGACCACCATATGGGTTCTTGAGTGTTTCTCCTAGAGGGCCGCCTCCTTCGTGGGCCTCGGCAGTTCCTGCCGCAAACCCAGCCGCCCCTGTGGCAGCCGCTCCAGTGGCCAAGCCCTTTAGAACACTCCGCCGCGACGGGTCTTCAATTTGATCTGACGCCTGAACCTGTTTGTCGTCCTGGTCTTTTCTATTGTCTTCCTTGGTCATGGATTGGTCCTCAGTTAGAGTATCTCACAGGCTGCGCTTCAACATCCGGCGAAGCTCGCTGATGAGTTCAGATTTGATGTGGGCCCATTCGGCGCGCTCTGAGGCCGTGATCGATGCGTCTTTCGAAAACGCAGATGCTTTCTTCAGGTCCTCGATGACCTCGCCGAGTAGTGCATCCGTTTCGATGCGCCCCGACAGCACATCGGAAAGTTCCGGAATTTCTTCAATCAGGTTCACCGTCACTGGAAAAATCCCGACGCCCACTATCTATTCTCAAATCAAGATGAGTGCGGTTGACCGCAAAGGCCAAGTGAGTCACCGTGAGTTGGGGGTGAGTTGACATTGAACAAATCAAACGATTTGCCAATAAATCAACAAGTTGGCCAACCTTCTCCGGAACTCATCCGGGAAGCTCTGAGTCGAATTGTATCAAGCGACGGATTTCAAGCTTCACCCCGACTCACGCAGTTTCTCACCTATATAGTCGAGGAAACTCTATCTGGTCGAAGCGCTCAGATTAGAGGCAAAGCTATCGCTGTTGAGGTCTATGGGCGGCGCATAGATGGTACTGGTGGTCAAAACCTGGTTCGCGTTGAGGCTAGGCGACTGCGTCGCCTTTTACATCAGTTCTACGAAGATCACTGGGACGGCAACGGGGTTCGCATTTTTGTTGATCCCGGCGGATACAAGCCGCGGTTTTCATACGAATCTACAATCGAAGACCGTACATCAAGTGAACTGAAGAGCGACAATCCAGTTGGCCGTTGGCGTTCGCGGCAACTGCTGCCTGCTGGACTAGGTGTTGTTGCATTAGTCGCTGTGCTTGGCCTCTGGATGAGCCAGGATAACAGGGAGGTTGTGCCGACAACTCGATCCATCGAGAAAGCAGAACGTGTGGCGCTTGGTGAACAATCATTGACGAGACTCCAGGCGGCCAACATTGCAGACCAAGCCCGAGGCATGTTTTTTCCCGTTTTTGATGTCAAACGTCAGCAGATAGCACTGGGAATGTTCCAGCACGCGATGGAACTCGACCCGGCTCTGTCCGACGGCTATGCCGGATCAGCGCAGGTCCTGGCGATCTTGGCGGTGTTGTCGCCGGATGAATCACAAAGGGATGATTTCTCCAATCAAGCTTCAGAAATGTCTGAAAAAGCGCTTCAATTGTCCCCGGCCGACGCCTGGGCAAACAGCGCAAACGGTTGGGTGCTGGCTGTCAAAGACCAGCCAAACGAGGCATTGAAATACGCAAGGATGTCGGTCGAACTGGCGCCGAATGATGGCCATATTCTCGACCTTGCAGGTATCACCGCCATCTTGGCTAACGCCCCGGAATTTGCCGCCGAGGTTAGCAACCCGGATAGACCCAAATCAGGATCCGGGAGGTTTGGTGCGAGAAACATCTGGGGCGTCTCGCAACTTATGCTCGGGAACTACGAAAATGTTGTTGAAGCTTTTCAGGGAGCGCCAGCTGCTGGAGCGCCAGTCAGTGCTCCTTCGCTCTTGTTCCAAGCCGTTGCGCACGATCAGTTGGGAAATTCAGAAGAAGCACGACGGCTCGTTGCTGAAATGCGCAGGACATGGCCTGAGTTTCCGTCCGAGTTTCTCGCCGATAGGATTTTCCACAACGACATCAATACGCGGAACATAATACTAGAGGCACTGAGCAGATACTGACGAAACGTATCGCGACTATTGCCTCGAAAAGAGCGTCAAAACCTTTTCAAATAGTTCCGCTTTGAAAGCACAAGGGGATGATAAAATCGGCGGTAGAGCCGGACCACGCCGTCTGTGGATTGAGGGTGGGTTTTGTAGATTTGCAAAGTCTGCTTACTGCGCGTTGGCGACCTTGGTACTGTCCGCAGCAATGGTCCGTTTAGGCCCGCAACTGACTTTCTCTGCGATGTGCCCCAAACAGAAGAAAGAGCCCTGAGCCGTCATTGCTGATCCAACATGGCGCTGCGTACGCATTCGGCAGATCGCAGCCCAAACCCGACATTCATCGTTGGGCTTTGCAAATCCCATTTTGCGGACAAAACCGTCGCAGGCCTGTCAGGTAGAGATCATGACTTCGCCCTCAATTTCCATTGCGAAACCGAGCGGTAGTCCAGACACACCGATAGCAGAACGCGCATGGCGACCGATGTCTGGGCCGAACACCTCAATTATCAAATCGCTAAAGCCATTTACCACAACATGTTGATCCGAGTATCCGGGCGCAGATGTCACCATACCAAAGACGCGGGCCCATCCAACAATTCTTGATAGCTCGCCTATTTCTGCTTTCAGGTTAGCCAGTACCGTTAGTGCCACTTCGCGGGCTTCAGCATACGCTTGATCCGTAGTAATTTCGGCTCCGACAACTCCAAAGGGCCCGGCCAGACTACCATCCATTGCGTTTTTTGGGTGACCTGAGAAAAGTGCTCGGTCACCTCTGACATTAACAAATTCGAAGGGTATGTGCAGGCCATCCGGTAACTTGGTAGGCGCAGGTAATTTCAAGCCCAATTCTTCAAGCCTGCTTTCTGGCGTCGACATAGTAATCCCTCCAACTAATGCATGGGCTGCAAGCTAGGCGGAAAGAAAACCAATGTCATCTTCGGGCTCATTGTAGACAATTTCTACAGGCTGTCGCACTAATCTGCAGCGCAGGGTCACATTTTGTTACGAAAACGATATTTGATTTGGGGTGCCCTCTGATGTCGAACATTCACTTAGTTTATGGTCCAACTATGACAGTTAGGTCAGGTTCGTGTGACGTTCATCAATTTTGTAGGGCGCGACATTGTTTTGCCATTCGGCGACCAGTAAGCCATTGATTTTGAGTCATTCGACTTTTGATAGGTACACTGGTTTTGCCTTTTGCGACTCAAAGGTTTTCCATCACATCAAAGCAGCCCAATATTCCAGGCCGCACGGGCTTTAGGCAGTCAGCCAACTATACCAAGACCGATTAGACCGATTTCAAAACGGTTCTGGTATTCGATGTCGGCCACCGGGGCGTTTCCAAGACGCTGAGCCTGAAGCACACACGGTCAATGCACGCACAACGATCAGCCGGCCTTAGAAGTTGCCGTTTGAAGCCACCAACAGGATTAAGTTGTACAACGTTAAATCCGACTCGGCTCGTTTAAGCAGTTCGTTCTTCTTATATAGCCAATCTAGGTCCACTAGTTTATCCACACCCATCGCGACGAATTGCTTCCGTCAGCGATATTGGGTTTGTTTAGAAACGCCGAATTACCTGATTACATCAAAGCGGGGCATCCCCGCCCTGTCGACACCTCGAACGGTCGCTGTTTCGAGACAGTCTCTCCCGGCTTTGATTGTTCGACTACCTTCTTCGGTCCCAAGTTTCGTAAACACCAAGATAGGTTCGCTCACCTTTTAAGTGCCCTTACGCAACTTCGAATTGAATTGAAACAGTCAACCCAGGTGAATTGTTTATGGCAGTTAAGAGCGACGAATGGTGGTCTGCAATAGCTTTCACTAGCGCCAACCCCAAACCATTCCCAACACTGTTACGTTCACTTTCCAGTTTATAGAAAGGAACAAAAAGCTTACCTAGTGTGTTTTCTGGAACGCCAGGGCCATTGTCGACTACCGAAAGCGTAACGATGCTTTCTTCTTGTTCAACGATCAGCAGAACCTTGGAATGCTCTGGACAATGATCAATTGAGTTCTGCAAAAGGTTTGCACAGAGCTGTTTTAGCATACCCTCATCGCCTTCGATTAGTGTGCGCCCTGATTGGTTCTCCACAAAACTAAGGCTTTGTGCCTTCAATTCCGCTAGCGGGATCATGTTCTCAACAGCTTCTCGACCCAGTCTATTCAAATCCAGATAGCTGAACGCTTTTGAACTGTTGCCTTCTTCGATGCGATTGATCCGCAAAACTGTTTCAAAGGTCCATTTGAGCCGATCAAGTTCAGATTGAATTTGGTCAATAGCTTCGACAGATTTACCCTCCGATTGCAGTGAATCCCTCGCTTGCTGAAGTGTGATGTAAGCATGGGTGAGCGGGTTCTTCAGATCATGCGCAATGGCCGCAGCGGCTGATCGTGTTGTTGACATCAAAGCAGTCAGGTTGTCGAGATGGCTGTTCATTAGCCTTGAAACCCGGTCTATCTGATCATTGTTCTTGCCGACCGGAAGCCTCGCTTTGACTTCCCCTCTTGAGACTTTGTTGAGCGTCTTCGCCATTTGATCAAGTTTGCGATATGTTCTTATGCTGGTGATGTAGCCAACCAATAGCGTGCAAAGCGTTGCTCCTAATCCGATTGCAACCAAAGACCAAGCCAACGATCGAAGTGTGCTTGTTACAAATGCAAGATCGCGACCAACCACGATTACGAAGCCACGGTAGGTTTGCACATTTACACGATGGATACGCTTTTCACCGCCTAGGTTAATGCCATCATCTTCGATTTCCCCCCAGCCTCGAAAGGATGGGTACTCGTCGATGTTTCCAGCCAGACGCTTCCCTTGACTATCGAACAGACCAATCAAACTCGTGTCGAACGGCAACCAGAGTGTCGCGTCATCAATCGCTTGCACCACGTCGGAATCGTTGTCGTTATCGTCCAGAATTTCTTGTATGAAACGCATTTCATCGATTAGCAACGAGTCCATTTCACGCTGCAAGTCGCCACGAATTCTTTCAAATGTCAAAAATGCCAATGCTGCAACCGAAAGAAGTATGACAACCGCTGCATACAAGGCGGTAGTAAAGGCTGCTCCAGATACAATGTTTGAGCGTTTCATTCTTCTTTAGTCCGGTTTTTGTGTCGTCACCATGTTGTTCGGCTAACGACGAACCTGTTCTGGCGGATCGAGTATGTGATCTGAGGGTTTTAGCTGCATTTTCATTCAAAAAATGGGGAATTTGGCCGAATGTGTTGCAACACTGGCGATGCGGACCCAGCGAAGCTCAGTAGAGTCAACGCTTTGACGTCCATGCAAGCTGCACTTGATTGAGCACATCGAGCCATTTTTGACAGCCAACGCACAAGGAGTTCACGGCCGGTATTAGGAAGCAACAGAAAGCAGCTTTAGATGAACTTACAACGCGCCCTTCCGAGGGGGAGGAAGGGCGCGCTGCTTTGACTGAGGGAAGCTTGCTTACGAGTGAGTGGTCCGTGTCTTCACGGCGCCGGTAATACCCTCAAGAATGGGTACGAGTGCTTCCTCAGTCGAGTATTCGGCTTCAGTTCCGAACCTGACAGCATCTTCTGCAACGTGATCTTGCCAGCGGGATTTCATCATCCTTACATTTTTGAAAGGTTATTGCGATCTACCCGATGAACACCGAGTGATTTGTGTTGATCATCCACTCTTTGTGCAATGTCCGTGATCTTCGATTGGTGTGGCACCATGAGTGGACAACTCATAGGTCATGGTTGGAAAATGGAGCACCAACGTCCAGACTTCGTCGGGTTTGATGTGGATAAATGTTACGCCGTCCAGGCCGTGTGCGACAGAGGCTGTGCCTTCTCTATCCTGTACTATCAGTCGCGCTTCTGAGAGGTCGGCATCCTGAAAAACCTGAACTACTTCTCCGTTAGTTTCTGACGTGCATTGGAATATTGTCTCGCCTGCCGTCGCCGCACTCGCGGGCAAGAATGCCATTAGGAATATTGCATTTTTCATCATTGTGTTTCCGATCAAAGAGGTTGAGCTTTCAGGTTTGAGTGGTCCAGGTGATGGTTAGAATTCTGAGCTGCACAAATCATCAGCTTGTGTTCAGGCCGCAATCGGGGGCTTCCCAAAACTCACACATACCCGCAGGCCCGGTTTGTTGTTTTCTGCGGTGATAAGTGCGCCGTGCCGCATTGCGATGGCCTTAACAAGCGATAGGCCGAGCCCATTTCCAGTGTCGTTTTTTGTGTGGTCAACTCGGAAAAACGCGTCAAAAATCTTGCTGATTTGTGGATCCGGAACCCCCGGTCCATTGTCTTCAACAATCAGCTGTATCGCTTCAGTCGTGGCCGTTAGGGAAATCCTGATCCAACATCCAGAAGGGCAAAACCGGAGTGAATTGTTCACAAGATTGACGAGCAGCCGTTTCAGCATGTCTTCGTCGCCTCGTATCAAAATCGTGTCGGCGTTGTAGTCAGCAGTGATGTGTTTACCTGCTTCCGCCGCAACCGGATGAAACGCCTCTGCCACATTCTCAACGAGTGCACTCAAATTGACGGTTTGGAAGCTTACTTCATGCCCGCCAGCCTCGATTTGAGATACTGTGAGTACTGTGTCGAAGACAGTTCTGATGCGCCTAAGATTTTTCTCTAAATCGTCGAGGCCTTGTCGTGGGTCACCACCATGCTCAACTTCGCAATATACCTTTTGTAAAGCCATGAACCCGTTCAACAAAGGGCTCCTCAAATCGCTGGCAATTGTGACCGCAGTGGATTGAGCACAGTTGAGTGAGCTCGAAATCCAGTCGAGACGTCGGTTGATCATATGGCAAATTCGATCGCTTAGGTCGCTTGTATCTGACACGGGAAGACGAAGGCTGATATCTTCTTGAAAGACCTGGTCGAGGGTTCGCTCAATCCTTTGAAGTTTTCGATGGTCTTGAGCGCTGAAGTAATAGCCAAGACCCAGGACAGCGGCAGTTGTCGAAAGCGTCAGCAGCAACAACCCTTCCCAAAGGGTTTTCAAAGCCTGATTAGGTGGTGTCAGGCTGCGAGCGACCACTGTGCGATACCCAAGATACTCTGATACATGGAGAAGATAGACGGGCGCGGTCCCACCGATCTGCAAAAAATCCGGATCGACTTCGTGCCAACCTATCGTATCGGGCGTTTTCGCAACTGATCCAGCAAGTAATGAACCGTTCTGGTCGAACAGCGCGACTACGTGAAGCCCAGTTCGAATGGGACTATTCAAATGTTCAATTGCTCGCTGAACTGGTTCTGAGCCGCCGTCCAGTAAAATCTCATGAAGCAGGAGCTCTTCATCGAGGATTTGTTGCTGGAGATCACTGCGAAGCCTGTCTGCAAGCGCTAAGTAGACAGCAGAGCCAAATACTGCAGTTATGATCCAGACTATCAATGCCGCGAAACAAGCCGATCGGAACGGAGCACCTGAGAGAATGCTAGAGCGGCCCATGAATGCTGTATCCAACGTTTCGAGACGTGTGCAAAAGTGGCGTCTCGAAGGGTTTGTCGATCTTCGACCTAAGGCGACTTATATACGTTTCAATCACGGTCGAATTTGGATCAAAGTTGTAGTCCCAGACTTGCTCCAAAAGCATGTTGCGTGTCACGATCCGACCGGCATTCCGCATCAAAACTTCCAACAGCGCAAATTCACGGGGCAATAAGTCTATTGTAACGTCTTGCCTTTTCACCACCCTGCTGAGCAGATCCATCGAAAGATCGTGGACTTGAAGCCCAGTTGAGGCAATGCCGGTCGGCTGTCGTCTGATAATGCTGTTTAGACGCGCCAGAAGTTCTGAAAAATGAAAAGGCTTAACCAGGTAGTCATCCGCACCTTCGGTCAAACCCTCAACTCTGTCCTGAACGTCGCCTATTGATGTGAGGAACAAAACTGGGGTCTGTTTCTTCGCGGCCCTCAAGGCCTTGAGAACAGAGAGACCATCCATTCCAGGCAACATACGGTCTAAGACTATGGCGTCACATTCGTTGTACAAACAATATGATAGAGCATCTCGACCATCATCATACCACTCCACACTGAAACCGTTCGATCTCAGCCCGGAATTGACAAATTCGGCGGTCTTTTTGTCGTCTTCTGCGACGAGTATTTTCATTTTAAGACCTCCGACATTACCGTTGGATCCGTTTATCGCAGTTACCAATGCGGGGTTAAGTGAACTCAGCCATAACGGGATGGCTAAGTCCATTTGGCATTTCGTTGCAGGCTAGAGGCTGAGCGTTTCTTCAACAGCTTTTACTTGCAATCGGGCGAGCCCCAGATTGGCGGTCTTCTTATCCAACGCGACATACACAAAAATGTTTGGGTTTTTGTCTAGTGGACGAACCAGATGAAACTGTTTGCCAAGCGTGATCAGAATGTCTTCGATGGTATCGTTAAGTTTCAAAGCTTCAATTGCCTGAAGTTTGGCACGGACGACTTCAACATTCGCTGCCCCGGCGGTATCAAGATCAAACTTGGAACCGCCTTCTGTGCCTAAAGTAAGGCCTGTATCGCTGTCGACGAGGCACGCCCCCAGAAGACCTTTGATTTCACTTAGTTTAGAAATGTCCAACGACATGTTTGGCTCCTTTTTGGCCTTAGAATTGTTGATCTGACCCGCACCGCGCATTTGATTGATTGGACGAGTCCTATTGTTTGCAGGTGGGATGGTAATGACGAGTTTTTGAACCAAGCCAAACCTTTCGCCAAATCTGGCCAGCACAGAGGTGGCATCACCTTTGTGTCTCGACATTTGCTATCCAATTCTCGCTGTGATCGTGGAAGTAGAATGTCGAACTGGGTGCCTGTTTCTTCGAACTGCTTGGGCGTGAAGAAACAGCTGATCAACCAATCTGTCATCCAAACAAGGAAGATCGCCTGTCCCTTGACGGGGAAGACACTTGGGTTCTGATGTCACTTTCAAAACTGCTGCGCTAGGGTCTCGGGAGTTATTGTGCCCTCTGTGCAAAAAACTCAGTGCGACAACGCAGGCAAGGGCCAAATATTGGGCAGTGTTGGTTGTAAAAGCCAGTACACTTTCCGAACCAAGAAGGAATGCGGGCCACAAATGACCGAGCTCAAAAAGAACGCCAGCCAAAACGGATAAAACAGAACTCAGCATCAGACCTTCGCCTCGTTACCAAACGACTAAGTGGTCCGTAGAGTATTCAGAGTTTTAACCGACCTTTCATAAAGCTTAAACATTTGTAAGAATTTATTTTTTAAGTTGACGAAAAATGGAAGCTTCGGAGCAAATGGTTGATCAACTGACCGTGCGAGCATTCAGACGTCGGCTGTGGCTTAACGTTGAATCTCTTGGTATGCCTTCTAACGGTGAGAGCAAGCAAGTTGTTGTTATATTAAAGAAAGTCGCCAGACTTCCTGACGAGTTATGCGATGGTACAACCAACTAAGAAGCTGTCACCAACTGGTCAAGCTCCATAAAAACAATTGACAAGCCTCTAGGTTTTTTCGGGTAGAAGCACTTAATACGAAAGTATTAAATACTCTCAGTCGGGAAGCGAACTGACTGAAGGTCTGTTGCAAGCTGACATTAAGTAAACATATCGGACCCGATAACTCACGCGGCTGCAAAGTATAGTTAATTTATCATCTGATAAATTTAGCCAGCGAAAACGCTAATTTAAGTTCCACGCCAAACAATCTGCAAAGCACTCCATAGCGTCACCAAAATTCATCTGACGTTCATCAGCAGAATATCAGCGCTTCATCCGAGCGCGCTATCTTGTCCTACTGAGATAGAAATACTTGAATCTCAAGGAACAAACGTCGGTTAAAGGGATATCTTTGTTGTTAGATCGACGCGAGGCGACAAAGTGCAGAATAAGGACATCCGGCCATACGTTCTATTCGTTCATTTTCGCTCTTATCTTGATGATCGGGATTGGTCTATCGGGCAAAGCCACTGCACAGACAGCGAGCTTTCGCTCTGTCGATACAAACTCTGACGGCGTTCTTAGTTTCAATGAACTTGTGGCTGCATTCGGAGAAGCAGGTGCGCGCAGATTGATTGAGGATATCGACCGAAATGGTGACAGCCGCATTACGATCAGGGAATTACGGCAAAGCTCGGACAGGAAGAATGATGATCGAGACGAGCGTGAAGATCGGGGAAATCGGAACGGAGGAGAGCGAGATGACGGCAATGACGGCTCTGGCAGAAAGGGTGGCGGTGACGACCGTGATGATGACGGTGGAGATGATAGCGGGGACGACAATGGGGATGATGACGGCGATGACGACTGATCGCCGGCCACCCGACGTTGGGTGTTTAGCTCAATCCGTCTTTCTCTGCCAACCCGGGATTTTGGGGCCGCTACGAATCTAAGCTCGCGCCCAATTCCCCCGCTCAAACATCGCGTTCATCTGCTGTTCATTCAATCGCACCACGTCCCTTCATGCACCTTTGCAACCTTTCTCACACGGTGCTGACAAGATGAAACCATGGACACGTCAGCCACGGAGCAAAACATGAAACAGTTTCCCCCAATCCCCCTCAGCGCTTGTGAAATCGCAAAATGGGCATTCACAACCCGCCGCGTTGATCGGTCGGATGTTCACGGGCTCAGCACTGAGATGAGCAACGCAAAAGCATGTGATCTGATCCTCTGCGAGATCGTCGAGATCGGGCACCACAAGAAAATACAGCTAGCCGAACGGCGTGTTTCGACCAGCTATCCAGGCGATTTTGTTGTTTTGTGCCTGGGTGATCGCTATGCGCCAGACCAGTTTCTTGCCAGTGCCGTTGTCGACGATGATCTCATCGATCTGGTTGCGGGCGGCGGCGTAGCGGGCCGGGTGGATGCCGCGCATATCCGTATGGAGGACCCCACACGGTTGAAACCCCTAGGCCTTCTCACCGACGCTAAAAATCGGGTGATCAATATCGCGGACTATGCTCTGCCCCAATTGCCGGCCAATAACCAAGTGACTGTTATCGGCGTTTTTGGGGCATCGATGAATTCCGGCAAGACAACCGCTGCGTCAAGCCTGGGGCATGGCTTGGCGCGTGCGGGGTATTCTGCGTCGGGTGTCAAAGCCACAGGCACCGGGGCCTTTGGCGATTTCAACAGTTTTGAGGATGCAGGCGCGCCCGCGCTTGATTTTACGGATGTCGGGATGGCATCAACCTATCGGATGCCTCTGGAGAAGATCGAAACCGGCTTTGACACTCTGGTCGCGACAGCCGCATCGCGAGGGGCCGAGGTGGTGGTTGTAGAAATCGCAGATGGCGTATTCCAACAGGAAACCCGCGCAATACTCCGATCCTCACGCATTCGGGATCGTCTTGATGGCATCCTGTTTGCAGCACCAGATGCGCTGAGCGCATTAGGCGGCGTCACCGTGCTTAAACGGGTTGGGCTAAGCCCATTTGCGATTTCCGGGAAGGTAAGTTGCTCACCCCTCGCCTCGGCCGAAGCGCTCGAAGCCACCGGGTGCCCGATCCTGTCGCGTGAAGACCTTTGGTCGCCTGCAATGATCGCCCAACATGTTGCCCCCCTGATGCGGCATGAACCAGAGAACGTGGCCGCATGACCCCCCTCCCCAGGTTGGCCACACGGGATCGCATCATCGATGCGGTCCTCGTGGTATCAAGCAGTGTCTTTCAAGCGGTTGCACTAGCCTTTGCTGCTTTCGCGACACGGGACGCGTTTGGGGCGATACACGCGGGACATGCGCTTGCCATAGAGACCGTATTGCAATTGGCCGGTTCCGGTGTAGGCACTGCCGCATGTCTGTTCCTGTGCCGATATCGTGCGGAAGCGCTCGGCCAAAGCTATGCGATCTCATTGCGGCGTGCGCTCTATCAGCAGATCGCAAAACTTCCCAAATCGCGCCATGAGAGACGCCGAGTCGGCGCGCTGTCCTTAAGGTTTGTTGGTGATTTGTCAGCAGCCCGCATTTGGTTTGGACGCGGTTTACCAAGCGTCTGTTCTGCGGCAGTTATAATCCCAGGCGCCGCAGCCATTCTATTTTATCTAAATCCCGTACTTGCGGTCAGTGGAATGGCAGCACTTGGTCTGACTCTGCTGCTAGCAGCGGCAATGGCCTGGCATCTTGAGCATAGGCACCGAAGACTGCGCCGGCGCCGGGCCAGCATTGCGATCTCCATGATCGAGCGGATTGCGATTGCCCCTGAACTCGACCTAATGGGCAGGACAGACCGCGAATTACAGAAGCTAGACACACAAGGTGCAACGCTGCGCCATGATGCGCTGGCACGCCGTGGCCGCGTGGTTGGCCTTCAGGCGATCCTGCGATTGGGTGTAGCATTCGTGAGTCTCTTGATGCTTTGGCAAGCTGGCCAAACAGGCATCGCCCCTGCGACCGTTGCGGCCTGCCTTGCTGTGATGGCATTGATCGCGCTTCCGTTACAAAATCTCGCGAGTGCTTGGGATCATCACTGTGCCTGGCGCGTTGCGCGCGAGAAAGCTCAACGGCTTCTTTCGGAGCCAACGGTCAATCGAAACGTCGCACAACAAACCGATGCCGTAGTCATTAACGTCACCGGAAAACTTGACGAAGCACCTTTCACATTTGTTGCCAAACCGAACAGGACCTCAGAGTTGACGGGACCGTACGCCAGTAAGCTCGCGCGATGTATCGCGGGCTTTGACACTTATGAGGGCATTGAAGTGCGCTATGGTGAGCATCAAATTCCACCAAAACTCGCGCTCATCGGAGACGCCCATATCGGGCTTCAGGGCAGTTTGCGCCGATCCGCAACCTTGATGTGCCGGAAACGGCCCAGCGACCGCAGGATCGCGAAAGTGCTGAGGCAACTAGGTCTATCCGACTTGCTCATGGCCCCCGAAGGTCTTGACCAACGTATCGCTGAAAACGGCCACGGGCTGTCATCTGATCAAACTTTGCGGCTAGATCTTGCGCGCGCTGTACTGTGCGAGGCCGAAGTTGTTGTAATCTCCTCAATCAGGTGGGCTGCCTGCCGACATCAACAAGCTGAACTGCTCGCGGCGTTTCAAGAGCTTTCGTCGGCAACGATAATATTGGCCGATGATCACGTCACCTCTAATCTGAATGAGAATTCAAAGGTCATTTGATATGCGCTCATCCACCCTGTTTGGAGTATACGCCGCTGTTCTCGTCGGGTTTCTGTGCGGGCTTGCGGGACTGACCCTCTACAGTCTGGAAAAAACCCGTTGGTGGGACGCCCGGATATTGCTGGCTCAAGAATCTTATGGGCTCCATCTCCGGCTTGAGGCAGACCTTTACCGCCTGTTCAAACAACATGGCGACGCGCTTCTGATCGGGGATCGGGATGACGGTGCCCGGGAAGCAGAGCTGCAAGTTAAAATCGCGAAAACTCTTGAAGACATTCGAAATGTCATCGCGCGCGAAATCCAAATGGTTGGCGACGAGGAAATCGAAGAGCTGGAACTGCTCGATCAGATTGAGGACGACATTGAATCCGTGAATGCAGCCATTGCCAGCCTCACAGCAGAAGGCAGCCCGGTTGAAACCTTTGTTCGCATCGAACGTCTGGCAGCCCTTCTGGACGGAGACATCGATGACGAACTTGACCGAAAAATCAAATCCGCGCTTGATGAAGAGATCGAGGAAGTCGAAGACGTTCTGACAGAGGCCACGGTTTTCAGGGAATGGAACAAACGATTGGTCTACATGATTGTGGCAGCTGCCATTGGAGTGCTTCTGGTGGCCCTCGTGTCATTCAATCGTCAGATCAGGAAGCCTTTGATCCGACTTGCCGAAGGTATCGGCCATCTGCGCAGGGCCGACTACTCTGAGCCTGTGAGGCTTGGTGGCAGTCGCGAGTTCAGGGAACTCGGTACCGTTCTGAATAGCATGGCCGAAGGTTTGGCCGCACGTGAAGCCGGCCGCGCGGAACAAAAAAGACAACTTGAACAAACCGTCGCGGCAAGAACGTCCGAGCTCCAGCAACTCATCGACAAACTTGAGACCGGGGAAGAAAACCGCAAACAGCTGATGGCCGACATAAGCCACGAATTGCGCACGCCACTGGCGATCATACTTGGCGAGGCCGATGTCACATTAAGGACATCTGACAAGCTGTCCGAAGAAGTCTCAGATTCCCTGGCCCGTATCCGGGATTCTGCCAAGCACACCAATCAGATCGTCGACGATATGTTGACGGTGGCAAGGTTCGAGGCGGGTCAGCTTCGGCTTGATCGCAGGAAGACCGACTTGCGAAAGATATTGCACGATGCCATCGCCATGTTCCCTGAGCCGGTTCAGGTTGAAACGCCCAAGGACAAAGTTGTCGCTTCGGTCGACGAAGTTCGCCTGCGCCAGTCCCTTTTGGCATTGCTGCAAAACGCCCGGCGCTATGGCGGTCCTACGATCGAGGCCAAGCTGGAAGAGGGCCTCGCCTCATGCTCAATTACAATCGAAGACAACGGGCCCGGTTTAAGCGCTGCAGAAAAGTCCCAGGCGTTCAACCGCTTCTATAGGGGTTCGAACGCCTCGGGTCAGGGAATCGAGGGCAGCGGTCTTGGCCTTCCAGTCGTCAAATCAATTGTCGAGGCCCATGGTGGAACCGTTGACCTTCAGGACCGTCGAAAGGGTGGTTTGAAAATTGTCTTAACACTGCCCAAAGGGCCACGGATGAAAGTTGTGCAATCAGATACGTGGCGAGAGATGGGCTGATGTTTTTTTGTATATCTGAATTTCTGTTTCCAGAACCGAAGCGGCCATACTCCTTTTGGCATTGTGATGGATTGAAGCACCGAGCGAATTGAGGCTGACATGAATATTCTACTTGTGGAAGACGAGGTACGCGTTGCCGATTTCATCCGTCGTGGTTTGTCCGCAGAAGGCTGGACCGTCGATCATGCCTCAAGCGGGGAAGAAGCTCTAGAGCACGTGACCACAAGCGAATACGATGTCATCCTTTTGGATCTGATGCTGCCGGGAATTCAAGGGCAGGATGTCTGCCGCAAGTTGCGCGCCCGTAAATCCAAAATCCCCATCCTGATGCTAACCGCATTGGACAGCCCCGAAGAACGGGTCGAAGGATTGAAAATTGGTGCTGACGACTATCTTCCGAAACCGTTTGACTTCGACGAACTCATCGCGCGCATTGAAGCCCTGCACCGGCGCGCCAACAATTATGCCAGCGATCTCGGAGACACCGTCATCAAATGCGGAACCCTGAGCTTTGACAGACGCTCCCTTCACGTGACCGTGGCTGGCAAGGAGGTTCAGTTATCTAAAAAAGAACGCGATCTTCTTCTACTATTTCTAACAAATGTGGGTCGGGTTCTGTCCCGAGAGCGCATCCTAAACTCCGTATGGGGCATGAACGAAGATCCATTAACCAACGTCGTCGATGTTTACGTTGGTCGCCTACGGCGCAAAATTGGAAGCGAGGGTCAGCGGATCGTTACGCTTAGAAATGTTGGGTATAGGATGAGTTGACCAGCACACTGAGAACTTAGTCTGTAGGTTAGTTGGCCGCGACAAGTTCAGTATTCTAGAAGATGGTCACGTTTGTTCATAGCCGACATTCCCGGCATTCAGACAGGTTAAGACATTGCCCTCCCACGATTGGACCCACCGCCGCCTCGCCAGAAGAAAGCGCGGCATGTGGCGAGTCAGACTACTTTCGTTGGCGCTGCTCTTTACTCTCATGCCCTCCCCAAAGGCTGCTGTGACAGCTCTGTTCAGGCATCAGTACCTGACGCAGCGTTTCTTGACCGATCTCACCATCTTCCGCCAGCAGACCGTTTATTTGGGGGACATACGTGACGGCATAGAGAATTTTGTGAAGCGATCTTTGGTTGAGTGGTCAGTTAATCATCGCGCCCAACGTCCATTGCTTCAATTCACCTGCAAGCGGCCATTGATCCTTCATGCAGAGAAGGTTGGAAAAGGGCTAGAACGGCCCATCATGCTTTGGACAAAAATGCAGCTCTGATAGATTCCTTCATTGCGTCTAGAGGCCTATGCTCTTTTGGATTACTTGATGCCATCACCAGCTTGGAGGCAGGAGTAGCCTCAAAGCCCAGCCCCTCGTTGACCACGGATAGCCCGATGTGAAGCGACGACCGGCCCAGCAGGCCAACCGCGATCCCTGCCTCTACCGCTGCAATCACGCCAGAAACGCTTTGGCTCGAATAGACGATACGGTATGGCTTTCTGCGGGCTTTTAACGAACTGATTGCAGCGTCGCGCCACCAACACGCTTCATCGAAAAGGGCCACTGGTAGGACTTCATCGGCTGAAAAATCCCGATGTGCCGAAGACACCCAACAAGTCGGGTCTTCATAGAGGAGTTCCTCAAAACCAGATGGAGTTTCGACCTCGTAAACCGCAAGGTCCAACAGCTCTTTGTCGAGCGCATCAGGAAAATGTGCGCTCAAGGCGCAGGTGACCTCCAGTTCGACTTTAGGATGATGACTGGTAAACGCCGCAATAATCTTCGCGAGTTTGGCGCGCCCGTGATCGTCGGGTATGCCCAAGCGTAGTTTTCCGCTCACAGAATTGTGGGAAATCTCCCGCTGTACCGCGTCAAGGCGGGCCGTCACGTCTTTCGCAACGAACAGCAACGTCTGCCCCGCATCGCTCAACACAACCCCGCGACCATGCCGATCAAAAACAGGGCGGCCCAGAATGGATTCCAGGCGTTTGATCTGAAGGCTCGTTGCAGATTGGGACCGGTGTATACGAGCTGCACCATCCGTGACACTGCCAGCCTCAGCCACGGCAACGAAGGTTCGCAAAAGATCGCTATCCAGATTCTCCATCTGTTTTTCCAATATCTGAAATTGAAACTATTCGTTTCAAAGATGGCTCGTGCCACTCTAGTTTTCAAGTTCAAAGGAGTAGGCAATGTCCGAACAAACCGCTGCCCATCGACCATCTACCCGGAAAAACCTGATGTGGGGCGTTTCTCTGGTGCTGTTGTCGGGTGTCTGTCTTGTTTGGCCGGAACACGCGGCAAACGCTGTAAAGTTTGTCGTCTTGGGCTTGATTGTCGTCGCCCCAATCGTCATTCCGGGTATCATCCTTGCGGCCTGGATCATTGCCAGCAGCGCGGACACTCATATTGCTGCTGCCTTTGAGGGCAGGACATTTCGATCGGTGTTGGCCGCGTCGCTGATCGGAGCTGTTACGCCCGTCTGCGGTGTTACAGTGTTGCCGTTAATGGCTGGGTTGCTGGCTGCAGGTGTACCGCTTGCACCGATCACGGCATTCTGGCTGTCCTCTCCGATAACGGACCCGGCGATGCTCGCGACCACCGCCGCAACATTGGGTCTGAGCTTTGCGATTGGCAAAACTCTTGCAGCTTTCGGATTGGGTGTATTCGGGGGGGCGATTACCGGGCTATTTTCCAGGGCGCCTTGGGCAATGAATGCGCTTCGCGATAATGATCTCGCTCGCCAACTAAGTGCTGCGCGATGCGGCGAAGGTCAGCCCTTTGATCCTTGGGTATGGAGGTCCGAGGCGAGACGACGTTCCTTTGGCAAACAGTTCTCGGCAACCAGTCGGCTTATACTAATTTGCCTGATACCGGCGTTTGCGGCCGAGTACGCCCTGAACACGGCACTGACGCCCGGATCGCTAGCAGTATATGTCGGGGAAGACAAATGGTGGGCCATACCCGCCGCTGTCTTCATTGGTGCCCCAGCCTATATCGACGGGTACGCGGCACTCCCACTGACGCGAGGGCTGATCGACAACGGCATGTCCGAAGGCGCAGCGATGGCTTTCCTTGTATCGGGTGGCGTAGTCAGCATCTGGGGTGCGATGGCCATCGCACCGGTGCTCAAACTGAAACCATTCCTGCTCTATCTGTTGCTTGCTGTTCTTGGGTCGATTGGAGCGGGGTATGTCTTTGGGTGGATCGTCTGAGAGCCAACGCCAATTAAATGCACGCGGTCGAAGAATGGCTATTCTGCCCGCCAACACGGAAATCTCAAAACTCGAGTTGAACGTCCGGGGTAGGTCGTCCTTAACATAATCAAACGCCTCTATCAGAAGGTAACTGCCTGCCCCCAATGGTCGCGAGAGTCGCAAAACCGCCCAATCCAGAATTTTGAAAAAACGCCCACAACCTCAAACCCTACCCCCAAGATGGTAGTAGGGTCATCACGCACAACGCACCCTGGCTCCGGGTTACTGGCCTCAGAAATCCTTCCGACGGAAACCACCCATGATAGCACCACCCATCAGGCATGTTAGGTTTCGCCAGGATGGCTCAACCGCATAATTGGCCATTTCCGTAGCCAGCGTGTCAAAGGCACCCTTGTTGGTTTTTATCATGTGACCGGGCGACATGAAGCCAGCAGTCAAGATAGATTTCTCGACATTCTCGAAGCACATGGCGTTGCCGAAGTTGCCTACTCCCGAGACGAACTCCTTGCCTTCTTCGTTGCCGCCCCATGTCAGCCAGGGCGAAAGGAAGATGAAGGGTGGCATGGCGTTTACGGCAATTGCACCATACTCCATTTCAGTTACCGCTCGGTCCAGAGCGGCCTGATGCGTCTTCTTGGTGTCCTCGTCGATCAGGATTGCGCTGCCCAACGTGCCAAGCAGCTTTTCATTGCAGAAGGCAACTGCAGCGGGCAGGAATTCAGCAGCGTTGGCAGGCACGTCCAACGGCACCTCACCTGTGATCTGGCAGAAGGCCTCGTTGCGCGTGCCATAACTGTCCACTTCGATCCCGGTGATCAGCAGGTTTTCAGCTGCCTTGAACAGACCGCCCTCCGGTGACAGCCGCTCAGCTTGCGGATAGGCGTTGAGGAACCCGTCTTTCACCTCGCCAGCCCCCGGATAGTAGGTGCCCTCGGCGGGCGTGTCTTCGACGATCGCCTTTCGAATGGCATCTAGGAACTGATCCCGCTGGGCCCAGTGTTTCGACGTTACCAAAGTTTGAACTCGACCGCAGACTGCACCACCGTTGAGCTTGTTAATTGTGACGATCTGGTGCGCCTGATGAGCGATTTCCTTATCGGTCCAAGGGCGGTCGCCCGGCACGATGATCACCGGGTTGTTGCCTCCGCATTCGGAGATCAATTCGGCTTGGGTGGCACTTTGGATCGCTTTGGCGGTACCTGCACCACCCGTGAAGTAGATCTTGTCGATCCTGGTATCGGTCGTCAGCACACGGCCTTGGTCGTGATCAGCGAAAGCCAGGGCTTGATGATCGATCAGCGGGGTCATGACCTTTTCCCAAACCTTATCGCTCTCGGCATTCAGGTGGTGAGGTTTGTGCACCACAACCTTGTTGTCGAAGAAGATTGCCTTGAGCATCTCCAAGGACGACGAATAGTTCCCCGCGCCCAATACGGCGGTGATACCGGCAGGTTTATCTATCGGATTCACTTGCTTCGGTTCGCCCTTGACCCGAATGACATCCTTCCGGTCGCCGTTCATCAGCTTGTCCTTGGTGTCGATTGGGAAGACCGCAATGTCATAGCGATCATTACCAACTTTGGTGATGCTGATCGGCTCTGGCATCTTTCCATGCACGATGCCTTCATAAACGTCGATGGCGGCAGAAATGGTATTGGCCATTGGAACAATCGTGGCGATCTTTGATAGCGGGTCGGTATAAATCTCTTCACCCATCTGACCATTCTTCATGGCGGTGTCCGAGGCGGCGAGTTCACCGCCAAATTTCTTTAGGTTTTCGCGCACAGCTTCCAGTAGGGCTAACCGCTCGGCGGGGGAGGTAGCGGCCCATTTCTGCGGGTTCAGGTGAGTAATGGCGTCGTCGGTTTTCATCTAATTGTCCTTAAGTGTTCGGTCGGAGCGAGTTGGGGAAAGCAGGATCAGCGAGCGATCGACATGACCATGCGGTCGAAAGCACGGTCGCCCAACCATTTACGGACGCCCATCATCAAGCTTGCGTATTTTCCGGCGGCGTAGCGGGTCTTGGGTCTGCGGGCCTTCACCGCCCGGGACACAACATCGGCAATCACCTGTGGGGACGAGCCGCCACCATCCTTGTAGTTTTCGGCGGTTGCCTTGGCGACGGTTTTGGCCATCGCTCCATAAGCCGTATTGCCCGAAAACTTCAGCATCGGGCCTTCGACAACATTTCCGAAAGAGGTCTGAATGATGCCGGGTTGGACCACAACCACGTCAATACCAAACTGTTTCAGCTCAAGGCGCAGGCAGTCAGACAAACCTTCGAGAGCGTGTTTCGAGGCATGATACCAAGCACCCAAGGGCGTATAGATCTTGCCACCCATCGACGTTATGTTGATGATCTTGCCTGCACGTTTCTCGCGCATGTAGGGAAGCAGTTCCTGTATCAACGCGGCAGCACCGAACAGATTCACGTCCATCTGATAGCGTGCTTCCTCGATCGGCACGTCCTCGACCGCACCATAAAGTCCAAAACCCGCATTGTTCACCAGCACATCCGCGCCGCCGAACTTGATGGTGATCTCAGCGACAGCGGATTTGCGACTGGCCTCATCCGAGACATCCATGGCAACAGGATGCGCGCCGAGCGCTTTCAGATCGTCCATTTGCTCCACCCGTCGGGCGGCGACGACGACAGTCAATCCATCCTTGATCAGTTGCTGAGCGATCACTTTACCCATGCCCGACGATGCACCGGTAACGAGCGCAACTTGCTGTGTGTTTGCCATTATTTACTCCAATTGTTTTGGACAGCTTGTCTTGTCCCGGATCAGTTGCACCGTTCGGCCCGAGTCGATGCGTTCGGTATCTCCGGATACAAACGCAGATTGGAGCGTACGATTGCGCGGCTGTTCATTTTCGTTGCGGGCGCGGACTAAGTTCCGACATATCCCTCGCCTCGGCCGGGGTCATGCCGGTCCAGCCTTGGAACGCGCGATAGAATGAGTTCGGCTCGCGGTATGCCAGCAAATAGGAGATCTCCTCGACGTTCAGCTCCTCCTCACTCAGATAGTGCATCGCCAGTTCCAAACGGGTTGATTCCAGCAGAGTTTGGAAGGTCTCGCCTTGCTCCTTCAGTTGGCGTTGCAACGTGCGCTTGGACATGGCCATCCTCTTGCACATCGCCTCAATATTTGCCTCACCCGAAGGCAACATGTCATGTAGGACCCGCTTGGCGCGCATCACGATGGGCGTGTCTGTTTCATGAGTCACCATCTTGCGACGAAGTTGCTTCTCAAATTCCGGCCAGGCTTCCTCGTTTTCAGTGATCAGGGGGAGGTCCGCGTCTTCGCGACGAAGTGAAATGCTTGCGCCGGGCGTTGGGTGGCGTCCCAGATACGAAAGTACTTCCTCACCCGGATGTTCAATGACTGGAAGCTTCACGTGTGCTGGCACGATATGCTCGGCAGTGTGGCAACGGGCACACTCCAGCAGGTAAAGCGCTTCGAACCAGAGCATTCGCGGTGGGACTGGAATGGTGGGATCGACTGAGCCGATGGCAACATGCAGGCAATCGTCGTCCTCGGAGAGGTCCAGAGTGATCGGTGCCATCAGCGGTTTGAACACCGACAGTCGTTGAAGCCCGGTACGTACATCGGGTGAGCAGGAGAAAGAGAACATCGCGGGCGTGAATGGCGCGTGAGCAAAGAGTTTGCTCAAGATGAGCGGCAAATCTGGGCGTTTAGCTTCTGTTTCAACCGATTGCCACAGATCGAACACCTGTGCGGGCGTCACCCCCTTGCTTTCGTTGCGCAGGAAATCACGCGGGAACCCGGCTCGGAGAAACACCTGCTCGGGTGAGATTTTCAACAACTTGGCCAACTGTGTGATGGATTTGGCCATTGGGTAAAGACGGTTTGGCGATTTCGCCTCCTGAAGCGAGTGTATTAGCGCATCCTATATTCGCATGTGATTTCCACCGCGCCAGAGGCTTGAAACCCTTTGGCGTGTTCTGATGGTCCTTTGGCGCAATATGATAGAGCAACAGCGAAGCCCCAGCATCGTGTTCCTCTCGAACCCGTCGTTGACCTTTCACGTTACACTATGTTGCTGCTCTGGCTGCTAGGTCCAGGAAGAGCCCATTTCTTCTAGTTACAAATGTGCTAGTTTTTCGAAATGAAACATGCGGAGCCATTCACTTTTCGCAGTGCTACAGTTGCCGATCTTGAACTGCTACTAGACTGGCAATCGCGTCCTCATGTCCGAGAATGGTGGGATTCGACTGAGCCCAGTGAAACCAAGGATTTCGACGACACGCGGGTTGCTAGGTGGATTGTCGGTTTTTTCGATCAACCCTTTGCATATATGCAAGACTACACCGTTCATGGTTGGGATGATCATCATTTCTTTGATCTGCCTAACGGATCGCGCGGCATTGACCAGTTCATTGGCGAATTTGACATGGCTGGAAAGGGGTACGGACCGAACTTCATAACCCAAAGGGTCAAAAAACTTTTTGAGGAGGGCGCACCGGTGATCGCAACCGACCCGCACCCAGAAAATGTTCACGCAATTGCAGCATACAGGAAAGCAGGCTTCAAGGAATTGCGACCTGCTGAGGAAACTCCTTGGGGTCTAGTCCTTCCTATGGCCATTTACCCTTAGACGTTATAGTCCCGACGTCGGTTTCGTCCGAATTGCGGTCGTGGCGGTTTGGCACCACAAATGGCTGGTTTCGCAACCGTTGGGTGACTTGCCGCGCCATACCCAACCACTAACGTCGTTGAAGCGGTTTTATGTGAAGCGATCTCTGGTTGAGTAGTGGCAATTCAGTGGAACGCGTACAAAAGGCTGCCTCGCGGACAAAGTTGCCTTTTGTTAGCTTTCGGCAGCCCTTGGTCGTCACGTTGACAAGCGCTTCGGAAGAGAAGGTCGCAGTACTGATCTCATCGGCATCGGTATATGACACCGTGGCACCTTCGAT
>NZ_JBQFNI010000011.1:0-55689 GCF_056532525.1 Ruegeria sp. I3 | reverse complement strand
CTGCGGTCAGCGTGGTCTTGCCGTGGTCAACGTGGCCAATCGTGCCGATGTTGACGTGCGGCTTATTACGCTCAAACTTTTCCTTTGCCATGATGGCCTCCTTTTTCGGTAATGAAGGGAGCCCCTGGCCGGAGCTCCCTCAAATCTTCGCTTATGCGTATTTCGCCTGAATCTCGTCCGAGATGTTCTGCGGAACCGGATCGTAGTGGTCGAACTGCATGGTGAACTGGGCACGGCCCGACGACATCGAACGCAGAGTGTTGATGTAGCCGAACATGTTGGCCAGCGGAACGAACGCATCGATCGCGATTGCGTTGCCGCGCGGTTCCTGACCAGAGACCTGGCCACGACGCGAGGTCAGGTCGCCGATGATACCGCCGGTGTATTCTTCCGGGGTGATCACTTCGACCTTCATGATCGGTTCCAGCAGCTTCGCGCCAGCTTTGCGCATGCCTTCACGCATACACATCCGCGATGCGATTTCGAACGCCAGAACGCTCGAGTCAACGTCGTGGAACTTACCGTCCAGCAGGGCAACCTTGAAGTCGATCACGGGGAAGCCAGCCAGCGGGCCGCTATCCATGACCGAGTTGATGCCTTTTTCAACACCCGGGATGTATTCCTTCGGAACGGCACCACCAACGATGCGGCTTTCGAACGAGTAACCTTCGCCTGCTTCGGTCGGCTGGATCTCCAGCTTGACTTCCGCGAACTGACCCGAACCACCCGACTGTTTCTTGTGGGTGTAGGTGTGCTCGACCGGCATCGAGATGGTTTCGCGATAGGCCACCTGAGGTGCACCGATGTTCGCTTCAACCTTGAACTCGCGCTTTAGACGGTCAACCAGGATGTCCAGGTGAAGTTCGCCCATGCCCTTCATGATGGTCTGACCCGACTCCAGGTCGGTTTCCACGCGGAAGGACGGGTCTTCGGCGGCCAGACGGGCCAGACCCTGGGACATCTTCTCTTGGTCGCCCTTGGTTTTGGGCTCGACCGCGATTTCGATCACCGGGTCGGGGAAGGTCATGGTTTCCAGAACCACCGGATCCTTCGCGTCACACAGAGTGTCGCCGGTGGTGGTGTCTTTCAGACCCGCCAGCGCGATGATGTCGCCTGCAAACGCTTCTTCGATCTCTTCCCGGTTGTTCGAGTGCATCATCATCATACGACCGATGCGCTCTTTCTTACCTTTGGTCGAGTTCAGGATAGAGTCACCCTTGTTCATGGTGCCCGAGTAGATCCGGGTGAAGGTCAGCGAGCCAACGAAGGGGTCGTTCATGATTTTGAACGCCAGACCCGAGAAGGCCATGTCGTCGTCTGCACGACGGGCGATGTCACGAACTTCTTCCTCGTCGCCGGGTTTGAAGCCCATGTAATCAACAACGTCCAGCGGGCTGGGCAGATAGTCGATCACAGCGTTGAGGAGCGGCTGAACGCCTTTGTTCTTGAACGCCGAACCACCCAGAACCGGAACGAACGCGATTTCCAGAGTACCTTTGCGCAGCAGGGCGCGCAGGGTCGGAACGTCGGGCTCATTGCCTTCCAGGTATTCCATCATCGCGTCGTCGTCCATTTCGACGGCCGCTTCGATCATCTTGCCGCGCCATTCGTCAGCCATGTCTTTCAGGCTGTCGCGGATAGGAGCTTTGATCCAGCTTGCGCCCAGATCTTCGCCCTGCCACAGCCACTCTTCCATGGTGACCAGGTCGATCAGGCCTTCCAGCTCGGACTCGGCACCGATCGGAATACCAACCGGAACAGCGCGTGCGCCGGTACGGTCTTCGATCATGTTGACGCAGTTGAAGAAGTCTGCGCCGATCTTGTCCATCTTGTTGACGAAAACCATACGCGGAACCTTGTAGCGGTCAGCCTGACGCCACACGGTTTCGGTCTGGGGCTCAACACCGGCGTTTGCGTCCAGAACGCAGACGGCACCGTCGAGAACCGCCAGCGAACGCTCAACTTCGATGGTGAAGTCAACGTGGCCGGGGGTGTCGATGATGTTCAGGCGGTGCTTAGGAGTTTCTGCGGTCTGACCGTCCTCGGTGCGTTCCCAGAAAGTGGTGGTCGCAGCCGAAGTGATGGTGATGCCGCGTTCCTGCTCCTGCTCCATCCAGTCCATGGTGGCTGCACCATCGTGCACCTCACCGATGTTGTGGGATTTACCAGTGTAATACAGGATACGCTCCGAGCAGGTGGTCTTACCTGCGTCGATGTGCGCCATGATACCGAAGTTACGGTACAGTTCGAGCGGATATTCGCGTGCCATTGGTCTAAGCCTCTCGGATTACCAACGATAATGGCTGAAGGCTTTGTTCGCCTCGGCCATCTTGTGGGTGTCTTCGCGTTTCTTGACGGCAGTACCGCGGGACTGAACGGCGTCCAGCAGCTCGCCTGCAAGGCGCTCTTCCATGGTGTTTTCGTTGCGGCCGCGCGCAGCAGTGATCAGCCAGCGGATGGCCAGTGCTTCGCGGCGCTCAGGGCGCACTTCGACCGGAACCTGATAGGTTGCACCACCAACCCGGCGCGAGCGAACCTCGACCGACGGTTTGATGTTGTCGAGCGCTTCGTGGAACACTTCGACAGGAGCGCGCTTTACCTTGTTCTCAACGCGGTCAAACGCGTTGTAAACGATGCGCTCTGCGACCGACTTCTTGCCGTCGATCATCAGGTTGTTCATGAATTTGGTCAGTACCTTGTCGCCAAATTTGGCGTCAGGCAGTACTTCGCGTTTTTCGGCGGCGTGACGACGTGACATATCAGCCTCTCCTTCTTACTTGGGACGCTTCGCGCCGTATTTCGAACGACGTTGCTTACGATCTTTGACGCCCTGAGTATCCAGAACACCGCGCAGGATGTGGTAACGCACACCGGGAAGGTCTTTTACACGGCCGCCACGGATCAGAACAACCGAGTGTTCCTGCAGGTTGTGGCTTTCACCCGGGATGTACGAGATGACCTCGAACCCGTTGGTCAAGCGCACTTTGGCAACCTTACGCATAGCCGAGTTCGGCTTCTTCGGTGTGGTGGTGTACACGCGGGTGCAGACGCCGCGTTTCTGCGGGCACTGCTCCAGGTGCATGGACTTCGAGCGTTTTACTTTGGGCTGCCGCGGTTTGCGGATCAGCTGTTGAATAGTTGGCATTCCGGTTTCTTCCCCGTTTTGCAACACACATGACATGCACGCGCGTTGCGTGCGGTTAAATTCGCTGCACTCATGCGTCCACAAGCGCAAAACCCGCGAGCGTTCCCATTCCGAGGTGAACGTCGCGGTTTGTTATCAGAGGGCGCGAACGATAAAAGTGTTCGGGCCTTGACCAGTTCATTACTGAAATCGGTTATGGGGCGGCCCCCGGTACCGAGATGTCGCGCGTATTAAGGGGAGTCGGCCCGAGTGTCAACAGCCCAGCGGGAAAGGCGTGTTGTACATAAGAGCTCCGGCCGTCTATCAGGAACTAATGGAGATTCCCACTGCGCCGACGCATTGCAGCACTCCGGCACCGGATGCATAGTGAGCATGCCCTGCAAACCATTGGATGCCCCATGCAAGTCTTTGGCCTGTGCCGATTTTCATTCCCTGCTCTGGGCGATTTCCAGATCGAACATGACACGGTCGCAGATCGGCGCGCCCATCTCTACAACCCTGCTCGTCTGGAAGAGCGGTTCCGCTTGTTCGAATCTGTGACGTTGCCCAGCTTTCGCACGCAGACAGATGGGGACTATCAGCTTCTGGTCGTTGTTGGGGACTGTCTGCCGCGAAAGGCGCTCGACCGGCTTAAGGACCTCACCGCTGACATCAAGCAGGTACGAATTGTCCAAAGACCCGTCGAACCAAGCCATAAACACCGGCAGGTCATGAAACGAATCCTTCAGGAAGCGCGTTCAAACCCGGACCGGCCCTGTCTTCAATTTCGCCATGATGACGACGACAGCATTTCGATTGATTTCATCGAAAGACTGCGCGAGTCCGCCGATGATGTTGCCGGGCTGATTGGAAAAAATCAGGCCATAGGCCTCGATTTCAACAACGGATACCAGGCCAGCTTTGGGCCGAATGGGGTTCGGGCGGCACAAGTCTACAAATCTCTGCTTGGGGTGGGCTTGGGCATGCATATCGCGGGCGGGTGCGACCACACGATCATAAGTTTTACCCACAACCGGATCGGGCGTTTCATGCCAGTGGTCAGTTATCCTGATCGCCCGATGTGGATCAGGACATTGAACAACTCCAACGACTCGCCGCGCGCTGAAAAGCAGAAGGCGCAGCTTGCGCCGATCACGCCCGAAATCGAGACCGATTTTGCCACGCGTTTCGCGCTAAACCCCGGTTTCGTACGTTTGCCTCACTTCTCCGCCTGACGCGACCGTTCGCGAAACAGAGTGAACATCCCTGCCCCAACTACCAATGCACCACCCAGCATTGTGATCGCGTCCGGCCAGTCACCAAACACAGCCCACCCCAGTCCCAGTGCCCAAAGCAGGCTGGAATAGCGAAATGGCGCAACAAAACCGACCTCGCCCACGCGCATCACCATGACACTGAACAGATAGCCTATCAGAACAAAGACCGCAGCGCTGGCGATCATCGCTCCAGATGCGGTCGAGACCGGCACCCATCCTTCAAACGTGGAGACGATGATCGCTGCCAATGTGATAGTGAGGGATGTCGCCAGTGTTACCACCATAGAAGGTACTTCAGCTGACATTCGGCGGGTGATCAAATCGCGAACTGTAACGGAAGCAACCGCAATCAATGCGTAAATCGCATAGATGCTGAATCCTTCAGGACCGGGCCGAACGATCAACAACATACCGACGAACCCAAGCGCAATTGCAGCAATACGTCTCCATCCAATTACTTCACCGAAGAATAAGGCAGCACCCAAAGTCACGGTCAGCGGCAACGCCTGTAGAACTGCCGTAACGTTGGCAAGCGGCATGTGCATCAGAGCCGTTAAAAAGAAGATGGTCGCCGCCAACTCTGCCAGGCAACGTAATGCGATAAGCCATTTGTCATGGAGGGGAAAATTCAGGTGAAGCGCCCCAAGATAACGGGCCATTATCAACACAAGAACTGTCGCCAAAACTCCGCGCATGGTCACAAGTTGGAACAGAGGCAGATCTTGCCCCACCACTTTCACCAACGCATCATTGACGGTAAAGGCCGCCATGCTGCCCATCATCAGCAGCGCGCCTTTAACGTTAGGACTCATTTAATCAACACCCGGTCTTCAATATATCGCCGTACTCACTGTTCAATCGATCACGAAGTCAATATGCGCCGGACAATCCTGCAGTAATAGTTCCGACGAGCTACACAAACTGTCGACTTTTCAGTCGTTTCAATCTGTCATCTGGGCGGAAGGCGTAGATTTCGAGATCTCGATCTCATCATCCGTCATCTCCTCTTCTACGCCATCAAACAATGGGGTCGAAAGGTAACGCTCGCCCGTATCTGGCAACATTACCAACATGACGGAACCTTCCGGCGCAGTCTCGGCCAGTTTCATCGCGACCGCAAAGGTCGAGCCACCAGAAATACCGGTAAAAATCCCCTCTTCCGCGGCCAAACGGCGCGACCATGCAATACCGTCGCTACCGGGAACGGGAATCAACTCATCATAGTACGAGTTATCAATGGCCTCCTGCAGAACCCACGGAATGAAATCAGGCGTCCAACCCTGTATCGGATGCGGTTCGAAGTTCGGGTGGCTCTCGGTCGGCTGGTGTATTTCATTGCGCGTGTTCACATATCCTGACGACACAATGGCTGCGTTGGCAGGCTCTGTCAGGATGATCTTGGTCTCAGGGCGCGCTTTTCTAAGAGCCCGGGCCACGCCCGAGACGGTCCCGCCAGTGCCATAGCCCGTAACCCAATAGTCGAGATTCTGCCCATCAAAGTCACCCAAGATTTCCTGCGCGGTGGTATTTTCGTGTATATCGGCGTTGGCTGCGGTTTCAAACTGGCTGGCCAGGAACCAACCGTTCTGCTCGGCCAGTTCCTTAGCTTTTGTATACATGCCGAACCCCTTTTGCGCGCGCGGTGTCAGGACAACTTTTGCCCCCAAAAACCGCATCAGCTTGCGTCGTTCGACCGAGAAGCTGTCGGCCATAGTCACAACCAAGGGATAGCCTTTGGCCGCGCAGACCATCGCCAGCCCGATACCGGTATTCCCCGAGGTCGCCTCAACTACTGTCTGACCGGGTTTTAAGCTACCGTCGCGTTCTGCCGCTTCGATGATGTTGAGGGCAAGGCGATCTTTGACAGAACTGGCCGGGTTAAACGCTTCGAATTTTACGTAAACCGTCACGTTTGAGGGCGCGATCCTGTTTATTCGTATGCTTGGCGTGTCTCCGACGGTGTCCAAAATACTGTCATACAGGCGCTTTCGCCCATGCGTTTGACGAGTTGTCATTGCGGCCCCCTCCTTTGTTGACGAAAGCATGCCACAAACCGGGTCACATTAGTAACTATCTTTGTGAGAGTTCGCCTCGGAGCGCTCACAACAAGAAAGGCCCCGCGAGATCGCGGGGCCTTTCTTAGTTATTGAGGGTGCCTATTCGCGGCTTTCCGGTGTTTCCACCAGAACGTCCAGCTCATCACCGACCATGTCGTCGTCGAAGGTCGGAGCGGCCAGAGCAGCGGCCGCTTCGGCCTCTTCCCGGCGGGCTTCGATAACCACGTTGTCACGCGATTGCGCGATGTGGCGGACGGCCTGAGTGGCCCCACCGGTACCGGCAGGGATCAGGCGACCAACGATGACGTTCTCTTTCAGGCCAACCAGCTTGTCTTTCTTGCCCTGAACCGAGGCTTCGGTCAGCACGCGGGTGGTTTCCTGGAAGGACGCTGCCGAGATGAAGGAACGCGTCTGCAGCGAAGCTTTGGTGATCCCCAGAAGGATCGGCTCACCCTGAGCCGGACGACCGCCACGCGAGATAGTCTTCTCGTTGGCTGCGTCGAACTCTTGCTTGTCGACATGTTCGCCTTTCAGCAGGGTGGTGTCACCTGAATCCAGGATCTCCCACTTCTGCAGCATCTGGCGCACGATGACCTCGATGTGCTTGTCGTTGATCTTAACGCCCTGCAAGCGGTAGACGTCCTGCACCTCGTCGATCATGTAATCCGCCAACGCTTCGACACCCATGATCGACAGGATGTCATGCGGAGCCGGGTTACCGTCCATCAGGTATTCACCCTTCTGGATGAAGTCCCCTTCGGCGACCGGGATGTGCTTGCCCTTGGGTACCATGTATTCGATGGTCTCCATGGACTCGTCAGCCGGTTCGATGCTGATGCGGCGCTTGTTCTTGTAGTCGCGGCCAAAGCGCACGTAACCATCGGCTTCTGCGATGATCGCGTGATCTTTCGGACGACGGGCTTCGAACAGTTCGGCCACACGTGGCAGACCACCGGTGATGTCCTTGGTCTTGGCGCCTTCACGCGGGATACGCGCGACAACGTCACCGGCTTCGATTTGCTGGCCATCTTCGACCGACAGGATCGCATCCACCGACATCGGATAGTGAACCGGGTTGCCCGCGTCATTGCGGACCGGCTCGCCATCTTCACCAACCAGAATGATCTCGGGCTTGAGGTCGCTGCCTTTGGGGGCCGCGCGCCAGTCGATCACGATCTTCTGGGTCATGCCGGTTGCATCGTCGGTCTCATCCCGGACCGCAAGGCCCGAAACAAGGTCGACATATTTCGCGGTACCGGCTTTCTCGGCGATGATCGGCAGGGTGTAGGGATCCCATTCGAACAGCTTGTCGCCACGAGCAACCTTGGTGCCGTCCTTGACGAACAGCTTGGAGCCATAGCCCAGCTTGTGGCTGGCACGCTCTTCGCCGTGTTCGTCGCTGATCACCAGCTTCATGTTCCGGCCCATAACGAGGCTTTCGCCTGCGGCATTGACCAGAATCTGCGGGTTCTCGAAGGAAACGACGCCTTCCTGGCTGGCTTCCTGGAACGACTGCTGACCACCTTGCGCAACACCACCGATGTGGAAAGTACGCATCGTCAGCTGCGTACCGGGTTCACCAATGGACTGCGCGGCGATGATGCCGACAGCCTCACCTGTGTTCACCATCGTGCCGCGTGCAAGGTCACGACCGTAGCAGGTGGCGCAGACGCCTTCCTCGGACTCACAGGTCAGAGGCGAGCGGATGCGCATCGACGCAACACCAGCTTCGTCAACGGTGTCCGCCATGCGTTCGTCGATCAACTGACCAGCGGCCACGATCACCTCATCCGTGCCCGGACGCAGAACATCGTCAGCCGCCACACGACCCAGCACACGTTCGGCCAGCGAGGCAACAACCTCACCGTCATTCACGGCGGCTTCGGCTGTGATCGCACGCTCAGTACCACAGTCGATCTCGCGAACGATGCAGTCCTGTGCGACGTCCACCAGACGACGGGTCAGGTAACCCGAGTTCGCCGTCTTCAGAGCGGTATCCGACAGACCCTTACGGGCACCGTGGGTCGAGTTGAAGTACTCGAGAACGGTCAGACCTTCTTTAAAGTTCGAGATAATCGGCGTCTCGATGATGTCACCGTTCGGCTTGGCCATCAGGCCACGCATACCGCCCAGCTGTTTCATCTGAGTGACCGAGCCACGCGCACCGGAGTGGGCCATCATGTAGACCGAGTTCGGCTCTTGATCTGACCCGTCTTCGGCCTTGGCAACGTCCGAGATGGTGCTCATCATCGCTTCGGTGACGCGGTCGTTACACTTCGACCAGGCATCAACAACTTTGTTGTACTTTTCGCCCTGAGTGATCAGGCCGTCCATGTACTGCTGTTCAAAGTCCTTCACCTGACCGCGGGTGTCATCAACGATGCCCCACTTGTCATCCGGGATGACCATGTCGTCCTTACCGAACGAGATGCCCGCCTTGAACGCTTCTTTGAAGCCCATCGACATGATCTGGTCACAGAAGATAACCGACTCTTTCTGACCGCAGTAACGGTAGACGGTGTCGATCACCTGCTGCACTTCTTTCTTCCGCAGCAGGCGGTTGACCAGCTCGAACGGGGCTTTGTTGTTCATCGGCAGCAATGCACCCAGACGCAGACGGCCCGGAGTGGTTTCATAGCGCTTCTGAACTTCGTTGCCTTCGTCGTCGATCTGCGTGATCCGCGCGGTGATTTTCGAGTGCAGATGCACCTCACCGGCGTCCAGCGCGTGCTGAACTTCTTCGATCGAACCGAAGACCTTGCCTTCGCCCGGCATGCCTTCGCGTTCGAGGGTCACATAGTACAGACCCAAGATCATATCCTGCGACGGAACGATGATCGGCGCGCCGTTTGCCGGCGAAAGAACGTTGTTCGTCGACATCATCAGAACACGGGCTTCCAGCTGGGCCTCAAGGCTCAGCGGAACGTGAACGGCCATCTGGTCACCGTCGAAGTCGGCGTTAAAGGCCGAACAGACCAGCGGGTGCAGCTGGATGGCTTTACCTTCGATCAGAACCGGCTCGAACGCCTGAATGCCAAGACGGTGCAGCGTCGGCGCACGGTTCAGCATGACAGGATGTTCGCGGATCACCTCGTCGAGGATATCCCACACTTCGGGACGTTCTTTCTCGACCAGTTTCTTCGCTTGCTTAACAGTCGAAGACAGACCCTTGGCTTCAAGGCGCGAGTATATGAACGGCTTGAACAGCTCCAACGCCATCTTCTTGGGCAGACCACACTGGTGCAGTTTGAGTTCCGGACCGGTCACGATGACCGAACGGCCCGAGAAGTCGACGCGCTTACCAAGAAGGTTCTGACGGAAGCGGCCCTGCTTGCCTTTCAGCATGTCCGACAGCGATTTCAGCGGACGCTTGTTGGCGCCGGTGATCACGCGGCCACGACGGCCGTTGTCGAACAGAGCGTCCACGGATTCCTGCAGCATCCGCTTTTCGTTGCGGACGATGATGTCAGGCGCGCGCAGCTCGATCAGACGCTTCAGACGGTTGTTCCGGTTGATGACGCGGCGATACAGATCGTTCAGATCCGAGGTCGCGAACCGGCCACCATCCAGCGGAACCAGCGGACGCAGTTCCGGCGGAATGACCGGGATCACGGTCATGACCATCCACTCGGGGCGGTTGCCCGACTCGAGGAAGGATTCAACAACCTTCAGACGCTTGATGATCTTTTTGGGCTTCAACTCGCCGGTTGCTTCGGCCAGATCAGCGCGCAGCTGCTCGGCTTCGGCTTCCAGATCGATCTGGGCCAGCATCTCACGGATGGCTTCAGCGCCGATATTGGCGGTGAACGCGTCCATGCCATAGGCATCCTGCGCGTCCATGTACTCTTCTTCGGTCAGCATCTGGCCATAGGTCAGGTCGGTCAGACCGGGCTCGATGACGACGTAGTTTTCAAAGTACAGAACGCGTTCCAGATCACGCAGCGTCATGTCCAGCATCAGACCGATGCGGGACGGCAGCGACTTCAGGAACCAGATGTGTGCGACGGGCGCGGCCAGTTCGATATGGCCCATACGCTCACGGCGGACTTTCTGCAGGGTGACTTCCACACCGCATTTCTCGCAGACAACGCCGCGATATTTCATCCGCTTATATTTACCGCATAGACATTCGTAATCTTTGATCGGGCCAAAGATACGCGCGCAGAACAGACCGTCACGCTCAGGCTTGAACGTCCGGTAGTTGATGGTTTCGGGTTTCTTGATCTCGCCATAGGACCAAGACAGAATCCGCTCAGGGCTCGCCAGCGAGACCTTGATCTCGTCGAAAACCTTCGGGGGCGTCAGCGGGTTAAACGGGTTGTTGGTGATTTCCTGGTTCATTTGTTACCTCAAATCTTGCGGAAGGGGGGAGAGGTGAGCGGAAACTTAAAAAGTTTCCGCCCAAGAATTTTTTCAAAATTCTTATTCCTCAACCTCCGCATCCAGGAGTTCCATATTCAGGCCGAGGCCACGGACTTCTTTAACCAGAACGTTGAACGATTCCGGTACGCCCGCTTCAAAGTTATCCTCGCCCTTGACGATCGACTCATAGACCTTGGTCCGGCCGGCGACGTCATCCGATTTAACGGTGAGCATCTCCTGCAGGGTGTAGGCGGCGCCGTAAGCTTCCAGAGCCCAGACCTCCATCTCACCAAAGCGCTGACCACCAAACTGCGCCTTACCACCCAGCGGCTGCTGGGTAACCAGGCTGTACGGCCCGGTCGAACGCGCGTGGATCTTGTCGTCCACCAGGTGGTGCAATTTCAGCAGGTACTTGATGCCCACGGTGACCGGGCGCGCGAATTGCTCACCGGTGCGACCGTCGAACAGAACCGACTGACCGCTTTCCGAGAAGCCCGCACGCACCAGCGCGTCGTTGACGTCTGCTTCTTTGGCACCGTCGAAGACCGGAGTAGCGATCGGAACACCACGGGTCACGTTGCCCGCAGCCTCGATCAGGCCATCCTCGTCCAGACCGGTGATGCCTTCTTCGTAGACATCCTCGCCATAGGCCAGCTTCATCGCTTCGCGCACCGGGGTCAGATCGCCGGAACGGCGGTACTCACCCAGAGCCTCATCGATGTTCAGACCCAGACCGCGTGCGGCCCAACCCATGTGGGTTTCAAGGATCTGACCGACGTTCATACGCGAAGGCACACCCAGCGGGTTCAGACAGAAGTCAACCGGAGTACCATCGGCCAGGAACGGCATGTCTTCCATCGGAACAACCTTGGAGATAACACCTTTGTTCCCGTGACGACCGGCCATCTTGTCGCCCGGCTGCAGCTTACGCTTCACGGCGATGAAGACTTTGACCATCTTCATCACACCCGGCGGCAGGTCGTCGCCACGACGGACTTTCTCGACCTTGTCCTCGAAACGGGCGTCCAGAGCACGCTTTTGCACTTCGTATTGCTCGTTCAGAGCTTCAACGATCTGTGCATCCTGCTCGCCTTCCAGCGCCAACTGCCACCACTGACCGCGGGTCAGGGTTTCCAGCAGATCCTCGGTGATCACCGACCCTGCCTTGACGCCTTTCGGGCCTTTGACAGCGGTTTTACCCAGGATCAGGCCTTGCAGACGCGCATAGATGTTGCGGTCAAGGATCGCCAGCTCGTCGTCCCGGTCACGGGCCAGACGTTCGACTTCCTCACGCTCGATCTGCAGCGCACGCTCGTCTTTCTCGACGCCGTGACGGTTGAAGACGCGGACCTCAACAACCGTACCGTAATCGCCCGGCTTCACGCGCAGCGAGGTGTCGCGCACGTCAGATGCTTTCTCACCAAAGATGGCGCGCAGCAGCTTTTCTTCCGGGGTCATCGGGCTTTCGCCCTTCGGAGTGATCTTGCCGACCAGAATATCGCCCGGCTCAACATCCGCACCGATGTAAACGATGCCTGCCTCGTCGAGGTTGCGCAGCGCTTCTTCACCGACGTTCGGAATGTCGCGGGTGATCTCTTCCGGGCCCAGCTTGGTGTCACGGGCGGCGACTTCGAACTCCTCGATATGGACCGAGGTGAAGACGTCGTCACGCGCGATACGTTCCGAGATCAGGATCGAGTCTTCGTAGTTGTAACCGTTCCACGGCATGAACGCGACGACCACGTTCTTACCAAGCGCCAGTTCACCCATATCGGTCGACGGACCGTCGGCAATAACTTCGCCCTTCTGGACGGTGTCACCCACCTTGATCAGCGGACGCTGGTTGATGCAGGTGTTCTGGTTCGACCGCTGGAATTTGCGCAGTCGATAGATGTCAACGCCAGCGTCGCCCAGTTCCAAATCCTCGGTGGCGCGAATAACGATACGCTGGGCATCGACCTGGTCGATGATACCGGCGCGTTTCGCCTGAATCGCAGCGCCTGAGTCGATCGCGACCTTTTCCTCGATCCCGGTACCGACCAGCGGCGCTTCGGCGCGCAGCAGTGGAACCGCCTGACGTTGCATGTTCGAGCCCATCAGAGCGCGGTTGGCGTCGTCATTCTCAAGGAATGGGATCAGCGATGCAGCAACCGAGACCAGCTGTTTCGGCGACACGTCGATCAGGTCCACATTCTCGCGCGGGGCGAGGGTGTAGTCACCGGCCTGACGGGTCGAAACCAGATCGTTGATGAACTTGCCATCGGCATCCAGCGTCGCGTTCGCCTGCGCCACGGTGTGACGCATTTCTTCGGTCGCGGACATGTAGTGAACCTCATCGGTCACCTCGGCGTCTTTGACGACGCGGTAGGGTGTTTCGATGAAGCCATACTTGTTCACGCGGGCAAAGGTGGCCAGCGAGTTGATCAGACCGATGTTCGGACCTTCTGGCGTTTCAATCGGGCACATCCGGCCATAGTGGGTCGGGTGTACGTCGCGCACCTCAAAGCCCGCACGCTCACGCGTCAGACCACCCGGGCCAAGCGCCGAGAGACGGCGTTTGTGGGTGACTTCGGACAGCGGGTTGGTCTGGTCCATGAACTGCGACAGCTGCGACGAGCCGAAGAATTCACGAACAGCAGCCGCAGCCGGTTTCGCGTTGATCAAGTCCTGCGGCATGACGGTGTCGATTTCAACCGACGACATACGCTCTTTGATCGCGCGCTCCATGCGCAGCAGACCGACGCGGTACTGGTTTTCCATCAGTTCACCGACCGAACGCACACGACGGTTGCCGAGGTGGTCAATATCGTCCACGTCGCCTTTGCCATCACGCAGCTCAACCAGCGCCTTGATGCAGGCCACGATGTCTTCGCGACGCAGGGTGCGCAGGGTGTCCGGCGCGTCCAGAGCCAGACGCATGTTCATCTTCACGCGGCCAACGGCGGACAGGTCATAGCGCTCGCTGTCGAAGAACAGGGTGTCGAACAGAGCCGACGCAGCCTCGACGGTGGGAGGCTCGCCCGGACGCATGACGCGGTAGATGTCCATCAGCGCGCTTTCACGGTTCAGGTTCTTATCCTGAGCCATGGTGTTGCGCATGTAGGGGCCAACGTTGACGTTGTCGATGTCCAGAACCGGGATGTCGGTGATGCCCGCATCCATCAGGTCCTTGACGGTGCCGCCGATCAGGTCGCCGTCTTTGTCATACTCCAGGGTCAGCTCATCACCGGCTTCGACATAGATCGCGCCGTTTTCTTCGTTGATGATGTCCTTGGCGACATACTTGCCGACGATGTTGTCGAAGGGCACCAGCAGGTCGGTAACAGCACCTTCGTCGATCAGCTTCTTGACCGCGCGCGGGGTGACTTTCTTGCCCGCTTCGGCAATCACTTCGCCCGATTTCGCGTCGATCAGATCATATGTCGGACGGGTGCCGCGCACACGCTCGGGGAAGAAGGGCGTAACCCAGCCTTTCTTCTTGTCCAGCTTGTAGGACACGGTGTTGTAATACGCGTCCATGATCGCTTCCTGATCCAGACCCAGCGCATAAAGCAGGGTTGTCACAGGCAGTTTGCGACGACGGTCGATACGGGCGAACACGATGTCCTTGGCGTCGAACTCAAAGTCCAGCCAGCTGCCGCGATACGGGATGATGCGGCAGGCAAACAGCAGCTTGCCCGAGGAATGGGTCTTGCCCTTGTCGTGATCAAAGAACACACCGGGTGAGCGGTGCATCTGGCTGACGATCACGCGCTCGGTGCCGTTCACGATGAACGTGCCGTTCGGTGTCATCAGGGGCATGTCGCCCATGAACACGTCCTGTTCTTTGATGTCCTTGACCGATTTGGCGCCGGTGTCCTCATCGACATCAAACACGATCAGGCGCAGTGTGACCTTCAGCGGCGCGCTGTAGGTCATGTCGCGCTGCATGCACTCTTCGACGTCGTATTTGGGTTTTTCCAGATCGTATTTCACGAACTCCAGAACGGAGGTTTCGTTGAAATCCTTGATCGGGAAAACCGACTGGAACACACCTTTGATGCCTTCGCCGTCTGTGGGCTGTTCTGCATCGCCGGAGCGCAGGAAAAGATCATAAGAAGATTTCTGCACCTCAATGAGGTTCGGCATCTCCAGCACTTCGCGGATTTTGCCGTAATATTTACGAAGACGTTTCTGGCCAAGGAACGTTTGAGCCATGTCAGATGTCACCTTTCGATGTTCTCAGCGGGCAAAGACACCGTCGGGCCCCGGCATCTTGCACAATCGAGACGACACGTCCGGATCAATTCGTGACCACCGTCCCGAAGGTGGCCTCCCGATCCGAAAACCGTGTCTTAGAAAACGCCCCAGACAATGAGGCCCTTTCTAAGACAGGTTCGGCTGGACCCGGATTTCTCCGGACCCAGCCAAATTTTGCGGCGCATCAGCGATGCACCTGTCGGTTGGCTTAGGCCAGCTCGACTTCGGCGCCAGCTGCTTCCAGCTTGCCTTTGACTTCCTCGGCTTCGTCTTTCGACACGCCTTCTTTGATCTTGCCGCCAGCTTCGACCAGCTCTTTGGCTTCTTTCAGGCCCAGACCGGTGATGCCGCGAACTTCTTTGATCACGTTGATTTTCGAAGCGCCGGCGTTCTTCAGAACGACGTCGAATTCGGTTTTTTCTTCCTCAGCTGCGCCACCGGCGTCGCCACCAGCTGCAACCATTACGGCGCCGCCAGCTGCGGGCTCGATGCCGTATTCGTCTTTGAGGATGGTTTTCAGTTCTTGTGCTTCCAGCAGGGTCAGACCCACGATGCTTTCTGCGAGTGCTTTCAGATCAGCCATTGTATTAGCTCTTTCCGTTTTACAGTGTGTGTTCCAACGTCAGGGTGGTTCCCCTACGCAGATCATTCAGTGCCAACCGCTTACGCAGCTTCCGCCTTCTCTTCGATGGTGGAAAGGATGCTTGCGATGTTGCTTGCAGGTGCGCCAATCGCGCCGGCGATGTTCGAAGCAGGTGCGCCAATGCAGCCAACGATCGAAGCAATAAGCTCTTCACGAGACGGCATTTTCGAAACTGTTTCGACGCCTTTGCGGTCCAGAGCGTTCTCGCCCATTGCACCGCCGAGGATCTCAAAATTCTTGTTATCCTTGGCGAAGTCCTCGGCCACCTTGGCAGCTGCCACGGGGTCCTCGGAATAGGTCAGAACGGTCATCCCTGTCAGCAGGTCGGCCATGCTTTCACACGGCTTACCCTCAAGGGCGATTTTGGCGAGCCTGTTCTTGGCAACACGCACGGCACCACCCGCGTCACGAGCACGTGCGCGAAGGTCCTGCATCTCGGCAACTGTCAGACCGGCGTAGTGCGAAACCACTACGACGCCAGAGCTTTCGAAGATTTGGCCGAGTTCCTCGACCACTTTCTCTTTCTGGGCTCTATCCACAGTTCTCTCCAAGTTAGGGGCGATATCTCACCCCGGCTCATATTTGCCGCAGCTTTCGCTCCGGCGTTCAGGTCCGTTGTTACGGGATGGGCCAAAATGCGCCCGAGGATCGTGACCCTCAGAATTCTTTGGTCTTACCCGTCTCAGGCAGGGAATTAAGGGGCCAGATGGACCCACCCACCGTCTTGGACGAAACAAAATAAAGCGCACGACGAATCGCACGCTTTATTCCGTGGCTCTAATTAGGACAGATGGGCCGGGTTTCCAAGGGGTAAATTTAGGTGACTCGCGTCTTCTGCGCAGAGGAAGCCACATAGCTGGAAATGTTCTGAGACCTCTTGGTTATTGGGAAACAAGCCGACATTAAGGCTTGCAGAATTCGCTGCGCCCAAACCATAGCCTCACCCCTGCCGCGACAAAGCGCATATCCCTACATTGATCTGGTCAGGCATACCCCTGACTTACCCCCTTGGCACAAATGTGATTGCAACTTGAGGGCCTATGGCGCGGCGCTTTCAACCGATACTAAAGTCGCGCTGACACAAAGGTGCAAACTTACGGCGCGCCCGTCGCCAATGGAAATGAAAAAGCGGGTCCGGTATCCGCCAATTGTTACCGTAACTTTGGGCCAGCAATGCAGGCGCGTCCTGTGGCAGCATTATTTCACCACCGTTAAACGATTTGAGTGGGAAAATCGTGCTTTCCGGCAGATCATCAAGTGAGTACGGATACACGCTAAAGCGCCCGTTTTCCGTCCATGCCGGAAACAGATCGATATCAATACCCAAGTTATTTTTGACTTTGAAGATAGGTATGCTGTTTTTCAGCGAATTGTCATCCAAGCAATCGCTGTCCAGCAACTTTCGCTGATAATCAGCCCATTTTTCTGCGACGCCTTCAAGCGTGGACTCACCCAAATACACCGCAAAATCGACATCGTCATCGTGACCGATCAATCCACCCTCGCGAACATGACCCAACAATGCGCCAGCGTACAGCATGATCGGCTTTCCTAAACGGATTACGGGTTCAAGCTCGGCGTCAAGTTTTGAAAAGATATCATCGCCAGTCTTTTCCCCGAATGTTCTGTTATAGCCATGCGGTGTAATGAAATCGGGGTATAGCGTCTGCTTCACGCGCTCAAAGAACGAGGCAAAGCGCGCTTCCTTACCCTGATCCGCATATCGAGTTTCCATATGCTTCAGCCTACCGTGCGTCCGGGCAGGCTTTGTTCTCCCATGGCAGCAAAGAAGGATGAAAATCTCTTCCCAATCATCAAGGAGTGCCTGGTTTTCCAAGCGCTTTATTGGTTCCTTTAGCGAATTAACGGCCAGGCGCGTTTTACGAGGCCGTGGTAGTGCAGTTTGGGCCGCAGCATGCTTGAAAACATGCTCACGAAGTAAGGCAAGCTCCTTGATTACTTCTGCTTCAGTCATGGTGTTTTTTCATAGATCGCGCGGGCGACGATCGCATCTTCTGTTTTATATTTTGCGAAGCCTCCGCCTTCTACACCATAGCATTTTCGGAATTCGGAGGCTTCCATTTTGGCATCCAGATCCGTCGCACTTACGTAACGCCGGAAATGCGGCGCCGCTATTTTCGTTGTGGCGCGGTCCGCCAACGTTCGATATTCGAACGCCACGACATCGCCAGGCCTGCACCCGCTCCGCAGCGCACGGATCAGAGCATCCTCTTCATCATCTGTGATCGCATGCAAAAAGAACCGAGCGTAAACGCAAACGGTTTCAGATCGTCGCTCGGACAACACCCGTTCAACCAATCCATCTTTGAGATTGGTCCGAACAAATTCAAGATCGTCTCCGCCCTGCTTTTGTGCATGCTTTTGCGCTGACGCAATCGCTGCCTCAGACGCATCCATCCCGGTCACTTTGAACCCGTGTCGCGAAAAGAAAAAACTGTCACGGGCATTCCCACACCCTACGTCAATGACATGTGACTGCCGATCAATCTCATTTCCCACAAACGCTGCGAATTGCGACGGCAAGGTAAGCTCCCATGACCCCGCCGATTTCGCATAAAATTGGTCCCAAAAGGCGCGTCGATCTTCTGGAAGTGATTTCTGACGAATATTTTGGTTCATTGATGGGTATTCTCTAACAGCTACTACACGACAATGGGGGAACTGTGTCAGACCGCAACCCCCAGTTCAATCGCTTCTTTAGCCACTGCTGCTGAGGCATTGAATCTATGTTTGTGCGTGCCGCTGCTTTTTAGTCAGCATAGCTATAACCGGGTTCGAAATTGGCAACACTTCAGGATTTCATTTGTGGTGCAAGCAACCACGCTATCACAAAACTACAGCCCGTTTCTCATATGGCACGCGACAAAAATCCCGGGCAGCTCTCACTACCCGGGATCAAGTTCTCACAGCTTGACGCTAAGGCTTATTCGCCCGCAGCAGCCGCCACGTCCAGAGTCACACCCGGGCCCATGGTCGAGCTCAGCGCGATTTTCTTCATATAGGTGCCTTTGGCGCCCGACGGCTTGGCCTTGGCCACAGCCGAGATGAAGGCGCGGACGTTTTCAACCAGCTTGGCTTCGTCGAACGACGCTTTGCCAACACCGGCGTGCACAACGCCGCCTTTTTCCGCCTTGAACTGAACTTCACCGCCCTTGGCTGCTTCCACGGCGGCTTTCACGTCCATGGTCACGGTGCCAACTTTGGGGTTCGGCATCAGGTTGCGAGGGCCCAGAACTTTACCCAGACGACCGACGATCGGCATCATGTCCGGGGTTGCAATGCAGCGATCGAATTCGATGGTGCCGCCCTGAATGGTTTCCATCAGATCTTCCGCGCCAACGATATCTGCGCCCGCTTCTTTCGCTTCGTCTGCCTTGGGGCCACGAGCAAATACAGCAACGCGCATCGCTTTGCCGGTACCGTTCGGCAGGCCAACAACGCCGCGAACCATCTGGTCCGCGTGACGGGTGTCAACGCCGAGGTTCAGAGCGATCTCGATGGTCTCGTCGAAATTTGAGGTTGCGTTGCCTTTGACCAGGGAAACAGCTTCTTCGACCGACAGGTTTTCCTTGCCAGCGACAGCTTCGCGCGCAGCGCGGGTACGTTTACCGAGTTTTGCCATCTTACTTCACCTCGATGCCCATTGAGCGGGCCGAGCCCAGGATGATCTGCATTGCGCCTTCGACGTCGTTGGCGTTCAGATCTTTCATTTTGGCTTCGGCGATTTCACGAACCTGCTTCGAGGTTACGGTTGCCACGGTCTCACGACCTGGGTTTTCCGCACCACGAGGGCGGTTACGCTTGCCGACCGGCTTCAGACCAGCCGCTTTTTTCAGGTAGTAAGACGCGGGCGGCGTCTTGATGTCCATGGTGAAGGACTTGTCCTGATAGTAGGTGATCACGGTCGGGCACGGAGCGCCGGGCTCCATGTCTGCGGTCTTGGCGTTGAACGCCTTGCAGAATTCCATGATGTTGATGCCGCGCTGACCCAGCGCCGGACCAACTGGCGGCGACGGGTTCGCCTGACCTGCAGGAACCTGCAGCTTCATTGTACCAGCAAGCTTCTTGGCCATTTGGTTTTCCTTTCAACTTAGGTGAAACGCGTTTCACCCAGACTATGTTGCGTGGTCCGATCCGGGATCGCGATCCCAGCAACCTCCCACGAGAGAATCTCGCCCGAAGACGATAGGGGCGGCACTTACAGCGGAACGGCGGGGTTGGCAAGTGGCCTGCCCTGCTCTCACACATCGAATCAAGCCCCCAAGTGGGTCTTATACGCTCACGGCGTACAGATCGTTACTAACAAGGTGCGACTGACAACTCTTAAGAAATTAATATCAATGCAGAATCTGCGCGGTGGTTGCGGGATGGTCGGGTTTCCGCCACCCCCCTCACCTCAATACTCGCAGCTGTGCTATACTCGACGAAATTAGTATTTTTGGTGGAGGTTAATTATGATCATTCGTTTATTAATAACAGTTGGCATCGCGCTGTCATTTGCGGCGTCTTCTCCTCAGACCGCGCGGGCCGATGCTGGCGAGATACTGGGCGGTGCTGTGGTTGGTGGCGTCATCGGCTACGCTATCGGCCGGGATCAGCAGAGAAAACAGCAAGCCCGGACGAGGTCAACAACAACACGCACCTATCGCCCCGGAATTCCGTCGACCACACAAGGGGCGCAAACCCAGACCGCGCTCAACTATTTCGGCTACAATGCGGGTCGCGTTGATGGTCAAGTCGGTCGTGGCACACGGTCTGCGATCGAACGCTATCAGGTCTCGATGGGCTACCCCGTGAATGGCTATGACTTCCAGCCCTATCAGCGCGACTTCCTGATGCAGGCCTATTACTGGGCGACAAGCGGCGGTCAGACGACAACTCAACTCGCAGGCCAACCGCTTTTGATGGAATACCGCCGGCAGATACAAACCGGCTCTGCCCTGGCTGCCGCCCCTCAGGCACCAGCACAAGCCCCAGCAACCACGATTCCGGTTGTGGTTCCTCAAGCTCAGGAACCAGAGCTCGAGGCCAATACAACTGAAACCGCCTCTGCCAGCCTGCCAAGCCTGTTTTCCGGCGGGACCGGCGGCCCATCGCTGGCCAATCGGTGTAGCGGGGTGATGCTGCAGACCTCGACAAACGGGGGCTACACGACGCTGTCAAATATGACGGATGCCGATTTTGCCCTCAGCGAACAGTTCTGCCTTGCTCGCAGCTATGCAATGGCGCGTGGCGAAGATCTGATGGCGGATATCCAGGGGCTGACGCCGGATCAGGTGAGCGCACAATGCGACTCGTACGGCGAAATGTTGGCACCGCAAGTTGATGCGCTTTCGATCAGCTCGAAGGCAGAAGCTGAAACCCAGGTACGCAAGCTTGCGCTGGACTCGGGCCTCAGCCCCGCTGATCTTGCAGCGACAAGCAAGGTCTGCCTGTCGATGGGCTACCGTCAGGACAACATGGACACGGCAGTCGGTTCTGCATTGATGCTAGTCGCGATGGGTGAGCCTGCCTATGGAGAGTTGATCGGCCACCATCTGCGCGAAGGCTTCGGTGTGCAACAGCGTCGCGATCTTGCTATGCAGTGGTATGATGCCAGCCTTTCGGCACTGGATGCCGGTTCGCAAGCCGTCTTCCTGCCGTCCCAGACCGACCGCCCGCAACTGTTGCGTGCGGCTATGGTTCAAGCGCAGTAAGTCGCGCACTCAGTCGTTTCAGCCACTGCGAGGCTGATACAAATAACGCCGCGGTGTCAGTTTGCATCGCGGCGTTCTATATTGAGGGTGCCATTATGCCGACCCCACCGGAACCGATCTCAAAACATGACAAGATCGACGCTTTGATCGAGTGGATGGTTGACGGTGCCCGCCCAGCTGGAAATGCGGTCGATATCATCGAAGGTATCTGCACCCGTCTGCTGGATGCCGGTGTCGCCATCGACCGGTTCGGTTTGTTCATCTGGACGCTGCATCCCAATCTGATGGGTCGACGTTTCCTGTGGAAAGCGGGCGCTGGAGTCGACCGGGTCGACGCGCCGTCTCAATTGTTCACCGAGGCGATCTACACCGATAACCCCTTGCCGCATGTGATCGAGCGTCAGCAATCCATCCGCCGCCACCTGGAAGACCCCAACTGCCCCGAGGATTACATCATTGTCGGCGAATTGCGCGAGCAGGGCTTCACCGATTACCTGGCGCAACCGCTGATCTATCTCAACGGCGATACCCATGTCTGCACCTGGTCAAGTGCCACGCCCGGTGGGTTTTCAGAGAGTGATCTGGCGATCCTGAACCGGGTTCGCGGTCCGCTCGCCCGCCTGACCGAGACCTATATGTTACGGCTCGACGCGACCTACCTGCTGTCGACCTATGTCGGCCGCAACAGTGGTGCACACATTCTGGACGGTAAAGTACATCGCGGTGATGGCAGCAAAATTGAGGCCGTTATCCTGTTTGCGGATCTCAAGGGATTTACCCGCCTTTCGAATTCGGTTTCCGGCGATACGCTGGTCCGGCTGCTGAATGACACGTTTGATTGCCTTGTCCCGTCGGTCATGGACCACGGCGGAGAGCTTCTGAAGTTCATGGGCGACGGCTTTTTTGCCATCTTCCCAACCAGCACGGATCTTCCGCCAAAGGTGCAGATTCAGGCCGCCATCGCAGCGGTGCGCGAGGGTGTGGCGTCGCTGGCCGAGGCCGATTTCCAGCATAAGCTTGGCGTGCGCACTGCAATTCATCACGGTCGTTTCCATTATGGCAATGTAGGTGGCGGGGACCGGCTGGATTTCACGGCCATCGGTCCCGACGTCAATTTGGCGGCAAGACTTGTAGCGGCGGCCACAGACTTGGATTGCGACCATGTCCTTTCAGATACAGCCGCAGCATTTCTCCCGACACTCTGCGAACCGGTCGGAACTGTATCACTTAAAGGTTTTGGTGAGGATCAAACTGTCTGGCAGATGAGCACGCCCCAAATGTAAAAAGGGTGCCCATAAGGCACCCCAAACGATGGTACGATGGAAACCAATCAGCTCTGCTTGGTGACCTGCGTAAAGTCCAGCTCGACCGGTGTTTCGCGGCCAAAGATCGAAACCGAAACTTTCAGTTTCTGGTTCTCGTCGTCCACACCTTCGACCATGCCGTCGAAATCCTCGAACGGGCCGTCGTTGACCTTGACCTTCTCGCCGACCTCGAAGCTGATCATCAGCTTGGGCGCTTCTTCACCTTCCTGAACGCGGTTGAGGATCTGGTTCACCTCGGCGTCGCGCATCGGCATCGGGCGGCCCTGAGGGCCCAGGAAGCCGGTAACGCGATTGATCGAGTTGATCAGGTGATAGCCCTGATCCGACATTTCCATGTGTACCAGCACGTAACCCGGCATAAAGCGGCGTTCGGTGGTGACCTTCTTGCCCCGGCGCACTTCGATCACCTCTTCGGTGGGCACCAGAACCTCGTCGATATCGTCTTCAAGGCCCTGCTCAGCCACCGACGTGCGGATCTGCTCTGCGATCTTCTTTTCGAAATTCGAAAGAACGCTGACCGAATACCACCGTTTCGCCATGAACCTGTCGTCCTTGTTTGCCTTTGGGCTGCGACGCATCGCGCCCTTCGTTGAAATCCTATTGCGTCACCCGGAATAAAAAGCGGCGCGCAGCCCGATTCGCCGCACGCCCATTCCGAATAGTCATGTCACCTACTCTGACATCGCAAGCTGTGCAAGGGGGCAGTCGCGTTTCAGCTTGCCCAAACCGGCTTAGCTAAACGCGCCGAGTACCAGTTGCAGACCGCCGCGAATGCCCAGATCAACCAGCGCAAAGAACACAGCCGTCAGCGCAGCCATGATGAACACCATGACCGTGGTCAACAGCACCTCACGACGGGTCGGCCAGACGACCTTTGCGACTTCGGCGCGGACCTGCTGAATGAACTGGATCGGGTTTAAGGTTGCCATGAGGCTACAATCTCTCTTCTAGCGGATGGGCCGGACATAGCCGGGCATTGCGGCAATTTCAAGGGCTGTTGACGCCTCTGTCAGGGCTTGGGCTTGTCATCCCATTCGTCGCTGAGGATACGGCGCGCATCGCCTTCCGGATCCTCATACTGGTTCGAGCGGACCGTGTAGATAAACGCAACCAAACCAACCCCGCCCAAAAGCAGGGAAATCGGGATCAGATAGGCAAGCACTTCCATCAGAGTTACCTCAGCCGCAAAGCGTTCAGCGAAACAGTAATCGACGAGGTCGACATCGCCAATGCCGCAATAAGGGGTGTCGCCAACCCGGCAACGGCCAGCGGGACCGCGATGATGTTATAGACAGTGGCGATCCGGAAATTCTCGCGAATCCGACGCGTCGCCCTGACGGCTGTATCGCAAGCCTCAGCGATCGGGGACAGATCATTGCCCAGTAGCACGATATCCGACGCCACCCGCGCAGCATCCAAGGCGCTGGCCGGAGAAATCGAGACATGCGCCGCCGCCAATGCCGCCGTATCGTTCAGCCCATCGCCGACCATCAGAACGTGCCGACCCTGATCGCTTAGTTCCTGCACTTTGGCAGCTTTGTCTTGAGGCAAGGCCTGGGCGATCCAGTTCTCAATGCCAAGCTTGCCCGCCAAGGCCTGAACCGCGCCTTCCGTATCGCCGGAAATCAGGATGACGTCTTTGCCTGCCGCACGGAAAGCCGCGACCGCCTCGGCAGCGCCTGCGCGCAGACTGTCGGTAAAAGTAAAGCGCGATGGCGTCCGCGATCCGATTGCGAGCCAGGCTGCGGTCTGCTCACCATCTTCGCCGCCGACCCAGGCCGCTCGACCCAGCCGGACCTGCTGATCACGGTAAACGCCCTCAGTGCCATATCCCGGCACCTCAACAACATCGTGCAACTTGGCAGGCTTGATCCCGGCCTCACGCGCAGCCTTTGCAAGGGCAAGAGACAAGGGGTGCGAAGACGCTTCGGCCAATGCCAGAGCCACTTGCAAATCGGTACGCGAATGATCACCAAGGTTGGTCAACTCAGGCGCACCGGATGTGAGGGTTCCGGTCTTGTCGAACACCACCGTATCCACTTCGGCCAACCGTTCTAACGCGGTCGCGTGTTTGATCAGCATGCCACTGCGGAACAATCGGCCTGATGCTGCAGTGGTTACCGCCGGCACTGCCAAGCCCAGCGCGCAGGGACATGTGATGATCAAAACCGCCGCAGCGATATTCAGCGCCGTCCGGATATCGCCCGAATAAATATACCATCCTAAGAAGCTGAGCGCGGAGAGTATATGCACCCCCGGCGCATAAAGCTTAGCCGCCTTGTCTGCCAGCGAGGTATACCGTGATCGGCCCGATTCAGCGATGGCTACCAGATCCGCCATACGGTGCAGCGAGGTATCTTCCCCGACTGCCGTCGCACGGATTGTCAGGGGACCGGTCAGGTTAACCTCACCTGCACTGACGTTCAGCCCGGCCTCGGCAAAGACCGGGAGGGTTTCCCCGGTCAGCAGCGACCGGTCCAACTCGGACTGGCCCGAGATGATTTCGCCATCCACTGGCATACGCCCTCCGGGGCGAACCAGAATCAGATCACCCACGTTAAGGCTCGCCACCGCCACTTCCGCTTCGGTCCCATCCACTAGCCGGATGGCGCGCGGGACCTCCAGCGCGGTTAGTTCTTCTGCAGCCGAACGTGCCGCGGCACGGGTGCGATAGTCCAAATACCTGCCCGCTAGCAGGAAGAACGTCAGGGTCAAAGCCGCGTCGAAATAAGCATGTTCACCGCTGAGTGCAGTTTCCCAAAGCGACGTGACCAGAGCCAGCAGGATCGCCAGAACAATCGGCACATCCATATTCAACCGGCGCACGCGCAGCGCGCTCCAGGCGTTGGAAAAGAAAGGCTGGGCCGAGAACGCAATTGCAGGCAGCGCAATCGCTGCCGATATCCAGTGGAACATGTCGCGCGTCGCATCGGTGGCGCCGGACCAGACCGACACCGATAACAGCATCACGTTCATCGAAGCAAAACCCGCCACTGCCAGCCGCATCAGCAGATCGCGCCCGGCCTTATCGGTTTGCGTAGCCGAAAGCGCACCCGGATCCAGTTCGTGGGCTTCAAAGCCAGCGCGCTCCAGCACCGGGATCAGATCGGCGGCGCGCGTATCCGGTGCCGCCTTGATCATCGCGCGTTTCAGCGTGAGATTGACCCGCGCGTCTTCAACGCCGGGATGGGCATTCAACTCACGCTCGACCGTAGAGATGCAGGCCGAGCAGTGGATGCCCGGCAGCGACAGCGCGATCTGCACATCCTCTGGGATTGGCCGCGCCGCTTCTGCCGGGGCTGCGATGCAGCCAGGACAGGCTGCCCGAGATGGGGTGGCTTGCGCAACCATCTCTAACCTTTCACATACAGGGGCACACGTTGCGCGAACTCGGCACCATCTTTTGCTTTGGCCACAAGGCGAATGTTCCAGTTCCCTTTGCCCAGGGCAGCCGGAGCGGCATAGGCGATGCCATCAAAAGTAAAGTCCGGCGAGAAGTCTTCCTTCACATGGGTGGCGCGCCCCACCACGGCCTGCAGATCTGCCACTTCAACAGGGGAACCGGTCTGATCGGTTATGTATAGCACCAGCAGCCCTCCGGTCAGCTCGGCCTTGATGTTCCAACCCAGGGCCTGCTGTTCCTTCAAACGTTCATTGAACTCCTGGCTGGCTACATAGGAGTTCTTCACCTCAAGCCCCGGAAAGGTCTTGATTGCACTATAAGCCAAGACGAGGTTCACCGTGATGATCACGCCAAAGGCCGCGACAAATACCGCCAATGCGTGTTTGCCTGTGAATTGACGTTCTGCCATTCTCAGCTTCCTCGTCCGTTGAAACTGGTATCCTTGTAGGCCCGCTCACCACTTTCCAGATCTTCGACCCAGATGCGAACCGATGTGCTGTCAGCCGCTGCAGGGGCAGTACCCTGCGGAGCGGTGATATAGACGCGGGTCAATTGTGCCGTATCTGCAGTGACATTAACAGTCTCGCCTTCAACACCTTCGATTTCAATCTGCAGCGAAGGATCGCCAGCAATCGTCAGTTTGAATGGCCGATCCTCGCCATGTTTGTTGCGCAGGCGTACATCATAGGTGTTACGGATCGTGCCATCTGAGAGGGTAACGAAAGTCGGGTTCCGCACCGGCGCAACCGTCAAATCGATATCCGAACGAATGAACAGCGCAAAGAGCAATGCAAATCCGACCAGTGACCATAGCGCCGTGTACAGGATCGTGCGCGGACGCAGGATGTGTTTCCAAACGTTTTTGGGTGGCTGACCTTCGCGTTCGCGGGCCTCATCACTCAGCGCCATGTAATCGATCAGACCACGGGGCTTGCCTATCTTGGCCATCATGTCATCGCAGGCGTCGATGCAAAGTGCACAGGTAATGCATTCCAGTTGCTGACCGTCCCGGATGTCGATCCCTACCGGGCAGACATTGACGCAAGCCATACAATCGATGCAATCGCCCAGCTCGCTGTCAGCCGTACGTTTGCCTTTGCCGCGTGGTTCACCCCGCCATTCGCGATATCCGACGACCAGGGTATCCTCGTCCATCATCGCGGCCTGTATGCGCGGCCATGGGCAGGCATAGATGCAGATTTGTTCGCGTGCAAAGCCACCGAAGAAAAACGTGGTGCCGGTCAGAATCAGCATCGTCGTATAGGCCACTGGATGCGCGTTTCCGGTGACCAGATCACGCGCCAGAGTTGGTGCATCCGCAAAATAGAAAACCCAGGCGCCACCGGTCGCGAGCCCGATGAAGAACCAAGCGACCCACTTGGTCAGGCGCAGCCGCGCCTTGCGGAAATCCAGCTTTTTCTGCCTGTGCAGACGCAGGCGCGCATTACGGTCGCCCTCGATCCAGCGCTCGACAAGGATATACAGGTCCGTCCAAACCGTCTGCGGGCAGGCATATCCGCACCAGACCCGCCCAAGCGCCGAGGTGAACAGGAACAGACCCAATCCTGCCATGATCAGCAGCCCAGCGACAAAATAGAACTCGTGCGGCCAAATCTCGATCCAGAAGAAATAGAAGCGGCGGTTCGCCAGATCCAGAAGAACGGCCTGATCCGGAAGGCTTGGACCGCGATCCCACCTGATCCAAGGCGTCACATAGTAAATGCCCAGCGTCACCGCCATGATGATCCATTTCAGATTGCGAAACGGGCCGGACACACGTCTCGGGAAAATCGGCTCTCTGGCGGCGTAGAGACTGGGGGTGGGATTGGAATCGCTCACAGGCTGGCTCCGCAACTGGCTATTCTGAGTGTGTGTTCTTCCAGATCACGAGGCAAGGGACTTTGACATGGGTCAAAACGCGCATCGTGCAGACACCTTTAGACGCGTGAATTACTGCTGGCTTCGCGCTTCGCGCCTCAGCCAGTTGATGAAGATTTTCACGGATCGCCTAAGAGCTTGTTTTTGCGTAACTATATGATACCCGCGCGTATCCGGCTCGGCGAACAGTTCGACGATGCGGCCCGCTTTGATGTCCGCTTCGACGAATTGTCGCACAGTGACGGTGACCCCTTGTCCAGACCGCAAACCATCCAGCAGCAGGTTACCGGGAAGCTGCGTACGCCCCGCGCCGCGTTCGGGTCCGACACCTCTCTCAGTCAGCCATTTTGTCCCCTCAGTCGTGCCAATTTCTTCAAGCCACGGCAACTGCGCAAGTTCTGCCGGGGACCAATCGGTCTTGTTACCCAATAGTGTGGGTGAGGCGACGATGACCATCGGCGTCTGCAACAACATCTCACACTCCACCCCCGGCCAACCGCCGGCGCCATAACGGATCGCTACATCCACGCCACCCGGTTGCAGCTCGACCACCTCAAAGGTTGGATCTAGGATCAGGTTTACGTCGGGATGCGTCGCGCGGAAACTCGGCAGTCGCGGCATCAGCCAAGATGCAGCGAAGGAAGACGTCAGCGACACATGAACCGGGCGGTCCTGAGCCGAGCGAGCCAGATCACCCACAGCAGCCTCGATCGCACCAAATCCAAGCTGCAGGGCACGGGCCAGATGCTCACCTTCCGCGGTAAGTGTCAGCGCTTTGCCCGTTCGGTCCAGCAGAGCCGCGCCCAGATGTTTCTCGAGCGCGCGAAGCTGCTGGCTGATTGCAGCGTGGCTAACATTGAGCGCAGCACCGGCCTCGACAACACTTCGCTTCTCAGCGAAGGCTGCAAAGGCCCTGAGAGAGGCCAACGGCGGCAGTGATAGCCAGTCCATATGTAAACCCTACTTACACATTGAAATGGTAATTGAGTCGCATTCGGCGTGCGAAAGGTCAATCTTAAAGCTCAGAAACAACTCTGCACAGGAGGGAAACCATGCTGACCGTATTCGCCAGATCTTTTTTGAACGCGACACGCATCTATACGCCTCACATCTACGATGCGCCAAAGCCGGGCCGTCGCAAGCGGCGCTGGCTGCCCGAACATCATTGGTGGAGAGAAAACCCGCGCGATGTAAATCTGAACGATCTTTGATACTGGTTTGAATGCCGTATCTGGACCGGCAGAGATTGCAGCCCTATTGTTTGAAAATCGGCACCGGCTGTTCTGGAAACGCGCGAACAGATGGAACAGCCGGTGCCTAGACCTTCGGGCGGGAGACCGCCCGGAGGTGTTCTTTTATGTCTTACTGACCACCACCCAACTGATGAACATACGCCGTCACGGCGCGGATTTGCGCGTCGGTCAGGCGATTTTCCCATGGGGGCATCACGCCAAAGCGGCTGTAGGTGACCGTCTCGGTCAGGGCCTCTTGGCTGCCGCCGTAAAGCCAGATCGCATCGGTCAGATTCGGCGCGCCCTGGGAAACGTCGCCTTTGCCGTCATCACCGTGGCAAGCCGCGCAGTTGTCTTCGAACACAACCTTGCCTGCCTGCGCCGCCGCGTCATCGGTCTGGGCGTTAGTCAGGGACATGACGTATTGAACCACTTGAGTGATCTCATCCTTTTCGAGGATCTCACCAAAGGCCGGCATCTCGGAATAGCGCGCGTCGTCGCTTTCCTCGTTCCGGATGCCATAGGCGATGGTGTACTCGATATCCTCAAGCGAGCCGCCCCACAGCCAGGCATCATCCAGCAGGTTCGGGAAACCCGGCGCACCCTGCGCGCCCGATCCGTGGCACTGCGCACACCAGGTTCGGAACACAGCGCCACCAGAGTTAACTGCGTATTGTTGCAGCTCCGCGTCGGCCGAGATTTCTTCCAGCGGTGTTTCCACCAACTTGGCATTCCACGGCGCATTCGCTTCTTCGAACGCGACCATTTCCTGCTGCACCAGCTCGCGCGAAGACCAACCCAGCACACCGGCGGTTGCCGATTGAACCAAGGGCCATGCGGGGTACATGATCGTGTAGATCACGCCCCAAATTATGGTCGCGTAAAAGGTCCAAAGCCACCAGCGTGGCATCGGATTATCGAATTCCTCGATTCCGTCCCAGCTGTGACCCGTGGTGTTAGGATCGCCCGGCTGTTTTTCAGGTGTCTTACTCATTGCCGTGCCTCCTTGGATGTGGCGGGTTTGTCGTCGCCCCGACGGGGCGCTGGGGCATCAGCGTGCCGGAACGGGATGTTGGCGGTGTCCTTGTATTCCTTGCTGGCACCAGGGCGGAAAACCCAGATGATGATGCCAATAAAAAACGAGAACAGGAGCAGCAACATCCAGCTATCCGCGAACTGCCTTAGAATTGTGTATAGTTCCATCACACCCTCCTTTAACGGCTTGCGTCCGGGGTGAAGGTCGAGAAATCGACCAGCGTGCCCAGCATCTGGAGGTAAGCAACCAACGCATCCATTTCAGTCAGCTCGGGCTGACCGTCAAAGTTACGCACATTGACCTTGTCGCCATAGCGTTCCAACAATCCATCATAATCGCTGTCCGGATCGGCCTGCGCCCGAAAATCGGCCTGCGCCTGTTCAAGCATCTCGTCGGTATACGGGGTGCCGACCACGGCATTTGCCGCCATGATGTCACCGATATACTTGCCGTCTAGCTTACGATCCTCAAGGAAGCCGTATTTCGGCATCACCGATTCCGGCACCACCGATTGTGGATCGCGCAGGTGGTCCACCTGCCATTGATCCGAATACCGGCCACCGACGCGGGCAATATCCGGCCCGGTGCGTTTGGATCCCCATTGGAACGGATGATCATACATGGATTCAGCCGCCAGCGAGTAGTGGCCATAGCGTTCAACCTCATCACGCATCGGGCGGATCATCTGGCTGTGGCAAACATAGCAGCCTTCGCGCAGATAAACCTCACGCCCCGCCAGTTCGAGAGGGGTGTAAGGGCGCATGCCCTCCACCTTCTCGATGGTGTTCTCAAGATAGAACAGGGGCGCGATCTGTACGATGCCACCGATAGTTACGACCAGAAAGCTGAAGATCAGCAGGAGGGTCGCGTTGGTCTCGAGGATCTTGTGTTTGTCGAGAATTGCCATTGCTCCGGCCCTCCTTATTCAGCCGGGACCGCGACGGTCAGGCTGGCCTCTTTGGCCGGCGCTTTCCGTACAGTCATCCACAGGTTGTAGCACATGATCAGCGAGCCAGCGACGAACATCACGCCACCCAGCGCACGCACCACATACATCGGGAACTTCGCGGCAACGGTGTCAGCGAACGAATTCACCAAGAAGCCATTGGCGTCCACTTCACGCCACATCAGGCCTTCCATGATACCGGTGACCCACATCGACGCCGCGTAGAGAACGATGCCAATGGTGGCTAGCCAGAAGTGCCAGCTGACCAGCTGCAGCGAGTAAAGACGCTCACGCTTCCACAGAACAGGGACTAGGAAGTAAAGAGCACCAAAGGTGATCATTCCATTCCAGCCCAGCGCGCCCGAATGTACGTGACCGATAGTCCAGTCGGTATAGTGGCTGAGGCTGTTCACAGCGCGGATCGACATCATCGGACCCTCGAACGTGGACATGCCGTAAAAGCCGACCGAAATCACCATCATCCGGATCACTGGGTCAGTGCGTAGTTTGTCCCATGCACCCGACAGGGTCATCAGACCGTTTATCATACCACCCCACGAAGGCATCCATAGGATCACCGAGAATACCATGCCAAGGGTCGAGGCCCAATCAGGCAACGCGGTATAGTGCAAGTGGTGCGGGCCGGCCCAGATATACAGGAAGATCAGCGCCCAGAAGTGGATGATCGACAGCTTGTAGCTGAATACTGGACGCTCAGCCTGTTTCGGGATGAAGTAGTACATCATACCCAGGAAACCGGCAGTCAGGAAGAAGCCCACGGCGTTGTGGCCATACCACCACTGGATCATGGCATCCTGAACACCAGACCAGACGATGACCGATTTCGATCCCCAGATGCTGACCGGGATGGTCATGTTGTTGACCAGGTGCAGCATGGCGACAGTCACGATAAAGGCCAGATAGAACCAGTTTGCCACGTAGATGTGCGGCTCTTTCCGCTTGATGATCGTGCCCAGATAAACAGCCAGGTAGGCAACCCAGACAACGGTCAGCCACAGGTCAACGTACCATTCAGGTTCGGCATATTCTTTCGACTGCGTTCCACCAAGTATATAACCGGTTGCCGCAAGCACGATGAACAGCTGATAGCCCCAGAACACGAACCATGCCAGGTTTCCACCCCAAAGTCGCGCAGCGCTGGTACGCTGTACGACATAGAACGAAGTTGCGATCAACGCGTTACCGCCAAAGGCAAAGATAACCGCCGATGTATGCAAAGGCCGCAGACGCCCGAAATTAAGATAGCCTTGCGCCCATTCGAAGTTTAGCGCCGGAAAAGCTAGCTGGAACGCAATAAAAGTCCCCGCCAGGAACCCGACTACCCCCCAGAATGCGGTTGCGATCACGCCGTAGCGGATCACATCATCCATATACTCACCAGAGCGGTCGACGAGGATATCTGGCTCTTCCGTGTTTCTAAGCGTCCAGATGAACAGACCGCCGGCGATCAACATCACCAGAATTGCGTGCACCTGATACGCCAAATCCCGTGCGTAGTTAGAGCCGATGGCTGCGAACAGCACCACCAGCCCAAGCACGATCAGCTTGATGTAATTTGACATATTGCGTCCCTTTGCCATGCCTCGCGCGATTCTTCGTGTCACGCGAAACCTTTTTGACTGCATGCTGTAATGCAGCGAGGTCGCCTTTGACGCTTTGATCTGCATCAAGACAAGCCCCTGTTTTCTGTGAGAGGTACTTTGCAGAAACAGACACGCGCTGGCAACGGACAGCGCCGGAAACATGAGGTCGACATGGCATTTAAATCTCTTCTTACGGTCATGACGGAAACCAAGCTTTCTCAGAACGCACTGGCACAAATGGTGGCATTGGCAGAAGGGCAGGACGCCCATGTCGAAGCGTTGTGTCTTGGCGTCGATCGCAGTCAGACCGGTTATTATTATGCCGGTGCAAACGCTTTGATCCTGCAGGAGACCCTGAGCCGCGCCAATGCCGAGGCGGACGAGATACTCGCCTACGCTCAGGATTATCTGGGTAAGTCGGGCGTGCGCTGGTCCGCTGAAAACGGGGTAGCTCAGATCGCTGATCTCGGGCGACATGTCGCACGCCGCGCACGCTTTTCGGATCTCGTGGTATTGCCCCGACCTTATGGAAAAGACCGCGACGCAGAAGCGGAACCCATCGTCGAGGCCGCCATGTTCGAAGGCCATTCGCCGGTGCTATTGGTGCCCGATGATAACAAACCGATTTCGGCCCCTAAAACCGTCATGGTGGGCTGGAACGAAAGCGTCGAAGCGATGCGCGCCATCCGTCGCGCGTTGCCATTCTTGAAGCAGGCCGAACTCACACGGATTGTTGTGATTGATCCACCGCGTCATGGGCCGGATCGATCGGACCCGGGCGGTCTGCTATCTCAGATGCTGGCGCGACATGGGGTGAAGTGCGAAATCGACGTGCTCAGCAAGACCATGACGCGCGTCTCGGACATCCTCAATCGCCACGCTGCCGATACCGAGGCCGATATGATCGTTATGGGGGCCTATGGCCATTCGCGCTTTCGCGAGGCCATTTTGGGCGGTGCGACCCGCAATATGCTGGAGCAATCAGAAATCCCCGTGTTTCTGGCTCACTGACGACGCCAACAAACGCAAAAGCCGCCCGTCTCTGGTGCGGCTTTATGTCTTGCGGATCAGGCCGATCAGGAACAGCAGGATCACCGCGCCGATAGTGGCAAAGAAGATCGAAGAGATGAGCCCTCCGCCAACCGCAAAGCCCAGGGCGGGAAAGATCGTACCCGCCAGAAACGCACCGACAATCCCGACTATAATATTCCCGATCAGGCCGAACCCACGCCCTTCCATGATTTTCCCCGACAGCCAGCCAGCTATCGCGCCGATGAACAGCATGGCGAGTAAACCGCTAAATTCCATAAGGGACTCCCAATTGTTCGAGGGCGGCGGGCTGAGACATCAGACCAGAAATCCGCCATCGGTATCGTCGCCCGCCTCTTCCATTAGGCGCCCCATATCGGGGATTGTTACATGGCGTTTACCTTCCAGAGTAATGACCTGATCTTTCTTCAAGGCGGAAATCTGCCGGCTGACAGTTTCCAGGGTCAGCCCAAGATAGTCGGCCATCGCCTCGCGCGTCAGTGGCAGGTCAAAGACAATCGGGGCTACCATTCCGGCTTGATGAATCGATGCGTCCCGGCGCGCGATGATCGAAAGCAGGCTGGCAATCTTTTCTCGCGCGGTCTTGCGTCCAAGCACCAGCATCCATTCACGGGCCGCATCCAGTTCGTCCAACGTCATTTCCAGCAGGCGCTGCGAGATGTGCGGCGTTGTGATCATCATGTCTTCGAACGGCTTTTTGCGGAAACAACACATCATCAGATCGGTGGTCGCCACCACGTCGTATGGCGCGTTGTCTCGTCCAGGGCGACCCACGAAATCGCTGGGCAGCAGCAGGCCGACCATTTGCCTGCGCCCATCCTCCATCGTCTGTGTCAAAGACGCGATTCCCGACACGACCGAGCCGACAAAATTCATCGGATCGCCGGACCAGATGATCGTCTGCCCCGCCTCAAAGCTGCGGTAGTACTTGATGTTCTCAAGCTCTTCCAGCTCGTCCTTTTCGCAATGCGCGCACACCGCACGATGCCGGATCGGGCATTCTGCGCAATTGGTGTGGTCGAATTGGGCCTTGAGTGTCATTCGCGCTTCCATTTGATTTCGGTCAAAGTACCCTGGGCCCTCCAGCTATAGTCATATCTTTATGACACTGAAACCTCAACTGGCACGGCTTGGACTTTTTGACGCGAAAGTACCGCGTTACACAAGCTATCCCACCGCACCCCACTTCAGCAATGACGTCGGGGCTGATCTGTTTAGCGACTGGATTTCCGGGATTGCTCCGGGCAGTTCAATCTCGCTTTACATCCACGTACCCTTCTGCCGTCGGCTGTGCTGGTTTTGCGCCTGCCGGACACAAGGCACCCAGACTGATAACCCGGTCATTGCCTATGTCGACGTGCTAAAGGCCGAGCTGGATTTGCTGGCGGCACGCCTGCCAGAGGGTGTTAAATTGTCGCGGCTGCACTGGGGCGGCGGCACGCCGACGCTGTTGAATGCAGACCTGATGCGGGATCTGGCCGCGCGAATCCTTGAGATTGTACCTTTAGGCCCAGAAGCCGAGTTTTCCGTCGAGATCGATCCGAATGAGATCGACGAAGCCCGGCTGGATGCACTGGCCGAAGCCGGGATGAACCGCGCATCGATCGGCGTTCAGGATTTTGACGACGAAATCCAGAAAACCATCGGTCGCATTCAAAGCTATGACACCACCCGCGAAGCTGCCGAGATGATCCGAGCGCGTGGTATATCCAGCCTGAATGCGGACATCCTTTATGGCCTGCCCCACCAGACCAAGGCGCGCATGACCGAAAGTGTACAAAAGCTGTTGTCGCTGAACCCTGACCGGGTCGCACTCTATGGCTACGCGCATGTGCCGTGGATGGCCAAGCGCCAGCAGTTGATTCCATCAGATGCCCTGCCCACACCGGAACAGCGACTGGAACTTTTTGAAACCGCCCGGCGACTGTTCCTATGGGACAATTATGCCGAGATCGGGATCGACCACTTTGCAACGCAGGACGATGGACTGACCCACGCGTTGCGCGCGGGTCGCCTGAAACGAAATTTCCAGGGCTATACAGACGATCAAGCTCCTATTCTGATTGGCTTGGGTGCCAGCTCGATCTCACGCTTCCCGCAAGGATATGCGCAGAACGCACCGGCAACCTCGGCTCATACGAAGGCCATACGCGAAGGGCGGTTCTCGACGTCGCGCGGGCATTTGTTCAAAGGTCAGGATGTTCTACGGTCGCGTCTGATCGAAGCATTGATGTGCGATTTCCAAATCAACTCGGCCGAGATTCTGCGCGATTATGACATTTCAACTGCGGAACTGCAGCAAATGTACGCAACAGCAAACGCGGCCTTCGACGGGTTGCTACGCGTGGATGAAAACGGATTGTTCATACCGCCCGAAGCACGTGCGCTGACCCGCATGATCGCGCGCAGCTTTGACGCGTATGACCTGAGTAAGGCTGGGCATAGTTCCGCGATCTGAACACTCTTCGGCAGGTCGTTTTTTGCGACCTTCCCTTACAAACCGGCACGGGGGCTTGACGCATGCCTTCGGTTTTCTCCACACTCAAGGGGTGGAGAGACCCACCTCTTCACAGCCTGAGGCAGGCAAACGCAGACAGTTCTTGCCGACGCGCATGCGTTCGACAGCCCTTTTCGTGCAGCCATACTGCAACCTGAAAGAGGGACAGCACTCATGCGCGTTTTCACCGTCCTCGGCCCCAGCCAATCGGGCAAATCCACCTTGGTCGAAGCGATCAGCCGCCTCGACGGGCGGCCCACCACATTCGATGTTGCCGGAACCGTGCATCTGCACGGTTTTTCTTATTTAAACGAACCGTGGTGCGCGGTGGACGTAGACGGAGGCGGCGATGCGCTGGCCTATGTCGGCCCGGCCATGGCGATCTCGGACGCAGCAGTTGTGGTTGTCCCACCTGACCCCGATGCCGCCGTTCTGTGTGCCCCGTATCTAAGGTTGGTCGAAGAGGCCGGCATTCCCTGTTTTTTATTCATCAACCGCATGGACAGCCCCAACGGTCGCATCCGCGACATCGTTGCTGCACTGCAGACCTATTGCACCCACCACATCGCTCTGCGGCAGGTGCCGATCCGGGACGGAGACACCATTATCGGCGCAGTCGATCTGATCTCAGAGCGCGCCTGGAAGTATCAGGAGGGGCAGCCCTCGGCCCTGATCGAGCTACCGCAATCAGCGGAAGACCGCGAACAGGAAGCACGCACCGAGTTGTTGGAGACCCTATCGGATTTCGATGACAATCTGCTGGAGCAACTGATTGAGGACAAACAGCCCCCAAGCGACGAGGTCTACGAGCTGGCCGCACAGGTCTTGCAGAACCATCAGCTTATCCCGGCCTGCCTAGGTGCCGCGAGCCATGGCAACGGTCTGACCCGTTTGATGAAAGCACTGCGCCATGAAGCGCCGGAATTCAACATTGCAGCTGACCGGGATGAGGCCGAAGAAAACGCCCGCGCCATTGCTGGCTTTGCGGATGTGAAGAAGCATATCGGCAAGATCACCGTATTGCGCGGTCTGGGCGACGGCGTGAAAGCTCATGAACCCCTTGGTGGCGAAACTGTTGGAAATCTGACAACCTTGGACGCCAAGACCCAGATCAGCGCGCTTGAAGCCGGACATATTGGCCTTGCTGTCAAATCCGACCACCTTAATCCTGGCTTCATCTATGACAGCGCGGCGGCAACGCCGTTGCCGGAATGGGCCTCATCCCATCCTGCCGCGCATCGTCAGGTCGTATCGCCTGCGCATGAGCGAGACGACGTGCGCCTGTCGAATGCGTTGACCCGGCTGGTTGAGATCGACCCCGGCCTGCATCTGGAGCAAGACGAGTTGAGCGGTCATTCCATTCTGGGCTCACAAGGTCCGCAGCATATGCGGCGCGTGACCGCCAAACTCGCCGAGGATTTTGGCATCGAGATCGAGGCCGAGGCCGCCGGAACCGCCTATCGCGAAACCATTCGCACAAAGGTCGATCATCGCCATCGCCACCGCAAGCAATCCGGCGGTGCGGGGCAGTTTGCCGATGTGGTCATATCCATCGCTCCGCTGCCGCGCGGCTCGGGGTTCCAGTTCGAGGAAGTGGTGAAAGGTGGGGCCGTACCCCGGAATTACATTCCTTCGGTTGAACACGGGGCCAAAGACGCATTGATCGAAGGGCCTGAAGGCTTCCCAGTTGTGGACGTCAAGGTGACACTCAGCGACGGCAAACACCATAACGTGGACAGTTCCGATTATGCTTTCCGCACTGCTGGCAAGAATGCCGTGCGCGAAGCGCTACCCGAGGCGAAACCCGTCGTCCTGCAACCTATCCTGAACGCCGAAATCCATCTGCCCTCAACCTTCGTCGGCGATCTTGTCCCGACGATCAGCTCGCTGCAGGGGCAGGTTCTTGGGTTTGAAGGCAACCCCAACGCCTCAGGCTGGGAAATATTCAATGCGACACTCCCCGCCGTGGCCGAGGATGAACTGCACCGCACACTTGCCAGTGCTACCCGCGGGACCGGTTGGGTCAAACTACAATTCGATCACTATGAAGAGCTACGCGGCCCCGTTCCCGCGTCAGCCAAAAACAAGGAAATAGCCTGACATCAAAGGCGCGGGCTGCGTATCAGCCCGCTGCCGCGATCAGTTCGCGCGTGTAATCGGTCTGGGCGTGTTCGAACAAATCTTCGGCAGCGCCCATCTCGACGACATCGCCGTTTCGCATGACGATCACGTTGTGGGACATCGCGCGCACGACCTTCAGATCGTGACTGATGAACAGATAGGCCAGCCCGTATTTCCTTTGCAGCTCACGCAGCAGGTCAACGATCTGCACCTGCACGGTCATGTCCAGCGCACTTGTAGGCTCGTCCAGAACCAGCAGCTTGGGCCGCAACACCATGGCGCGGGCGATGGCGATCCGCTGGCGTTGCCCGCCGGAAAACTCATGCGGATAGCGGTCCATCGCAGAGGGGTCCAATCCGACCTCGTTCATCACTTCGGCCACCAGATCGCGCGGGGCGCGATGAGGATCGACCTTATGGATGGCCAGCCCCTCGGCGATGATCTGCATGCAGGTCATCCGCGGGCTGAGGCTGCCGAACGGATCCTGAAATACGATCTGCATGTCCTTGCGCAACCGCCGCAACTCGCGCGTTGACCAGCGGCGCACATTCTGGTCGCGGAAAGTGATCCCGCCCTCGGACGCGATCAGACGCATGATCGCCAGCGCCAGCGTCGTCTTGCCCGAGCCGCTCTCCCCCACGATCCCAAGCGTTTCCCCGGCACGGACGCTGAGGGTCGCGTCGTTGACGGCCTTCACATAGCCTACGGTCCGTTTCAGGAAACCGCGCTGGATCGGGAACCAGACTTTCAGGTGATCGGTGCGGGCTACCTCTTCGGCATCCGGGGCCACCGGGTCGGGGTGCCCGGACGGCTCGGCCTCCAGAAGCTTGCGAGTATAGGGGTGTTGCGGGTTGTCGAAAATCTCCGTTGTCACTCCGGCTTCGACAATTTCACCGTCCTTCATCACGCAAACCCGGTCGGCGATGCGGCGGACGATGCCAAGGTCATGGGTGATGAACAACATCCCCATGTTCTCGGACTTTTGCAGTTCGGCCAGCAACTCCAGAATCTGCGCCTGGATGGTGACGTCCAGCGCCGTTGTCGGCTCATCCGCGATTAAAATGTCCGGCTTGTTCGCCAACGCCATCGCGATCATCACGCGTTGACGCTGCCCGCCGGACAACTGGTGCGGATAGCTGTCCAGCCGCTCCTCGGGGTCTCGGATGCCGACCTTGGTCAGCAGTTCTACAATCCGTTCCCGCGCCTCATCGCCGGTAACGCCCTGATGCAGAGCCAGCGATTCCGCCATCTGTTTCTGGATCGTGTGCAATGGATTGAGCGAGGTCATCGGCTCCTGAAAGATGAAACTAATGTCGTTGCCGCGCACGTCCATCAACCTGTCTTCGGACGCGCCAATCATCTCTTGACCGCCATAGGTGACTGAGCCTTCGACAATTGCGCTATCACCCAGCAGCGACACAGTGCTCAACGCCGTCACGGATTTGCCCGAGCCGGATTCGCCCACCAAAGCCACCGTTTCACCCCGGTCGACGGTAAAGGACACGCCTTTGACTGCCGCACTCACCTGCCCGTCCTGCCGGAACGAGACCTTGAGGTTGTTCACATCCAAAAGGCTCATGAGAAGGTCTTTCTGGGATCAAACGCATCGCGGACGCCTTCAAAAATGAAGACCAACAGCGACAGCATGATGGCAAAGGTGAAGAAGGCAGTGAAGGCCAGCCACGGTGCCTGAAGGTTCTGTTTCGCCTGCAAAGTCAACTCTCCAAGCGACGGGGCTGAAGACGGCAAACCGAAGCCAAGGAAGTCCAGCGAAGCCAGCCCACCGATGGTTCCAGTCACGATGAACGGCATGAAGGTCAGCGTGGCGACCATCGCATTAGGCAGCATGTGGCGAAACATGATCGTCATGTTACCCACGCCCAGCGCCCGCGCGGCACGGACATACTCCAAATTTCGTGCCCGCAGGAATTCAGCGCGCACGACGCCCACCAGTCCGGTCCAACTGAACAGGATCATCAGAATCACCAAGAGCCAGAAACTTCGCCCAAGAATCGCGAACATGATGATAATGACATAAAGCGAGGGTGTCGCCGACCAGATCTCGATAATACGTTGGAAGATCAGATCCAGCCAACCGCCAAAGAACCCCTGAATGGCCCCAGCAAAAATGCCGATCAAACTGGCCACACCGGTGACGAGTAAAGTGAACAGGATCGACAGGCGGAAGCCATAGATGACACGAGCTAACACATCTCGCTTGGTGTCGTCAGTGCCGAGCAGATTCTGACCATTGGGCGGCAGCGGTGCAGCGCCCGGGCGGTCCACGCTGGTGTTGAAGGAATACGGGATTGGAGGCCAGATGGCCCAGCCTCGCTCAAACCCATCCGCTTCGAACGTGCCCGCCTTGATTTCGTCGATAATACCTTCGGGGTCGTCGAAGCACTGATCCAATCCGCCGCTATCGATCAGGCACATGACCTCGGGGTCGCGATAGATCGCCTCGGTCTGGAAATCACCGCCGAACTCAGTCTCGGCGTAAAAGTTGAAGACAGGCGTGTAGATTTCACCCCGGTACTTTACCAGGATCGGTTTGTCGTTGGCGATGAACTCGGCAAACAGCGATAGGCCGAACAACACCGAGAAGATGATCAGCGACCAGAACGCCCTGCCATTGCGCCGGAAGTTGCGCCAACGGCGCTGATTGAGAGGGGAGAGTGCCATTTACCCCTCCCGCTTTTCGAAATCGATACGCGGGTCAACGAGCACATACATCAGATCGCTGATAATGCCGACGACCAGCCCCATCAGGCCAAATATGAAAAGCGTACCAAAAATCACCGGATAGTCGCGCGCCACTGCCGCCTCAAAGCCCAGACGCCCAAGACCATCGAGCGAGAAAATGGTTTCGATGATGATCGATCCACCGAAGAACACACCAATGAATACAGCAGGGAAACCTGCAATCACGATCAGCATCGCGTTGCGGAAGACATGACCATACAGCACCTTGCTTTCACTCAAACCCTTGGCGCGAGCGGTCATCACGTACTGCTTCTTGATCTCATCCAGAAACGAGTTCTTGGTCAGCAGCGTCAGCGTTGCAAAGGCCGAGATGGTCAGCGCGATTATCGGCAAAGCGATGTGCCAGAAATAGTCAGTAATCTTCCCAAACAGGCTGAGGCTGTCCCAGTTGTCCGAGGTCAAACCCCGTAGCGGGAAAATCTGCCAGTAAGAGCCACCGGCGAACAACACCAGCAGCAGAATGGCAAACAGGAAACCGGGGATCGCATAGGCCACGATGATCGCACCGCTGGTCCAAGTATCAAAGCTCGACCCGTCCTTGATCGCCTTGCGGATACCTAGCGGGATCGAGACCAGATAGGCGATCAGCGTCGACCACAGACCCAGCGAAATAGACACCGGCATCTTTTCCAGCACCAGATCAATCACACTGATCGAGCGGAAATAGCTCTCGCCAAAATCCAGCGTCAGGTAGTTGCCCATCATGCCTAGAAAGCGTTCCAGTGGCGGTTTGTCGAAGCCAAACTCTTTTTCCAGTTCAGCGATGAATTCGGGCGGAAGGCCACGCGCACCGACGTATTTGTCATCAAAGGCACCACCTGCGGGCTCGGCCCCGGCTCCGGCATCGCCACCACCAGCGAACCCAGCAAAGACGTCGCCCTGCCCTTCGATCTGCGCGATGATCTGTTCAATGGGACCACCGGGCACGAACTGCACCAGCGTGAAGTTGACGATCATGATGCCCAGAAGGGTCGGAATGACCAGCAACAGGCGTCTTAGGATATAGGCGCCCATGTTATCGCAGCGCGCCTTTGGCTTTCAGGTCAGCCTCTTTCTCGGGGTTGATCCACCACAGATCGAGATACCCAAGCGAGAATGGAGGCAGGTTTTCAGGGTATTCGTACATGTCGTAATAAGCCGTCCAGTAATCCGCCACATACCCATCGGGAATGACGAAGAACTCATAACGCAAGACACGATCCAACGCCATCAGCGCAGCATCCTGTTCCGCCTGATTTGTCGTGTCGAATGACGCTTCGATCACAGCGTCAACAAGTGGGCTGGCAAGACCGGCAGGGTTGAACAAGCTAAACGCGGCTTCTTCCGATCCGTACATCTGACTGAGACCCCCGCCGGTCGACAGGAACGAGCCGTAGCGGTTCGAATATACCATATCATAATCACGCTCACGCCGCCGCAGGGTGAATTGAGAAGGATCTACCTTCTCGGCCGAAGCATCCACACCGATCGACTGCAGGTTCTGCACATAGGTCTCGATCATGGTGGCGGTCGAGGTTGGAATGCTCGACGCATACGGAATATTGACCTTCAGCGTCTGCCCATCGGCATTGCGGCGCAGATTGCCGTCGCCGACGGGCCAACCAGCCTCGTCCAGCAGTTTCGAGGCTTGCCGCAAATTGCGACGGTCGTTCAACCGAGCTGGATTGGATTCGTGGACGACAAGCGCAGGCTCGCTGAACACCTCGGCCGGAACCACGTCACCCAGCGTTTCCAGAAACGCCAGTTCGGCACCCTCCGGCACGCCTGTCGCTTCAAGATGTGTCCCCTGCACAAATGAACTGCGCGGTGCGTTCAGACCGAACATCAGCGATTCATTTGCCCATTCGAAATTGAACGCCAGCGCCAGCGCTTTACGCACATTCTTGTCGGCAAATTGAGGCTTGCCCAGATTGAAAACGAAACCCGACGGCGTCGGTGGGCTACCATCCACGATCTCGTCCTGCACGACAAACCCTTCGCTGAGTTTCGGGAAATCGTAACTAGAGGCCCAGAGCTTGGGGTCACTTTCGATACGCATCGTGTATTCGCCCGCCTTGAACCCTTCGAAGGCTGCGGTTTGATCCGCGAAATACTCGATCCGGATAGTGTCGTAATTGTTGCGGCCTATGTTGATCGGCAGATCCTTGCCCCAATAATCGTCGCGACGCTTGTAGACGATACGACGGTTGATGTCATAGCTGTCCAGTTTGTAAGGACCTGAACCAACGGCGACCTCCAGCCGCGGTTCGTCAAGACGACGGCTTTCATCAGCCTCGAACCAGGCTTTTGAAAATACCGGGGTCGACCCGACGGTTTCGATCAACCCGCGCCGAGTGACATCCGGACTAAAAGTAAATTTTACAGTGTGGTCGTCCAGAGCTTCAGCCCCTGTAACCATGCGCCCGACGGCTTGCGCATAAGACGGCAAACCCTGCTCAATGAACAAACGATGACTATAGACGACGTCTTCGGCAGTCACCGGGGTGCCATCCCAGAACATAGCTTCGGGGCGCAGATTGAAGATCACATAATTGCGCCCTTCGTCATATTCCATACTTTCCGCAATAACCCCATAATACTGCCCGACACTGTCCGCGGTACTTTCGATCAGCGGGTCATATTGAAGCGTGGTCAAAGCGCCTGCCCGCCCCTTGCGCGAATAAGGGTTCAGGGAATCAAACGTACCTGAGCCCGATAAAGACAGCTCTCCGCCCTTTGGTGCGTCTGGGTTGACGTAGTTCAAGTACGGATAGTCGGCCGGATAATCCAGATTTCCGAAATAGGAATACCCGTGGCTGCGCGTGACGCCCTCTTCATTGGCACGGGCAGGATCGCTGCTGCCCAGAACCAGTGTCGCCGAAATCCCCAAAGCCGCAGCCCAAGCGTGAATTCCGGTAAAGCGCATCTGGGGCAGAAGGGGTTTCATCAGGCTCGTCCTCTGAATTTCTGTCATCTTCATTGTCGTGCCCGCCAGCTAAAGGTCCAGCACTATCAGTTGCAAGTTTAGAATGCGTGAACGCTTTGTGAAGTTCTTCTCAGACAAAAAACAAAACCGCTGCGCAAGGCAGCGGCTTTAAATCCTGCAAATCTGATCAACAGATCAGTTGCCGATGGTCTGCAGATACGCAATCAGATCGGCGCGTTCTTGTGGTTTTTTCAGGCCAGCAAAGCTCATCGAAGTGCCCGAGATATAGGCGCTTGGGCGTTCCAGGAACGCGTCCAGGGCTTCGGGTGTCCAGTTGCCACCATGCGCCTGCATCGAGGCCGAATAACCGGTAAAGCCTTTAGCTGAGGCAACCGGGCGATCTACGACACCGTAAAGGTAAGGACCTGTACCATTGGCGCCGTCTTCCAGTTTGTGGCAAGCGGTGCACTTGCGGAATACGCGCGCGCCTTTTTCCGGATCGGCTGCAGCCAACATATCTTCAAAGACTACTTCTTCGCCGTCCGCGCTTTCGCCCGAGCTTTCGGTTTCGATAATGTAAGCAGCTTCGGCAAGATGGCTGTCAGAGCTATAGAGGACATCCGCCCCCCATTTTGCCAGAAGCAACACCAGGAAGGTGCCAAACAAGCCGGCTGCGGCTTTGGTAACTGTCATCGTGTCGAACATTTTGATCGCGTGTCCATTTCAGCTGTCTGCGGGGTGTCTAAGGCTTCCCCTGAGAAGACGCAAGGTATAGACACCGCGACTAAACGCCCAATTCAAGAACTTGTTGCACGGAAACGACCAAATGACCAATCGCATAGCATTTCAGGGAGAACCCGGCGCATACAGTCACGAAGCCTGCCGGAACGCGCGACCGGATATGGACGCCCTGCCCTGCCGCACTTTCGAAGATGTGATCGAATCAGTGCGCTCAGGTGAGGCTGATCTGGCCATGCTACCGGTGGAAAATACCACCTATGGTCGTGTGGCCGATATTCACCGCCTGCTTCCGCATAGCGGGCTGCACATCATCGACGAAGCATTTGTGCGCGTGCACATCAACCTGTTGGGCGTACCGGGCGCGACTCTGGAGGATATCACTGAGGCGCATTCCCACCTCGTCTTGCTACCACAATGCGCAGGTTTCCTGAAGCAGCACGGAATTCGTGGCAGGGTCAGCCCGGATAATGCTCGTGCCGCACGCGAGGTCGCCGAGATCGGCGACAAACACTCCGCAGCGTTAGCCAGTGAGCTGGCAGGTGAGATTTACGGCCTCAACGTTTTGGCCCGTCACATTGAGGATCAGGGCGACAACACGACCCGTTTTCTGGTGATGTCTCGTGAGGCCGACGAATCGCGCCGTGGTGATCACGGCATGATCACAAGTTTTGTCTTTCAGGTGCGTAACATCCCGGCGGCGCTGTACAAAGCGATGGGCGGATTTGCCACCAACGGAATCAACATGACTAAGCTGGAAAGCTATATGGTCGACGGGTCCTTCACCGCGACCCAGTTCTATGCCGATATCGTGGGTCATCCAGGCGATCGAAATGTGCAACTGGCGATGGATGAGCTTGAGCATTTTACCACCAACGTAGAAGTCCTCGGCGTTTATCCGGCGGCGCAACCTCGTGGATAGTGCAGGTAATTGGCTCGCCCCTTCAAAGGAACGGCCTGGATAGGCGGGGCAGCTACGCTTGCACCTTAGAACAGTAATTAGAGTCCTTCGGTGCGACATCATGAAAGTGCGGCGGACTACGGGTTGGTCACTCCGGTCCCCATGCGAAAGACCTTGCATATCGCGCCATCCATCTGCCGGTACTCTCTGAATCCCATCGCCTCATAATAGCCAAGGCCGTCGAAATTATTGGCCCCGATCGTAGCATCGATAGCGGGCAATCCCTGCTGCCGAGCGGCTTGAAGAGAACGTTTGAACAACGCCCGACCGATACCACATCGCGCAGCGGACGGTTTGATATGCGTCCCAATGATGCCCCACCCGACCGCAACGCCATACGGGTTGTTTCGGGTGGCAAGCTTCAACGACTGGAAACCCAGTATCTGTCCGTCCGGCGCAACGGCAAGGCTACACTGAATCCGCTCAGGGTCGCAGATGTAATGCGTCAGTGCAAAGGCGCTGTCGGCGGGCTTGGTCCGCTTTCCGGCCGCTACAAGCGCTGTTAGCACACCGGACAAGCCATCCGCATCGGCTTCGACAGCGTCGCGTATGATCGGTCTCGTTAAAGTGTTCATCCACTTCTCGGTAGTCAGACACCATGGAGGTGTCGTTCCTCCATATCGCGCGCGAATTCGCTGAGACGGGTCTGGAACTGCCGCCTGAATCGGGATTGCCCTAACTTCAGGGATTGAAGCAATAGGCGGGCGGGCAGCGTTTTCGCACCCAGCGATGTTTCAACGCGCAGCCGTGTCCGACGTTGGGAAAGCGCCAAAAGCTCGATCACCGTGTCGCCGTTCATTCCCTTGCTGCTGGATTGGAACCGCATCAAGGACGGGCGGTCGCATTCAGTCATCTCGATAATGATATGACGTGGCTTGCCACGTATCTTGAATTCGGTCTCCCAGGTTATTCCGGCCTGCGGCACAACCGACCCCGTGACCCGACGCACATCGACCCCGCGCCGCAAGGCTTTGCGTTCGAAGCGTTCAAAATCCGAGACCATGGTGAAGACCGTCTCGATTGGGACATCGATATCTTCCTGCGCTGAAAACTGCATGTTTGCTTTTCTCTGCCCTAGATTGGGTTCAGTTTCTCGTCAGTCCAACGTGTCTGCAAGCCAGTGTTGCAACAAAAAGTGCGCAATCGCACCTTTTCTGGCAGGCAACAGCTTAGGGTGATCCCCAGCGAAGGCCTGCATCATCTCTGTCCGGGTGACCCAGATCGCATCCTCGATCTCGACCGGATCGATCTGGATATCGCGCGATAACGCCTCGCCTGCGCATCCAAACATCAGGGATGCGGGAAAGGGCCAGGGTTGGCTTGCGAGATAGCTCACCGCACCCACGGGCACGCCCGCCTCTTCCATCACTTCGCGCCGCACAGCGGCTTCCAGCGTTTCACCGGGCTCAACAAAACCAGCCAAAAGCGAATACATGCCTTCAGGCCAGCCCGGAGAGCGCCCCATCAGCACCGAATTGCCATGGGTAATCAACATGATGACCACAGGATCGGTGCGCGGGAAATGCTGGCCGCCGCAGGCCGGGCAACTGCGCTGCCATCCACCCTGAGACATCTCGCTGCGGGCACCACATCGGGCACAGAATTGATGCGTTTCGTGCCAGCCGATCACCGCCTTGGCGGTTGCCGCAATCTCTGCGTCTCGTGGGTTGAGGCGTGTCATGATGCGGCGCAGCTCGGCAAAGACACACCCCTCGGGCAGATCGGGGTGCTGCTGTTCGCTGCGGTCGACAAAATCTCCGACACCGGATAAATCCAGCCCTTCAGCCGCCCAGCCCGAGATGTCCATGGCAAAAAGCGGCGATCCATCCTCGGATTTTCCAAGGAAAATCGGTTGCTCGATCACACCGCCCGGGCCCTGTTCGAGAATCTTGTGCGTCATCGGAAGCCGGACGAGCCGGTCCAGTGCCTCACCCTCAACCAACATTTTGCCGCGCCACAGCAACACACATGTTGCCAAAGGGTCACGATAAACCTGTGCCAGTTTGTCCGCGTCGCCGCGCAGCAAACCCGCCCGATCCAGTGCCGAGCCGCCAAATGTCACCTGTTCTGCGCGTTTCATGCCTGCCGTTCCTGACTGCCGCGCAAAGGGCTGCCACGTCTTACCTGATCGTGCAACGGGTATCGACCAAACATTTTTCGACCCTGCCGCGGAATGACCGCAGCATCGCCCCGGAAATTGCATTAAATCGACCTCATGGTGGAAACGTTGGCACACTGACAGCTAGAAGTTGAAGATATTGAAATCAAAGCATTTAATGCGACGACGAAGAGATGCGGGTGATAGCGCACGGATTCGAATCCTTGCAACATCCGATCTACACATGCACCTGACGTCATATGATTACTATTCGGATCGCCCCGAACCTGCGATTGGTTTGACCCGTACCGCCAGCCTGATTCACGAGGCGCGCAGACAGGCTGAACGCGACGACGCCCTTGTGCTGTTGTTTGACAATGGTGATAGCCTGCAGGGAACGCCATTTGGCAACTGGGCAGCTGAACACGTGCCAGACGCCCATCCCCTGCCACGCGCGTTCAACACGTTGAACTATGACGCGATCGGATTGGGTAATCACGATTTCGGATTTGGGCTGGAACTCGTCAATCGCATCGCTCGCCAAACCGCCTGCCCAATGATTTGCAGCAATATGCAAACCACTCAGACCGAACAAGGTTGGGATGTACACACGATTCTGCATCGGGTTGTCAGACTAAATGGACAGGACACCGCAATCCGCATCGGGGTTCTTTCTGTTTTGCCCTCTCAAACCGCACAGTGGGAAGCACATCTGCTAACGGACCGGGTCGTGGTAACAGACATTCTGGCCGCTGCGCGGCGCGCTGCTGAAGATCTCAGCGTGCAAGGTTGCGACCTGATTGTCGCCCTTGCGCATACCGGACTGGGATCGGCAATGGCCGAGCCGGATATGGAAAACGCGATCATCCCGCTGGCCGAGATGCCGCTGATTGATGCCGTCGTCGCAGGCCACACCCATCTGACACTGCCCGGAAAGGCGCATGATGGTTATCCATTCGTCGACAGTACGCGGGGGCTTGTCCATGGAACGCCGGTTGTCATGCAGGGTTGGGCCGGGTCTCATCTTGGGATCATTGATCTGACACTGCAAAAAGATACCACCGGCGATTGGCGCATTACAGGCAGCCATGTCGAAGCACGGGCAATCGCTCAATCGGGTACAGAAATACCCGAATGCCAAAGGATCACAGAGCTGTTTGCGATCGGCCACGCTGCGACGCGCAAAAGGGTGACCAGGCCAGTGGGCACAATCCCACACACGCTGCACAGCTACTTCTCATATTGCGTACCGGATCGCGGCCTGGCCTTGGTTGCGGCGGCTCAGGCCGCTGCCCTACGCCCGCACTTGGTCGATACCGACTGGGCAGATTTGCCGATCATATCGTCAGCCGCCCCGGCAAAGTTCGGCGGGCGCGCAGGAAGCAAGTACTACACTGATATCCCCTCAGGCGAGATTTCAGTTCGACATATCGCCGATCTCAGTGTCTTTCCTAATGAATTGCGCGCGGTGCTGGCCTCAGGTTCTCAGATTCGGGACTGGCTTGAGATGTCAGCCGGGCTGTTCCATCAACTTGGCTCAGACGCCCCGATCGATCTTGCCGATCCTCAGCGCACGGGCTTCAACTTCGATGTCCTGCATGGCGTCACCTACCAGATCGATCTTTCGCAACCGGCGCGGTTCGATACGCTCGGTCGAGTGATTGATCCGGCATTTTCCCGCATTCGCAACCTGGAATTCGATGGGCGGCAGATTGCGCCTGACCAGAGTTTCCTTGTCGCCACCAATAACTACCGGGCCAATGGCGGTGGTCATTTTCCAATTGCGCGACAAGCCCGTACGATTGACCTGCCTCAGATCAGCATACAGGATATTCTATGCAAATACGTCGCGGGCACATTGCCCGCCGACCCACTCGCGCATGCACCACGCCCCTTTTCTTTTGTACCAAACCAAAGGCAGGGCGCGATCCTGACAACGGGGCCGCGCGCGCTACACCATGTTGCAGAGCTTGCTGAGTATCATCCACGCATTCTGCCCAACGATGCGGATGGTTTCATGCGTATTCATCTGGCCTTCTGACGGGTTGCCATTTTCAGGGGATGCACCTATATCGGCTTTGAGAGGTTGGCGCGGGCGAGCGCCTCGCCAACCTGGTCAGGTCCGGAAGGAAGCAGCCACAACGAGCCCCGCTTGGGTCGATGTCCAACCTCTCACTTAGAACCTATCAGCCGCAGGAGGGCGTTTATGATTGTAGCAAAAACCCTTCGGGCAGACCGGTTCTGATCCTTTCCGATCAACTGATTGCCTGAACACGTCGCCGGCGGATGCGCGATTGCCATTCGACGGGATTGCTGTTTCTGATCACAGGCAGACCAATGTTACTTTCCTTATCGGACCTCGGATGGTCCTCTCATTTCGCGGCTCAGCATACGGCTGATCCGTCACTTCTTCCGTATCGCATCTCGGCCGTACACCGGGATCGACTGATCGGGCTGAGCCCTGAAGGTGAATCGCCTTTGTTATCTCCGGATCAATCAACCGGTGCATATGCCGTCGGAGATTGGGTTCTGGTGGATGAAAACAAACGAATACGCCGTATGCTAGACCGGCGAAGCCTGCTTCAACGCCGAGCGGCAGGTACCGGAGCTGCAGCGCAGTTGATCGCTGCAAATGTAGACGTGCTATTCATCGTCAGTTCCTGCAACGCCGATTTTAATCTGCCACGATTGGAGCGGTATCTTGCGCTGGCGCATCAGGCAGGCTGCTATCCGGTGGTCGTTCTGACCAAATCGGACATGTGCGATAATCCGAGCCTTTATGTAGATCAAGCCCAATCGCTCGCCCCGTTTCTGACGGTACTTGCGGTCAACGCGCTGGATCACGGCGATCTCGAACAAGTTCTGTCGTGGTGTCCGAAAGGACAAACCAGCACCTTGCTTGGATCATCCGGCGTTGGGAAAACGACGCTCGCCAACGGGATGACGGGGCAGGATCAGGCCACCGCAGGTATTCGCGAAGACGATGCGCGCGGCAGGCACACAACAACGGCACGCGCCTTGCATCGCATGCGCAATGGCGGCTGGCTGATCGATACGCCCGGCATGCGCGCGTTACGTCTGCTAGATGCACAAGAGGGGTTGGATGAGGTGTTCTCGGACATCTCAGACCTCAGCCTGAATTGCCGCTTCTCGGATTGTCAGCACGAGACCGAGCCCGGATGTGCGGTGCAGGCGGCAATCGACGCTGGTACGCTTGATCCCGCGCGGCTGGACCGCTGGCGCAAGCTGCGGCGTGAAGACCAACACAATTCCGCTTCGGTGGCGCAGGCCCGCGCCCGCGACAAGGCGTTCGGCAAGATGGTGCGCAGCGTGATGCACGAGAAAAAATCCCGTAAAGGGCTATAACGAAGCTGGGCAACGGCCTACCGGTGCCCAGCGCTATCAGGCGATCAGCCTAGGCCAGACTGCCGCATTCCGTCTTGCGAATGCACCGATATGGCCGATCTTGGATACTCCGAATTCGCTTGGTGCAAGCAGATGGCGCCCGGCTTTGGGTCCATAGAGATCGGCAAGACGCCAGACAGCATCCGGCGGCACCATTTCATCATCTGCGAAGGTAAACAGATCGACACGTTTGCCCAAGTCTTCCCAGCGGGCGGCGGGCAGTGTCGTGTCGATCTCTGGCACATAGCTTTTGGGGGCGGTGCACCATTTGCGCCATTGCCAATAGACTTGGGCAGGCAGGTCCGATCCAAACCCGACCAACCGTCCGGGCAGGTAGCCAAGCGCCTTGACCACCAGCGGCGCGTGACCAAACCAGAACAACGCCGCCAAAGCGCGATAAGGCCAAGGGTGATCCGCCAGCGTTACCAGACCCGAACAGACACAGATCATCCTGTCAATCTGATCGATATCGGGTTGGATCGGGCCAAACATTCCGCCCAAGGAATGACCGATGCTCCATAGCTTGGCCTGCGGAAACCGTCGGCGCATCTCGGCCCGGGCGGATGGAATGTCGATCAACGCCCAATCGGCCATGGTGACATTTGACCGCTTTTGCGAACCCACCAAAGAGTGACCAAAATCCCGGTAATCGTAAGTCAGGCAGGCCATGCCCTGTTCTTCGGCGAGCCATCGGGCGAAGTACTGATAGTAATCCCTCGGCACCCCAGTCGCACCGTTTATGACGACCACCTTTTCGGGGTCGGCAACCGGACGGTAAAGCCGCGCCGACAACATTGCCGGGCCGGACGGGATTTGAAAATCCTCGGTCACAACCGCCTGCTGCGTGTCCAACATGGTGCCCTCCAATACCGACTGAACTGATCAGTTCACCCGAAGCGCCTCAAGTCAAGGTTGACGTGACTGGACCATACGTCACTTGCCTGACGCAATCTTCTTGACTCGGGCACGGCGCAGCCGCTAGCCATGTCGCGATGGTTCTCGCGCCCAATCGGGCCGGGATGAAAAGGGAACACGGTGCGGTTCTGCCCGGATAAATCCGGAAAGAACCTAGTCCGAGACTGCCCCCGCAACTGTAAGCGGAGAGCAATGCCGAGATACCACTGGCCTCGAAGGCTGGGAAGGTCGGCAAAGCGATGACCCGCAAGTCAGGAGACCTGCCATCGGATGTAGAACCGAAACTCGGGCGGGGTGTCCGGGACGGGTTTGATCGTGCTCCGCACGGACCAACCTGTACCACGCCCTCGCCCTGCGCGCGGAGGGCGCATTGATGATCTGGAAGACTAAAACGCACGAATTCGCGGCGACCGTGTGCCAACGTACTGGGGCAACCTGCCCCGCACTGGCGCAAATGGCGCGGGCTCTGACGCAGGCCATGTCCGCCACAAAACCGGTCACGAAATCTGAGTTTGAGATTGAAGGCACCATAGATCTGTCGCACTGCCCGGAAGGATGCACCGCCCGCTTTCGCGCCCAATGCGACCAGATACGTGTATTCTGCGGAACCGATCCTGAAATCGATACCGGCCGGCTGGATGACTACGCAGACATGATGTTCGGAACCGAGTACCGCAGCCTACCCGCAGACCTGCTAAGGAATCCTCCTTGCGCCATGCTTGAGGCTTCGCTTCTGGTGCAGCACAACGGTGGCGAAATCTCGCCACATGTTGGTGTCTAAGCCGTCAAACGGCTTGAACACGGGCCGGTTCAACGGCCCAAAGCATCTGGGCATTTGTCTCGACTGCGCAAGGACGCACCGTACGCAATCGCTTCAATGCCGCCTCAGGCCGTTCACCGCATTCAACCATCAGACGCAGAACCACCATCCCGGATCGGCCACAGCCACCACGGCAATGCACTAGCACACGGCCACCACCTGACAACGCCTGACGTGCGGTCGCGCCAACGCGGGGCCAGCGGTCCAAAATCTCTTTGGGTGGCGTGCCAAAATCTTCGATCGGCAAATGCACCCATCTGCTGGCACGCCCCTGAATATCAGCGCCAAAATTCCGCGCACCATCCTGAATCATCTCGACCTCAGTCGTCATCGAGATCACAAGTCCCGGCTTCCAGTCTGCTATAAGATCGAGGTCTTCGGTATAAGTGCCTCCGCGCCCGGGCATCGATGACAAGGCCAAGGTGCCTCCGCCAACCTGCAACGCATAAACCACCAGTTGCGACATAATCTCCCCCCAAACAAACTTCACCCAACAACATACTGGTCCAGTAAATAGAATAGAGTGGATTTTAGCCGCATACCCACGCATTCCAAAATGAAAATCGTCCCGGCCGGCTGTGGACGCGGGCGGCGGGGGCCTCTACGCTGCGGCGTAACGCGAATCCGACAGAGCAGACATGACCGAGACGCCCAGCCCCGCCTACCAGGTTCTTGCCCGCAAATACCGCCCCGAAACCTTTGCCGATCTAGTCGGTCAGGACGCCATGGTGCGCACTCTGAAAAACGCCTTCGAGGCGGACCGGATCGCGCAGGCCTTCATCATGACCGGCATCCGCGGTACCGGCAAGACGACGACCGCTCGGATCATAGCCAAGGGTATGAACTGCATCGGTCCCGATGGCAGCGGCGGCCCTACCACCGAACCCTGCGGTCAATGTGAACACTGCGTAGCCATCATGGAGGGCCGCCATGTCGATGTGATGGAGATGGACGCCGCCAGCCGCACCGGTGTCAATGACATCCGCGAGATCATCGACAGCGTCCGCTATCGCGCTGCGTCCGCGCGCTACAAGATCTATATCATCGACGAGGTTCACATGCTGTCGACCAGCGCTTTCAACGCGCTGCTCAAGACGCTGGAAGAACCCCCCGAACACGTGAAGTTCATCTTTGCCACCACCGAGATTCGCAAGGTCCCGGTGACCGTCTTGTCCCGTTGCCAGCGCTTTGATCTGCGCCGGATCGAGCCGGAGGATATGATCGGACTGCTTCGCAAAATTGCAGGTGCCGAAGGGGCACAGATTGCCGAGGATGCGTTATCGTTGATCACCCGGGCCGCCGAAGGATCAGCGCGCGATGCGACCTCACTGCTGGATCAGGCGATCTCGCACGGGGCCGGTGAAACCAGCGCGGATCAGGTGCGCGCGATGCTGGGGCTGGCCGATCGGGGCCGGGTGCTGGATCTGATGGATATGATCCTGCGCGGCGATGCTGCAGGCGCGTTGACCGAGCTGAGCGGGCAATATGCCGAAGGGGCTGATCCACTCGCCGTCTTACGCGATCTGGCTGAAATCACGCATTGGGTTTCGGTGGTCAAGATCACCCCGGATGCCGCCGAAGATCCCACCGTTTCCCCCGACGAACGCGCCCGAGGTCAACAAATGGCCGAGGCTCTGCCCATGCGAGTCCTTACACGCATGTGGCAAATGCTGCTGAAAGCGCTTGAGGAAGTTTCCGCCGCACCCAACGCAATGATGGCTGCGGAAATGGCCGTGATCCGCCTGACCCATGTGGCCGACTTGCCTAGCCCGGAGGAGCTGATCAAGCGTCTGCAAGATACGCCTCCGCCGCCCAATGGTGGCCCCGGCAAGGGAATCGGTGCGCCTGGACATGCTCTTTCCGCGCCACAGGCTGTGGCCCGACCGGCCTATGCCGCATCGGGAATCGGCGGCAACGCAGGCGGGCCAACAGCCGCGCTGGCCCAAGATGTGCAGGCAGCGCTGGCACGCTATCCAACATTTGAACATGTGGTTGAACTGATCCGAGCCAACCGGGACGTGAAGTTGTTGGTCGAGGTCGAAAACGGCGTGCGTCTGGTATCCTACCAACCGGGCAGGATCGAGTTCGCCCCAACCGACAACGCCCCGACCGACCTGTCACAACGATTGGGCGCGTCGCTGCAGCGTTGGACAGGCAACCGGTGGGCCGTTTCTATTGTCGCTGAGGGCAACGCACCGACGATTGCCGAGGTACGGGACGCTGCAGACTTGGCACTGAAGGCCGAGGCTGAACAGCATCCTCTGGTGCAAGCAGTGCTGACTCATTTCCCGAAAGCGCGGATCAAGAGCATCGAAACCGCAGAACAACGCGCCGCTCAGGTCGAAACCGAAGCCCTGCCCGAGGTTGAAGACGAATGGGACCCGTTCGAAGAAGACTGACCAACTAGCACACGGGCACCTTGTCCAAATGCTCCCGCACCCGCCACGGGCCATCGGCTGACGCCGATACCCCTGAGCGGCTTTGGGACCGGCAGCGCGCCTTGCCCGCTGCCGCGCCCAACGGGAGGGAAGGTCTTGCCAAAGGCCTTGACGACGGGCCGGGGTATCCTGACC
>NZ_JBQFNI010000010.1:0-55920 GCF_056532525.1 Ruegeria sp. I3 | reverse complement strand
CTGCAATTTTTCTCACACCTGCACTCTAATCTCCCGCCCACAAACACAATGCGTGTTCTTATTGTCTCTTGATGGGCGAAATTTTGGCTTTCCAGTGTCAGACACACGCGAGCAGCACTCCGCAAGAGTGCAACACTTCACTAGAAGAGTGCGCGGCTGAGAATTGTTAGGGGCGGGAAAACTGACACCCGAACGACCACAAGCCGGCCGATCATCGCCGTACTCTGATCACTCACCCTTTTGCGCTAAAATTCTGCCCCATCCGGACTTGTACAATTTTTAAAGGTCAGGTTTCACAATCAGTAGATGACTACTGCTAGGCTCAGGACCAATTGATTCCCACTGGGCTGCGCAAAACGGAGCGGTAGCTTGTCTGATCTATTCTGGCTGAACAACGAGCAGATGGCTCGTCTGGAGCCCTTTTTCCCAAGCCCTATGGCAAGCCTCATGTTGATGACAGGCATGTATTGAACGGGATTATCTTCATCAATTGCAATGGCTTACGGTGGCGCGATGCGTCCAAGGAGTACTGTCCGCGCGTTACGCCCGAATCTTTCACCGGCAACAGGTGGTAGATGGTCGTTGTCAATCCGACGGACGAGTTAGACTGCGGTATACCTCGAGTTGGCATGTTGTTCCGTTTTCGAGCGTTTACCAAAAAGCCCAGGTATCGATTGCACCAGTAGAATAAGAAATATCACAACCGTGCCAAACGCAGCACCCAATAAAAGACCCGGAAAAAAGCTAAACGAGTAAGCGAACCACAGAGCGAAGCTTGCTATCCAGCCTACTACTGCTCCAGTTAGAAGCGCTGCCATGATCACGGACCTTTTTTGTACGCAAATTCTGCCTCATCTGAAGTTGTATGATATTTTTTGGTCTTTTTGATCCTCAATTAAGTCAATGACACTAAATGGCAGTTTTCCGCTTGACTACGGTGATAAATACCTCTGGCACTGATCACTAGAGACCAGATCAACTGCCGAGCGTCGGCCCCCCCGGGCTCAAAGGTTGGAGGCCCGTATCAGTCCGGAATTCGTCCTTCCGTTTTAGTTCCATAGTTCGTCTCTTTTGCTACAGTAGCTGCTATCAAAGGGGCGGCATCAAACCGCGACACGTCCACACCAGACCTTAAACAATGCGGCCACCGTTAACGGAACACCATTGGAGAAACCTCAAATCAGAGGCACCTAAACGAACGATGCAAAACTTTCAAACTAGCTAAAAGCACCTTCCCAACTGCTCGGCCAATGCTGAACACACTTGGAAAGAACACCATAAGTCGCAAAGCTTCGGTTAAATATCCTTTTTGCGCAACCAGCCTAAGAAAGCTGCATCTGCATATCTTGGTGGGCGGCGTGCTGCGAAATACCGCCATTCCGCCTCCAGTGCATAGACGTCAGCGCCGGGCACCAGCTTGCGAGCTTCGTCAAGCGTCTCCGGCGCCAGCATAAGGCCCCGCCCGTCGTCTATCACCATGTCGCGGCGCGAAACAGCGATGATGTCACCTTGCTCTTCCGTAAGCTGATACTCGGGCAAGCTGTCGCGGGAAATAATATCACGCAGCATGGCGCGAAAGACGCGGCGAGGGCTGACAGAGCCCGACTTTTTCAAGAGCACCTCCACCGAGACGCGCCAGCTCTGCTGCTGTCCGCAATGCTTGCGTGCTAGTGCATAAAGTCGCCGCTCCAACGGTTTGCGCAACCCGAAATACGCGCGGCTGAGGGTCAGCACAGAACGCGCCTTGACCGCTCGAAAAATCCATTCGGACAGTGTGACGGAGACCGCTACCATCCGCCCGGCCCGGGTCTTGCGCACGATTTCCCAGCTTTCGATGAGACCGAAACCCGTCGTAACCTCGGTGTCGCCTGTGCGGATGTTCGTGGTGATACGGGTACCCGCGAGCCGCTCAAAGGCCTCTTTGAGACGCCTGTAGGCATCGCCGCTGGTCTCCCGCCCAGTCGCAAGCATCAGGTCATGCGCCGTCAGTGTCAGCCGTCTAGACACCGATTTCCCCGCATTGAGCGCCGCCATCAGCTGGCTGATGCAAAAGATTAAGATATCCGCATCAAAGATCGTGGCACGCCCCCGAACCGAAGGTGTCACCGTCACCGTCACATCGTTATGGACATAATTAAGGATACGACGGTCGGGACGGGTCGACAGCGAAAAAAGTGGATGCTCCAGCGAGGCCAGATCGTGTTTCGGACTGGCCCCAAAAAAATCGCATACAAAAAAATCGCCCACTGCTGCGGATGTCATATTTTTTACTCATCTGCCTCACGACCCATGTTCAGGATCAAGTTTCTGACGTCCCCTTCTGGGGATTCGTGGTTTTAGTGACACCCAACTTATCCACAGGTCGTCGCCCCGCCTAGTGGGTTTCACGCAAAGATCGGGGGATCAGAGTCGGTCTTTCGGGGGATTGGAGTCAGTCTTTCGGGTTTTCGGAGTCGGTTGAACTTTAGTCGAAGATTGAATTTCTTTCTAAATCAGTAGCTTAAGAGAAACCCATTTTCCTTAACTAAATATAACAGAATATTAACGAGAGATTTGTAGCTTCAGCACACCAAAAAAACCGTATCGCCTCCACAAAACCTTTATTTTCTTAGAAAAATAAGCGAAGAAGTGGGTAAAACTTCCATGTTATATCTTTTGTGTTACATTGAAGGAAACGCATAACATGGAAGTATCGATGAGCAGCGACAGCCCCGTTCCCTATCACGGAATTTCCCCTGATCAGGCGTTAGAAGCGCTTGGACATCCTTTAACCACTGAAAGCATTGCAACCATTGCAAAAGCCTGCAGGCGCGGGAGAGATGACCTCACCGCACGCGGCCTGGGTGAAACAAAACGGAAAACCTTACGTCGGTTCTCCACCTGGGAAATTACAAAATATCTCATTCCCGTGGCACCCGCCCATCTTCGCCGGGTGCTGCGTCAGAATCCAGATCTGCCGCAGGGGTGGACGGAATCCGAAGGCGGAGCTAAATGGTTCACCCTCGATGAAGTGCTACGCCTGCGTGCACATTTTGCCTCCGAAGGGGTCAAGACCCGTGGCTACTTGCCCTACCACCCCAAGGGATTGCCGTCCAAGATCGTTTCGGTTGCCAACTTTAAGGGTGGTGTGGGCAAGACTTCTACGGCAGCACATCTAGCCATGTCCGCCGCTCTGGATGGCTACAAGGTTCTGGTGGTGGACCTTGACAGCCAGGGGTCGATGACCTCGATTTTTGGTGGTCGCGTCGCGGATGAGTGGCACACCGTCTTTCCGGTGCTGGCTCGTCACTACGGAGAACATTTGCGGCGCGAAAACCAGAGACGTCTTGATCGCGGAGAAAATCCCTTACCCCTCGATGACACGGTGGCGCAGGCCATGGAGAGGCGCGTTCAAGATCTGGTGCAGAGTACCCACTGGCCCAACATCGACCTGCTGGGCGCTCAGCTCGATCTCTACTGGGCAGAGTTTCAGGTGCCCGCATGGCGCATGCAGGCCCGATCATGGAAGCTCTGGCATGCGCTCTCAGAGCGCCTGCAGGCCGACGGGGCGCTGGACAGCTATGATCTGGTGGTACTCGATACGCCTCCTGCCCTTGGGTATCTCACGATCAACGCTCTGGCCGCCGCCGATATCTTGCTGGTGCCGACAGGGGCCTCTTTTCTCGAGTTCCAGAGTACTGGACGGTTCTTTGATATGCTGCACGCAACCTTTACCAGCATCGAAGAGGAGGAGAATATTGCGGCTCGTGCGCTTGGACATACGGGACTCCGTTTCGAATGGGACGCGGTGCGCGCAGTGGTTACTCGCTACGATGGGGCACAGCAGGCGGAGTTCTCGGCTCTTATGCAAGCCTACCTTGGTACGGCGCTTTCACCCTATCGCCAGGATTTTACCGCTCTCATCGGCCAGGCAAGCGAGCAAGTATCCGCCGTCTACGAGGCCGATTACCGTGATTTTAATCGCGAGACCTATGCAAAGGGACGTCAAACCTTTGACGAAACCTATGCAGGGGTCAAAAAGCTGATCATGGGGGCTTGGCGGCGCGACGAGCTGGCGATGCAGGCAAGCAAAGAGAAAGCCCACGGCTAAACGAAAACGGCTTGGGTTATCCGCAAGAACCAAAGCCGGCTTCCTAGAGACGAATTTGGTCTATCCTGAGGCCATGAGCTGCATGCCTATTGCCAAAGTTGCATAAGATACATCAACCAGCGCAACCTTGATGAGATGAACTGCGCGATGACGGGGGCTGAGGGGCCCATGGTGCTAGGTGAAGGTAATTAGTTCATTCAAGCAACGCAGCTACGCTGGGCGGCTTTGAAGCCTCACTGTCACAATCTTTAGTGCTCAACCAACAACGTTGAAACTGACACCACCATGAAAAATATTGGCAACGCAAAGCTGTCCGGTCGCGTAGGCACCAGTATCGATCGAGATAATACCTTTTTCCGCAACTGGGTTACTAACGATGGTATGACCATGAACGATCCATAAACCGTCCTCTCGCATGACCTTTCCGAAGTCATGATGACCCCAGATAAAATTGTGTTTGTCTTGTAGGTCGATTTTTTGCTTTGGGTCAGCTCCGGCATGTACGACGGTGACATTGCCGTTTTGATACTGGTAGAGCAGGTTGCGCAACCAGAAGATTTGCTCTGGCCCCATCGCTTTGCGAAGAGCATCTCGTACAGCTTCCAGTCTGTTTGGATCGCAGGTTTCCGTCACGTTCGAAACACCAAAGCTAGCCAATGTTTGTAAACCACCATAGCGCAGCCATCTAGAGCCATTCGCAAGTGGATTTTCTAGAAATGCCAACAGCATCTCCTCGTGATTTCCCATGAGAAAATGAGAGTTGGGGCGACCAATAAGTCTACGCAAAACACCTGCGCTATCTTCACCACGGTCGATATAGTCCCCGACGAAAACAACCTGGGAGGCCTCAGGCAGTTGCAACAGCACACGTTCCAACAGATCGGAACGACCGTGGATATCACCGATTGCATAGAACTGATGTTCTGGCTCTATCGGCCGAGATACTTGATATTTCTCTCGCCGCTTGGCGGTCCAGGCTTTCAACATCTTTTGCTCCAATCCATCGCAATGAAAGTGCTCAGATTCTGCACGCCAAGTAAGCAGTGTCTGCGACAAGATCAATCGGTTGAAAACGTATCTTTTTTCATGCTCTGAACGAGCCCAATGCCTACTATCGTACCCATGCAGCTTAGGTTTCTTTTACAAAAATTGAAGTCGATAATAACCAACTCAGGACTTGTGTCGGGACTAAGCTGTCACGGTTCCCTTAATTTCAGGATATCCACAGGTCGCCTAGTGTAGGCCATCAGCATCCATGGAACAGAATAGGTTGATTGCGTAGCGGAGGATTTCAGGCTCATCGTAACCATCAGAGAGTGGAAATGAGAGTGAAATCCGGTAATTCGTGATACAGTCCAGAAATTAAAGGCACAATAAGGCACTGATTTAAAAAACCTTTTTGAGCCAGCGCCCAGTAATTAAGGGTACAGTGACAGCTAAGATCACCTTGGAAAAACGGATATTGCGAAAGCTTCAACGGGAGGATGAGGGATGAACTGCTCAACGGCGAGATCTTCTACAGCTTGCGCGAGGTTCAAATTCTGATCGAACAATGGAGGAAACACTACAATAAGAAGAGACCGCATAGTGCTTTGGGTTATCATCCACCAGCCCCAGAAACCATCATCTCGATGGAACTGAGGCCAATCATGCACTAACAATCAATTTGGATCAGCCAGATCAGGCTGCTCAAGAGTCCGAACGGACTCGCACATATTATTGTCGGATACCGTCAATCTTCAGAAACTTGCAGCAGGGCGTTTTTTCGGGCTCAAAAGGTATATTGCTGGTCAATGCGGGTATTTTTTCCATTGTTTATCTTTTGCGCAAGTATCGCGAACGCGGCTCCCGACTGCGAGGAAGGCGCGAATGGGCGACTGCAAGAGGTAGTAGAGTACGAACTACCAAAAGATCCTGAAATGAACTCCGAGGAAGGGGCCATAGCTGCCAACCCGAAACGAGATTTAACAATTTCTCCAAGGCCACGCTTACGGCCATGCAAGTTTCGCCAATTCGAAGTTGGACGCAAAAAGATGCGCGAACGTGGAGTAGTTTGTGGCGATTGGACCATCATCGGTGAAAACCGCAAGCCGATTAAAGGGCGACTTCGGGGATGCGGCATTGCCGAACCTGTTCGCATCCGCATTGTGTCTGAAATCTTGCTCAGCCAGTTGGCGCTAATGGATTGCGAGACCGCCGTTACCTTGAAGACATGGTTGGAGAATACAGCAAAACCGGCCTTTGCGGATCAGGGAGGTGGACTGAAGGGCCTGCGTTTATCCGGCCACTACGCTTGCAAAACCCAAAACAATCAACCTGGTGCTCGTCTTTCGGCACATGCTTACGGGCGTGCCATAGACATATCGTCATTCATACTCATGGATGGCACTGTGATTACTGTTCAAGAAGGATGGACGAACAAAGAGACAAGCACAGTTATGCGCGAACTTCACGCCGGCGCTTGCGGATTGTTCGGTACGGTACTCGGGCCCGATGCCGACCGATTTCACAAAGGGCACTTCCACTTTGATACGACACATCGACGCAGCGGACCCTATTGCCGATAACCGCCGCTATCTTATAGTTGCTCTATTTCTCGCACCAAACACACATGCTCGTTGATGGCCTTCCTCATCTCTTGCCCCTGCGCATTCGTGTGTCGGTGCGGGTCAAGCTTGCCCCTACCTTTCGGTCGCCCCTGAGGCGCTGCCTCCGCCCGACCTTTCTGTCGGATCGCAATGCCCATCGGGCTCCCGTGGCTAGCGAAAGCTTCAATCGCAAGGCCGCCGCCCGTCCGCTTAACCCTTCCTCAATCAATCTCTGAAACCGCGCCCGAAGGGCTTCCGGCAAAGGTGCTGACATGATCCATCCTCCCAATCAGGGTGAATCACAAAATCAGCTTGTTGGGAATTCCCGCGATTCTGGTTTTGGGCGGCGCGCTTTAGTCATTTGATTTTATATACCAGTCCCAAGGCACCTGGGACAGAACCTTGCAATCTACCTCTGAAACAGGGTCGCTGCACTCAAGCAGCATGTTAGGTGTTAAGGTCAAGACAACCGAAGACGCATATTCAGGTTGACCAGATTTAAAATCCGCGGTGCTGATTAAATGGATGCTGGGCAATCCGAGATATTGAGATGCCAAAAAGTTTTGCGCGTTTCCGATCATGCTGCGCGTTGGGCGGCTGAATGCGGAATAATAGGGTTCAACGTCATTTGTTTTGTCTAGGATAAAAATTTCCTTTACGTGAGAGTACATGGAAAGGTTGTTTTCAATCCCTGTATAAAAGGCTGTCGATGTTGTGCTCTCCTTGACCATATAGTTCGCCTTTGATTTGATGGCGGTGACATTCACGATGACAAGCATGAGACCAGCTGTAAGGGCTACGGCACGTCTATAAACCTGACGTCAGAACAGAGATGCCAAAGTCCTATCCCAATAAATGCAAATAGAAATGGAAGAGATGAGTACAAATATAGCTCGCCAACTTTTTGTGTAAGCAAGGTGGGACTTAAGGCGATATAGGCTAGTAGCAAGAAAAGAAGCGGTAATACCCACCCGCGATTTCTCGTAAATTCTCGAACACCAACATAGATGGCAATCCAGAAAGAAAACGAAAGAAAAACAAAAAACGCGACTTCTAAGTAGTCCTGTCTATGCAATGCAAGAACTATATCAAACTTAGAAAATGGAAAGAACAATCCCGCAGTGACTAAGCCAATATTTTTAATGATATTCAATCCAATTGAAAGAGAATATCGATCTGAAGAAATTTCACCGACGGCGTTCGCTCGGTAAAAGAAAAAATAGGCAAGAAAGACCAAAAGAAACGGCAAGAATATTTTAAAAACGTTAGTCATCTTTTGGCGATTAGTCCCGCTTGGATCGCGCCTAACTTGATATACAACGACTAAAAAAAGAGCAGGGACATATCCGACGCCACCTTCTTTACTCAATATCGAAAAAAGAAATGCAACCAAACTGAGAGAATAAGCTTTGGCAGTATCGGAGCTCTGGATCGCCAGGCAAACCAGAACGATTGAAAGTAGGCCGAAAAGACTCGCAAAAACTTGCGAAATTGTATCAATATTTCCGAGCGGGTAGACCGCAGCTTGGCAGATAAGCGTAAAAAAAAGCGGCAATGAGAGATGCTTCTCGATTGTCTGTAAGTATTAGGCAAAAGTAAAAAGTAGTAATTGAATAAAGTATGTGGCCAAGAAGATTAAAGATATGCAGAAAGAGAGGATCATCTCCCCAGATTGATTGCGATATATAGATTACAAAAGATTCTATGGGGCGCAGGAATCCCGTCCTGTTTGCTTCCGAAAATGTACGCCACCAAGGGCCTTCTAGGCGCAAAAATTCAAAATCATCTCCGAAATACCCTACTTGGAACGTGCTCCAGAACAACGTAAACCCCAGAGCAAAAAAACGGGCACAAAAACTATCTCGTTTGTGAGATAGCTCATAATACTATTCCGGTTCTGGATTGCCCGCATTGAATGCTCCTTTTTTATATTCGAGAAAGTTTTTCTTTTGTTCGCTCGCGATCGTTGAGAATTATTTTTTTCTCAGCTAAATACTCATCTTTTTGAATTTTTTCTCTGGTATGCTTCGAATAATTGCCATGATTGTTTTCCAGATAGCTCGCACATAGATGATGTCCCGCTTGTTCGCGACCGCGCGAGCAATGGCCAATCCTATTTCTCTCGGTTGTGCAGTCAATTTTGGGGGCAAATCCATGCCTTCGGTCATTTGAGTGGCGACGAATCCTGGGAGTACGGTTACGACATGCACGCCCTTTTTAGAAAGCCGGTTGCGCAGGCCTGATAAAAACGCTGTGAATCCAGCCTTGGCAGAGCCGTATACGTAGTTTGTGGCACGACCTCGTTCCCCTGCGACGGAGCTGATGCCGACGAGAGTGCCGTGGCCGCGATCTTCGAAGCGGTTTGCGAGCACCGCGAGGATGCTGGCGGGTCCCTCGTAGTTGCTGCGCATCACGAGGGTTGCGGCGTCCAAATCATGTTCGTTTTCTGACTGTTCGCCCATCAACCCAACAGCGCAGACTGCAATTTCCGGCAACTCTGGTAGCTGATCAATGAACGAGGCATGAGACTGGATGTCTAGCGCGTCGAACTCATGCAGGGTGACGTTCACGCCATGCCGGAGCGCGATGTCGGATTGGTCGGATTCGAGCGTCTTGGCTCTGCGTGCAGCAAGTTGAATTGGATGGCCAAGGGCGGCAAAGGCATGGGCCGTGGCTTTGCCGATGTCAGAACGCGCGCCCAGGATGAGGACGGTGGGCTTCGTCATAGGGCGAGCCTTTCTGATTGTGCTGAGGTAAAACTTTCTTGCCAGGCGCAATCTTTGCGCTGCGTACGAAATGCTCCGATCCTTTTGTCCGAGGCGGCAAAGGTTTCGGCGGACATACGGCTGTCCTTGGCAAGATAGAAGCGCCCGCCATGCTCAAGCGTTATCTGGTCAAGCTCGTTGAGCAGTGCGAGCGTTTTTGCGTTGATCGGGAAATCAAGGCAAAGCGTGTAGCCTTCCATCGGGAAAGAAAACACGCTGTCTTGCACACCAAAGCGTTTCAGGACTGCTAGAAATGACCCAGCGCCTGCTTTTGAGATTGCTTTGAGGAGTTCTGACAGACCTTCTTCAGAAGCATCAAGCGGCAATACGCACTGAAATTGTGCAAAGCCCTTGCGCCCGTAGATGCGGTTCCACTGCAAGATGGCGTCGAGTGGGTAGAAATACGTATCCCAATCGACAATTTGCGGCCCAGTCTTTCGAGCTCCCGCCCAATAATAGAGCGCATTGAAAGCGCGTACTGTGATCGGATTTAGAGCGAATCCCGGGAAATCAAAGGGCACGGTGCGCTTTGTTTTCTGGGGCACTTCGAAAGGTGCTTTGATCTGTATTTCGGAAAGGTCACTCAGGCCGGCATGTTCGCCAAGCATGACCAAGGAGCGACCCAGATCCGCCCCTCTGGCAAGGCAATCGATCCATGCAACGGAATAGGTGGCGTCGTGGTTAGCCTCAAATACACCCATGGCTGCTTTCAGGTTCGGCGCTGGGTGTGTGCTTTGCCGTATCCAGGCCGTTTCGACAGGCTGCAACCGGATCGCGGCCTGTGTGATGATCCCAGTGAGACCCATCCCGCCAACGGTGTGTTCAAAAAGAACGGGGTTTTCTGTGCGACTGCAGCGTTTGATCGCACCAGCAGCCCCCATAACGTCTACCCAATCGACACAGGTGCGGAAGCTGCCATCTTTGTGGTGGTTCTTGCCGTGCACATCCGCTGCGATGGCCCCGCCGAGCGTCACGAACTTGGTACCAGGTGTGATCTGGGGAAACCATCCCCGCGGCAAAAACGCGGTGATGATGTCACCAAGCAAGACGCCGGGCTCTGCTATCAACTGACCGGCGTCAGAATCGAATGCCAACATGCGATTGAGGTGCCGCGTCTCCAAGGTAGCGGCGTTGTTGATGGCGCTGTCGCCGTAGGCTCGTCCATTGCCGCGCGCGATCACACTAGGCTCCGAGCGCACCACGTCCTGAAGCGCAGCAATGCTGCGCGGTGCATGCACACTGGCCTCTAGTATCGGATAGCGCCCCCATCCTGACAACATCATGTCGGCACCTCCAAACGACTGTCGGTGAATACAAATAGTCGATCTAGGTTGTATTTGACGATATAGCCAATGCTCAGACCAATCACCGCACCAAGTTCCCGCATGATATCCGTTTGCCAGATCAGCCAGAAGGCAGTCTCAGTACCCCAGAAGATCATTGTCGTAATTAATCCCATGGCGGTGTAGAGCGAGAATTTCTGCCCGTGGGCCCTCACGCCAGTGCCGAGATCGTAGAATATCCACCTCTTGTCGAGGATGTACTTGATGACCAAGCCAACCAAGGTTCCAGCCCCTATGGCCAAAGCAAAAGTCATCCCATCACTACCTTGGGTCAGCACCAATCGCTGGACACCCAAATTCGCGATGGTAGCCATCATCGCGAATGCAGCATATCTGAAAATCAATACTCGCAGGGTCACAGCGCAGCTCCTGCCACAACAAAAGCAAGTATGAACAAGAAACATACCTGGCTGACCCGATCCTTTGCCGCATAGACAACCGGATCGTCATGCATCGCCCCGCGATGCGCGAGCATGACAGTGCGCGTGATCCAATAAATCAGGATGGCGCATACGCCCCACAACGCCTCGGGGTGTGCATAGAGTTGCATAACGGCTGGGGAGCTCACATAAAGTGCCATCACCAAAACAGCGACATATCCGGCACTGATGGAAACCATCGAAATGATTGGCAGATCGTCCACATGATAACCGCGACCTGAGGTTTTGAGCTTGCCTTGCTTAACGTTATCGACCAGCTCTGCCTGGCGCTTGACCGCCGCAAGGGACAAGAAAAAGAAGACCGAAAATGCAAGGAGCCACACGGACAGCGGTATATCCGTAGCGACCGCACCCGCCACGAGGCGCACCGTATAAAGCCCGGCAAGAACACAGATATCAACTACGACGCGCCGTTTCAGATATAGCGAATATCCGGTGGTCAGTGCGTAGTACCCAACCATCACACCGAAGAAGGCTGGCCCCAGAACGGCGGCAGTCATAGCTCCCAAACCCAACAGGCCCGCAGCCATCCATGTGCCAGAGGCAATTGGAATGCTGCCAGAGGCAAAGGGCCTAAGGCGCTTGCGCGGATGGGCGCGATCCGCATTGAGATCGAGAAGATCGTTCAGCACATAAACACTGGAGGCGACCAGACTGAACGAGATGAAAGCGAGCAATGAGGCAAAAAGACTGGCCCCATTGATTTGGTGTGCGGCCAGCATGGGCAGGAACACTAAGACATTCTTCATCCACTGATGGGGCCGAATGGCTTTGAGATAGGCAGCAATCGTTGGCGAATGGGTCGCAAGATGCTCGATCTCACCTGCAACTTGGGTGGCACGCGTCTTCATTGTGTCGGACAGGTTGACCGTGATTGCCTGTTTCGCGTGCTTCCAAACGGCGAGATCAGCTTCGGAGTCACCCATGTAAGCAAATTGCTTTTCGCCATAGGTCTCGATCAGAAATTGTGCCTTGCGCTCCCCTTTGAGGTTCTTCACGCCGTCTGATCCATGAACCTCATCAAAGAGCTTGAGGTGCGCCCCAATTTCCTGTGCGATTTTGTCGTCTGAAGCTGTGACCAAGGCCGTGCGCCCACCCGCTTCACGCCAAGACTTAATGTAATTGACCACCTCGGCATCATAGGGAAGCGTTGTCATATCGACTTGTGCCGCCTGGGCAAGATACCGCTTCAAGGCTGCTTTACCTTGCGACAGCGCCAATACAGATCGGAATGGACTGCGCCAGTCCCGACTGAAAGCCGACCAGAAACTCTCGAATAGAGCATCGCTTTTCAGAAGCGTGTGATCCAGATCAACAACAAGAGTTTCGCGCATAAAAAGACTTAGAAAAGACAGTTTCAGACAAGATTAACTCTGCTTTATCCACAAAAGCAGGTTATGCCACCACTGAAAAATGATCTAGGCGGGCATTTAGCATGACAAGAAAGCGCAACCAAAAAAACACGACAAGTGGCCTAGAGTAAGAATCTATAGCCAATAACTGACGGTTGCTAGGGAGATTGCAGAGAGGAATACCTCGGGGCAACGGTCACATCGGGTCGCTACGCGCGCGCAATCCTTGAGCCGACCAGCAAACACGATCTCGGTGCGGTTTCGCCACTTATATCTGCGCTTGTCATATTTGACCGGCGTTGACAAACAGATTAAATAGCTGCCCTTGGCTCTACCGAATCTGGTGGCCCCCTTTTTGCGGCCATATCAGTCGCAGTATGGTGTGCCTTTGGATAGGTCGCGTCAATCATAGCGTCTACTCTTTGTGGTACTCGGCGGCTAGGTCGACCGTAATTCGTGTAGAGATGCCTTCCTAAAACGACCCGCTATGCGGCGCGCATTCGACCTGATCGATTAGGTCTCTACCTGCTGTATCTCTAACTCAGCGAAACCGCTTTTGTAGCGCCAGCTTACCTTTTTGAATACCGGCTGACTGCGCGATGGATTGTCGGGTGAAGACGATCTGGAACTTGTCATGCGGATCGGCTTTGCTGCCGATTTGCTTCAACGCAGCTTCATAAATCCTGAAGGTCACTGTGATAAGATTGTATTCTGCCGACGATCCATCAGACGGGCACAGCACCATGTCGGCAACAGCCATCGCCATCGCGGCCGTCATACTGGGTTCGCCTTTGGTGTCGATCAGCAGGTAGTCAAAGCCCCCCGCCTTTTCTGCTTCAAGAATGTGGGCATAAGCGAGTTTGTCATTCTCCGCATCTTCCTCGGCAAATTGCCCGGCCTCGATTAGAAGCTCATCGGTAGGGATCGGCTCCAGCCCGTTGTTCGGATTCAACCATTCCGAGAGTGTTCCTTGTGAATCCTGATCAAGGATGCGGACACGTTTGCCCTGATGGTGCAAAGCGAAAGCAAAGGCGATGAGCATGGAAGATTTCCCCACCCCGCCCTTGGAGTTTACGGCCGCATAGATTTTCAATTTGGTCTCCGGGTCTGCGCCCGAAAGCCACGCCGCACAGCGGTGTGCCACAACTGGGCTCCCGCTTTCCGATTATCACGCGCTTTGATTGGATTAGTTGTTCTTAAAAGCAAGTTTAAGAAGCCTCACCGCCGTTAAACCCAAGACTATACCAAAAGCATTAAACAACAAATCGATTGTACTGGCTGATCGCCCTACAAATGGTTGCAACAGCTCGATTACGCCGCTCCAAACTAGAGCTACCAACGCAATGCTTAAACCTACATTTTGCTTAACTACCACCAATGGTAAAATCGTCACCGCGTATGCGACTAAATGCATGATTTTGTCTACTACATGTGTAGTATTGTTTGCGCTACCCGGATCAACCACATCACCGGATGGCCAAAGACTTGCAATCGAAATAATAATAAGAATAGCGAAACTAGCTGCGATGCCGAGCGGTGTCGGCCAAGATTGGAAAATCGACCTAGATGTCATCAAGTAACTTGCCTGTCCATAAAACGTTTCGACCCAAAGTGCCCTGAATCAATTCTTGGTTTTCTTCCATTCTGCTCATCGCGCAAGTTGAATTTCAACCAAGTGTTCAAGTGCCAACAAAAGCACCAGTAAGGGGAGCGATTTTCAGACTTCGAACTAGTTTAAAATTTGCAGAAGATACACTGGTTGCGACAACAAAAGCCGAGCACTCTGCGATAGAGATTGCAAATTTTACTACCTCTTGGACCTGGCTGACTGTTTGTGTTCGACCTCTTTGAACAGATGAGGTCATATTCTTCCGCAGAAATTGTGTGCATTCACCCATCAACCTTCGCAGAAAACCCGAAACGCGGCTTGCAACTCAGGGACAGTGTCGGTGCGAATGACAAATTCGTGGATTGACATCATCCGCCAATACTGCCCCTCTTCACCAAACCTAATCTTCGAAATAACGTCTTCCGACACAATGCTTGCGAATAGAGCAACTTCGCGACTGGGAAGAAAACTCGCGGCTTCTGCGACGTATGTCGCTTCGTAAATAATCGGGCTCTTTGACAAACAGATACCAAATTCCTCCTTTGTTTCGCGCAATGCGCATTCCAGTGCGGTTTCATCATTTTCACGCACGCCACCTGGTAGGTCCCATTGATTTGGATTAGGAATGTGGTCCAAATCATCTCTCAGGTAGGCCACAACCGCGTTGTTACAGATGACGGCTATCTTGGCTCCCTGCAAATCAGTCGCCTTAGCTACACTCATTTTCGCTCACTCTTCTCACATTTCCGGTTGCCATAGCGCCACCGCTCAAACCTACCGCCATCAAAAATGCACACTATCCATAAACTGTCCCACAACACTTTTTGGACCTGAGCTCATTTGCAGGTGCTTGTTAGCGTTTACAGGCCCCTTCCCTTTTTATGCGCAAAAAAGTTTCTTTTCGAGCTTTACTTTAGTCACATCATCAATTCTTAATCAAACGTGATAAGTACCCCTTATCATGTTTGATTGATTTTGCCGAGAAATGCGCGCAGAGTGGGTATATGAAGCCCCCTGCCCCATACCTCCCCGCCGCCGCCCCTGCCCTCTCCGCCGCCGCCCCTGCCCTCTCCGCCGCTGATCAGGAGGCGCTCACTGATCTTTATGTGCGCGGCACACCGGAAAACACGCTGCGGGCATATGAACGGGATCTGCTTTATGTCACCGCCTGGAAGTCCGCGCGGTTTGCAGCGACACTGGACTGGCCGGAATCTGAGGCCACCGCCCTCGCCTTCATTCTCGATCACGCCCGCGACCTGAATGACGCACCAGAAACGGATGTGGCGCGTGAAACCGCAGAAGCGCTGATTGCTCAGGGACTGCGCAAGTCCCTCGCCTGCCCGGCCCCATCGACGCTGGACAGGCGCATCGCCTCCTGGCTTGCCTTTCATCGAATGAAGAACCTGACCAGTCCTTTCGGTGCACCGCAGGTGAAGCAGGCCCGTGCCAAGGCGCGCCGGGCTGCAGCCCGGCCCACTGCGCCAAAATCGCAGCACCCGATCACCCGGGACGTGCTGGAACAGTTGCTGACCACCTGTCGGGGGTCCCGGCGGGATTGCCGTGACCGGGCGATCCTGATGCTGGGCTGGGCCTCGGGTGGCCGACGGCGGTCGGAACTCTCCGGGTTGATGCGCGAGGATGTCAGCCTGAAGGCGTTTGAAAAAGAAGGCCTGGTCTGGCTCTCGCTGCTGGAGACTAAGACCACGAGCAAGGGCGAAACCCCGCGCTTGGTGCTCAAGGGCCGCGCCGCGCAAGCCTTGGTGCATTGGATCGAGGTGGGCGGGATCAGCGATGGCCCCCTCTTCCGCCCGATCTCTAAGGCGGACCGGGTGCTGAAACGCCGCCTCAGCCCGGATGCCATTGCGCAGATTGTAAAGCGTCGGTTGAAACTGGCGAACCTGCCCGAGGGGTTTGCCTCGCCCCACGGGCTGCGGTCCGGGTTTCTGACGCAAGCCGCTCTCGATGGCGCCCCGATCCAGGCCGCCATGCGCTTATCTCTGCATCGCTCCATGGCGCAGGCACAGAAATACTATGACGACGTTGACATCGCAGAAAACCCGGCAACGGATTTGTTGGGGTAGCTGTTTGCCAAGAAGCAACCGGTGCCGTGAGAATGCGGAAGGCCCATATAAATTATTCAGTATCGCTTGAGTTTAGATGACGCAGTATTGCGGCATGATCCACCCATCTGCCCATGCTCTCAACTAACCATGCGGGCAAATTGAGACCACCCTACTCCTACTAACAGGTCTGGATTCGAAGGGCCGCTGGCAAAAATTCGACTGAGTACAAGTAGGATTTACTTTATTAGCGTGGCTGCTCATCTGGCTCCCAATCAAGCTACGCAGGTCGAAATCCAACCTTCAGCCATTGAACTTGTCGCGGATGAAAGTCTCTCCAACGGCCGAAGTAATTGGTTCGATGGCACTGGCAAAGATGCAGCTCCTGCGAGTGCTTAAAACGTTGTTTGAGTGAAGAGGTTGCCAAAATTGCCAATTGGCAATTTTTTGGAACGGTTGACGTCGTGAGGAAATTGCCAATTGGCAATTTCCCATGTCGCTAAAGTAGATCAGTCTCGATTTGTGGCAAAATGCCTGTCTACAAAGATCGCAAAGGCTTCGTGCAGATCATCTTTGCTCGCGTCAATCGGAAACTCCAACACGATCTTTTTACCTTTGCGCTTGTATGTCATCGCAGACTTTTCGGGTGACGATTGAAGGATCACCGAGTTCGCTGTTGCCGCAGCAGGAGGTCTCAGCGCTGCCTTGAACACATTCATAACCTGCGCGCCGTCACGATTGACCCCATCCGTCGCCATCTGATGTGCTGTTTCCAACAGCTTCTCAAGATCTTCGGGCCGACCCAGAAACGGCTTCAACGTACGAGCGTGCAGTTCTTTGATTTCTCGGATCGAAGGGAATGCCGCAACGATCTCGTTCGGCAGTTTGGCTAATTGAAGGTAACGTGAAAGCCAAGCTTCACTGACTTCCAGCCGTGCGGCCATCGCTTTTTGCTTTCCACCGTAGTAGCGAGCTACAGCGTCTGCATAGTCACGAGCGCGCTCATAGTCAGAGATATCTTCTCTATCACGGTTCTCGATGTCGCCCAGTCTGAAAGCTTCCTCATCAGTCAACTCCCGAACATCTACCAAGTAGCGAAACTGTGGGTAGTTATTGGCGCGCAGCCAGCTAATTGCAAAATGTCGCCTTGCACCGCAGATTACTTCATATGGCTGATTTGAATCGCCTGTCTTGCGCACGATAGCCGGAAACTCTTGCCGACCCTGACTGCGGATTCCGTCGATCAGATCTCGACAGTTGTCCTCCGACAGCAGGTCATACGCACGGTTATGTCGCTCCCACATACGGCACTCTCCAGGATCGACCCACCTCAGGGACTTTTCCTCGATATCTCCCGACAACCGTTCCGCAACCCTGTTAGAGCGGTTTAGAAATCGAGCGCCAGCGCGTTCTGCTTTGGGGGCAGCGCCACTATCGAGTCCGCTTAGTACGTCATCGAAAATTGCGTCATGTTTCTTGCTCATAACACTCCCTCCTTGCGCAATGCTGCATGGTGGCTGGGCCAGGTTTTGCGCATCAAAACCTCAACCTCGCGCCCCACCGCGTCCAGGTATGCCCGGCAGCGTTTGTGGGTTTCTGTGCGTGCTGCAGGCCCGGTAATCTCGTACACCGTACCTAAGTTAGCCGTAGCGTTATCAATTTCGGCACTGTCCTTTAGAACACTGGCCAACATGTCTTGTGGAAACACCGCGTCCATCATCCGTTTGATGGCTGCATGGGCAGATTTGTTGTCGTTCATCTTGGTGGCGAGAATTTTGACGAATGAATAATCACGAGCTCCGCCATGTTGAGCCAGTTCGTTCAACGTTGCGCCCATCATCTTGAGAAAATGGGCAGTGGATCCAAAGTCGATATTATTCGGCGGGGCAGGGATCACCATCGCGTTCGCTGCTCGAAGCACTGAAAGAGAAATCATTCCTAGCGCAGGCGGCGGGTCCAGAAGGATTACGTCGAATTGATCGGCTATGGTGCTGATCCCATCTCGCAAACGGTCCAACACGAAAACTTGATCCCTGGCCATTCGAGCTGCGAATTCATACTCAGCGTCATAGAGACCGAGGTTTGCAGGGATGAGCGCAATGCCAGGCCAATACGTAGCGCGTAAAGCATAGTGAAGTGTCTGCGGACCACCATGCTGAAAGAATGGGTAAAGCGTATCTTCAGTCTCATCCACGTCAATGTCAGGATTAAGGCCGAAGATCGAGGTCGTTGAAGCTTGGCTGTCGCAATCGATAACGCAAACTCTATAGCCTTTGAGCGCGAGGAATTGGGCAAGGTGGGTTGTTACAGTCGATTTCCCAACGCCACCCTTGAATGACTGAATTGACAAAACCAGTGTCGGATCGTCTGTTGCGCGGTGAGGTAAGGTACCAAACACTTCTCGCATCCGATTTACGTCAGACAGCGAGTACCCGGTCCTTCTTCCAGTGACCGGATCTTTTTCGGGTTCAGGCAAACGGCCGTCCGCTTCAGCATCACGGATCAACTTCTCTGATCGACCTACCATTTCGGCGGCGGAACGAACATTGAAGTTTAAGTTTAGCGTTTTTCCTGTGTCGGGGGAAAATACCCTGTCACGCAATCGCTCCATCACGGTACTGGCACGATCGGTTAGTTGCTCTATCTCTTCCAGCCCAACGATGGGCAAGGGTGAGGTGGTCATGGGCTTTGTCCTGTAGAAATCTGCCTTTCGTGAAGCATGCCCGGATTGGTGAATCGGCTCAAGTGCGGTTTTTCAGACTTGTTGTAGAAAAAACGGGAAAAACGAAGGTAACGGCTATAGTAGTGGAATTTGAGGTCAATCGAAAGTCATTGGTAGCTCCGTTCAAGCATAGAATGTGCAATGCGGATGCATTTGATGTTCGGTGATGCCGCAGGTACCAATCCCCCTTTAGTCCAAAAATAAAAATCAATCTTGTTCAGTATTCATGGATTCAATGTTCATATAGGCAATTATGTAATAAAAATAATATTTTGTAAGACTACGCTCTTACATATCGGGCGTAAACTCTTACGAATTGGAATGCTTTGCCTTACGTTTCGGATGGCTAAAACTTACATTTCGGGATGAACCTAATTCCTACTTTTGGGGATGGAAGAGGTGAATCGAAAAACCTTTGTTTTATTAGGGTTAGTGGGATTCCGCTGAATCTAGTCTCGCTCGATTCTGATTTAAAAAATTACAGATTGGGTGCTGGACCGAGGCACTGGTGATGGCTATGCTTACATTATAAACCATACAAAAGTAAGAATTATATGTTGGGCAGAGCGTGTCAAAAAAATCATATCGTACTTTAGACGCACGGCCAAACTCGGAGAGCCTGATCAAGCCTGGCGAGTTGGTGGATGTGGTTGAGGTTACACCGCTGACTTTGAATGACCGGCGAATCTACAATCAGCTTTTGGAAAACGCTTGGGATGCGATCGACAAGCCTGTCAGCCATGTGATCCAGAAATCCATGCTGCGTGGGTCGCATAACTCGAACGACAGGGTAGGGGAGTCGATTGAGCGGCTGATGTCCGCGATTGTGAAAGTGGAGGTCGTATGGGATGGCGAACCTGCGATCGAGCGGGTTCAGTTGTTGGGTGGTAACGTGGAAACAGTGCGAAACGACGGGCTAGTTGAATACGAGATCCCGGCACGGTTGCGCAAAATTATTTCAAATTCAGCAGTTTTTGCTCGTTTACAGCGCGAGATCATGTTCGCGCTGAGCTCCAAATATGCACTGACCTTATATGAGATTGTGCAGAAACGCGGCAATCTGCGCTGGCGCTCGTCTGAGAAGTTTTCTGTCGATGATCTACGCGGCATTCTAGGTGTACCAAAGGGTAAGCTAACCAACTGGAGCAACCTGAAGCTCCGTGCGATCGAACCGGCCATTGCTGAAGTTAATGCGCTGTCGGATTACATGGTGGCGATTGATCCAATAAAGACCGGGCGCCGTGTGACTCACGTCGAATTGCGATGGTGGAAGAAGGACGGAGAAGGGCAGGGGGCCGCAGAACGTGCCCTAAAGTTTTCGTCCGTTGGACGTAAGGTTAGGGCTCAAAGGCATGAAGAAAATGCTCAAGTATCGGTTGCTCCAAGCATCAAGCCACGCCCGGCCTGGCTAGAAAAAAGAGGTGACGCCTTAAAGACTGAAACTTACGAGACCGCTCGTCTACGCCATCCAGGGTATGACATCTACTACATTGAAGGCCAATGGCGTGACTGGTCAGCAGGAATGGATCCACCCAACGACCCCGACCGTGCATTTCTCGCGTATATTCGCAGGTTCGCGGAAGCCAATCCGATTTAGAGTTCCTGTCGGTCGGGAGCAAATGGCGGAGATTGCACAAGCGCTACTGGGGCCGCAGATCTTGGTTGCGAGGCTATTTCTTGATGGTTTCGGGAAATGTAACCAACGATGTCTTCCTGTAGTATCTGGAACTAGATTCCAAATGTTATACTACTGGCATCAGCCGGTAAGTGGGTCACTTTATGATGTCGTTTCCAGCATTGGTAAACTGATCAGGGCTCGCTTATTTGAGTACGCGTGCCGGATTGCCCATTGCCGTGGCCCCTGCCGGGATATCGCGAGCTACTACAGCGTTGGCCCCGATCTGGACATTGTCGCCGATAAAAATATCACCTGTCACCACACTGCCAGGACCAAAGTAAACATTGTCGCCTATCACAGGACTGCGGGTTATGGCCACGGCAGCATGGATTCTAGCATTGGCTCCGATCTGCGCCTTTGAACTGATGACTACGGATCCCCAATGCGCGATGTATAGCCCAGGGCCGCAGGTGTTAATCGTCAAAGTTATTCCAAGCCGTGCTCCTGCGCGCCGGCGGTGGATCGAGAGGAATTTGTACCAGGCTTGGGCCCAGGGCGTACGGGCGGTGGCATGAAGATATTCACACCGACGCAGCAGAACCATATAATGTATCATCGGATTACGGTACCAGTACATACGCGGCAGACGTTCCATGCCACGCGCCGCGAGATCTGCTTTGAGAAAGCGTTCATAGTCAGCGCGGTTACGTATGCGGTCGGGTTTGCGGCGAATATCTTGCGTCTCATTGTGCGGGTGTTCGTTCATGGCTTGCTCTCATAAAGCGCCGCGAGATCCAGCAACTCTTGGCTGCGTTTCTTGAGGAAGCGCGCAGGTTGGCCGCCGTAGATACCCCATTCTGACAGCCGATCCTTGACGACGCTGCGCGCGCCAACAGCGACCCCGGTTTCGAGAAATGCGCCAGGCAGCAAAACCGACTGGGCCCCGATAATCGCGTGCTCTCCTATTTCTACCGATCTGGTGATCAAGCCGGGTTTGAAATCTTCTGGCACTGTCGGGTTGGTCATCGAAGCACCGGAATAATCATCGCTCTCCGAAAACAGGCTGACATACGGTGCCAAGGTAGCATAGCGGCGCATTGTTACTCCAAAACGGCCGAACAGACCACAATGTGCCCCGATCTGATTATTACCTTCAAGGACGATTGGCTCACCGGCGTGAAGTAAGGCGAAATCGTCGATCATTACGTTGTCTCCGATGTGGATCGCCTTGGGGTTGATAAAACGTACGGTCTTGCGAACGAGAACTCGCCGCCCCACAGAGCCCAGCCCCTGTTCGCGCAATTCCGGTGGAGTCATGAAATCGAACCAAGCCATGCGGCAGCCTCCCGTCTAACGCTAGCCCTGCTGCGCCGCCACCAGACCGGCAAAGGTGCTGGCAGTCAACGGTTCGCCATCTGGAATGGTCTCGGTGTCAATCTCGACCCCGAATGTTTCTTCGACATGCAATAGAAAATCAAAAAATGCAAAGGAATCCAGAATGTTTGTCAGTGGAGTGTTCGCGTTGATAGCTTCGGAGGGTTCAGTCCCGCGTATGTTCAGGGCGATTTCAATGAGGCGCTCGACGGTTTCGGTACTTGTGGTCATGGTTTGGTCTTTCCAGCTTGTGTGTCACACACGAGAGCTTCCAGCGCGCGACGATCAATCTTGTCATTGGCATTGCGTGGCAAACTAGAAATAGCGTGGAGTCGTGCAGGCACGGCGTAATCAGGTAGCTCCTTTGCCAGATCAGCAAGGATTTCCGCCTCTACCAACGGCGCGTCAGTTTCAACAAACGTGTGCAATACATCGCCTAGTTTGACAGTGCAGGTGATGCTAAGACCCAAACGCGAAGCTACAGCATCGACTTCATCCAATTCGAGACGATAGCCACGTATTTTGACTTGGTCATCAATTCGTCCGCGGAACAATAAACGACCATCATGCAACTCGGCGTAGTCTCCCGTGCGGTAGACGCGCAGTGGCGATCCGTTCAACACAACGCTTCGAAAGGCTTCAGCAGTCTTTTCAGGATCGTTCCAATAGCCATCGGCTAACTGCGGACCTGAAATTAACAACTCACCGTCATTAAGCCCATCACCGACACGGGCAATGTGGTCACCTTGGGCAAACAGAAAAGACGTGCCCTTAACGGGCTCGCCAATCGCGATAGTACCTTCATAGGCCATATCCGGAGAGAGCCGGATTTCCGAGCAAGACACAGTCGCTTCTGTCGGACCATAGGTGTTCTGGATCACAATGTCCGGTCGAGCATTGTAAAGCGCTTCGACGTGACGGCTCAGCAAAGGTTCACCACAGAAAGTAATCATCCTCACGGTGGCAAAGTTCTGTGGCGTAAGCTGACGAGCCTTGATCATCAGATCAATGACGCTTGGCACTGAGTTCCAGATGGTAATCCCCGTATTTCGGGCGAAACGCGCGGGCATCAAGGCCTGATGCTCGCTGGTCACCGGGCAGAGCGCTGCGCCTAGGGTCAAGGAACCGTAAATGTCAAGCACGCTGAGATCAAACCCAATGTTTGGGTGCTGTGACCAGCGATCCCCTTCGTTGATGTCGAAGGCACGAGCAACCCAATTTAGATAATGGGCCAAAGCGGTGCGAGAGATCTTCACGCCTTTAGGAGTTCCGGTCGAACCGGAGGTGAAGATGACATAGGCCAACTCACCAGATTGTGGTTCAAAGGGAATGGCAGTGATCAAATCCTCAGCAATCAGAACCTTAGCCGACCCGGCAATGGCTGCAACGCTGTTGGCAAAGGCACGTGTTGTCAGAATTATGTCAGGAGAAAAAGCTTCTAAGATCAGCCCGTTGCGTGCACTTGGCGCCTCAGTATTGAGCGGAGCATAAAATCCACCTATCGCTAGGGTCGCAAACATTGCTGCATAAGCATCAACCGAACGGGGCAAATAAATAGCTATACGTAGCGCTGGCGCATGCTGTCGAAGGCCGGACGCAATGGATCGCACCCGTTCCATCAGTTCTGCGTAGTTGGTCACTGAATCGCCGACTATGACCGCAGGCCGGTGTGGAAATTGGGCACAGCAGGCACAAAATCGGTCAAAAGGATCAATCATTTCAATCAGTACTCTAAAACATTTGGTATGGAAAATGTTGCATTAACTGTATTGCGAAAGCAATGTACAACTTGGGGCCGCGCCCGACTCTTGAATCAAACCAAGGGTTCTTGGTCGAGCGGCGTATTCGCATTGGTACTGATCGCTACGACACAGATTCTCTCCCGCTGAAGTGATCTGCTGCTCTGTTTGGGAAAACGGCGAACATCTTTGACAACCTTCTCGCTATAGCTCTGCTTGGTTCCGGGTTTTTGTCTCATCTCCACTCCTTGGTGGTTACGATGTGCCAGAAATCCTCTCTTATCAAATTGACCTAAGCTGTCCCATTGGTACTGACGTCAGACAGTTACCCCGCACTACCCGTCTATATCTACGCTTTCTTTGCGGGATAATATAGATTGTAGTACCGACATTCTATTGGACGTGCAGTCGGCTAAGCCTTCCCAAGGATCGATGACCTTGATCTCTCGCTCCTCCAAACCTTTGAAATTTCTGAGTAAGACCGATGTAGACTATCTGATAGTCGGACTGGCCAATCAGTCGTCGCAACGAACAGCGTTCGGCGATAGATATGCGCACTCATCTCTGGTTTCTTATTTTTGCCCAGTGATTTTTACAGGTGCCATGCCACCATGATAGGTTGAACAGGCGAGAGAATATGTACCTGCGATATTCGGGTGATCTCGAAAGAGCCTTTACTTTGGACACAAAAAAACGAGAAACATAGTGTATCTTACGACTGCGCGTGCCACCAAATCTGTCGATTGCAGAAACGGAAGAAGGGTTTTTAAAACGTAATAGCTCCCCATCACCCGGGGACTTCAGAGATTCAAACATATCCTCAAAGACAGTAAAAATACTCGTCAAACCATATTTTTTGAGGCGCGCTTGCACAGCTATGGGATCGCATCTGTTGCGCAATTCCGTCCAATCCAACCATGAACGCAAATCAAGCTCACCAGAATGGTGATGGGCATGTGCAATCAAGTGGCAGGCGCGATCTTGGGGTGACATAATCATAAGATTGCCACATGTCGTCACATTGGCGCGGGACAACACTTTTTCGGCCGGCAGAATCTGAGCCATCGGGTTTCGGCCAACTTCAAAATGAAGCTCCACCGGTAGTTCCCAATCGGAATGCAAAATCTTAGGTAAGTGATGCTGGGGGTGTGCAACACCACGCTGGTTGATGTTGTCGTTTGATCGAGACAGCGCGAAAGGTACCGTAGTCGCACCAATTTCGTAAAGAGCCGCTTTTGCAGTCTCTGTAAGTTCACGAGGGACAAGGAGATCTAGGTCTCCTATGAAACGAATGCCCGGATCCTGGTGCAAAGGGTCTAGTAAATCCCCGCCACCTTTCATGACGACACATGGAATCTTTGCCCGTGCAAACGCAATGTCGATCTGTTCAAGTTGCCTTCTCGCCAGTGACAATCTCGACCGGTTAGCCTCGTACATGGTTTTAAAATATAGGTATAAATCCCTTGGTACCGCCTCACGCAATTCGGCCACTTCGATAAGTACTTTCCCGACCAATGCATGCAGATGATTGCCTTGGGCAATTCTCACTAGATTCTCGGGTTGCGTTGCGCGCAGTAAAACTGGCAACTCGTGAGGCACGACATCCGAAACATAGGCTTTTGCAAGGAGTAGAACGGCTCGATGTGCGTCTGACAAGCGTGCTTCGGCGCGGGTCATGTCGCTACGATATCCATGCAAGCTGGAATAGATTGCTTCGATGAAGAATACCGTAATTTGTAGAACGGAACCGCATTACAAAGGGATGCAAGTGGTCGGATTTGAGGGTCGCGGCGACAGGCGCGCGCACCAGAAACTATGCAAGCTGAAAAGGCTTCTTCAGGTGACATTGATTGAAGTTCAAACGCCCCGTTCTCAGCATATTCCGGCACTATAACCGCGCCAATATCCACTTTGGAGCCCAAAGATGCTCCGGCGGGCAGGGACAAGTACGTAACATTTTCTCGTGCACTTTTGGGTTCACCATGCAGCGCTACTAATTGTTCGATCTCCGGTAGACACATAGCCCCCGATTTGACTGCAGCTGCCGTTGGAAAGGAAAACACCGATTGTCCATCAGCCGAAAGAGGAATGTGGTCGTCGGCCAGAAACCCAAACCCTTGGGCAATGAGCCCCTGGCTGAGAGTGGATTTTCCAGATCCGCTTTCTGCAATGAAAAGCATGGCGCGGCCGTTCGAATCTAAGACAGCTGCACCATGTAGTACCGCGCCCACTTCGGTAGGGGTGAAAAGAACCTGTGCCGCTTCCTTCAACAAAAGGAATCGCGCTTCATCCCGGTCGGTTCTGCTCCATATTGGAATACCATTTAGGCTCAAGGCGAAACCACCCTGTGCATCAGTGACACATCGAAATACTTCTGATGCAGGAGCGTTGGACTGCTTTGGATCACAACAGGCTAAAATCTGCTTCAATTCACCGGATAAAATTTCGCTGTCCAATTCGACAACAAAGTGACCCCCAGGACCACTGAAGCTAATGCGTTTCGCGACAACATCCGGACTTTCTTTCGCGGGGTGGGGAAATGGTGCCGGTTTCGCTTCAAAGAGTCCGGCAGCTCGCCAAGTGTCAATAATTTCAAAAACGACTTTTATATATGCTTGTTTGTCAGCAGAACTGACTTCAACGACATCCGTCAATTGGTTCACAATGTAGGATGCACCGCCTGCGGACTTGACTTGTTCCAACACTGCAACGCCTAGAGCATTAGTTACAACAATACAGCCGCTCGAAGCCGAGTGGAGCACAAATGATTGCCCAATCGGGACGGTTTGCAGCTTTCTTGACGCACATTGGATAGCGTCGAATCTAGCCAACGACCTGCCCAACTCAAGCAACCTTAGCGATTTTCCTTTTTATCATCGCCCCAGAACAACCTGGCTCGACGATAAGCGCGTCTGCGTTTATTCCGTTTTTTTCTCCGCTTTTTTTTCTTCCAGCGGACTCTCTCATCGTCTTCATCGTCTGGGTGGTAACCAGTCCCGCTCGCTGCCGACTTAGCAACTGCTTCGGATGCTGAGAGAACGACTGTCGATGCTCCCCCAACGACCGCGGAATACTTCACAAGCGCTGCAAGAACTTCTCTGCGCTCTGTGTTTTCAATGTCATCTTCTTTAAAACTTTTCACACTCTTTACCTACACTCTGATTCACACTTAATAGTTGTTTACCAACTAGATTAACCTAAGTCACGTCATCATAGCATATTTTAACTGCCAAGAATCCTCCCAAACCAACTGCAAAGAAGCAATCTGCTCAGAAATCACGTATTGTTGAATGATTCAGTGTGTTTAAACTTTAAACGTAAGCTCAAAACACATCTTCGCCAGACGCCCCATACAAATGAAGGTTTGTTTTCTATCGTAGAGCCATCTCCCTGAAATCAGGACTTTCTTCAATAAGTTCTTCGTATGTTCCCTTCCCAACAATCGTGCCTTTGTCGAGCATAACGATTTGGTCACAGTGCTTTATTGTGCTGAGACGGTGCGCGATCATGATGATCGTCTGCTCTCCGCTCATCTGAGAAATCTCCGAAATGAGTTCACGTTCGGTTGTATTGTCCAAAGCGCTGGTCGCCTCGTCAAAGATAATGACCTGGGGATTGCTATAGAGTGCCCTCGCTATTCCGAGGCGTTGTCTCTGCCCGCCTGAAAGGCGTACTCCCCGTTCGCCGACAGTGGTTTCGAAACCTTGCGGGAGGTCATTGATGACAAAATCGTAAAGCCTTGCTGCACGTGCCGCGCGCTCGAGTTTCTCCGTTGAAATATGAGCTTTGTCGATTCCCATTGCTATGTTTTCAGCGACACTCGCGTCTGACAAAAATATATCTTGAGGGACGTATCCAATACTGGCTTGCCAACTACGCACGTTACTAGGATCAAGCTTGATCTCGTCGATGAGAATGCTACCTTGTTGAATTTCAAGTAGCCCAAGCAAGACATCGACAAGCGTCGTCTTGCCCGCGCCAGTCGTGCCGACAATGCCCATACTTTGTCCTTTGTGTATCTCTAAATCGATGTTACGCAGACCTGTTGAGTCCGTTTCGGGGTAACTGTACGTAACCGATTGAAGTTTAATCGATGTCTCAAGACGCATTGGCTCAATTTGTGCGCTTGGGAGCCGCGCTAAGCTGGCCATGTTTTGAACGTCTTCGAAGACACTGTCTATTGCAGGAATACTCAACCTAAGCTGAATAAATGAACTATACATGATCTGCAGGACGGGGAGTAACCTGTATCCCGCAAAGGCATAGAGACCCAGCAACGGTAAGATTTTTTCAATTGAACCATCATTTTGCTCAAACAGGACCAAGGTTAGTAGGACGATGCCGCCGAATGCGACAACCTCCAGAACAAATCTCGGAACCTGGCTTAGTGTGGAACTGATTGCTCTTGCCTGTGCAAGTTCCTTTGAAGGGTTTGAAAAAAGTGCAAAGGTGAAGTTTTCTAGGCTAGATACCTTAACCTGTTTGATCCCCGTAAATGTTTCGTACATCCTACGAAACCGAGACTGATTGGCTGCAAGTATGATCTCGCCTTTAGTAGTTATTAACCCTTTTAGGCAGGTAAAGAACAGGAAATAAGCTGCTCCGATGGCTAGAACCGATACAATTGTAATCACTGGATTGGCCCAGAGAAGGAGTGCAAATAGCGATACAAAGTTGGTTGCCGCACCGAACAGGTTAATGGCGGGCCGATAAATCCCGTTGACGACATTCCGCACCTCCACCAGAATGGCTGACCCCATCTCAGATGTGTTCCGGCTTAGAAAAAAGGAATATGGCTGCCTGAGGTAGGTTTGCAGAAGTTTGCGGGCTAAACCGAATTCGCGCATTTCCATCCATCTTAAAGTGGCATAGACAGTTACCGCTTTTAGAAGACCACTCAAGGCAATAACAACAATAACTAATAAGCCGAGCGCAAAGAGAAAATCGTCAACAGATGTAAAACCAAAGGCTTGGTATACTCTAAATGCAAATGGGTTTGTTTCAATTAAACTAGGCTGTCCTAAAACAGCCAAGAATGGCAAGATTGAGGCAATCCCGGCGGTATCGGTCAATCCCTTTAAGACCGTTAGACATAAAAGAAAAAAACCTGTCCGCTTTTCCCGGCGATCCATCATTTTGAGTGATTTTTGAACAACGTTCATGATTTTATACACACAAGTTAGAATTTCTTCTGGAGCTATACTTTATAATTCCATATTTGACTTCGGAGCTTTTTGGGTGCGGCAAGCTGTTGTCGAATACAAGCCTTTGATCATCTGCGCTACATTTTATATAGTCACAATTTGGTGCTGCAACTGGCTCGCATTGAGTGCGCGTTTCCTGTGCAGCAATTATGACATTGCAAGATAGTTTAACCTCTGAGGCTCGAACGAATCTGCATAAACGCTCTGCGGCAGCAGTCAACTGGTTGTGAGCGCGGTGCTCAATAATCTTTCTTTTGTCAAACACATAGGTGTAGTCTGTCATCCGCTCGGTCGAGAGCCTAGGATTGATGGCCAATGCTGCGAGTCCTTCGATCTTCTCGCGCAAGTTATCGAAAACCTCGCATTCGGACAAAACGGGAAACCCAAACAGACGATAACTATAATGCACTGTATGGACTCAATTCTGAATACACATGTCTTAGTTCTCGGGCGCATTCATTCCAAGAAAACAGTCCTGCGCGTGCGATACCCTGTTTGATTTTCTTCCCTCTGAGTGCGGTATCCGTGCAAATGGCGTGTATTGCTTGGGCAATCTCATCATCATTACCCGGGTTCACCAGAAGACCGGCATCTCCAGCCACTTCTGGCAGGGAAGAGGTATTTGATGTGATCACCGGCACGCCTGACGCCATAGCCTCTAAAACCGTCAGACCAAAACCCTCATAAAGTGACGGGTGGATATAGAGCGACGCCCGTTTGTAAAGAGCAAGAAGCTGTGCGTCGGTGACGTAGTCCAGCAGGTGGGTGCGGCTTAGCAGGCGGCTGTCATCCAGCTCTTTGAGCACAGCTTCGGTTTCCCACCCTGCGCCGCCGACCAGAACCAGATGGTGGTCGATCTTGTCCTGCACCAGTTTTAGGGCACGGAGGACGCCCTGCACGTTCTTGCGGGGGCTGATCTTTCCCGCCGTTAAAATGATCGGGATATCATCGGGCGGCAGGTTCAACCCGGCAAGACAGGTCATATCGCTCGGGCCGAAGAACTCTGGTGAGACGCCTTCCCTGATCACGCGAATGCGGTCCACCACATTGCGACCAAGATAGCTCTCCACCTCATCTGCGGTGGATTGCGAGACACAGACAATCGCATCGGCACGGGCTTCGGCTTGCCGCAGGCTTTGCTCCATAATCCAGGGTTTGGTGTTGGTGAAATACTCAGGATGCGTGAGCGGCCCCAAATCATGAACCGTCACCACGTAAGGTTTGCGCGTGGCAATCGCGTATCCCAGGGAGACCGCATGGACCACATCCACAGGCCCGCCAATCAAGCGCTCTAGTGTGGGCATATCGAGATAATGCCAGGCCAGCGGTGTCAGTCTGCGCCCCAATCTGACCAGTTCAAGACCTGTATCCGCCCGCAGGGCAGACAGTTTTTCGGGTGACAGCGAGGACCAAGCCGCCACGGGCCGGATGGCAAGGTCATCGCACTTGCGTAACCCCCAGTACATCTCATGTGCGTAGCGAGTAATGCCATGCCCTTGGGCCGCCGCAAACTGGTTCGAAAAATAGGCGACATTTAACACAGCGGTTGGTCCTAGTGACTTTTGATCGACAAAGCGGTGCGGCCGAAAACGCGATTCCACGCGGTATGCAGGCGTTTTCGAAAACCTGAGGGCAAGAACATACCCAAGAGCGCCGCGTAACTGTCCGGCACAAACGGCCATGTTGCAATAGAGCGCAGATGATATCCGATAGCTCGGAGGGGGGCGTTCATATGATGATAATGCACACGTCCAGCGCGCCTGTAATAGGAGGCGAGGGCCGCCTGACGGATGCGCAACGGTCTGGTCGCGCGCAGGGATGAATATTTTTCCAAAATTGATTTGTAGGCTTTGAGTTCGCGTGTGGGGTCGGAGACGGTGCGCGGCCCGTCATGACTGCGTAAATCTGTCAAAGCTTCGGGAACAGCCCCGATTTTAAAGTCTTTGGCAATTCGGATCCACATGTCCCAGTCCTGGCGTGCCTGCAGGCTGGTATCGAAAAGGCCAGCCGTTTCGAACACCTCCCGGCGCACGACATAGCAGGACGTGGGCGCAGTCACATCAGATACCAGCAGAGCATCCAGCACGTCGCCTTGCGGATAGGGCCGTACAGGCACCTCGGGGGGCGCATCTGATCCAACGACAACTTCTCGGATACCGCAGTAAACTGCGCCCAAGTCTTGGTCGGCTTCCATCACGGCCATTTGCTTTTCCAGTTTGTCGATGGCCCAGACATCATCACTATCGAGGAATGCGATTAAATCGCCTTTTGCTTCCACAATCCCACAGTTACGCGCAACATTCCCGCCCGCATTATCTTGCCGCAAATAAACGACTGGAATGTCTTGCCCCGCTTTTGCAGTCCAGGACCTTAAGACAGCTTCCGTATTGTCGGTTGAGCCATCATCGACGATGATAATTTCAACTACGGCGCGAGACTGCGTTACAATGCTATCCAGGGCGTCAGTAATTAGATGCGCCCGGTTATAGGTCGGTATCACCGCAGATATGCTCAGCGTATACGGCACTCAATCACTCACAATGAACGGTTCTTCGGATTGATGCGTTTTGACGCGCTGGTTTCGATTTCGGCCCGCGGGATGGAGTGCTGTTTGTCCCATACCAACGCTTGCGCGCGAAACTCTGCGGTCGCCGAATGCAGGGCGGCGATTAGTCCGGGCGTCCCATCCAAAAACCCTCTTTGCAGCAGATACTTTTTTATGAACTCGCGTATGGTCCGCAAAAATATTCTCGCGCCAGTAATTTTTGCACCGTCATCTGTATAGCCTTGCGCTGTCATTTTGACATAGCGTGCGCTTTTGGTGAGACGTTCTTCAAAGCTCTCTTCGTTCAGGTGCAACATGAAGGAAGAGAGCTGACCGGTCTTGGCTTCACCCCCACTAATTTCGCAGCTTTCATGTAATCGACCGTGGAACTTATGTTGACCGCGGCGTGCGAGTTGTGGTCGATTCCAAGTCCCCCAACCTCCGTGTCTCATTGGACGATGCAGGAAGTAATTCAGTCGACGATAACGAAAGCCGAAGTACTCTGTGGATTGTATCGCAGCGCAGACCTCTTCGGCGAGATCGGGGGTAACTCGTTCATCGCAGTCCACATGCAATAGCCAGTCAGATGTCGCCGTTTCTATCCCGAGGTTGCGTTGGCCAGCATAACCTTGCTCCTGTGACATTGCGCGCTCCACAAAAACCACCTTTTTGCCGGCAGCTTCGGCAATTTCACGGCTGCGATCCGTAGAGCCGTCATCCACAATCACGATCTCGTCCACCCATTCTACTAGGTTATTGATCAAACCAGGCAGATTTCTCTCTTCGTTCTTGCAGATTGCGACTGCTGCAAGACTGGGGCGTGACATGTCTTTATTTCCTCTCTGCAAGTGCGGCTTTGAGTTTCAGATACACGGGGCGGATCATCCGGTCGCGTAAGTGAATGACTTGCTTCCTGGCGAGCGTATTGAAATCGGGACGCATCGCGGCAAGCTTCTCTACTGTCGGTTCGTGCGGGTTGACTAGTTCTGCATCCTGATATCCAAAGGCCTTTGCAATCTGTTTGACCGAAGGGTCAAGTTGTAGTGTGTAGTCCTCATTCGCCATCCATTTCTCTTTTGAAGAAGTATGCACCGAAGCCCCAATTTGGTCCTCGTATTCCACACCAATGAATTCACATAGATCAGCCAAGCCCTGTTTCGGTTGGGCGATTATGTCTTCATAACGTACCAGCCTAAACCTGTCTGGTGGTAACATGGACTGGATGCTTAAGAGGTTGCGCTGGATGTTGAGCCAACCGAACTGGCGCCTCTCTGAGTTGGTCGAAAATAACTCATGCGCAGAATACTGAACCGCCAGCGGATTGCGCACGAGGCCGATGACCTTCACATCCATATCCGTACGCTGGATCCATTCCAGAAGCAGACTGAGAGCGCACCATTCAGCGAGGATTTGTGGTGATTTTTCAAAGAAGATCGGTTGGGCAAAGGTCTTGCACAACCCATCCCAGCCTCCGAAAATCAGCTCCTCGTCGTTTTCTGGTGGCTTGTAGTCAGGCATGTTGCCCTTGAGCGTATCGATGAGATAGGTGCGCGCATTTTCTCGCGTGCCGTAACCCGCATATTGCCGAAGACCCGAATAGAGCACATCTGGCCGGTTTAGAATGACAGATGCCTTGAGCCAGTGATGGGTTTCAAAGTAGGTATGAGGTGAATAATCCACATGACGAATGCCGGAATGCCTGCAGAGCTCGTCCTGCAGCATCGTCGAGCCTGAACGTTTGTCAGACAGCAATACGACGACTGTGGGCATGTCCTGTCTCCTTGTATTCTGCGTTGTTTGAATAAATCGGGAAATGCCTCAGGCAGGTGAGCAAACCGAATATAAAGTAGAACATCATGGCGCCCCGAGGTTGAGATACCATAGCATGACCAAAAATGGCCCAAGGGGCTAATCCAAGCGTACTGGCCAATAACGCATGGCTGAGATACTGGCCGGTACCTGATTGCCGAGCTTTCACATGCTGGAGCGCATAATAGAACGCACTGGCAAGCAGAAACACATAAAGAAAGGCGGCCATCATGCCATTCGCATAGTAGGATGCAGCAAAGAGCGCGTGATTGGCTTTCCCCGCTACTTCGGGCACGACGGTGCGGGACTTATTAATAGCGATGCCTTGCCCCGCAACAAAGAAGGCGGGATTTTCGATTACGTGTTCAAAGGGTTCAACATAAGCCAAAAGGCGTTCACTCTCATTCTCCTTCTCCAAAGGGCTTTCAAAAACTGCAGCGGTTCGGTTGGTTAAGCGATCGAAAAAGAAAACCTCTGAGTTGACGCCAACCATCAGAACCAGAAGGGTTCCAAATCCTATGGGTAGCAGAATGCCTCTTTTGATTCTGTTGAGGCCTAGTATGACAATAAAGAGAACGATTAAAATTGTCCCCAAGATTGGCCCTCTGGAATAGCTCATCAAAACGCCCAAGGGGGCTAGAAAACAGGCTGCCATAGCCACGGTCCGCCAACGTCCGATGGGACCGGGCCAGCTATACAAAAGCGCGGCAAGAGGCCAAGCCATATTGATGAAACTGGCCCCCAAAATGGAAACTCCCACTAAAGTTTGTCCTCTTACTCCACTATCGCCTGCATCAAGATACGATTGGGCGGCTTGCCGCCCGGCTGGATCTAGAAAAGTATTATTCAGGACGAAATTTGCTACAAAACCTCGGGTTTGAGGCAGTGATGTCAAAATCATCAACGATGCTGTGACAATCACCCCAAGTGCTGCGGCTTTGATCACAAGCTCAAAGTCATCCGAAGTCCTGATGAGTTGTCCGGTCGCATAAAACACCAAAAATGCAAGTGTCATGCGTACAGCCTGGTAGACATGCTCAAAAATTGAACCGGTGTAAATAAAGCCGACCAACTCTCCAATCATAGTAAAGACGAATAGCGTCAGGATAATACGTTGGAACGGCCTGCCATTAGGTCCAAAAGCTGGCCGTCGGCTTGCATAGTAGACGACCAGAACAATCAGAATATCAATTAAGTAAAGGGGTATCGGCCCAACGCGCACATTCATCTTGGGCACCGCAGTCAGCACGAAGACAAAAATCGCCATCGCTATGATGCCGTGCGAATGTTGCTTAAGCACAGGCAGCCTCCCAAGTGACGGAACGATAGGCCGCAATGTACTGCTCCGACATCAATTCCTTGCCAAAACGCGCGGCACGCTGAAAAGCTGCTTCTCCCATCGCCTGTCGTTTCTGCGGATTATCGATCAGTAACATAAGCGCATCTGCAATCGCCCGGGGGTCTTCGGGTGGAACTAGCACAGCGCATGTGCCATCGGTTCCAACCACTTCTCGCAGTCCTGCGATGTCGGATGCTATCACCGGCAGACCGGCGTTCATACCCTCGACTGCCGCCAGACCAAACCCTTCCCAGAGAGAGGTCATAAGGAAGACATCGGCGCCTTGTAAAAACGGGCTTACATCCTCCACATGTCCTTCAAAGTACACGGGTGTTTTGATAGCGCGCGCTTTGAGTGCCAAATCATCTCGCAACTCACCCTCCCCGACAATACGGTAACAACAGGTGTTCTCGGGGAGTAATTCAAGCGCTTCCAGTGCTGCGGCATAGTTTTTGGCTTTACGTAAACTGCCCACCGAGACGATCGTTACCCGGTCCGACTTGTGCCGTTCAAAAAACTGATCGAATTTCAGATGTGCGCCATTCAGAATAACGTCTGTTTTGTCTGACAAGGCAGGGTAAGCGGTTACTAAATGATCTCGGGTCCCTTCGCTGATGCAATAGATTTTTGTAAACGGCTTATAAACTACCGGATCGATCAGGTTCCCGATTGCCGATCCGCGGCGATTGTTTGAGGTGCTATGCTCAGTAAACACGACGGGGCAACGGATCGCGCCGATCCTTTTCAGCCCGGCGACACAGGCGCTGGTCGGAAAGAGATGCGCATGCACAACATCGGGCTTTAGCCTCATTTCAGAAAAATATCTGCGCAAAGCCAGAAAGGTGCCTGGTTTGTAGGGGCTTGAAAACCCTAAAGACACAGCATTGCGCAGCCCCTTGGTTTCGCACTGTTGCAGTGCTACCAGATGGGCGTCTACCCCAGCAGCCAGTAAATCCATATGCAGATCCTGTGCCAGTCGCTCGGCGCCACCGCTCTTATAGCCAAAGCTGTTTATGACTTGTACAACCCTCATGACTTGAATTTTCGCACAATAGATTTCAAACCCTCTGGCACACGGTGCCGCCAGTAGCCGGGGAAGTTGGGATCCGGCCGGAAAGTACTCCAAGGCAGGGGGGTCCAGTCGGGTGCAGGGTCGGCTATCACCTCCCGGATCAGCGTGGCATAGGCATCGGCAGCCACTTGGTCGGTATAGCGTGCACGGGCCTCGGCTGCGGCAGCCTGGCTGAAGGCTGCAAGCCTGAGGCGATCAGCATGCAAGGACGCAACGGTATCCGCAAATCCGTCCGCATCACCCAATGCCTTGACGACCCCTGTGCGCCCGGTTTCGATCAGAAAGTCAGTGATCCCCGGGATCAGGCCACAGACGGGCACGCATCCGGCCATCATCGCTTCCAGAAGCGCATTCGGGCAACCCTCGAAGTGGGAGGTAAAGAGATAGATATCTGTCTCACCCAGAAACTGAGGGATCTTGTCCGGGGGCAGCGCGCCCATGAACACAACACGGCCTTCAGCGATATGAGATGTCATCGCCTCTTCCATGCGTGCGCGATCCACGCCTTTGCCCGCAATCCGCAACCGGAACGGCACACCCCGGGCATGGAGCGCATCGACGATGGTAGGCAAATACATCACGCCTTTCTGCCCGTGCTCAAGACGGCCCAGAAACCCCAGTTCCAGCCTTGGTCCTGTGCCGCGTTTTTGTTTCGCAGCGGCTTCGAACTTGGCTGCGTCAATGCCATTGGGGATGAGCACAACCTTTTCCGGATCCGCCCCATAGTCCGCTACCAGGTCATCACGGAGCCGTGGAGTCAGTGCAATGATCCGCGCCAACCGCTGCCGCCCTGACATGGTGATGCGATAGCCATGATCAAACGCATTGGCGCAGCGCGACAGAACCCTGATATGCGCGGGCAGGTGCGGGATCGCGGATAGTATGCCCTCGGAGTTGATGGCCATGACGCAGTCTATATCGTTGTCCGTGCACCATTTGCTGAAAACCTGTGCCTGATGCTTCATACTGAAGGAGGTCGCGGCCAATTGGACACAGCCATCATCTACGTAAGCCTCTTCCCATAGCCGTGCTTGCGGTGCGCCAACGGTCACACAGAAAAGCTGGATGCCGCGCGTTGCGAGCGCGCGCCGGATATTGCGATAAAAGGTGAAGGTGCCTCCGTCTTTAGGCACAGAGCCGAATGCAACCTTGATAGGCTTTGTTTCCGCAGCTGTACCCATCACAAGAGCTCAGAAATCCGAGCTGCCAGAGCCTTAGTGCTGTAGCGCTTTTCCACCTTGATGCGGCCGTTTGCGCCTAGTTTGTGCCTTTCACTAGCGTCCGAAATCAGGCGCGACAGGCAGGCAGTCCATTCTTCCGGTGATGAAACCAGATAACCGTCTGATTCATGGGTGATGACATCGCCATTGGCCCCTACATTACTCGCAACGACGGGAATGGAAGTTGCCATATACTCTAGTGCTTTGAAGGCGCATTTGTAGATGTTGAATGGATTTTCGATAAGGGGGTAAAGGCCTATGTCGAAATCTGCGACGGCTGCGGCTACCGCCTCGGGATCAGCCCAATTCACTTCATCCACCAGATCGAGCGTCAGCCCGTCAATTGTTCCGAAGACCTCTGCGAGTTTCGGTTCGCCGCAAGCTCCGACGATTTTGAGACGGATATCGTACTGCGCGGCAAGGTTACGTAGTGGGGACTCAAGGATTGATGTCAGATCGTCGACATAATGGGCGCCATTGCCGATCCACCCAAGACAAACTTGCCCGCTGTCGCCTTGGCTGCGTGTCTTATACTGAGACAGACGGATACCTGAGGGGATGAAATGTACGGTGCCCCCGGCCTCTCTCGCCAGGGCCTCGAGATTATAGCTGCCGGCTAAGACACCATGTGCCTCACGCATCATGGTCGCCGCATTTTTCAGGGATATCCCATGCTCCGCCCGCGAGGGAGCGTCGTCGATATCAAAAAAAACCCGCTTTGCCATGAGCTTTGCCATGCGCAAAAGGGCAATATCATAACGAGAATAATGCTTTTGGAAAATCAAGGTGTCATGGCGTATCGCAACGGCCAGCATCCGCACATAGTCTCGTCGTCGTGCCGCGTGGTGGTAAGAGACCTGATGTCCTAATGTCTCAAGCTCTTCACCGATCCAATAACCGCGCACACGAGAACTAGCCTTTTTGCGATCACCCAAAAGGATGAAGGCAACGTTTGGATTTTTTGCCTTTTTTAGGGAGGATGTGGGTTTCATTGGAAGCCCGCGCCTTTTCTGATTCCAGTGTTACTACCCCTACATTTGGAAGTTGCCCTTAGAGCCGATGAAAAGGTAAAGGTAATTGAATACTTAACAAAAGATATGACTGACAACGCTAAACCAATATCCAAAAGAACTCTACGGTCTATAATCACTTCTCGATTGTGAAGACAGACTAAGAAGCATCTACACCTTAAAACTCGATCACGATTTATGAATGATATCAACCAAGATTGTAACTTTTGGACTTCGAAAGAACAAACAGTTTATAAAGCACAGACGTAATCATTGGCGCATTTTTAGGCTTAAAAACATACCATGTTTGACAATATCCGTTCCTGCATATTGGCTAGGTTTTGTTGACAATTGGCGTAGCCAGAGGCGGATTGATGTGGGCAAATCATACGTGTTGACGAGGAAGTGGATATTGGTCGTGAAGCCGTCTTTTGAGCGCTCAAACCTGGGCTGACCAATGTAATGCTCCTGCGCCGGGTGATAGCTATCGGTTGCCTCGAACCCGATCCGCACGGGCAGCGCGTATCCCGAGAGAGTGACGGCCAGACGCTAAAATCGTTCAGAATGTCGGTGGTCGTCCATGACGTTTCTTGCCCGCTATCTTTGGCACAAAGAGTTGCGGGGTGACTAAACAAAAAATTATAATAAGGCTGAGAATTAGTAAGATTGGGCCGTTCGGTTATGAGTGATACAGGTATAATAAATCCGACCTCCAAGCGTGTCTTGGTCACTGGGGGTGCCGGATTTCTAGGCAGTCATCTGTGCGATCGTTTGGTCGGGGCGGGTCATGACGTCCTATGCATCGATAACTATTTCACAGGTCGACGCGGCAATGTTAGTCATCTTATGGATGCACCCAATTTCGAGCTCATGCGCCACGATGTGACCTTTCCGCTCTATGTGGAAGTGGATGAGATCTACAACCTAGCCTGTCCTGCATCGCCCATCCACTACCAACACGATCCGGTACAGACGACCAAGACTTCAGTGCATGGCGCGATTAACATGTTAGGGCTTGCCAAGCGTCTGGATGCCAAGATCATGCAAGCTTCCACATCTGAGGTCTATGGTGATCCTACTATCCATCCTCAGCCCGAAACCTACTGGGGCAATGTGAACCCAATCGGCCTTCGCTCATGCTATGATGAAGGCAAGCGATGCGCCGAGACCCTGTTTTTCGACTACAACCGCCAGCATAACCTACGCATCAAGGTGGCCCGGATTTTCAACACCTACGGGCCGCGCATGCATCCCCACGACGGGCGTGTGGTGTCGAACTTCATCATGCAGGCGCTCAAGAACGAAGACATTACGATCTTTGGAGACGGCCAACAGACTCGCTCCTTTTGCTATTGCGACGATCTGATTGAGGCCTTCATTTGCCTAATGGACACACCCGATGATGTGACGGGGCCCATCAATGCGGGAAACCCGGGGGAGTTCTCCATGCTGGAACTGGCAGAAACGGTGATCGAACTTACGGGAACGAAATCCAGGATTGTCCACAAGCCACTGCCACAGGATGATCCTCAACAGCGCCAGCCCGATATCTCACTGGCCAAGAAGCACCTTGACTGGGAGCCCAAAGTGCCTTTGCGCGAGGGCCTTGTTCCGACAATTGCTTATTTTGAAGGCCTTGTGAAAGCAGGTATTGCCTAGGAGCGAGGCGCGCTGTCTGCGCCATGTCCGGGCTTTGGTATTCTTACCTCTCGCACTTTGATCATCCCGATAATCTGTACCTTGGCAAAACGGCTCTTTTCGCGTTAGCGGGCTCCTTAAAGGTGCTCTGAAATCCAATTTCCGGCCGATTGGATTTCTTCGCGGCGAATCCTGGCTGGGAAAAGAGCGGGGGGTGATCAAAGCAGCAAGGTTTGCGGACGCGCAGAAAGCGTTTGTGTTGAAGCATGTTGTGAACATCTACGCGTGTAGTAGGTTGTCGGATACATGCGACCCACTATTGCGCTTTTTCGGTCGTGAGGTGAGGTTGTAGGGGTAAAGAAGATGAAGACCATTTTTGACATCGGAAGTAACAATGGTGATGATATTCCATACTACCTGCTAAAGGCAGATAAAGTAGTGGCCTTTGAGGCAAACCCTATTCTTTGCCAATTAATTGAGGAACGTTTCTCCAAAGAAATCTCAGATGGTCGCTTAGTGGTCGAAAATGGTATCATTTGTGCTGATAGAGACGCAAATAGTACAAAAGCTGAATTTTACATCCATAATGGATCGCACGTGCTCGGCCAATTCCCAAGGCCTAAGGAAAGCGTAAGGCATGAATACACCAAAGTAGAGCTGCCTGTCAGGACACTGTCCGCTGCCCTCGAGAAATATGGCACTCCTTACTATGCGAAGATCGATATCGAGCACTACGACCACGTAATTTTGTCTGAATTTTTTCGTTTGAACGCCTACCCGACTTTCCTTTCGGCAGAGTGCCACTCCCGTAAAGTCGTATCACTTCTCTTAAACTGCGCCAAATATAAAGGTTTCAAGTTAGTAAATGGCGCGACTGTGCATTTTGATTATGCAGAGCTATCGGTTAAATCCACAACTGGAGAGACAGTTGCGTTGTCTTTTCCGTATCATTCAGCAGGCCCTTTTGGCGAAGACATAGCGGACAAGTGGTATGACAGAAGAAGTATGTCGAGATTACTTGTTTCTTCAGGGCTCGGATGGAAAGACCTGCATGCTTCCAGTGAAGACACTGGTTCAATAGTGCATGTTCCCGTTTCATTTAAACGTCATGCTGCATGGTGGCTAAACATTGTGTTTGGCCGTCGTATCTACCAGAGAGCTCGCCGCGCTTCTATCGCGCTCTTAAGGCGTTAGGGAAAATTAGCATTGGTTGAGACTGCTCCATCCGTAGCACTTTCTTGCTCCATTCCAAGAAAATGCGAACAAAAACTCCTTTCTCCTGCTGCTTCCCGTTCCTGCGCGGTAATCAGTTCGGTGTGCGTGCAGAAGGTTTATGCAAACAAACGCTTCGCGCCGGAAAAACTCAAGACTCGTGATTTCAATCCTGGATTCACCTTAGAAGAAAGACTGGAGCGGACCCTAAAGGCGGAGTTCACATCATCCGATCGCGAAATGATCTTTATGGAATAACCCTCTAGGAAGAAGCTGAGACATGTCTAAGACAATCGCAATGGGCTGCAATACATGCCACTATGTGTGGCTGCGAAAAAACGTCTTTCAGGCTTTGATGCAAGACGGCCACGACGTGGTGATTATGGCACCGGAAGATGCCTATACCGAATACCTCGTAGATATGGGGGTCACGCATTTTGATATTCCTATGAAAATGAATAAGAATCCAGTCTCGGATTATTTTCTGTATCGTCGGTTCCTGGCGGCATTCAGAGCTGTCCAGCCCGATGTCTTTCTGGGCTATACGATCAAGCCAAATATCTATGGATCAATGGCAGCGCACAAGATGGGTGTGCCTACGATTAACAATATCGCAGGCCTAGGAACCGTTTTTGTATCTGAAGATATAGTGGCGCAGATTGCCAAGACCCTCTATCGGATCGCTCTCGGGCGTGCCGGGATGGTCTTTTTCCAAAACTCCGATGATCGCCACCTATTTACGACGAGTGGTATCATCAAACATGATCGCCATGATCTTCTGCCCGGTTCCGGGGTCGATCTGTCGAGGTTTGCCTTCTCTCCCCTGTCCGTGCCATCAGGCCGTGACATGTTGCGGTTTTTGCTGATTGGGCGGATGCTCTGGGACAAAGGGGTCGGCGAATTTGTGGAGGCGGCACGGCATATTCGCAAATCGCGGACGGATGTCGAGTTCTGCCTGCTTGGAGGCATCGACAATGACAACCCGGCCGCCATCCCGCGTAGGCAAATTGACACTTGGGTCGCGGAGGGCCATGTCAATTATCTTGGTTATTCCGATGATGTGCCGGGCGAGATTCTGAAGGCCGATTGCGTCGTTCTGCCCTCAGCTTATCCAGAAGGCACGCCTCGTACACTTCTGGAGGCAGCCGCGATAGGGCGCCCGATCATCACAACGGATGCACCCGGCTGCCGCAGCACGGTCGATGATGGGGTCAACGGATATCTCTGTGCGCTGCGGGATGCCACTGATCTTCAAGATAAGATCGAAAAGGTTATCGCGCTGTCTCCGCAAGCGCGCAGTGACATGGGCCGAGCTGGCCGCGCCAAGATGGAGAGGGAGTTTGATGAGGCCATTGTCATCAGAAAATACTTGGAGATGATCCGAACGCTTTGACTTGTTGCGGGATGCCACTGGCAGGATGATCGTCATTGATGAATGCAAATCAATATCTCCGGTGAGTGCTGTAATTTTGCATTCAATTCGAAGCAGAGGAGTCAATAAATCGTCCAAATTGCCGAGATCGCCTCTGCCGCGTCACGCGATTGATTGGACACGTAACGCCTTATGCACTATACTAAAGGGGCCTTTGTGAGGGTGATGTTATGTTAAGATTTCAGACTCTTTCTATAGTCTGCGTTTTTGGGCTTTTTGGATCATTTGTTTCTGCGGCGCATGCGGATACCGTTGGATGCCATAAGTATGACTGGAACAAGTCCTACACCGCCGCGCATTGGGAAAAGGTTGTCAAAGATCTGAAAGCGTGGAAGGCTGCGCATAAGCCACACCACCCCTACTACTACACAATGAGCAAAAAGCTCGTCAGTGCCGAACACAACTGGAAAATCACCAAAGAGTACGACAAAAACGGGAAGAAGAAAGCACACAAGTCCAAGCATGATTGCAAGCACGACGTCAGCCCAAGCTAGGGCGTTGTGCACGGATTTCACCACTTTCTTCTCGTCTGTAGATTCGTCGTCCTGAAGGGTGACTGTTCCTCACACATCAATTGCTGCAATTTCCTTTGGCTCCGCTCAGCTGGAATGCCCGTGTGGCGCACTCGAGTGCTGAACCGTCACGCCTCGTGGCCACGCAAGAGTCGCATGATCTGTTTTGGGGACACAAAGATTTGCAACGAACCACGTGAGCAGATGGCCAATGAATCTCACATGGTCATGTCATTGTCCCGCACCCAATGCAGACAGCAGGCCGCATCTCCTTCGATACGGGGTGTTTTTGCTATTGATGTTCTGACGGCTGCGCATGTCCCCACGGGAAATGCCTGATCACTTTCCTTGAGAGCCCAAGACAACACTAACCGTCCAGAAGATAATCTTCAAATCGAGATGCCAGCCCATGTCTCGTACGTAATAGTTGTCCAGAAGCGTTTTCTGGCGCACCATTTCCTCAGAGTCCGTGTAGCCTTGCTTGACCTGCGAAAAGCCCGTGATGCCTGGGCGTACCGTTTCCCTAATGTGATAGCCCGGCATTTGCTTGGAATAAGTCTGCGCGAATTCATACACCTCCGGGCGTGGGCCAATCAGGCTCATTTCTCCTACGATGATATTCAGAATCTGCGGAACTTCGTCCAGACGCGTCTGTCGCATCCACCGACCGAATGGGGTTATCCGCCACTCTTCCAACTTATCGAAGGGGCCACGTTCGGTTGTTTTTTCTTCCGGCAGCATCGTGCGGAACTTAATCATCGAGAATTTTTGCTGATCTTTTCCCATGCGCTCTTGGCGAAAGAACAAAGGCCCACGGTTCCAGAAAATGTTCAGCACAAAGATGACTGCACAAAGAACCGTGAAAACGGGCAATGCAGCGAAACCTACAAAAATGTCAAAGATGCGCTTGGAAGCCAAGTAAACAGGCTTGCCTTTTTGCGCGGATTTGCAAGAGCTTGTCGAGTCGAAAGGCCAGCTTTCACTGGTAACTGAACCGCCAGTAAAATCCTTCATGAACTCAACCTCGTACCGAAAATCAAACTCGTACCAGAAATTCTTTGCATACATCTATTCCTACACACAGGCTGCTAAAAATCAGCCTCACCACTTGACAACCTTACGGCTAAACACACTCAAGTCATTTCGTCATCAAAATACCGGACGCACCATCCTTTTACCCCGTGGTTTAAAATAAACCTTCACTCGTGAACGCTCAGCTCTACCGCGCTTCGCTTCTACTAGGTTAACGTAACGTTAAAATCACAATCAACACAATTTTGCCAAATGTCCACCCAATCAACGCCAAACAAGACGATCTGGTCAAAATTCATCAAATTGTTGAAATGCTCCACCTGCAAAAGGTGAGGTCAAGAGCAAGCGACAATCTTAAGTTGTTTTTGCACATACCCTTAGGTCAGTATTTCAAGTGAACGCGCTGCGAGATGATCAGATTCGGCCTGAGCGGGGATAAGGAGAGACGTCAGGTCACGGGGTTAAGGGCGAGAAATCGCTTTTTGGGGAATAGGGCGCACGTTCCTGTTAGCGGTGACATCTCCATGGGCTTGAACTTTGAACAATGCCCGTAACATCCATTGCATTACGAAGAAAACAAATATTGTGGCTGTTCCGATCAACGAACCCAATAGCAAGCTTAGTAAAAGGCTGAACGACCAGGCAAACCAAAAGACAAAGGTAAATATCCAGCCTGCTGTTACGCCGAATAAGAACACTGCCATTTTATGGGTTGTCCTTTCTGTTGAACATCACCGCGCTCCGGTCAATTTAAGGTTTCCTTGCTGGGTTACTGCCTACCAATGGTGTACCCTCTTTATGTCAAAAATTGGGCTACTGGGCCGCAGCTGTGCGTCCAGGGTGAGTTATCTAATGTGCGCTGCGATGAGGGCGGCGAAATGTGGTCGTGTGTCCTCACGACACCTTCGGAAGAGATTACCTTCTGCTTGAAGTTCGCCCGGTCATGTCTGCCAAGAAAATCTGTCCCTACCGGGTTAGCTCTCAGGGCTTCTGTCTCCCAGATTCTCCAACATGGCACGAAGAGGATCTTCATTGGGCAGAAAGTTTTCAAACTCGACCGGTGACTGCGCGTTCAGGACCATACCATCCCGGCGCGCTGACGTAATTTCCTGTTCTGACAATGGTGCCACATGCTCTGGTGCATCAACACCAGCATAATAAGTCTGAAGCACGAGTTGCAGCCGCAGAGGCGCAAGCTGCACGTTATGGGGTGCCAATTCCCATGATTGCTTCAAACTGTTGCGCATGGCATCGATGTCATTGCTGCGCCCCTGAGCCTGCGCCAGATATGCCCAGCCGGAGGCATTGGCCGGGTCAAGGCGCAGCGATTGTTCAAGCAGTTCCAGTGCCTTTTGGGTTCGCGCCTCGAGCTCCTCCATGCCAATGACCGTCACGTCGCCCGTATTGTCAGGATCAACGGTCAAACCAATCTCGTTGAGATAGGTGAACCCAAGCTCAAGCAGATATTCGGCTTTGTCATAGTGCGCCGCGCTATTGGGCACACGCCAGCCGCCAACCACGCTCTCAAGGCGCTCGTCTTCGTTGAACGCTGGGCTGGTTGCGAACACCGTTGAGAAATTCACAACCGCAGCGATCACGAGAGCGACGGTCAAAAGACGACACAAGAACTTTCCCACAGTCACATCCCGCACATGTCAAAGCGCCCGCCAGTCTAAGCCCCTGCCCTTCTGACGTCTACTGATCTTGGTGGTCTTTTCATGATCTGAAAACAAAACTGGAAATCTGCCTTTACTGTGTTTCAACTGCGCCAGGCCGCAGTTGGTGTCACGGATATGATGGACATAGGCTGATGGGCTTGTAGAAGTAGGTCCCAATGAAACCACACGAACGTTTCTCCTTTGTGCAATGGGCTCTTATGTGGGCGCTGATGGTGTGTGTGCTCCTTGCAGCTGTACCGCTTGGCGCCAACCGGCCGGTATCGTGGACACTCTTGTCCCTCGCAGTTCTGATGCTCTTTGTTGTGCAGGTGTTCATTGACAGCGCCCAACGCCTTCCTGAACAGACCAGAGGATTATGGCTGCCTGCCACTCTCTTTCTGGGGGTTATCGCATGGAGCTGGGCTCAACTCATCCCCGGACCGCCCGCCCCCTATGTCCACCCGGTCTGGGAGATTCTGGACGACGCACCAGGCTACATCTCGGCGGACCCTGGGCAAGGCCGTCAGATCATGATGCGATACCTCTGCTATATGATGATCTTCTGGATCGCGTTCCGCTCTGCGGTCGTCAGCATTCGCGCAGGCACGATGCTCAAGATCATAGCCATCGCCTCAACCGCATTCGCCGTCTATGGCCTCTACACTATGGGAACCGGCTACAACCCGGTTCTGGGGGAGGGTGAGCAGGGGCCCGTTGTTACCGCAACATTTGTCAACCGCAACAGCTATGCCACTTATGCTGCCTTCGGCTTTCTGGCGAATATTGCAGCCTATCTGCACGTCACCAGCGGAACACGGACAGACGACGATCGATGGCAAAGCCTATTGCGTGAAATGCTCGAGCGGTTCTTTGACGGGGCATGGATATACGCTTTGGGCGCACTTTTGTGTTTGGGGGCTCTATCGCTGACGCAGTCACGTGCCGGCGGTGTCGCAGGGCTGATTGGGCTAGTCGTGTTTGCGGCCACCTGGAAAGGCTCAGGACGACGATGGAACCCGTGGCTTCTGCTCACTGCTGGGGGTGTGGTTGTGTTCGTTGTTCTGACAAGTGCGACCGGTCTGACCAACAGGTTACTGGCGACAGAGGCAGAAAACGGACGCTTCCTTGTTTATCCGGAAGTGGCGCGCGCGATCATGGACCGCCCGCTTTTGGGCCATGGTTTGGGATCTTTTCACGATGTGTTCCGACAGTATGTACCCGCCGAAGCGGCCGTGGGTGAATGGGTGCGGGCACATAACTCTTTTCTGGAGAATACGTTCGAGCTGGGCCTCCCCGCTGTAGCGGCCTTTTATCTCGCACTTCTGCTCATCACCTTTCGTATTTATCGCGCGACTGTGACGCGCAAACGCAACCGGGCGTTTTCGTGCTTTGCCCTTGCGGTCATTGCGACGGCGGCCACCCATTCGCTTTTTGATTTTAGCCTGCAAATGCCTGCGATTGCAGGCTTGTTTGCGGTTATTCTGGCAATGGGATGGGCGCAGAGTTTCTCAACATCTGGTTCACGTAGAAACATCACACCGCAACCGACGGTTAAAACCTCACCGACTTCCGAAGACCAAGTTGCAGGATCTATACCCGAATAGTCCGCTTAAAATTCAGCAAGACCTTGTAGAAGATCCAGGCCAACCCCACTCCAATCAGATTTCCGGCTAGATCAAGGGGGAAAAAAGTGCGCCCCGGTAGCGCGATTTGCACGACTTCAAACCCTATGGCTAGAACGATCATCAAAACAGTAAAACGCGAGGCCAATTCTACCCATCCCACATAGCTTAAGGCACCCAGGAAGAAGAAAATCACCAAATGAACAAGAAAGCTTGAAATCGGTGTTGGAGCAGCAACGAGCGTATCCCCTCCCATGCACATCCATGTAAGTACAAGAAACACCAAAATTGCCGAGATGCGGACAACCCGCTCGATAAGAATTTCCAAAATCATCACCTGCTTAAAGTCGCGCACGACCAATTGAGTTTGGACACTTTTTAACACACTCTCAGTGTATGACTCAGCATGCCAATGGAATGTCTGCGACAGCAAGCAAAAAACTGCTATTGCTGTGGGCGTGTTCTTGGAACAAATGTAGTGTAAGAAATTGCAATGCTCTTTAAACTGCCATTGGCTCGCCCAGATCAATACCCGGTAGTAGAGGTGTGGACGCGAGTTCTTGTTTTGGTCACAAAGTGGTTTTAGTTCTGGTGTGTACAACGTGAAAAATTCAGTTGAGCCTTTGATCCTGTCACACCCAATGAACACACCATCCCCTCAGACAGCCTCCATGGAGGGTATCAACGACACGATTGATATCCGTGGTATCGCCTTAAAGCTATGGTATGGAAAGTGGATAATCGCGATCTGCTTACTGATCGCCTATGTGCTCGCCTATTTGTCAAATTCCCAGATCGTTCCGACCTATCGCGCAGCCGCCACCGTGATGTTTAACGTCGAACAAAGCAGTGTCATCGAAAGTATTCTGAACGAAGATGGCTCCGACAGGGCTTCGCTGGAAGATCAGATGCTTATCCTGTCCTCAACCAATCTGATCGAGCGTGTGGTGGACCAGCTCAACCTCGATCAGAACCCCGAATTCAATCCGACTTTGCGCGAACCAGTACCAAGCCTTATGGACCGTGCTAAAAGTTATATTACGCTTCCCCCTGAAATCGTCGACATTATGGAAGATCTCGGCGTGATCGCCCCGCCACCGCCACCGCCATCGGCCGCCGATGCCGAAGCTCGTAAGCTCGCGTGGGAAGAGCGTCTACGCCAAGTCATTGTCCGCAATGTGTTACGTCGTCTGCAACTGGATCCTGTGGGCGGTTCAAATGTACTCGCTATTTCTTTCGTCTCGACTGATAGGAACACGGCGGCCAATGTCGCGAATGCGATTGCCAACCAGTATATCGTCGACCGGCTTGAAGCCAAACTAGAAGCGACGGAAGCTGCCACAAACTGGCTCAGCGTTCGCGTGGAGGAGTTACAGGTCGATTTGGAAACTGCGGAAAACAAAGTTGAGGCCGCACGCTCCGCGCTAGCCGCTGAGAGAGGCCAAAGCCTGGATATAACTCAACAGCAACTTGCGGCTTTAAATACAACGCTGATAGGGGCGCAAAGCGAAACTACGCGCATTCAGGCCGACTACAACCGGTTGCTCAGCGCTTTGGAGGATCCAGATGCGCTTGACACGGTTTCGGAATTTCGGGCGTCGCCTGAGATATCCCAAATCAGGCAACAGGAGAGCGAAATCGCCGCTCAGGTCGTTACGCTGAACGCATCGGTATCTCAAGATAATCCAGCCTTAGTGCTTGCCAAGCGACAACTTGAGCAGGTGCGCGAACAGATACTCGAACAGGTTCTTGAAGAAGCTGGAAAAATTGTTGCCGCCACCCAAAACGACCTGATCGCTGCACAGGAACGGGAAGCCGCATTGATAATACAAGTAAGGGAACTGGAGCAAAAAGCTTTCGACCAAGCGGCGGATGAGGTCACCTTGCGCCAGCTTGAACGCGAGGCCCAGGCCAGCAGGGGCCTATACGAAAACTTCTTAAATCGCCTACAGGAAGCAGACGTGCAGGACGATCTGCAAACTTCCGACGCCCGTATCCTGTCGCCAGCAGAAGTTCCGCTGCGCGCGCAGTCACAGCAACAACGCCGCACGAAGCTTTTGACAATGTTCCTAGGCGGAGCGATTGGTGTAGGAATTGTTTTCTTGCTGGATTTCCTCAACAATACATTTCGTTCGCCCGTACAGCTGGAAGAAGTGTCTGGTCTCACAGTTTTGGGCACCCTGCCCTCTGTTGGCTCTCGAATGGCACGCGCCGCTGTCTTGGAGAACCTCCGAAATAAACCAAATTCCTCTCTTGCAGAATCCGTGCGCAACCTCAGAACCAGCATTCTGCTGTCAAATGTGGACAACCCACCAAATGTGATCATGTTCACTTCCAGTGTCCCGCGGGAAGGCAAAACCACGAGTGCGATGCTGATGGCGATGACCAGCCGTCAGATGGGGAAATCCGTGATCATTTTGGATTGCGATCTGCGCATTGCTGCTCTGGGCACTATGCTCAAGGACACAGAGCAACAACCCGGATTGCTGTCTGTGATCGAAGGCATAACCCCGGTCAAGGACGCGATCTACGAGGAGCCAACCTCCGGCGTTCACGTGCTGGCAACTCATGCGAACGAGCGCCGCAGCGCGATCAACGCCGCTGATGTGCTGTCCTCGAAACGCTTTGAATATCTGATTAAGTCGCTGAGCGAGGCCTATGACCATGTGATCCTGGATGCTCCACCAGCTCTTGTGGTGACAGACGCCCGCATCCTGTCAAAACTGGTGGACGCGGTCGTTTATGCTGTGGCTTGGGACAAAACCCCACGCACTGCTGTTATCGAAGGATTGAAGGAAATGCGCTCTGTCGGGGCCCCAATTGCAGGCCTCGTGATGACGCTGGTCAACGAGGGGCGCGCCACAAAATACGCCTATGACGGGTATAATTACTACAAAGGCAAATATAGAGATTACTATGTCTCATAGCAAATGCGGGCACAATCTGGACCGAGTGGTGACAATTTCTCTATCACGCAAAAATGGCCTCGGTTTTCACAAAGTTGAATCCGTTCAGATTAAGTTACATGGTCAAATGCAAGCATCCGACCTTTAATCTGATGTCCTAGCCACCTAAACTAGCGTCATTGCGCCGGCCGCGAGAAGGGGTTTGGCATGGCGATACAGCGACTCTCAGACGAGGACATCTTGAAGCTGCTACGTGAGATTGAGCTGAATCTGGTGGCGATGTGTCTACATCTTACACGCCCCCCTGCCTGTCAATCGGCATTCAAACCTGACCCCCTATCGGCGCCCAATATTGACCCCCTTGATGCTGAGCAGGCCCGGCGCTGCGTAGTCTCCATTTAACGCAGCAGTGGCGGGCCTGCGGGGTTTCGGATTTGCGTTATGCGCGGTTTTTGAAGCGCCAGCTTTCGTTGCCGGTCTCGACGATCTCGCAATGGTGGGTGAGCCTGTCGAGGAGCGCGGTGGTCATTTTGGCATCACCGAAGACGCTGGGCCATTCCCCGAAGGCCAGGTTCGTGGTGACGATGATCGAGGTGCGCTCATAGAGCTTGCTGATCAGGTGGAACAAAAGCTGACCGCCGGTCTGCGCAAAGGGCAGATAACCCAACTCATCAAGGATCAGGAAGTCGAGCCGTGAGATGAGGTCGGCGGTTCGGCCCTGCCGTTCTGCACGGGCTTCGGCGTCGAGCTTGTTCACGAGATCGACGACATTGAAGAACCGCCCACGCCAGCCAGCTCGGATGCAGGCGCGGGCGATGCTAACGGCAAGATGGGTTTTGCCGGTGCCTGTGCCGCCGATCAGGACGAGGTTGCGTTGATGGTCGAGGAAGTCCCCACTTGCCAGGTCACGGATCAGCGTCTCGTTGACCTCGGCGGCCTCGAAGTCGAACTCTTCCAGTTCTTTGGCCAGGGGCAGTTTGGCAATGGTCATCTGGTATTTGACCGAGCGGGCTTGCTTCTCGCGGATCTCGGCGGTGAGCAAATCCCCTATGATCTGTTGCGGCTCATGCTGGCGTTTGACGGCGGTGGTCAGGACCTCGTCATACGCTGCTCTCATTCCGTAGAGCTTCAGCTTTCCCATCGCGTCGATCACGTCTGAACGTTCCATCTGCCTTTCTCCTCAAGCTGTCGTATCGGTCGCAGTCTGCAATTGGCTCGCAGGCCAGCTGCAGCGCGTCCGGGGTGGTAATGGTCAAGGGTGGTGGCGGCTCGCGGTGCCGGGCCAGGATGTTCAGCACGACGCCAGCCGAATGAACGTTGTGGCTGAGGGCTTCGGCACATGCGGCCTCGACCGCATCGATCCCGTCGGTCAGCACGGCGCTGAGGATGTCGACCATCTGTCGGTCGCCGCCGGGCTGGTGTTCCAGTTTGCGCCACACGCGTCGGATTGGCACCGGCAACTCCCACTCCTTGAACGGCGCCCCGTTGCGAAGGGCACCAGGTTTGCGGGCCAGAACGGGTATGTAATGCAGGGGATCAAAGATGGTTTTATCCCGCCCGAACGCCCTAGCGTGACCGCCGACAATCCGGCCGTCCTGCCAGCATTCCAGCCGGTCCGCATAGGCGCGGATCTCCACCGGCCGCCCCACTGCACGGGCATCGACCGAGTACCTGTTCTTGTCGAAGCGGATCAGACAGGTCTTTGACACCGACGCTGGAACTGCGTGGAACCCATCGAACGGGCCGACGTAAGGAACAAGGCTTGGGCGCTCGTCTTCGAACACCTCCCAGATTGTCCTGTCCCGCAGCTCCGGATGTTTGTTGGCCCGGGCATAGGCCAGGCACCGATCTTCCAGCCAGGCGTTCAGCTCGGCATAGGATTTGAACTTCGGGCGTGGCACGAAGAACCGCCGTCGGATCACACCGACCTGGTTCTCGACCTGGCCCTTCTCCCAACCGGACGCAGGCGTGCAGGCCACGGGGTCGACCAGATAATGCCCGCACATTTGCTGGAACCGCCGATTGTAAGCGCGATCCTTGCCCACGAAGATCGCATCCACTGCCGTCTTCATATTATCGTAGATGCCTCGGGCGCAGGCGCCGCCGAAGAAGGCGAACGCCTTGTCGTGGGCGTCGAACACCATCTCCTGCGTCTCGCGGGGGTAAGCCCGGACAAACGGCATCCGGCTGTGGCTCAGGCGAACATGCGCAACCTTCACCGTCACGGTTGCACCATCGATCAGAACGGTCTCATGGCTCCAGTCGAACTGGTAGGCTTCGCCGGGATCGAAGCTCAGCGGAACATACGCCGCTGCAGATGCCTCCCGCGTCGCCTTCGACCAACTGGCCGCATATCGGCGAACCGCATCGTAACTGCCGTCATAGCCGCGATTGCGCAGTTCTTCGTAGACCCGGACAAGTGTCAGACGCTGGCGCTTGGGCTGCCGGGCGTTCTCGGCAAGCATCTCGTCCAGGTCGGAACGCCAGGGATCGATCTTCGGCCGGGGCTGCGTCGAACGGTCATAGCTGAACTCCGTTGCACCCGAACGCACCACCTTGCGCACCGTGTTCCGCGACACTCGCAGCTCACGGCAGATCTGCTTGATCGACTTACCCTGGATGAAATACGCCCGCCTGACCTTCGCAATCGTTTCCACAACCAACATCCCCAAACCGCTCCCTCAAGCCTTTGAGGAAGCTTCTGAACAGAAATATCAGGGGGGTCACTTTTGGACGCCGATTACCCCAATACAGGGGTCAATTTTGCATGCCGTTTCACACACACCAAGATGGACAGCACCGTCCGGTATCTCGGTGTTGAGCTGGAAGATGCGCTTGCGATCGCAGAGGCCATTGAAATCTAACAACTTGGGCCGTCTTCGCGGACGGCCCAAACAAGACCTTGGCGAAATCTGCGGCGAACAGCGACGAGGAGCCCAGAGCGACGGTCTTCTTGCGGAGCAGGCAAGGACATCGCTTTAAAGTTTCAACTGACACGGCGTATTAGAAAATTCAGAAAAAACTGCCCGTCAATCCTGCGCGGCTCGTAGACAAGCCTTCTTCCTGGCGAAAGTCCTTCGGGCAGTTTGACGCTTATATTGACCTTATAGGGTGTCGCCTGCCCGAAATGCGAACTCAATGTGAAGCGCAATTTCAACTGACCGGAGTCATCGAATTTGCCAGTGAAGTCCCTAAACCAAGGCCCTTCGGCCGCAAAGCCTTGGGCAGATAGCAAGGTCAGCTTGTCTCCATTGCGATTGATGCGCAAGGCTGCAAGTGGCTCGATTTTTCCGGGGAAATAGGCCTTGTCGGGCCGACTGGTTGTTTGCCAATAATCATCGTCCCATCTGCGTCTGATTAAGACAATGTAGTCACCATCAAAAGTCGCGAAAGACGGCGCGACCAACTGATTACAGACTCTTCCTTGCTCTCCTCGAAGTGCGGCAAGAGTTTCACTGGTCTCGAGGCTCTCAGGCGTCAGTCCAAGATTCTCTCTAGCGCTGATATACCGAGAGAAAGCAGATCTCGTGCGTGGGCCCGCAACACCGTCCGCTGTGCCAGCGCTGCAGCCAACGCGATTTAGCTCAGTTTGTATATCACGGATCAGGCTGCGCGTCTCTGTATCATCCTTCGCGCTTTGAGGCGATGTCGGCACAAGAGCTGCTACTTTGTCTCGCGCAGTACTACTGTTGCCCGGCACTTCGTCCTTCTGGTGCTCAGCAAGCAAGTCGTCCCGCAACGAAAGGGCGAGCGCGACTGCAAAATGATCCCTTTCGCCTTCGTATCGCTCCAGAAACATCTCGATCGCATCAAGCCTTCCGAGCGAACGCGCAAGTTCAAAGTCCGCATAAATCTGGTCTTCGACACGCTCAATTTCTTCCTCTGGCGTCGAGCCTGCAGCCGCATCTGGAACAAGAAAAATGTCTCTGGCGGGAAGCGAGCCATAAGTAAATGGCTCCTGATAGCCTTCTGTCAGAGTGTAAACCCTGTCGCGGACTCGCCGAAACAACTTGCCAATCTCAAGTCCGGGTTCCTCGATGTGGTTGAGCAGAGCCTGAGCATAGGGGCTGTTGCGGCCATCGCCGTCAAGCGCCAGCGTTCCGCTCCTTGCAGCATATCCAACCAACACACCTCCCGGATCGATACGTGCAAGTCCGCGTCCAATTGAGCGGGTGCTGTTTGTGCGCTCCATAGTCGCGAGGAATGGATTGTTGCGGCAGGCGTCAACCAACACGATCTTCAAGCCGGGTGCGCCCGCGATGGAGCTAATCAATGTGTTGAGGCGGATTGCCTCGAGTTCGATGTCACGGTCGCTCCGCAGTTCCGCACTGACAGGGATCAGGAAGTTCGTGTTGTCCAACTCGATGCCGTGGCCGGCGAAGTATACGATGACCGACTCGGCGTTTTTTGCCTTTTCTCCAAAGTCACGTATGGCAAGGCGCATGTCGCGGTAATCCAGATCAAGACCTGTTGTGACCTCAAACCCGATCCTGCGCAATGCCTCTGCAATGTCGATCGCATCATTCGACGGGTTTTTGAGATTGCTGACATGTTGGTAGTTCGCATTGCCAATTACCAAGGCAACTTTGTCCGCCAGCACCATCGCAGGCAGAAAACAAAACACAACTGAGAACAGGATACGCTTCATGTGAAATATCGCCGTTAACGCGTCTACCATATGAACGTTTCCACACTTTCGGAATTCAATCAATATGACCGGCGTGGACAAGCTCTAGCTCGGCTTAGGCCGCATAGCGGAGTTCGGGATTGACACGACGAAGGTTCGTTTCCCGCCCATTGCGCCAGTTTCGGCATGGACCATTCATATGAAGTACGAACTCGGAGCCGCCTTGCGGCGGGACAGAAAGATGCTCGCTTGGGAAGCTATCTAAACGTCAGCTTCCGCATTTCCTGCGAGCATGCGTAGCGACTGCAGCGAACTTCCACTTCCCGCCCTTCGTGCCGTACTTCAGCCCCCTACCCGTCCCGATCTAGCTTTAACCAATATCGCGTGTACCGGAGTTCACCCGTTCGGATCAAAGCGCCCTTCTCTACCAGGTTCTGGAGATCCCGCGTTGCTGTGGCGCGCGATGTTCCCGTGATCGAGATATAGTTCTCAGCGCTCAATCCCCCTGTGAACCCATCCGGCCCAGCCTTGAACAAACGGGCGATTACCTTGCTTTGGCGAGTGTTGAACTGATCACGGTACCGATCATAGAAGTGCGTCTTGGAAATAAAGAAACCAACCCGCTCAAGCGTCACCTGCTGTGCTGTAAGGACAGTTTCGGCAAACCAGACGAGCCACGGTGTGACTTCCAGCGTCTTTTGATGGCGTTCGAGTTGGTCGTAGTAAGCCTTCCGCTCTCGCTCGATCGTGAAAGCAAGGGCAATCAGACTTGGCTGACCGATATTCTGGGCCAAGGACTTTTCAGCCAGCGCCCTACCCAACCGGCCATTGCCGTCCTCAAAGGGATGAATGCTCTCGAAATACAGATGGCTCAAACCGGCCCGGATCAGTGCGCGCAATGGTTCGGGACCATCCGGTGCGGTCCGGTTGAACCAGGCTACGAACTGGTCCATTTCAGCCGGAACCTGATGTGAAGGTGGAGCTTCGAAATGCACCGTTGGGCGGTCGAGCCTGCCTGAGACGATTTGCATCGCATCCTCATGGCTCCGGTATGATCCAATCGTTTCCAGATGCCTGTCATGGGACAGAAGCATGTCATGCCACCGAAACAGGGTGTCGTGTGACAGTGGTTCCGAATAGTTGGAATAAACATCCACCATCATTTCAGAAACGCCCTGCTCGCGCGGTTTGGATGGATAGCTGTCGGGAGCCAGTCCAAGATGTCGGCGCAAGGAAGATTGCACGCTGAGACGATCCAGCATCTCACCTTCGATCGCGCTGGTCTTCATTGCTTCTTCGCTTAGCAGGTCGATACGCAATTGATCTCGATCCGATGTGTTCACATGATGAACCGCTCCAAGAACTTCCCCTGAGGACCAGAG
>NZ_JBQFNI010000009.1:0-100340 GCF_056532525.1 Ruegeria sp. I3 | reverse complement strand
GGATCTGACTCGAGATCAGTTTTTCTTCGAATGCGCTCAACCCCGTGGCTGAGAGCGCAAAATGCTCAAGCTTGAGCCTCACTTCGGAGCCAACGTTAGGTGTTCCTTCGTGACCCACAAGATGAACCACGGCGTCATCACCCGCATACAACCATGCTCCGGGAAACGGAAAATCGGGGCGGGCCCCGGGTTTCAAACCCAGGACATTATCATACCAAGTAACCATCTCAGGCAACCTAGTCGTCACAATATTCACATGATCCAGCCGCTCAATTCTCATTAAAAACCCTCAAGCACAAGCTTTCCTTTGGCCTTGCCGCTTTCGAGGATAGCATGCGCTTTCAATAAGTTTGTAGCATTGATCCTACCAAGTGTATCGGTCGCTGTGGATCTGATCTTTCCATCGTCTATCATCGCGGTGACCCGATTCAGGATTTCGCTTTGGCGATTCATATCTCCAGTCCCAAAAAGCGACCGAGTGTACATGAACTCCCAATGCAATGAGATCGATTTGGGTTTAAACGGCGCGATGTCGAAGGTTTCAGGATCATCGATCAACCCAAAGCGACCTTGGGGCGTCATCACCTCTCCAGCTTGGGAAGCATAAAGCTGGGACTGGTTTGTTGAATAGATGAAATCCACGCTGTCGATACCGAGAGCCTTGAGTTGTGAGCCAAAAGGTTCCGCGTGGTTGATGACTTGGTGTGCGCCTAGCTCTCGAACCCAGTCTTGTGTCTCGGGTCGGGACGCAGTTGCAACCACCGTCATGTCAGTGAGGGCCCGCGCCAATTGAATGGTGATAGACCCGACACCGCCTGCGCCACCAATAACCAGCAACGTCTTGGTTCCGCCGGAAACGGCATTTTGGACTCGCAAGCGGTCGAAAAGCATCTCAAAGGCAGTAAGCGTCGTTAGCGGCATCGCAGCAGCTGCTTTTGCAGGTATGGATTTTGGCGCTGACCCGACAATACGTTCATCCACCAGATGAAACTCGGCATTGGTTCCCGGCCGGTTTATTGCCCCGGCGTACCAAACTGTATCTCCCGGACTGAAAGTCTCAACCGCTTCGCCAACGGCTTCGACGATCCCTACTGCGTCCCACCCTAGAATATCTGGTGCTGGACCTGCAGGAGCACGGTTTTGACGAATTTTCGTATCGACTGGGTTCACTGACACGGCCTGCACCTTCACCAACAAGTCGTGCCCTTTTGGCGTCGGTTTGTCGGCCTCGAAGTCGATTAAGGCGTCCGCCCGATCAATCGATCCTGTCTTAAGGTATCCCACGGCTTTCATAACGTGCTCCTTTGTCCGGTTCTTTATCAACCGATGACTGTCATCTCATTTAGCGTGAATTCTGCAACGGCGCCTTCTGTTGCTTCCAGGTAAGCCGCAAGGTGCTGAGCACCCATGTGGGTTTGCCAAAGCTCCCGGCTTTCCCAACTTTCGTAGAACACGAAATGAGCCGGATTGTCGTTGTCCTGATGCAAGTCGTAGTTAATGCAACCCTCTTCGGCACGGGTTATGTCGATGAGCTTCATAAGCTCAGCCTTTACGAGGTCGATCTTGTCGGGGTTGGCTTTGATGTTGGCGACGATTGTCAGCTTGGCCATTGGAATAGGTCCCTTGTGTTCTTGAGCGATGCGCTAGATTTACGCCGCAGTCATTTCGGGATAAACAGGGAAAGATCGAACATATAATCCGGAAATTCCGTTTAATGCTTTTAGACAATCTTCGCTTGTTTCTGACCATAGCCGAGAAAGGCAGTCTTGTGGCCGCGGCGCGCGAGACAGGGATGTCGAGCACGACAGTGTCCGAGCGGCTCGCGGCTCTGGAGGCACATTACGGCGTGGTTTTGTTCAACCGCACCACCCGTTCCATTAGCCTGACCGAAGAAGGTCGGACACTCGCTGATGGAGCAAGAAACGTTCTCAGTGAGGTTGCGGACCTGGACACACTTGTTCGGCACGGCGCCGAAACTCTGTCTGGTCCAATTCGCATAAGCGCGCCCATTGACTTGGGACGGAGCATTGTCTCCAAGGTTATTGCCGAATTCACCGAAAAGAACCCTGCCGTCTCAATCGAACTGTCCCTATCGGACGGTTATGTCGACCTCGTAGGCCAGGGTTTTGACCTCGCCGTTCGCTTCGGCAACATCACAGACAGCTCGCTCAGGTTGCGAAATCTGGGAAGCTACCAACGTTTCGTTTGTGCGTCCCCAAGTTACCTGGCCTCATTTGGAACGCCTGAAAAACCAGAAGATCTATTAAACCACAACTGCTTGATCATGAGGTTTGGCGACATGATCGACAACGTTTGGGAGTTTGGATCAGGACCAAATGCCCAGCGCGTATCGGTAAAGGGAAATCGAATAGTCAATGATGGTTCACTCATCCGCGATTGGGCGATTGCAGGCCATGGGATCGTATTGAAGTCCGAGCTGGATGTCGGCGACGATGTTCGATCTGGCAGACTTGTTTCTGTCTTGCGCGACTTCCTCCCACCGCCGAAACCTTTGCAAATGATGTTTCCACCGAGCCGGGCCCAACCACGTCGCATAACAGCCATAGCTGAGCATTTGCGTCGCAAATTTGGTGTGAGTTGAGGCCGCAGGGGAAGACACTAATCTGATGGCTGCTATGTCTGCTCAATGAATTTCAAAGTCGCATGTGCTAGCTCTGTGCCGGCATCTTCTTGAATGAAATGCCCGGCTTTTGGCACAACTGTATGATTTTGACCAACTGCCCCAGGGATCGACTTTTGGAACAGTTTGTCTACTCCCGCCATAACCCTGTCATCATCTCCAAAAACAGTCAGAAACGGAGTGTTGAGGGTCTTGAAGGTTTTCCATGCGGCTCGGTTGGCTTCTGAAGCTGGATTGTCGGGCGAGTCGGGCACCAACACTGGAAACTCTCGAGCGCCTGCCAGATAGCGCGCATCTGGGAACGGTGCGTTGTATGCTGCGACTTCTTCATCGGAAATCTTGGATGATGTGCCGCCGAATACAATGCGTCCCGAATTAAATTCAGGCACGGACTGCGAGTATTCCCGCCATGAAAGAAATGCCTCACTCAAGGGTGCGTCACCGGTGGGCAAGGCCGTGTTTGCCACAACTACGCGCGAGAACCGCTCGGGCATACTCGCAACCAACCGCAAGCCTATTAGACCACCCCAGTCCTGGCAAACCAACGTGATGCCCGTCAGGTCAACTTTCCGCAACCACTCGGACATCCAGTCTACATGGCGTTGGTAGGTGTAATCGGATCGCTCTGTTGGTTTATCCGACCTTCCAAACCCAATCAAATCAGGAGCCAGAACTCGATGGCCAGCGTCCTTGAATAACGGAATCATGCGCCGGTAAAGGAAGCACCAGGTTGGCTCTCCATGCATCAACAATACTGGTGATGCATGAGCCGGTCCCTCGTCCAAATAATGCAGTCGGAGAAGACTTCCCTCGGTGTCATCCACATCAAGATAGTTCGGGCCAAAGTTGAAATCTGGCAGCCCGTCAAACCGATGGTCCGGTGTACGAAGGAACTTCATCGTGAACTCTCCAAAAATGCCGACGGTCTTGGTCCAATAACAGTGATCGATAAAACAAGAACGGTCCAGTTCCAGCGTATACCGACTTCAGGTTTGGTTGAGTTGTACACATTACTTCGGTCCCTCGCGGAGGAGGCCCTTTTTGCAGACGTTTTGAACCCGCGCCAAAAAATTTGGTCTCAAAAACCTTATATTGCGAGTTCTTCTGTACGGATCGCCGAGAGGCGGCTCAGAAGAAAATCGCAAGCCCGGTCATTGAGACAACCAAGAAAAGGAGAGACATAATTCCACCGGAGCGAACGAAATCCACCACCCGGTAGCCTGCTGGGCCCATGATCAACGCGTTCACCTGGTGTGTTGGGATCAAAAATGAGTTGGACGTTGATATTGCCACCGTGAGAGCAAACACAGCCGGATTGCCACCCGCGGATACGGCAATAGAAACTGCTAGTGGCACCAGCAGGACAGTTGCGCCTACATTGGACATGACCAGCGTGAACGCCGTTGCCAAAACGGCAATCCCTGCTTGCAAAGACCAGATCGGCCACCCCTTCAGAAGGGCCAACACATGCGCTGCAATCCAATCCGCAGTGCCGGTGTTCTGAACCGCCTGACCTAGCGGGATCAGTGAAGCGAGTAGAAAAACAGTACTCCAACTTATCGACTCGTAGGCTTCGTCAATCGAGAGCACCCGGCTCAACACCATCCCAATAGCGCCGATCAACAGGCATAATGACAAGCGCAGATCGGAAAACAGAATTAGGCTCAACGCTATTAGGAAGAAGGCAAGCGCCCAGCCGACCTTGTGCGGCCGCAACTCTTCCTGGGGAAAGTCCGAGGTGACAACGACGAAATCCCTGTCTGACTTCAGTCGTGTCAGACGATCCCACTGCACGTGCACCACACACGTATCACCGGCCTGCAAAGGGACTTGTCCGATATGCGTTGCTGAATGATCTTCGGTTTCTACATGGCTCAGTGTTTCTTCGCCGCGCTGAATGGCCAGCAGAGACAAACCATGTGTCTGACGGAGGCGCAGATCAATCGGAGTTTGGCCGATCACTGAAGAACCGGGCGGAATAACAACCTCGGCCACCCCAGACTGCGTCGCGGCGAAATCATCCGCAAAGACATCTAGTTGGGGCAGGATCTCCAAGCCGTAAGGCTCAGCGAACTGTTGCTCAACCACCCGACGCAGGCCAAGTACTGCAAGCCGCGCCGGGGCTTCGATCTTGGTATCAGCCATCGGCGCGATGACCTTGTGGCCGCGATAGGACGTGCCAAGAATGTACATGTTATGGGCGACCATTAGATCCGCGAGCGTTTGCCCAATGATGATCGAGCCTTCCGGGACACGTATCTCGAACATATCAGCCCTTAGCCCATAGGTGTTTTCGACATAGGTCTGCATGGACCGCGCTGAGCTTGCGTCTTCTCCACGATCCCGCTGCGCAGGGAGAACCCAACGACCAAAGAGCACAAAGTAAAGCACCCCAGTCAGCACCAGCATCACACCGATCGGCGTGACTGAAAACAGCCCAAATGTCTCCATTTGCTGGTTAGCAGGAAGGGATGAGTTTGCCGAAACAATCAGGTCATTCAACAGGATGAGGGGCGACGACCCGACTAATGTGATGGTACCACCCAGTATCGCGCAAAACCCCATGGGCATCAGCAACCTGCTCATCGGGATTTCCGTACGTGCTGAGATGCGGCTGACAACAGGCAGAAAAAGCGCAGCAGCTCCCACGTTCTGCATGAAGGAACTGATGACACCAACCGTTGTTGATATTATGGGGATTATCCGGGCCTCTGTCGTGCCACCATTCTTGAGGATCAAGGCCGCAACCTTTGACATAAGTCCAGTCTTATCAAGCCCCGCCCCAATTACCATAACTGCGATGATGGACATCACAGCGTTGGAGGAGAAACCTTCAAAGAGCTTAGATACATCGGCTAGATTACCCAGCCCAGGGAGATAGCTCAGTGCACCAAGCAGCACCATTACAAGAATTGCTGCGACATCAATCCGTATAATCTCGGTAACAAAAAGTAAGACGGTAAAAGACAATAAACTCAGTACGGCTATCATTTCGTACGTCAGTGCTGGTAATTCCATATCGTACTCCCAACCTAACGTTACCTGACTACCAGCAAATACGAAGGACCAACTCTGCGCGGCAGATAAGGCCAATAGACATCGGGCCTGCTTACGCCGCTGTTTTCTCGGACGAGATATCTGCTGAAACCTGGATTCTGCCAACCCAAAGAGAGGTAGATGACAAATTCATAAGCCTATCTAAGCATCACAATGCGAAATGAACTTTCACACTTTCTAAAATACACAAATATGGATTTTCCGTATCGTTATCATTCATATCCAGTCAATTTTACTTGCCAAGTAGGGAACGCTCTGCGCGATGCCCTCACGACGGCTCAGCTCTGCATTGCTGTCCTCGCCTTTTAGGCCGTCCAGTACGATCCTGATCTTCTCTACTGCGGAATACTGTTGCGGGTCGCACCGCGAAAGGCCGCATTGAGCTGGAAGCGGCAGACTTCAAGCTTCACGTGAGCCACGATCATGGCATGAATCCAACTAAAATTTGCACTGTGCAGAATTATCTTTGGATGCCAAATTCAATGGGTGGCTGGTGCACCCAAGGTTTTGGTCCAAAGATGCAAAACTTTAGACGAAATCCAAAGCTATGTGCCCCCTACAAACCGCTCAAAAATCCAAATTCTCCACGCTCAGAGCATTCTTTTGAATAAATTCACGGCGCGGCTCTACCACATCACCCATGAGTTTGGTGAACAGATCATCGGCCTCGACCATATCATCCACGCGTACCTGCAACAGGGTCCGCGCGTCCGGGTCCAGCGTTGTTTCCCAGAGTTGATCGGGGTTCATCTCTCCCAAACCTTTGTAGCGTTGCAGCGACAAGCCCTTTTCGCCTTCTTCCAGAATCGCGCGCAGCAGGTCGAGCGGGCCGTGTATGACTTGACCCCGATCACGACGCACCAACGTTGCGGGGGTGTTGTAGACCTCTTGCAGGCTCTGGGTGAAACTGCCGGTTTTACGGGCCTCACCCGAGCGCAACATGGGGCCGTCCAGTGTGCGCACTTCTTCCACACCGCGCAGGATGCGCGCGAGGCGGATGCCGTGATCCTGTGTGATGCGGCCTTGCCAGCCGCGTTCGTATTCCAGTGCAATCAAGTCAAGGCGCGCCGCGACCTTGTCGGCCACGCCCTGCAAATCGGCATCAACAGCGCCGGGCACGAAAGCACCGGCTACAGCAGCCTGCTCCAGAATATGGCGTGGATAATGCGTTGGGAAGGCGTCCAGCACACGCTTCAGCTGGCGCGCTTCATCCACTACGCGGGTCAGGTCCTGCCCGATGATTTCCTCGCCCGAGCCTAATTTAAGTACTGCTCCTTCGACGCCCTGATTGATCAAATAATCATCCAGCGCAGCCTGGTCCTTCAAGTAAACCTCTGATTTACCTCTAGAAACCTTGTATAGCGGTGGTTGAGCGATGTAGAGATACCCGCCCTCGATCAACTCTGGCATTTGCCGGTAGAAGAAGGTCAACAAGAGGGTGCGGATATGCGCGCCGTCAACATCTGCGTCCGTCATAATGACGATTTTGTGGTAACGCAGTTTTTCGATGTTGAATTCGTCGCGGCCAATGCCGGTGCCCAACGCCATCACGAGGTTACCGATCTCTTGGCTCGACAACATCCGGTCAAACCGCGCCCGTTCCACGTTCAAGATTTTGCCACGCAAAGGCAGAACAGCCTGAGTCAGCCGATCCCGACCGGTCTGAGCAGAACCACCAGCCGAGTCCCCCTCGACCAGGAAAACTTCAGTCTTGGACGGATCTTTTTCAGAGCAATCCTTCAGCTTACCAGCCAGATAGTTCACATCCATCGCAGTCTTGCGGCGGGTCAGTTCGCGGGCTTTACGGGCGGCCTCGCGCGCTAAAGCTGCCTCGATGATCTTACCGACAATCCCCTTAGCCTCATTCGGGTTCTCTTCGAACCATTCAGCCAGCTTCTCGTTCATCAGACCTTCGACCGCCGGGCGCACCTCAGAGCTGACCAACTTGTCCTTGGTCTGGGACGAGAATTTCGGATCGGGCACTTTCACAGACAACACGCAGGTCAGGCCTTCGCGTGCATCGTCACCGGTGAAGCTGACCTTTTCCTTCTTTGCGATGCCGCTGGACTGCGCATAGTTGTTGATCGTCCGGGTCAGCGCGCCGCGGAACCCAGCCACATGGGTGCCGCCATCGCGCTGCGGGATGTTATTGGTGAAGGGCAGTACGGTCTCATGATAACTGTCGTTCCACCACATGGCGATTTCCACGCCGATATCGTCACGCTCGCCCTTGATATAAATCGGTTCGGGCATCGCCGGGGTCTTGGACCGGTCGAGATATTTGACAAACTCTTTGACGCCGCCCTCGTAGAACAGCTCGGTTTCCAGCCGCTCAGCAGGGCGCTCGTCGATCAGGATGATCCGCACGCCCGAGTTCAGGAAAGCCAGCTCGCGCAAGCGCTTTTCCAGCGTCTCAAACGAGTATTCGAGGTTCGAAAACGTGTTGGTCGAGGCCAGAAATCGTACCTCGGTTCCCGTGCGATCGCCGCACTCGCCGACGACTTTCAGATGTTCCGCCGTCTCACCGCCCTCAAAACGCGCCACATGTTCCTTGCCGGCCCGCCAAATGCGCAGTTCCAGCCAATCGGATAGCGCATTCACCACCGAGACGCCCACTCCATGCAGACCGCCTGACACCTTGTACGAGTTGCTGTCGAATTTACCGCCAGCGTGCAGTTGGGTCATGATGACTTCAGCCGCTGAAACGCCTTCCTCGGGGTGGATATCCACCGGGATTCCACGTCCATTGTCACTGACCGAAACGCTGGAATCAGCGTGAATTTTTACAGTCACATGGTCGGCATGACCGGCCAGTGCCTCGTCAATTCCGTTATCGACAACCTCGTACACCATATGGTGCAGACCCGAACCATCATCCGTATCCCCGATATACATACCGGGACGTTTGCGAACTGCCTCTAAGCCTTTGAGAACTTTGATGGAATCAGCGCCGTATTCTTGGGGTGCCTGTGCGTCTTCGGACATGCCGTTAGTACCTATATTATTTTGGTAACTTATACGTTTTCTGGTGGGGATTGTCACGTGCTCCCCCCATATTTTGTGGTTCTGATCCGCTTAATTTGCGGATCAAAGCCGATCAAGGTCTGCTGCAATATCCTCGGCGATTTCTGCCGCGTTCACATCGTCCCGTTCGGCTGACAATCGCAACCCCAGAAGGTCGGATTGATAGCGCGCCGCCAAGCGATCCGGGTCATGACTTGGCGCGATTTCTCCGGCCTTCTGCGCGCGGCGAAAGAGGTTCGCAAAACAAGCTTTCATGTCAGCCATATGGCTCTGCGCCTGATCAGCCAAATCATGGTCTTTGGCTTGCAATTCCGCATAAGTCTTCGCCAACATACAGGCTTTTGTTGGCAGCTCCGACGCCTCGATCACACGACGAGGTTGCACCTTAAGAGCACCAAGCGGGCCCAATTCCTGCGCCAAAGCCTTCATATTGGCAACCCCTTCCTGAGTATACCGCTCTAACGCCAGGGCGTAGAGCGCATCTTTCGACCCGAACGCCGCGTAGAAGCTGCCCGGTTTAAGCTTCAGCTCTCGCTCGAGATCCTTAAGCGACGTCCCCGCCCAGCCGTGACGCCAGAAAATATCTCGCGCCTGCGCGATAAGCGCGTCTCGGTCATATGAGGGTTTGCGGGGCATCGTTTCACCAATTCTTGAACGTTCGCTCAAATATATACTTGAGTGATCGCTCAAGAAACCCTAAATACGACTCATCGCGCCAGAAACAGGAGTTTTGACATGGCCAATTTCCCGTCTCACGACCTAGAAACCGCCCCGGAAGGGTCCAAGCCGCTGCTTGAGAAATCTCAGGCTGCATTCGGCCGCCTGCCCGGTCTTCATAAAGTAATGGCCGAAAGCCCCCAGCATCTGGAAGGCTATCAGGTTCTGCACGGCCTGTTTCTGCAGACCGATTTCAACAACGACGAAAAAACCGTTGTCTGGCAAACCATCAATGTCGAAAACGAATGCCATTACTGCGTGCCTGCGCATACCGGCATCGCAAAGATGATGAAAGTCTCTGACGAGATCACCGAGGCGCTGCGCAACGAAACTCCGCTACCCACGGCCAAGCTGGAAGCGCTACGCACCTTTACCCTGCAAGTGATGGAAACCCGTGGAAACCCGACTGAAGAACAGCTGCAGGCCTTCTTTGACGCTGGCTATTCCCACCGCGCGGTCCTGGATGTCGTACTGGGTCTGGCACAAAAAACCATGTCGAACTACGTCAACCACATGGCCAAAACCCCGGTCGACGAAGTGATGCGCGGCTTCCTTTGGGAACGCAAAGTCGGCGAGCCTGCCTAAACGCTGACGACCGAGCCCTCGTCGCCTTCGGTAACGACCAGCGTTTGGGCTCGATCCCCCAATTCCGCAAATAGCTCAGGCCCGGTGCCCGTCATCCAGGCCTGTGCGCCCAGCGCACAAATCTCATCATACAACGCAGCGCGCCGACCCGCATCCAGATGCGCGGCCACCTCATCCAGCAATACAATAGGAGGTGCTCCAACCATCTCCGCCAACGCTCGCGCGTTTGATAGGATCAGCGATACCAGCAGTGCTTTCTGCTCACCGGTCGAGCAATCTTTGGCAGGAACGCCCTTGGCGGAATATACACCATACAGGTCTGATCGATGCGGGCCGACCAAAGTCCGCCCGGCGGCCAGATCGCGAAACCGGCTTTCATCCAAAGCTTCTCGCAAGTCTTCCGCCGTCTCAGGCATTGCACCTTCGGTTTGAACCAATTCAAGATCCGCTGACGGAAAGGCCGTCTCAGCTTTATCCTGTGCTGAGCGCAGATACTCCAACGCACTCAACCGCGCGGCGTGGATGCGATGCCCCATCTCGGCCATCTGCCCTTCCAGCGCCGCGTACCAATGGGCATCGCGAACTTGTTCTTTCAGCAACCGGTTCCGCTCGCGCATCGCTTTTTCATAGGTCAGAGATGCCTCGGCATGTGCCGGATCAAAACTCAGCGCGATCCGGTCGAGGAACCGCCGCCGCCCTTCAGCCCCTTCGATCCAGAGACGGTCCATCGATGGGATTAACCAAACTACCCGCGCCAGCTTTCCCAATTCAATCTGGCTTGAGGTTTTCTCATCAATCCGCACTTGCCGCGCCGCACCACCTTCGGACCAGGTTTCAATCTCGAAATTCTGTCCTTGCGCATTCAATAGCCCAATCAGCTTCCACCCCAGCGCCTCGGGGCGCCGTGTCATCTCAGCGGCGCTTGCCCGCCGCATCCCGCGCCCGGGTGAAAACAGAGAAACCGCTTCCAGGATGTTGGTCTTACCGGCACCGTTTGGCCCATGGATCGCGACTGGCCGCCCGTCCAACGACAGGCGCGCCAGCTTATGAGACCGAAAATGCGAGACCGTAAGCTCGGTCAGGGCCAATCCCATGACCCCTCTCTTTCGTTAGAGATCACCCAGTCGAGGCAATCAGACGCGCATCGGCATTACGACATATACCGCGCTTTGGTCGTTGCCTTCGCGCATCAGCGTCGGATCACCTGCCGAGTTGAACATAAACACCGCATTTTCACGATCCACCTGAGACGCGATTTCGAGCAGATACTTAGCGTTGAACCCGATCTCCAGGCGCTCATCCCCGTAAGCAACTACCAGCTCTTCCTCAGCCGCACCACTGTCGGGTGCATTCACTGACAGAACCAGCTTATCCGCATCCAATTGCAGTTTGACGGCCCGCGACCGCTCGGACGAAACTGTCGCCACACGATCCACAGCCTGCGCGAATTCAGCCGCGTCCACTTCTAACTTGCGCGTGTTACCTTGCGGGATGACACGTGTGTAATCCGGGAACGTTCCGTCGATCACTTTCGAGGTGAGCGTGATGTCAGGCGTTGCAAACCGCACCTTGGTTTCACTGACCGAGACGGCGATGTCCATCTCGTCATCATCCAGCAGCTTGCGCAGTTCGCCCACGGTTTTGCGGGGCACGATCACGCCCGGCATATCCGCTGCACCATCCGGCAGATCCGCATCGATCCGTGCCAAGCGGTGACCATCAGTCGCCACGCAACGCAGTACCTTGCCGCCCTCGGAACCATCCGCAACGTGCATGTAAACGCCGTTCAAATAATATCTCGTCTCTTCCGTGGAAATGGCAAACTTCGATTTATCGAACAGCCGGCGCAACAATGCCGCTGACGCCGTAAAGTTCGATTGGTATTCTGAAGACGCCATAACCGGGAAATCTTCTTTCGGCAGCGTGGCCAGAGAAAAATTCGAGCGCCCCGCTTCCACGGTCAACCGCCCAGCTGCACTATCTGCGGTCAGGGTCACCAGCGCCCCATCGGGCAGCTTGCGTACGATCTCATGTAGCGTTGTGGCCGCAACAGTCGTAGCGCCCGCTTTCTCGACTTGCGCGGGGGCCTTGTCGACCACTTCGATGTCCAGATCGGTGGCACGAAACAGCGCCTGATCGCCTTCGGCCTCGATCAGCACGTTGGCAAGTATGGGAATCGTGTTGCGACGTTCGACAACTGACTGGGCCTGCGAAACGGCCTTGAGAAGGGTGCCGCGTTCGATGCTGATCTTCATACCCTCTGTTCCTTTGACTTGCGTGCCGAAATAGGCGGGACTGGCACGTTAGCGTCTCAGCCCTGAGGCACAAGGATTTTTTACGGATTTCTGGGTCGGATTGCCTCGGTGGTCAAGAGCAGCGCGCGTGAAACACTCCAGATCATTCTCAACCGTGGACAATAGCGCACAAGAAAACACCCCGAACGCAATAGCCCGGGGTGTTTTTCAAAGATTCAGTGCGGTTTAGGCTTCCAAGGCCCGGCGCAGCATCTCAACATCTTCGGCAATCTGGCCATCGGTCAACTTCAGCTCTTCGATGCGCTTCACGCCATGCATGACCGTGGTGTGGTCGCGCCCGCCAAATCGACGGCCAATCTCAGGCAGCGACCGACTGGTCAGTTGCTTGCACAGATACATCGCCACCTGACGCGGACGCGCATAGGACCGCAGGCGTTTAGGGCCGATGATATCGCTGAGGCGGATATTGTAATAATCCGAGACCTTGCGCTGGATCTCTTCGACGGTGATCTTGCGCTCGGAGGCGCGCAGTACATCGGCCAGACAATCCTGCGTCAGCTCCATATCGATCTCGCGCCCGACCAGCGAGGCAAAGGCAAAAAGGCGGGTCAGCGCCCCTTCCAGCACGCGCACATTGGTCGAGATGCGGTGTGCAAGGAATTCCAATACACCATCAGCAATGGTCAGATCGGGATAGGTGCTGCTGTACTGCTGCACTTTGTTCTGCAGGATTCCCAGACGCAATTCGTAGTCTGTGGGATGAAGATCGACGACAAGGCCACATTGCAGGCGTGACTTTACGCGGTCTTCAAGGTCCTTGATCTCGCCCGGCGCGCGGTCGGCCGAGATGATGATCTGCTTGTTCTGATCCACCAGCGCGTTGAACGTGTGGAAAAACTCTTCCTGCGTCGAATCCTTGCCAGCGATGAACTGCACGTCATCGACCATCAGCACATCGACCGAACGGAACAAGTGCTTGAAATCCATCATGCGGCGTTCACGCAAAGCCTGCACAAAGCGATACATGAACTGTTCTGCTGACAGATAAAGCACATTCAACTCGGGGTGCTTGGTTTTCAACTCCCACGCAATCGCGTGCATCAGGTGGGTTTTACCCAGTCCAACACCACCGTAAAGAACAAGCGGATTGAAAGTTACCGGTCCGCCCTCGGATACGCGGCGAGCTGCGGCATGTGCAAGTTCGTTGGGTTTGCCAACAACAAAGCTATCAAAGGTAAACCGTGCATCCAGTGGCGCAGCCTGTAGTGCTTCAAGCGCATCGTTGGCTGTATCTGTAACAGCGGGCCGGGTTTCTGGCGCGGGAGATGGCTTGGGCTCTTCCACCAATGTGGGACGGGCTGACGAATTGGCCGCTGTGCGAAACGCCAAGCGCTGAACCTTTTCGCCCGATGTGTTCAGCTCATAGAGAATAAGGTCCGCAAAATTCTGACTGACATAGTTGCCCATGAAGTTGGTCGGCACCGAGAACACCGCTACACCATCCTGCAACTCCTGAAACTCCAAGGGTTCAATCCAGGTGGTAAAATTGTTCTTCCCAACCGCCTTCATCAATTTGCTACGCAGTTGTCCCCATTTCTCTTGTGTCATTCGGCGCCTCACGCATCCCATTCATTATTGGCCTTAAGGCCTTTTTTAATGTGTCCCGAATTACGGGCCTTTACGGCGCTCACACACAAGGGAACGTTTCGCCAAACCTGATGGTCTGGCGGGTACGCTCGAATATCATCGCAGTCCAATACAGCACGGCCCCAAAATGGGGGCACACCCGGAATCCGGGATGCGCATGATATTCCAATTTATCGACAGGGCCGGGATCTTCGGCTAACCCGAGACCCAGAGCAGATCGTCCAACTGACCGAAGCCAGCTTTCGAACATTCGTTCCTAAATCTTTCCGATGCCCGTCGGTCAGATCCTTGGAACAGCCTGTCCCCCCAAGCGAGTGAATCGCTGACTAAGTCGTAGCAAGAGCCCAAGGGTCCGGGCAACGAAACTCTGATATTGACTCGGGGTTCTGGGCGAAAGAATCTCTCGGCTTCGTGAAGACGCGGCTTTCCGGCAACAATGAAAAAGGCGTCGCAATCAGCGACGCCTTTTTCGCAAATCAACGCTTGACGCGTTTTCCCAAAGAATCAGCCCAGCGCTTTGACGCGCGCCGACAGGCGCGACATTTTGCGGGCTGCGGTGTTCTTGTGGAAGACGCCTTTGGTAACGCCACGCATCAACTCGGGCTGAGCGGCGCGCAGGGCTGCGGTAGCCGCGTCCTTGTCGCCGGATGCGATCGCTTCTTCAACTTTGCGCAGGTGGGTACGGATGCGCGAACGTCGCGCTTTGTTGACGGCGAAGCGCTTTTCGTTCTGACGGGCGCGTTTCTTTGCCTGGGGCGAATTTGCCATGTGTCTCTGACCTTTTGTTCGGTACGGTTATCTTGGGTTGCGCGCCACGGACATATCCGCACCGGATCAGAAATCACGAGTGTGAGTCGGGCCAAGCGGGCCGCACGCGCATGTATGACGGCGGTCTCTAACCAAGTTTAGCAGGTTTGCCAAGCTGATTCTTCCAGTATGTGATGAGGGAAAAAGGCGGGGTCTGCCCGCCTAATATCACTAAGCGACGATTATGATCACTTGTCGCGGAACTGAGCCGCACGTTTTTCCAGAAACGCGGCCATGCCTTCTTTCTGATCCTCTGTCGCAAACATCGAATGGAACACCCGACGCTCAAACAGCATGCCTTCGCTCAGCGGCAGCTCATAGCTGCGGTTCACAGCCTCTTTGGCCGCGATGGCCGTGATCTGCGATTTCTCTGCAATCTTCTGCGCCGCACCGGTTGCCTCTTCGATCAGCTTTTTGGCGGGCACGACACGACTGACCAGTCCCGCGCGCTCGGCCTCTTCAGCGTCCATGAAGCGGCCTGTCAGGTTCATGTCCATCGATTTGGACTTACCAACGAAGCGGGTCAGACGCTGACTGCCACCAAGCCCCGCGATGACGCCCAGATTGATCTCAGGCTGGCCGAACTTGGCGGTGTCGGCAGCGATGATGAAATCGCACAGCATCGCCAGTTCACACCCGCCGCCCAGCGCGTAACCGGCAACGGCAGCGATGATAGGTTTACGGATCGCGGAAACCCTATCATTGGCGTCCGCAAACAGATTAACGTCGAACACATCGACAAAGCTCATTTCGGACATTTCCTTGATGTCCGCACCGGCGGCAAAGGCCTTGTCCGAGCCGGTGATGACGATGCAGCGCACCTTGTCATTGCTATCCGCATCTTCCAGCGCCTCGCACAGCTCACCCAGCAACTGGGTGTTCAGCGCGTTCATCGCATCGGGGCGGTTGAGCTTGATAAGGGCGACGTGGTCTTCGATTTCGACGATGATCGTCTCAAAAGCCATGAGGTGTAAGCTTCCGGTTGTTCCGTTCAGGTACGATTCCTTATCACGCGATTTCGCTGGATCAAGTTATCTTTGGCATTGCGCGCAATAGAAGGATGAGCGACCGGACTGGGTGATTCTCTTGATTTCAGCGCCACAACCCTCGGTTCGACAAGGCTCTCCTTCGCGACCGTAGACGTCGAAGCTGTGTTGAAAATATCCAAGTTCTCCATCGGCTTGGCGGAAATCGCGCAGCGATGACCCACCCGCTTCAATCGCATCCTGCAACACTTTTCTGATGATCGGCACAAGGGCCGCAACGCGTGGCGCAGAAATCTGTCCCGCTTTGCGACGTGGCGACACCTTGCCGCGATAAAGCGCTTCGCAGACGTAAATATTACCCAAACCGGCAACGATTCCCTGATCCAACAACGCCGATTTGACCGGGCTGTTCTTGCCTTTGAAGGCGTCTATCAGGTGCTGTTCGTGAAAATCATTACCCAACGGTTCAGGTCCCAGAACCGATAGCAGCTTGTGCTGCTCCGCCGTTGCCGTCGGCAGCAGATCCATTGCCCCGAACCGGCGCGGATCGTTGAAGGTGATGCGTGCGCCATTAGCCATATGAAACACCACGTGATCATGTTTCTGCGCCATCGGATGCTCATGCGCATACTGTCCGAGCGGATCGCCAGAGACCGTCATCCGCCCCGACATGCCCAGATGGATCAACAACGTCTCGGCACTGCTGAGATCCGCCAGAATGTACTTCGACCGTCGCCGCAGCCGATCCACCCGTTGGCCCGTCAGCCGCTCAGCCATCCGAGCCGGGAAAGGCCAGCGCAAATCAGGCCGATTCACATCCGCCCTTTCGATCACTGTGCCCTCCATTGCGGGGCTCAGGCCGCGTCTTACTGTCTCGACCTCGGGCAATTCGGGCATTACAGGGCTCCTATTCCAAAGGGCCGCATTGTGCCCGCCTCTTATCGCCCTATAACAGAGGCGAAATTCGACAAACGGCAAGGCAAATGTCCGACACCAACGACAAGACCACTCATTTCGGGTTCGAAACCGTGCGCGAGGCTGAAAAAGCCGGCCGCGTACAGGGCGTGTTCAACTCGGTCGCCTCGAAATACGACGTGATGAACGACGTGATGTCGATGGGCATCCACCGGGTCTGGAAAGACGCGATGATGGACTGGCTTGCCCCGCGCGCCGGTCAGCGGCTTCTGGATGTGGCGGGCGGCACCGGCGATATCTCGTTCCGCTTTCTGAAGCGCGCAGGCCACGGCCATGCTACCGTGCTGGACCTGACCGAGCCGATGCTGGTCGAAGGCCGCCAGCGCGCGGAGGCCGACCAGATGTCCGACAGCCTGAATTGGGTGGTGGGCGATGCGATGGCGCTGCCCTTCGAGGATAACACCTTCGACGTCTACACCATCTCCTTCGGCATCCGGAACGTCACCCGCCCGCAAGAGGCGCTGAACGAGGCCTATCGCGTTCTGAAGCCCGGTGGTCGTCTGATGGTGCTTGAGTTCAGCCAGTTACCCAATGACGGGCTGCAGAAGCTTTACGACCTCTACAGTTTCAATGTCATCCCGCGTATGGGCAAGCTGATCGCCAACGACTACGACAGCTATCAATACCTTGTGGAATCGATCCGCAAGTTCCCAGATCAGGAGACATTCCTGAACATGGTCCGCACCGCCGGGTTTGAAAACGCCAAATACCGCAACCTGAGCATGGGCATTGCCGCACTGCATTCTGGCTGGAAGATCTAGATGCGCGGCCCCCACAACATCATTCGCCTGGTCCGGACGGGCGCCACGCTGGAACGCACCGGTGCCATGAATGTGGTGCTGGACGCGTTTGAAGCGCCGCGCGCCGTACGTATTCTGGCGCATACGCTGGGCAAACCGTTCCAATGGCTAGGCTACAAGGGCGACCCCGAGATGCCGCCCGCCACCCGTGCCCTGACCGCATTGGGTCCGGCTTACATCAAATTCGGGCAGGTGCTTTCGACCCGCCCCGACGTGGTGGGAAATGAACTGGCCGAGCAACTGCGTGTTCTGCAAGACAAGCTGCCGCCCTTTTCCAAAGCTGAAGCAATGGCAGAGGTCGAGAAAGAGTTAGGCCAACCGACGTCAGAGATATTCAGTGAGTTCAGTGAACCCATCGCCGCTGCCTCGATTGCTCAGGTTCACAAGGCCAAGTTGACCAGCACAGGCGAAGACGTTGCTGTCAAAGTCCTGAGACCGGGTATCGAGCGCGCCTTCCGCAAGGATGTTGACGCGTTCTATTTCGCCGCGCGTATGGTACAACTTTGCGCCCCCGGAGCGCGCCGACTACGCCCGATGGAAGTGATCGAGCATTTCGACGGCGTAGTACGCGGCGAGTTGGACCTGCGTCTGGAAAGCGCCGCCGCCTCGGAATACGATGCCAATACCAAGGATGATGCTGGATTCTGGCTGCCCCCGGTGGTCTGGTCGCTATCCGCCCGCCGCGTCATGACGCTCAGCTGGGCTGATGGCATTCCCTTGGGAGACAACAACGCGCTGGACGCTGCCGGACATAATCGCCGCGATCTGGCTGAGCGCGTGCTCCGCCTGTTCCTGTTGCACGCGCTTCGCGACGGCTATTTTCACGCCGACATGCACCAAGGCAACCTCAAGGTCGCAGCGAACGGGGACATTATCGCCTATGACTACGGCATAATGGGCCATATCGATGAATACACTCGCCGGGTCTATGCCGAGATTCTCTTTGGTTTCATCCGCCGCGACTATAAACGCGTGGCTGAAGTCCATTTCGAAGCAGGCTATGTGCCTGCCAATCAGGACGTCGACGAATTCGCTCGCGCCTTGCGCGCGGTAGGTGAGCCGATCTTCGGCATGGACGCCACCCATATCTCGATGGGTCGGCTGCTAAGCTACCTGTTTGAAGTCACTGAACGCTTTGGCATGGAAACCCGCACCGAGCTGATCCTGCTGCAACGCACCATGGTGGTGGTCGAAGGCGTCGCCCGCTCGCTTGATGATCACATGAACATCTGGGAGGTCGCCCGACCGGTGGTCGAGGATTACATCAAACAATCCATCGGCCCCCGCGCCGCCCTGCGCGATTTCGGCAAAACCGCCCTGGTGCTTGCCCGTTTCGGCCCCCGCTTGCCCGGTCTGGTGGAAAATGCCCTTATTGCCCAGACTCAAAAAGACGACCCAAAGACCCCGGGTTTCATCGCAAACCTTCTGCCAGCAGCGATCGGCGCGGCCGCAGGCATAGCCGCGACGCTGGTGATCTTCGCACTCAGCTAAACCAACCCGACCGCTTCATCTGGCTAAAAAAACCTTCGGGGGGAATCGCGCCCCGGCGCGATGGGGGGCAGACAGCCCCCCTTGCCCAGACCCAACTCAGAGCCGCTCGATAGCGAGGGCAATGCCTTGACCGCCCCCGATGCACATGGTGATCAGACCTTTCGATCCACCAATACGCTCCAACTCATACAACGCCTTAAGCGTGATAATTGCCCCTGTGGCGCCCACCGGATGGCCCAGTGCAATAGCCCCACCGTTTGGATTCACCTTTGCAGCGTCCAGACCCAATTCCTGATTGACAGCCAGAGCTTGCGCCGCAAACGCCTCGTTGCTTTCGATCACGTCGAAATCATCCGCAGACAAACCCGTTTTTGCGAACAGGTTCTGCACAGCTGGAACCGGGCCGATACCCATCACCTCGGGTCGCACGCCGGCATGGGCATAGCCAATCACGCGCGCTTTGGGTTTCAAGCCCGCCTTTTCTGCAGCATCCACTGTCGCCAATACCATCGCCGCCGCGCCGTCATTGATGCCCGAGGCGTTGCCTGCCGTCACCCGCCCATCTTTCTGGAATACCGGGCGCAATCCGGCCAGCGCCTCGGCAGTGGTGGCCTTGGGATGTTCATCGACCTTGAAGTCGACCTTGTCGCGCTTGACCTTGACCTGCACCGGCGCGATTTGGCTGTCGAAATACCCGGCCTCAATCGCCGCAGCCGCACGGGTCTGGCTGGTCAGCGCAAACGCGTCCATCTGTTCGCGGCTGATCTGGTGTTCATCCGCCACATTCTCGGCGGTCACCCCCATATGCCCGGTGCCGAATGGGCAGTTCAGCGCGCCCAGCATCATGTCGAGCGATTTGACATCGCCCATCTTCGCCCCCCAACGGGCCTGCGGTACGACATAAGGGCTGCGCGACATGCTTTCGGCACCGCCTGCCACGGCAAACTCGGCATCGCCTAGCATCAGCGCCTGCACCGCCGACACTACTGCCTGCGCCCCCGAACCGCACAGCCGGTTCACGTTCATCGCCGGAGTCCCGTTCGGAATACCCGCCTGCATTGCGGCGACTCGCGACAGATACATGTCGCGCGGTTCGGTGTTGATCACATGACCAAAGACAACATGATCAATCTGCGCGCCTTCAACGCCCGAACGCTCCATTGCCGCCTCGGTCGCCACGGTCGCCAGATCGATCGGAGCGGTCGAGGCCAACGCACCGCCAAAGGTCCCGATGGCTGTGCGCGCACCGTCCAGTATTACTATGTCCGTCATGTTTTCTCCTCCAAGTCTCGCGCCCATTATGCACCTGCAGCATGATCTTCATATTAGACTCACTGTCACGCCGGAATTGACATTACGTTGCGCAACACCCATGGATTCCGTCATGACGGAAAACACAGACGATATTCTGACGCGCCTGCCCGCCCGATTGAAAGAGGCGCGCCGCGCCAAAGGCCTGTCGCTTGAGGCGGTCGCCAACCTCAGCGGCGTCTCCCGTTCCATGGTCAGCCAAATCGAGCGTGGCGAAAGCAGCCCCACAATTTCGACTCTGTGGAACCTGACACGCGCTCTGCAGGTGGATTTCGCCGGACTGTTGGAAGACGCCAAAACGACCGACCAGATCGAAGTGCTGCGTCAAGCAGAAGTGCCCAGTATCGACAATATGGGCGAGAAATGCCGGATTCGCATCCTCTCTCCCCCCGAAGAGGCCGGAGGACACGAGGTCTATGATATTCAGTTTCAGGCCAATGGGAGCCTGAACAGCCAACCTCATGCGCGCGGCGCGCGGGAGCAACTGACTGTGCTGGAAGGCGCCGTCCGTGTCACTTCGGGAACGGCATCCAGCGATCTGAAACAAGGGGATACCGCCCGGTATGCCGCCGATATTACGCATTCGATAAGCGCTGAAAACCCGGCCCGCGTTTTCCTGATCGTAAAAAACGCCTGAACGGGCAAGATTCCGCCTTCACGGATATTTTTCCCAAATACTGTAATTCTCCTATTTGGGAATTTCTTCCGCTATGTTAGACGTGCGACTCAGATTAACGGAGGTCGCCATGGCTGATGCATTCCTGTCCCATATTTCGGATACACTCGCGCAGATTGAGGCAGAGGGTCTGTACAAGCGCGAACGAATGATCACCTCGCCTCAGGGCGGTGAGATTACGGTGGGCGACAAGCAGGTGATCAACTTGTGCGCCAACAACTATCTGGGTTTGGCCGATCACCCCGCGCTGATCAACGCCGCCAAAAGCGTCATGGAGCCCAAGGGGTTCGGCATGGCCTCGGTCCGGTTCATCTGCGGTACGCAGGACATTCATCGCGAACTTGAGCAGAAGCTGGCAAAGTTCCTGAACAAGGACGATTCAATTCTGTTCGCTGCCTGCTTCGACGCCAATGGCGGGTTGTTTGAGCCTTTGTTAGGGCCCGAAGACGCCATCATCTCTGACAGTCTAAATCATGCCTCGATCATCGACGGGGTACGGCTGTGCAAGGCAAAACGCTATCGCTACATGAACAACGACATGAACGACCTCGAAGCGTGGCTGAAACAAGCGCGCGAGGACGGGGCGCGGCATATCATGATCGCAACCGATGGCGTGTTCTCAATGGATGGCTATCTGGCCAATCTGCCGAAGATTCGCGAGCTGGCCGACGAATACGACGCCATCGTGATGGTCGATGACTGCCACGCCACCGGCTTTATGGGGCCAAACGGAGCGGGCACGCCGGACCACTTCGGCGTCGACGTGGATATTCTGACGGGAACTCTGGGCAAGGCACTTGGGGGGGCAATCGGCGGTTATATCGCCGGGCCGCAGCCAGTGATCGACCTGCTGCGGCAGCGGGCGCGGCCCTATCTGTTCTCAAACTCGCTGCCGCCGTCCATCGTTGCCGCAGGGCTTGAGGCGATCCGTCTGGTTGAAGAAGGTGACATGCTGCGCGCCCAATTGTTCGGCAATGCCAAATACTGGCGCGCCGGGTTAGAGAATCTGGGCTTCGACCTACTTCCGGGCGAACACCCGATCATCCCGGTCATGCTGGGTGAAGCGACCCTGGCGCAGGATATGGCATCGCGATTGTTTGACGAAGGCGTCTATGTTTCGGGCTTTTTCTTCCCTGTCGTGCCGCGTGGTCAGGCCCGAATCAGAACGCAGATGAATGCGGCTCTAACACGCGACGAATTAGACCGGGCGCTCGCGGCATTTGGCAAGGTCGGCAAAGAATTGGGGATAATCTGATGCGGCCCAACACGATGAAAGCCCTTGAGAAATCCAAGCCCGAGGAAGGTCTGTGGATGGTGCAGGCCCCGGTACCAGAGATCGGCCCCGACGAGGTTCTGATCCGCATCAACAAGACCGGGATTTGCGGCACGGATATTCATATCTGGAACTGGGATGAATGGGCTGCGGCCACCGTGCCGATCCCGATGATCACCGGCCACGAGTTCGCGGGTGAAATTGTTGAATTGGGTCGCAACGTGACAGGGATGACGGTCGGCCAGCGCTGTTCAGGCGAGGGGCATCTGATCACCCCTGACAGCCGCCAGAGCCGTGCGGGCAAGTTCCACCTTGATCCCGGCACGCGCGGTATCGGTGTGAATGAACAGGGTGCCTTTGCGCAATACCTGAAACTGCCTGCCTTTAACGTGGTGCCCCTGCCTGACGACGTACCGGATGAGATCGGGGCGATCCTCGACCCGCTGGGCAATGCCGTGCACACTGCACTCAGCTTCGATCTGCTGGGCGAGGATGTATTGATTACTGGCGCAGGCCCTATCGGCATCATGGCCGCCGCCGTTGCCCGTCACGCCGGTGCCCGGCATGTAGTGATCACCGATATCAACCCCGACCGCCTGAAACTGGCCGAACACGTGGTACCAACGGTACGCACCGTTGATGTGTCCAAAGAGGATCTGCAGGATGTCATCGCGGAACTGGGCATGACTCAGGGCTTTGATGTCGGGCTTGAAATGTCGGGCTCGCAAGCCGCGCTGGACCAGATGGTCGAAGCGCTGGTTATGGGGGGCAAGATCGCGCTGTTGGGGATTCCGCCCGGAAAATCTCCGGTGGACTGGTCGCGCATCGTGTTCAAAGCTATCACCATCAAGGGTGTCTATGGGCGCGAGATGTTCGAAACCTGGTACAAGATGATCGCCATGTTGCAGAACGGGCTGGATGTCAGCCGCGTAATCACCCACCAGTTCGCGGTCGATGACTTTGCCCAGGGATTCAAGGCCATGAAATCCGGTCAATCAGGCAAGGTGGTTCTGGACTGGACCTAACGCTCTGGAACCGTGCGGGTTTTGTCCCTAAACAGGGATAAACCCGCGCGTCTGGAGGAGCACATGGGCGACAAAGACAGGTATACAGAACGGGGAATCGAAGAGTCTCTGGTCACCGATTTCACAGAAACTCACCGCAAAAGCTATGGGGATTTTCTGCAACTTAAGACTCTGCTGAACCTGCAAAAGACCTTTCAGGACCCGGCCCAACCTGATGAGATGTTGTTCATCATCATTCATCAGGTCAGCGAACTGTGGCTGAAACTGATGCACCATCAACTTGTCGAAGTCCGCCGGTTCTTGCAGCAGGACGATTTCGGTCCCGCGATGAAGAACCTCGACCGGATCAAGGCGATCCAACGGCAGTTGATCGCCGCGTGGGAGACGCTACTGACTATGACTCCCGCGGACTACATGACGTTTCGGGACGCATTAGGCAGTTCGTCAGGCTTTCAAAGCTATGGCTATCGCCAAATCGAGTTCATTCTGGGCAACAAAGATCCCCAGACCCTGAAAGTGCATGCGCATGACCCAGAAGTGATGGAGATGCTGAACGCGGCTCTTACCAAACCCTCGCTCTATGACGAAGTGCTGCGGATGCTGGCCCGGCAAGGGTTTGACGTGCCGCATGATCTGATCGAGCGGGATTACGCAAAGCCCTACTCCGGCGATCCGCGTATCGTCAAAATCTGGGTCGAAGTGTTCCGCAACACGGAGCAATACTGGGATCTTTACGCGCTGGCCGAAAAACTGATGGATGTGGAATCTCTGTTCCAGAGGTGGCGATTCGATCATGCAACCGCGGTTGAGCGCGTGATCGGAATGCAGCCCGGAACGGGTGGATCTAGCGGCGTGGCCTTCCTGCGCAAGGCGCTGGAGTTGCGGTTTTTCCACGACCTCTACGACGTGCGAACCGAACTGATGTATACTGGGGAATAGGCCATGCTGTATCGCGGATTCACCCAAGAAGAGCTTGAGCAGGAGTATTCCCCTAGCTCAATGATTGGCGGTGATCTGACGCCATATCTAGCCAGCTATTCTGCCCTCAGCACACAGGCACGGTCTGAAATTAGGATGCAGGAAAACCGTTCCTATGGCGACAGCCCGACGCAAGTTCTGGATTTCTTCCCCGCACCTGGCGCCAACGCGCCTTTGCATGTCTTTATTCATGGTGGCTATTGGCAGGCGCTTAGCCAGCGTGAGTCGGCCCCTATGGCACCGGTATTGCATGAGAACGGGCAAGCCTTTGCCACGCTGAATTATACGCTCGCCCCCGATGCCAGATTGGGGCAGATGGTCGAAGAATGCCGTACCGCCTTGTTGTGGCTCGCGTCACAGGCCGAAACACTGGGTTTTGATCCATCAAACATCACACTTTCAGGCCATAGTGCAGGCGCCCATCTGGTCGCGATGGTCATGGCGACGTCTTCAAAGGCATTTGCGCAGGCTGGCCTGCGGGTGCGCAATGTGATCCTGATTAGCGGGATCTATGACCTTGTTCCGATCAGCCTGACCTCGGTGAATGATCCGCTGCAACTGACCAAGGTCGAGGTTCACGATCTCTCACCCTGCCTCAACCTGCCCGCACCGGGACCGCGTTACAGGGTAACCGTCGCCGAGCGGGATACGCCCGAGTTCATCCGCCAAAGCCGTGACTATGCTGAACTACTGCGCAAGGCCGGACATTCGGTCAGTTTCGATCTGCAGAAGGGCAAGCATCATTTTGACATCATCATGCCGTCGGGCACGTTTCTGTCGTCGCGCACGGACTAACCTAAATGAAAACAGCGGCCTAGTGGGGCCGCTGTTTCAAGTTTCTTTCTAGATCCGGATCAGTCCAGCGTACGCGTGACCTCTTCGCGTTCGAAAATCTCGATCACGTCGCCGGCGCGAATATCGTCGTAATTCTCGAACGCCATACCGCATTCCTGACCCGACTGAACCTCGGCCACTTCATCCTTGAAGCGCTTGAGGGTCTTCAGCGTGCCTTCGTGGATCACCACGTTGTCGCGCAGCAGGCGTACGCCAGCCGAGCGGCGGGCAACACCTTCGGTGACCAGACAGCCGGCAACTTTGCCAACACCGGTAACCTTGAAGACCTCTTTGATCTCGGCGTAACCGATGAACTTTTCGCGAATCTCGGCGCTCAGCAGGCCCGATGCGGCTGCTTTCACGTCATCAACCAGATCGTAGATCACCGAGTAATACCGGATCTCGACGCCCTTCTGGTTCGCGGTATTCCGCGCCGATGCGTTGGCACGGACATTGAAACCAAAGATCGGAGCGCCGGAGGCTTCGGCCAGGCCGACATCCGTCTCGGTGATCGCACCAACGCCCGAGTGTAGAACACGTACGCGCACTTCGTCATTGCCGATCTTCTCCATCGCCTGAACGATGGCTTCGGCAGAGCCCTGCACATCCGCTTTCATCAGAATAGGCAGCTCGGTGACGTTTTCGTCTTCCTTGGCCTTCTGCATCAGCTGCTCAAGGGTGGTCGCGGCACCGGCGGCGGCGCGTTTGTCCTTGGCGGCTTGCTCACGATAAGCAGCGATCTCACGGGCCTGCGCTTCGGTCTCGGTCACGTTCAGAACGTCACCTGCTTCGGGCGTGCCGTTGAGCCCCAGAACCTCGACCGGAACCGAGGGGCCAGCTTCTTTGACGCGGTCGCCCTTGTCGTTGATCAGCGCACGCACCTTACCGTACTGCTCACCCACGACAAAGATATCGCCCTGACGCAGCGTGCCGTTCTGAACCAGAACGGTAGCGACGGGGCCACGGCCCACATCCAGCTGCGCCTCGATCACGGCACCTTGGGCGGCGCGATCTGGGTTGGCTTTCAGTTCCAGAATCTCGGCCTGCAGTGCAATGGCTTCCAGCAATTCGTCCAGACCCTGACCAGTCATGGCCGAGACCTCAACGTCCTGAACCTCACCCGACATCTTCTCGACGATCACTTCGTGCTGCAACAAGTCAGTGCGGACTTTGTCGGGGTTCGCGTCGGGCTTGTCGATCTTGTTGATCGCCACGATCATCGGCACTTCGGCCGCTTTGGCGTGGTTGATCGCCTCAATCGTCTGCGGCATCACCGCGTCATCAGCGGCGACAACCAGAACCACGATATCCGTGACCTGAGCCCCGCGCGAGCGCATTGAGGTAAAGGCCGCGTGTCCCGGTGTATCCAGGAAGGTCAGCGTGGTGCCACCATCGGTTTTCACCTGATAGGCGCCGATATGCTGGGTGATGCCACCAGCTTCGCCGGCAACAACACGCGCGTCGCGGATCGCATCCAGCAACGAGGTTTTGCCGTGGTCAACGTGACCCATGATGGTGATGACCGGCGGACGCGGCTGCAGATCGTCATCGCTGTCTTCGACCTCTTTGATGACGTCTTCAACGTCCGAATCGGACACACGCGTGACCTTGTGGCCAAATTCTTCGATGATCAGTTCAGCGGTGTCAGCATCGATGGTCTGGTTCTGCGTGACCATCATACCCATCTGCATCAGCGATTTGACAACGTCAGCGACACGCTCGGCCATACGGTTGGCCAGTTCCGAGACCATGATCGCCTCGGGCAGCTGAACGTCGCGGATCACCTTTTCCCGCTCGACCGTGCCGCCCATGGCCTTCTGGCGCGCACGCTCCTGCTTGCGCTTCATCGCGGCCATCGAGCGTTGGCGATTGCCTTCGCCGCCAGTGGCCTGACCAAGTGTCAGCTTGCCCGAGCGGCGGTTGTCGTCACGGCCCTTGCCACGGCCACGCTGCTCACGCTCGCGATCCTGCTTGCGCGGTGCCGCAGCAGGTGCAGGCTTGCTGGATGGGCTGCGTGCGGCCTTGGGCTCGGCGGGAGCCGGGGCTGCGGCAGCACGCTGGGCTGCTTCCTCGGCCTCTTTACGCTTGCGTTCTTCCTCTTCGGCCTTGGCACGGGCACGCTCTTCAGCTTCACGCTGCTCGCGTTCCTTGGCCTCTTGTTCGGCCCGGCGGCGTGCGCGTTCTTCTTCGCGCGCCTTTTCCTGCGCCTCACGGGCAGCGGCCTCTTCAGCCTCGCGCGCTTTGGCGGCTTGCAACGCCTTCATACGACGCGCCATTTCCGCATCGGAAATACCCGCTGGGCGACGCGAAGGATCACCCGAAGGTGTCGCACCACCACTTGGTTTGGTCGCGCCCGGCTTGGGTACGACCACGCGTTTGCGTTTGGTCTCCACCACGACATTCTTGGTGCGTCCGTGGCTGAAACTCTGTTTCACATTTCCGGGGCGTGCCCCGCCACGAAGACCCAATGTCTTTTTGCCGTCACTATCGCTCATAAAGCTTCTTACCCTTCCGAGCGGCCCTTGCCGCCGTCATCCTTTTCGCGCAAGCCACGCAGGCGCTGCGCTTCCTCTACAACACGTTTGGCGAGTCCGCCAGAGGCCAAGGCCGCATGAATCACGGTTTGGCGCCCAAATGCCGCCCCAAGCTCGTCTGCGGTCAGCCAGCCGATATATTTCCCGAAGTGCGGCGTGCTGAGTTTCGACTTGCCGCGCCCCGATCCGTCTGAGGCCTGAATCAGCACCTGGGCCTCTTCCCGGTCCAGCCACGACTTGACCTTTTCATACCCGGCGACCGCATCTCCGGATTTGCGCGCCAGACTGATCAGTTCGATCACACGACGCGCCACCTGTTTCTCGACCTCATCGGTCAGGTCCTTGGCGGCACTCACCTGTGCCTTAAACCCGCGCGAGAACAGTTTCTTGTTCACCGCCTTGTCCAGCGCCGCGCGATCCGCCGCCACGTAAACCCCACGCCCCGGCAATTTCGCCGCGACATCGGGAAAGACCTGACCATCCGGCCCCGTCACAAAGCGGATCAAGCCATATTTGGGCTGAACCTCGCCCGTGGCGATGCACTTGCGTTCAGGGCCTTCCGACCGATCCTTATGGACGCCACCGCGACCCATGTCAGCCACCCGAGGCCTGAGATCAGGCCTCGACCTCCTCATCTGTTGCTTCACCGTCTTCTTCGGCCTGCTCCAGCTCGGCCGGATCGACCCAACCCAGCATGATGCGCGCGGTCATGACCAGATCCTGCGCCTCTTCCAGCGTCACGCCGAAGGGCTCCAGTACACCATCATCCTTGATGCGTTCGCCATCGACCGTAGTCCAGCCACCGGCCAGTTCCCAGTCGGCGCAGGTTGCGAAGTCTTCCAGAGTCTTCACATCATCCTTGGCCAGCGCCTCTACCATCTGGGGTGTCAGGCCCTCGAATTCAATAAGACTGTCCTCGGCACCCAGCGCACGGGCTGCATCCAGCGCCGCCTTGGCCTGAGCTTCCAGGAATTCGCGTGCACGTGTCTGAAGTTCTTGCGCGGTACCTTCATCCACACCGTCGATGACCAGCAGTTCGTCGATTTCAACGTATGCCACTTCTTCGAGGTTGGTGAAGCCTTCAGAAACCAGCAGCTGAGCGAAGAATTCGTCCAGATCCAGCGTTTCCATGAACAACTGGGTACGGGCCTCGAATTCTTTCTGACGGCGCGCCGATTCTTCGGCTTCGGTCATGATGTCGATGTCCAGATTGGTCAGCTGGCTGGCCAGACGCACGTTCTGACCACGACGGCCAATGGCGAGGCTCAGTTGCTCCTCGGGAACCACAACTTCGATCTTGCCGGCTTCTTCGTCCAGAACCACCTTTGAAACTTCGGCGGGCTGCAGAGCGTTGACAAGGAAAGTCGGCTGATCTTCGTTCCACGGAATGATGTCGATCTTTTCGCCCTGCAGCTCGTTCACAACGGCCTGCACGCGGCTGCCGCGCATACCAACACAAGCGCCGACGGGGTCAATTGAGCCGTCATAAGAAATCACGGCAATCTTGGCGCGCGAGCCGGGATCACGAGCAACGGCCTTGACCTCGATGATGCCGTCATAGATTTCCGGAACTTCCATCTTGAACAGCTCGGCCATGAATTCCGGCGCAGTGCGCGACAGGAAGATCTGGTGACCACGCACCTCGCGGCGAACCTCTTTGATATAGGCGCGCACACGGTCATTCGGGCGATAGCTTTCGCGACCGATCTTGTCATTGCGGCGCAGAACAGCCTCGGCACCGCCCAGATCGACGATCACATTGCCAAACTCTTCACGCTTGACCGCACCGTTGATGATGGTGCCGGCACGATCCTTGAATTCTTCGTACTGACGATCACGCTCGGCTTCGCGAACCTTTTGCAAGATGACCTGCTTGGCGGACTGAGCCGCGATACGGCCCATTTCCACGGGCGGGACTTCTTCGACGAAGACGTCACCAACCTCGGGCGCTTCCATGTACTGTTTCGCCTGCTCGACGGTCATCTCGGCCTGATAGTTCTCAAGCTCTTCATCCTCGACCACGGTGCGGACGCGGGTAAAGGTCGCCTTGCCAGTCTTGCGGTCGATCGAGACACGAATGTCCATCTCGGCACCGTAACGGCTCTTGGCGGCGCGGGCGAGCGATTCCTCCATCGCTTCGACGACCAGACCAGGGTCGATCATCTTTTCGCGGGCCACAGCCTCGGCGGTCTGCAGCAGCTCCAGCTGGTTGGCTGAGGTGATTGCCATCAGTTCGTCTCCTCTTCGGACCCTTCGGTCTCAATCTCGTCGAAAGCGTTTTCGTTCAGGGCGCCGGCGTCTTTGCGCTGGCGCAGCATTTCCTTGATCAGATCATCGGTCAGGACCAGCTTGGCGTCGCTCAACCAGTCGAATTGCAGACCGATGGTGATCGTCTCGTCCCCCTCGGGGATGTTGATCAGAACCTCGTCCCCTTCGACCCCGGCCAATTCGCCCTTGAAGCGGCGGCGACCGTCGATCAGTTCTGCGGTTTCGATCTTGGCCTCATACCCTTCGAACGTCTCAAAATCTTTGAGACGGGTCAGAGGACGGTCAATTCCAGGGCTGGAAACTTCAAGCGTGTAGGCGTCCAAAATGGGGTCTTCGACATCCAGCGTGGCGCTGACCGCATTGGAAATCTCGGCGCAGTCATCCACTTCGATGCCGCCATCGGGCTTGTCTGCCATTATCTGCATCGTGGTGGTCTTGCCGCTCATCAGCCGAATGCGGACAAGCTCATACCCCAGATCCTCGATCACAGGGGTGATGATCTCGGCCAGTCGCCGGTCGATGGCAGCTTTGGCTATCAGGTCGTTTGTCATTCAGGTTCTCTACCCTGCTATCGGGCACAAAAAAACGGGCGCGCGGCCCGTCGAATTTTCCGGTGGAGCCCCGGACCAGAAGTCCGACGCGCCGCTGTTGCAACTGCATATACGCAGGAGTTCCTGAGTCTGCAACCCCCGGCGCAAATCGTGATCAAATTTACGCCAGCCACCACCGTTCGGCGATGCGCCCATCATCCAGCGCAGCCCGGCTGATCTGGCGCGGCATACCGACATGAGAGGCCATTGCCAACGCCATCTCGGCCTCAGACGGATGATATCGCAGCCCGCGTTGCGCGGTCACCTCCTCACCAGCCGGGAGCGCTGCGATATCTACATATCCATCGCGCAATGCTTCGGCCCGCACCCCGGCGTCCGGGATCACGATAATCTCAAGCGTATCAACCCATCCTGCCGTTCCGCTTTTGTAGTGATTGGACACCCTGCGTGCGAGGAAATGACGTTCATCCTCGGCCCGCTCAACCCGGTAGCATCCTGTGCCGTTGGCCTGAGCCAGTGGCGTCACGTCCCCTCGCGCAATGACAAACCGTGACCCAGCCAGCAAGAATGGTAGTCCCGGGTTGCCCTCAGCCAATTGCAACTGCACACGATCAGGTGCAATGGCCTCGGCCTGACCAATATCTTCCAGAACAGCTAGAACATCGTTCACGTCCAGCTTGGTGCCATCGTGGAACACAGTATCATCGCGCAGATCAAAGTTCCAGACCCGCGCATCAGCATCGGTCTGCCAATTTGTAGCCAGCTCTCCGCGCAGGGTACCATCGGGCGCGATCTCGGTCAGGCTGTCAAAGACTGCGCCCCGAGCCACCTGTTCCAGACTGTTGTCGCGTGGCACCGCCAGCCGCAAGGTGCCACCCTGTTTCGGCGTATCGGCCAGAGACGCTCCTGTCGCCGCCAGCAAAGCGGCGGCGGCGCCCGAGGCAAATAATGCGCGACGGTCGATGCGAGTCATACCGTTTCCTCCGACACGCGATCCATGATCCGAACCAGTTCCGCGCTGATGCCCGGTTCTGACAGGGCGTGACCGGCCTGCCGCACCATCTTCAGTTCGACATTGGGCCAGCGCTCGGACAGGTTCCATGCAGCCTGCGGTGGGCAGATCATGTCATAGCGTCCCTGAACGATATGACCGGGAATATGGGCAATCCGATCCATCTGATCCAGAATTTGCCCGTCATACTCAAGAAACGCCTTGTTCGTGAAATAGTGATTCTCAAGCCGCGCAAAAGTTCGCGCGTATTCGCCGGGGCTTTCCCCGACCGACCCGTTGGTGTGGATCGAAGCCAAGGCGTTCTCCCAATGCGACCACGCGCGGGCATAGAGGATCTCGGTCGCGCGGTCGCCCGAAAACAGGCGCTTGTTGTAGGCCGCAATTGCGTCATTTACTTCATGTTCGGGCAAGAGAGAGGTGAACTTGGCCCATTGTTCAGGCCAGAATTTGCCCGCACCACCGCCATAAAACCAGTCCAGCTCGGCCTGTGTGGCCAGAAACACGCCGCGCAATACCAGCCGATTTATCCGATCCGGATGTGTTTGGGCATAGATCAACGCCAGTGTCGCGCCCCAGCTACCGCCAAAGACGATCCAATCTTCGATGTCGAACAATTTGCGCAGACGCTCGATATCCGCCACCAGATGCCATGTCGTGTTGTTTTCGACCGACGCGGTTGGCCGCGACCGACCACATCCGCGCTGATCAAAGAGAATCACCCGATAGGCATCCGGGTTGAAATACCGTCGCATCGCCGGGCTGCAGCCGCCGCCCGGCCCGCCGTGCAGGATCACCACTGGTATCCCATTGGGATTACCGCATTGTTCCACATAAATACGGTGCCCATCACCCATATCGACCACGCGCTGATCGAACGGATCGATCGGCGGGTAAAGATATTGAACTGCGCGCTTTTGGTCCGGGTACTTATCCATTACGGCCCTATATAGTCCTTAAGCGTAAAAGAGCACACGGAGACAGGAATGCAAGCGCATCCGAACACGGTTGACCCGTCCGAGATCGCAAAATTCGAGGCGATGGCTGCGGAATGGTGGGACCCGCATGGGAAATTCAAACCTCTGCACATGCTGAATCCGTGCCGTCTGGATTATATCACACAGCAGATTGCGGGAGAGTTTGACCGTGATCTGAAAGCTCCGCGTCCCTTCGAAGGCTTGCGCCTGCTGGATATCGGCTGCGGCGGCGGGTTATTGAGCGAACCGATGGCGCGTTTGGGCGCCACGGTCGTGGGCGCTGACGCCGCCGAAGGCAACCTGCCTGTCGCTCGCATCCATGCCGAGCAATCGGGGCTGCAGATCGACTACCGCTACACTACCGCCGAAGACATGGCCGCCGCATGCGAACAGTTCGATGTGGTGCTTAATATGGAAGTGGTCGAACACGTCGCTGATCCGTTGGGTTTCCTGACCGCATCGCAGCAATTGCTGAAACCGGGCGGGTTACTGATCTGTTCAACCATCAATCGCAACCCAAAATCCTACGCGATGGCCATCATCGGGGCCGAGGTCGTCATGCGTTGGCTGCCGCGCGGCACGCACGAGTGGAACAAGTTCATCACCCCGGATGAGCTGTTCGACCTGCTGCGCCAGGCCGGGCTGGAACCGGTGGACCGCAAGGGGTTCGTCTTCAACCCGATCCTGTGGAGCTGGTCGATCTCGGACCGGGATTTGAGTGTGAACTATGTGACGGCGAGTGTGAAGCCGAGGTAGGATGGGCGATTGCACCCATCTTACAATTACCTATTTGACGGCCAAACGGTGAAAACTGAATGCTGGAGCAAACCCAGCTTCGTCTAACGCTTGTTTAAGAAGCCCATTTAGAAAAACACGATGTGGTACGCCCTGGTCGCGCCAAATGTCGATCCCGGACGCCGCATCTGCATTGCAGACAACGTCCCCGGGCTTGGCATCCTTCCATTCAGGAAGTCGAAAAAGGTCATCCCGGTCGGGTCGGGCTCGTCGAAGAACTTTTGACTCAGCAATGTTCAGCGTGCCGGATTTGTTTGCGATCCACAGGATCGAGTAGTCCTGCTCAATCGGTGTGATCTTGTCTCTTTCGAACAGGTTGACGGGATAAAGCCCCCCTTGCCCTTATTCGAGATTTTTGAGGATATCAGCCACATCTGATCGGATCGCCAGAATTCCAAACAAAGTGATTACAGGAGAATACTTCCCGTAGTGAGGCTCAAAATCATGATCTTCAGGAGCAACCTCTTGAAAGAAATCCGGCAAGATATCCTGCTGCTCCAGCGGCTCCCCATGGCGCTGCCAACGATACAGATTCGCATGATAACCTGATCCGGGTTGCCACCTGAAGGCATTGAAGCGTTCACTTGGTTCTTCAGGAAAATCATCGGGGACAAGCGCCCGGAATGGCCTCTGCAGGTCCATCCCGACGGTAATGTCTGAAACCCAAATTTCATCCGTCATCTTTTACGATCCTTTGGCGCAGTTGGCGTAAAGCCCCTACTCCCCCTCCAACTGCAACCGCAAATCCCGTAGCACGGGCAGCGTGCTGCGCACCCGCTCCAGCCCCAGCTCTCCGACCACGCGGTTGATCAGCGGGGCAATCGAGGAAATCGCCTGATCGCGTGCGCGTCGGCCTGCGGGGCTGATGGCGACCATCTTGCGGCGGGCGTCGTCCCAGTCGGGGCGGATGTGGATATAACCGGCCCATTCTAGCTTGGCCAAAGTGTTGGTCATTGCGCCTCGGGTCACGTGGAAGGTGTTGGCCAATTGCGCGGGGGTGCGCTCGTCGCCGACAAACACCAGATGGTTCAGCACCGAGAAATGCGAGATTTCCATGCCTTTGGGCAGCACCCGGCTCAGCCGGTTGCGCAATAGCTGATCGGCGGTCAGGATCTCGCTGAACAGCGTGACCGCCAGGGCATTTTTTTCGTCAGTCATGGTCCGGTTCTGGATCAGGGTCCGTCAAAGGAGCGGACATGTGTTAGTGAAGGCACGCGTCTTCGCGCCTCTGTAACAGACCTATCATCCAAATCAAAAAAGTGAATGCCCGGATCGGTGCCTGCGTCGATCAGCACCTCTCCCCACGGGGCGACAATCATACTGTGGCCGTGTGTATATCGCGTCTTGCCGCGAGTTTTAGGGTGCTCACCCGTTTGTGCCGGAGCCAGCACCCAGCAGCCGGTCTCAATGGCCCGCGCGCGCAGCAGCGCTTCCCAGTGGGCCGCACCGGTGACCGGCGAAAACGCCGCCGGGACAGTGAGAATCCGCGCGCCTGCCTGCGCCAAAGCGGCATACAGGTAGGGAAATCGAATATCATAGCAGATGGTCAGGCCGACTTTACCGAAATCGGTGTCGGCAATCACCGCTTTTTGACCGGGGCGGTAGTTCTTCGATTCGCGGAAGGTCTCGGATTCCGTGACCTGCACGTCGAACATGTGAATCTTGTCATACCGCGCCACGATCTGCCCCTGCGGGTCGATCATGAAGCTACGGTTGGCAAAGCGGCCATCGGTATCATGCGTTTTGATCGCTAGTGACCCGATCAGCAGCCAAACACCCAAATTGGCGGCCTGTTCGCCAAGGCCCGCCAGAGTGATATCGTCCTCTTCATGCTGCAAAACCTCGCGCTGCCGAGTGGTGCTGGTTGAGACGCAATTCGTGACTTCAGGCGTCAGAATGAACTGCGCACCTTGCGCAGCCGCATCGGCCATCATGGTTCGCACCATGTCCAGATTCTCGGTCGGATCATCCGACGCGGTGATCTGCAGCAAAGCGGTTTTCATCAAGCCGCCAGCAGGCGATCCAGCTTGCCCTGACGTTCAAGCTCGTAAAGATCGTCGCACCCACCAACATGGGTGGTGCCCACAAAAATCTGCGGCACAGTGCGTTTTCCTGCCGCGCGCTGGATCATTTCAGGTTTGCGTTTCGGATGCATCAGCACGTCGATTTCCTTGAATTCGACGCCTTTCTGTTTCAGCAACCGCTTGGCCGCATGACAAAAGCCGCACAGCGGCGAGGTGTAGATTTCTACCGGCTTCATATTCCGTCCCTTTGGGTTTCGCACATTCTTGGGCGAATTAGGCATCCTTGGCAACGCGCGCCAGTACCAACACGAAAATATGATTTGCCCCTGACGCGCGACAGACACGCGCGCAGGCGTCCAAGGTCGCACCCGAGGTCATAACATCATCGACCAGAAGAATATCCTGGCCTCTGATCATGGGTGCACGTTTTCGGTGCAGGGATATGGCGTTGGACAGCGCAAGGGATCGCTCAACCGCAGTTTTTCCATCCAGAACAGGGGTGCGTACCGTGCGTACCAGAAGATCGGGGCATACACTCAACTCCGCTTCCCGGCCCAGATGCCCCGCCAGCAGCGCCGATTGATTGTAGCGACGCTTGATCAGCCGGGTCCAGTGCAGCGGAACCGGTGCGATCAGCATGTTCGGGTGCAACAGCTCTTGCCCGGCTTGGGCCATCCAGCGGGCGGCAGGGCGGGCCAGCTCAGGCCGATCCCCGTGCTTAAAGGCAAGTATAAGTGCCTTCGCGCCCCCCTGATACAGCAACGCTGCCCGACCATGCCGCCACGCGCGCGGTGCCCTGAGGCAGTCATCACATTCAATCCGGTGCCCGTCCTGCGCGCCGGGAAGTGGCATGCCGCAGCTTTCGCAGACGGTGCCACCGATGAACGGCGTGTCGCGCCAGCATGCGCCGCAGAGGCCGAAATCGGATTCGGTCAGTGCTCCGCAGGACAAGCAACGCGGTGGGTAGATCATTTCGACAGCGGTTTGAATCCCCTGACGAATGCGATACTTGCGGCTTATGAAACTTCCGTCCGACACTGCACCCTCTTTGTTTGACCGCGCAGTCCTTGCGCTTCACCGCAGCCGCGTGCGGGACGAGGCGCTTTTCCTGCACCGTGCCGCCGTTGACGAAGTGCAGGATCGTCTGTCCATGGTTAACAAAACCTTTAAGGCGCCCGCCGTCGTGACCCCCTTCCCCCATATCTGGGAGGGGTTGTGGCCCGAGGCTCGGGTGATTGGGGATGAAGATGTTCTCGACTTGACGCCAAGTGCGCATGATCTCGTGATACATGCGATGGCGCTGCATTGGGCAAACGACCCGGTCGGGCAACTGATCCAATGCCATCGCGCCCTAAAATCCGACGGATTGCTGTTAGCGGTATGTTTAGGGGGCGACACCCTTAAGGAATTACGCGCGGCCTTGGGTCAAGCCGAGATCGAGGTGACTGGCGGTCTCAGCCCCCGTATTGCTCCTATGGCCGAGCTTCGTGATCTGGGGGGGCTGCTGCAGCGGGCCGGGCTGGCTTTGCCCGTCGCCGACAAGGCGACACTGTCTGCGGAATACCGCGATCTGCTGCATCTGATGCGTGACCTGCGTGCAATGGGAGAAACCAACGCATTGGCCGATCGCCTGAAACACGCGACCCGACGTGCTGTTTTTGACAAAGCGCAAGACATCTATGCCGGACATTACAAATCGCCACAGGGCCGCCTGACGGCAACCTTTGAACTGATCTGTCTGACGGGCTGGACCCCCGATGACAGCCAACCCAAACCTTTGCGTCCGGGATCCGCCAAGATGCGGCTGGCTGATGCGCTAGGTACGGATGAGGGCAAACTGCCCGATTGACGACCGGCCTTTTCCCTATATCTCAGGCCAGACACCACAAATCAGGAAGCTTTCAATGTTTGATGCCACTCGTCCAACCCATGCCCCTGCAGACCATCCCAAGGTCAAGATGGGCCGCGTCGGCATCCTGCTGGCTAATCTGGGAACTCCAGATGACTACAGTTATTGGCCTATGCGGCGGTATCTGAACGAGTTCTTGTCGGACAAGCGCGTGATCGACTACCCGGCGTGGAAGTGGCAGCCGATTCTGCAAAGCATCATTCTGACCAAGCGGCCTTTCAGTTCGGGTGAGGCGTACAAGTCAATCTGGAATCACGATAAGGGCGAAAGCCCGTTGATGACGATCACCAAAGATCAGACTGCCAAGCTGCGCGCAGCGATGCAGCAGCGGTATGGCGATCGGGTGATGCTGGATTTTTGCATGCGCTACGGCAATCCTTCAACTCCGTCGAAGGTCCGAGAGATGGTAGAAGAAGGCTGTGATCGCATCCTGTTCTTCCCGCTCTACCCGCAATATGCCGGTGCCACGACTGCTACAGCAAATGATCAGTTCTTCCGCGCGTTGATGAAAGAGACATGGCAGCCTGCCAGCCGAACTGTTCCGGCCTATTTCGACGAACCTGCCTATATCGATGCGTTGGCGAGCTCTGTCGAGCGCGCCTATGCAGATATGGAGACAAAACCGGATGTCTTGGTCTGCTCGTATCACGGGATGCCCCAGCGTTATTTGCAGCAAGGGGACCCCTACCACTGCCAATGCGTGAAAACATCAAGGCTACTGAAAGAGCGTCTGGGATGGACGGATGATCAGCTGATCTCAACCTTTCAATCGCGCTTTGGACCGGAAGAATGGCTGAAGCCCTACACCGTCGATCACGTGGCTGATCTGGCGCGTCAGGGTAAGAAGAACATCGCCGTCATCGCACCTGCCTTCTCTGCCGATTGCATTGAGACGCTGGAAGAGATCAACGAAGAGATCAAAGAGAGCTTCGAAGAGGCGGGTGGTGAATCGTTCACCTATATCCCTTGCCTTAACGACGATGATTCGCATATCGCCGCGCTGAGCAAGGTGATCGAAGACAATCTGCGTGGTTGGTTAGACTAATCGCGCGCTTTCACCAGACACGAAAAAAGGCGGTGGTTTGCACCACCGCCTTTTAAGTGCATAAAGTCTCGTCGACTTAGCTTGCTGCAACAGCTGCGGCAACAACAACCAGCAGGATCAGCGGCAGGATGATGCCCTGCGACGAACCTTGGGTCTCTTCGACAACAACAGGTGCTTCAACAACCGGCTCTTCCAGGTTGCCAGCATATGCGGTCGAAGCAGCAGCGGTCAGAGCAGCAGCGAGAACGAGTTTCTTCATATTAACCTCCAGAATTTGCGCGATTCCCAATAGCGAAACCACGCATCTAAGACTTACCTCGTGAGTTTTTCTAATCAGCAATGCAGGCGGATTGCAATTGCAACTTGTCCCGCAAGCGGGTTCGTGCGCGAAAATGTCGTCAAATTAGCAACACTTGCGTGCCGACCTTAGCCATAGAAAACAGTTCGGCGATGTCATCGTTGAACAAGCCAATGCACCCGTTCGACGACCGGCGTCCAATTTTACGCGTATCGTGGGTGCCATGGATGCGATAATACTTCCAGCTCAGATATAAAGCGTGTGTTCCCAGCGGGTTATCAGGACCCGGCGGAATATAATCCGGCCATTCAGGGTTGCGCTTTTTCATCGATGGCGTCGGTGACCAGCTTGGGCCTTCCACCTTGCGAATGACACTGGTGCGTCCGCGACGGGTCAATTCCTCGGTCAGAGGCACCGAAGAGGGGTACAGTTTGTATACGGATTGATCATCTGACCAATAATGCAGCGCTCTGGATACGGTATCCACCAGAATGGCACCGTTTCTTGTGTTCGAAAAATAGGGCTGCCAGTCCAACGCACGGAATCCCGACACATTGCGGCGTACCGGCGCTTCGGGTTCCGGGGCGGGGCGTAGCGGGTCGCCCGGAATATACTGAGCCAACGCAGGCGAGGCCAAGCTGGCGGTTGCACCGGCCAGGAATCCCCGGCGCGTCGATGTAAGAATATGTTTCTTGACCATGGAGATCGGTCCTCTGCTAACAGCAAATGCAAAATCTAAGGCATTTTATGGCCAGAATGCTTCAGTCGCAAATCAAACCGGCAGAATCACGCAAGGTTGGGGCATTGTAGGTTTGCTCCGGGCGGTCAAGCAGGCTATTTCCCTTCTCGACACAATATTTAGGCCGATCATGACACGTATTCTTTCTCTACTAGCGATTTGTTTTGTCGCACTTGCGGCATGTACCGATTCGGGCACATCCGCTATTGGCGCCGATGGCAGGCCGCTGCCATCCGTGTACAAAATTCGTGGCAACCCTGAAAAGCTGCAGTTCAGAATGCTGGATTCGGTGAATGCCTTGCGGCAGGCATCTGGCTTGCAACAGGTCCAATTGAACTCGCAACTGAATGCAGCTGCCGCCACTCATGCGAAAGACATGGCGCGACAGAATCGGCCATGGCATTTCGGTTCGGACGGTTCGTCTCCTTTGGATCGCGCGGCGCGCGCCGGTTACTTCGGTACATTCCTGGGTGAAGCGATCTCGGAAACCTTTGAGACCGAGACCGAAACGCTGGCCGCATGGATGCAGGAACCCGGTCCTCGTGCTGTGATCATGGACCCGCGCGCCACCCAGATGGGATTCGCCTGGCACCAAGAAGGCGGTGGCAAGATCTGGTGGACGCTGGAAATGGGATCCGGCGGCTGATCACGCCAGCTAAAGAAACAAAAAAATGCCCCCGACAAATCGGGGGCTTTTTTTGTTGATAAGTGGGCCAATCAGGCAGCTTGCATCGATTGCGCTTCAGTCAGAATGGCATATAGCTTTACCGGGTCAGGGTTGGCCCGCAGCTTGGCGCAAACCGATTGCTCGCGCAGCGTGCGCGAGACCAACGCCAGCGCCTTAAGGTGTTCAACCCCCGCCTCTTCTGGCGCAAACAGGGAAAACGCCAAATCAACCGGCTGACGGTCGACCGACCCGAAGTCGATGGGCTTTTCCAGCATGACAAACACGCCCGAAACCGATTCCAGTTCGGAAAGCCGTGCGTGCGGAAGTGCAACACCATGTCCAACACCAGTTGGGCCAAGGCTCTCCCTCTCAAGCAGGCTGTCTACGATCGTCTGAGCATCCAGCCCAAGCGTCGCGGCGCCCACATCGCCAATTTCCTGAAACAAACGCTTCTTGCTGGAAGCAGCGGACAGTACACGCACCGCTTCTGGCTTTAGAATGCTCGAAAGCTCCATCATTTTGCTCCTAAGCCGTGCCCCCGGCTATTCGGGGGCAGGCCGATTTGTCTTGCCTGTTACGGATCGATCCAACCGATATTGCCGTCCTCGCGGCGATAAACGACATTCAATCCGTCCTTGTTCTCATTTCGGAACACCAGTACCGGAGCACCAGCGAGTTCCATCTGCATGACGGCTTCACCAACACTGAGCGATGGGATCTTGGTTTCCATCTCAGCCACGATCATAGGCTGCAGCGATTCGGGTTCGTCTGCCGTCTCCGATTCGTCAGAGGCGAGGATATAAGAGGACGCGCCAAAGAGTTCAACCGGCTCGGACCGATCCTTATGGTGGTCTTTCAGGCGGCGCTTATAGCGTCGCAGTTGTGTCTCCATCTTGTCGCAGCAGCCTTCGAATGCCGCGTAAATCTCGGTCGCGTGCGCCTTGGCCTGTGCGGTCAGGCCGGTCGACAGATGCACGGTGGTTTCGCATACATATTCATGCGCCGAACGGGAAAAGACGACGTTGGCGTCTGTAGGCCGCTGGGCATATTTGCCCACGACCTCGCCCAGTTCGGTCTGCACATGGGTCTGCAGGGCCGCACCGATGTCGATCTGTTTTCCGCTGATTTGGTAACGCATGTGATCTCCTTCACAATTCACACCCATTCTGACGTCGCGTAACGCGACTGACTTGTTTTTATCGGGTGGGGGGTATCGGCATGTTCTGCGGTTGCCGTTGGCCCGGCCCTTCAACGAAGGGAGATCGAGATCCAGTTTGGAACCGAAGAAATGCCATATGCCAATTGAGCCAAGAGGTGAGGGAAGAGTCAATCAAAACAGGTGTGTATATACGTGATTTCCGTCATGCGTCAGGCGCATCTCCGCACAACCTTATGAAATACGGAAGTTTTCACCCAGATAGACCCGGCGAACATTTTCGTTTTCGACAACTTCGTCGGGCGTGCCTGACATCAAAACCTGGCCGTCATGCAAGATATAGGCCCGATCCACAATCTCCAGCGTTTCCCGGACGTTATGATCCGTGATCAGTACTCCGATGCCACGCTTTTTCAGATCGGCCACCAGATGCCGGATATCACCGACACTGATCGGATCGACACCCGCAAATGGTTCGTCCAACAGCAGATATTTCGGATCGGCGGCCAGACAGCGCGCAATTTCGACCCTTCGGCGTTCCCCGCCGGACAATGCCAATGCAGGCGCTCGGCGCAGGTGTTCGATGGAAAAGTCCGATAGCAGCTCTTCCAGCCGCTCCTTGCGGCGATGGGCATGTTTAACCGTGATATCTAGAACCGAAGCGATGTTGTCTTCAACGCTCATCCCGCGGAAAATCGACATCTCCTGCGGCAGATATCCGATCCCCATCCGGGCACGACGATACATCGGCAGGGTCGTGACGCTCTGCCCATCAATCGTGACCGTGCCTGCTTCGGGGAAAACCAGACCCGCGACAGAATAAAAAGTGGTGGTCTTGCCCGATCCGTTCGGGCCTAGCAACGCCACGACCTCGGAGCGGTTCAATTCCATGGACACATCGCGAATGACGGTCTTCTTGCGATAAGACTTTCGTAGCTTTTCGATCTTCAGACCGGAAGAACCTTCAGCGATGGAGAGTTCGGGCCGGTTCATCAGTTGCCACCTTGTTGCAGAATGGTTTTGACACGCCCTGACATCGTCGCAGTTCCCGTCGTCAGATTTGCAATCATCTCGTCGCCGCTGATGATACTTGGGCCCTGCGTCAGCAACACGTTGCCCTTCATCTCAATCACGCCGGAGTCGATGGTGTATTCTGCCCAATCGCCCTCGGCTGCGTCGGGCGGATTGACCAGAACCACGTTTTCGGTGGCCTCCATCCGTTCGATGGCCGAGCGTTCTTCGTTATAGATGACAAGAACCCGGTCTGCCGTCAGGCGCATCTCACCCTGGATGACAATGACGTTGCCGATAAACTCGGCCGATCCATCTTCCTGATTCACGTTCAATGTCTCGGACGTCACCTCGACCGGCAGCGTCGGGTCGGCATTGACAGAGCCGAACGCCACCTGAGCCTCTTGTGCAGAAACAGGTGTGGCTCCGACAGCCACGGCTAGACACAAAAAGGCGACACGTAAATCGAACACAAGTTATCTTTCTGCTTTTTGCGGCTCATATATCAACTTCACGCCGCCTGTAAAAAGAATATGAACCGGACCGTCCTTTTTTTCGGTCCCAAACACCATTCTTCCGGCAGTAAAGTCGCCAATCGGACCGGTTCCGTCAATCTGGCCAGGGCTATCACCACGTATTTCATCCAGTGACGTATTCAACAGGTCGGTGGTGACCTGGATGCCGTCTCTGGTGGTGATGACCACATCCCCTGCAAACGTTGCAGTACCCTTGTCTGGCCTGATGATGCCTGTGTTGGATTCGAGTGTGATCTCGCCCCCATTGCTTAGTCCAAAGCGGCCCTGCACTTCGGCTGCCGTCGGTGTGTCGCCATCGCCACCCTGACTGGCCCTTCGGGCTTCGACGCGGATTTCCTCGCCCTTGCGGGTGACACCTTTATAGTCGGGCCGCGTAACAACCTGGTCTGTCAGCCGGTCGTCAATATCCTGATCACTGAACGGCACCGAGACATTGGTGTCGACGCTGCGAGAAAGAAGAAATACAGAAGACAGCAACAAAATCGCCACAAGCGGTAGCAGTACCTTCAGGAACTGCACCCATCGGGAATGGCGATCAACTTCAGCCATCTTCCTAACCCAATCCTACACGCAGACAGTCATGTATGTGCAGCAGACCCAAGGCTGGGCCATTTGTGTCAGGATCAACCACAAAGAGTGACGTGATCTTGCGATCGTTCATGATTGCAACCGCCTCCTCCGCCATAGCACTTGGCGCAATGGTCATTGGATTTTCGGTCATCACCTCTTCGGTGTTTTTGCTCAATAGCCCGTCCATGTTCCTGCGCAGGTCGCCATCGGTCACAATACCCAGCAAACGACCTGCCTGATCAGTGACTCCCACAACACCAAAGCTCTTCTGACTCATGACCAGCAGCGCCTCGCTCATCGGGGTGCCAGCGGTCACCAAGGGCAAATCTTCATGCATCAGATCGCGCACAGTAGACAGTTGCGCCCCCAACTTTCCACCGGGGTGGTAAGCGCGGAAATCTTCGGGCTTGAAATCCCGGTACTTCATCAGCGCAATCGCCAGCGCGTCGCCCATCGCCAGTGTCAGCGTCGTCGAGATTGAGGGCACCATCCCAAAACCACAGGCCTCTCCCAGTGACGGGATAAGCAGATGCACATCCGCCTGTTTCATCAAGGTGCTTTCCGGCTTGCTCGACAACCCGATCAGCGGAATTCCAAAGCGACGCGTAAAGGCCAGCAAGTTCGCCAGTTCAGGCGCTTCACCTGAGTTCGAGATCGCAAGGACCACATCGCCTTTCGAGACCATGCCCAAATCACCATGGCTGGCTTCGGCGGGATGGACAAAATAGGCGGGCGTGCCAGTGCTGGCCAGAGTCGCCGCGATCTTGTGGCCAATATGGCCGGATTTGCCTATACCACTGATAATGATGCGGCCAGTGGCCTGCAGGATCAGTTGCACGGCTTCGGCGAAATGCTCGTCCAAGCTTTCGGCAAGGACCTCCAATGCGCGGGCTTCGTCGGTAACGACCTGCCGGGCGGTTCTGAGGAATGCTTCGGTGTCAGTCATGAGTGCGCAAAAATATCGGTTTCGGGCCAGCCTGCGAGGTCAAGCTTCGCACGCATTGGCAGGAAGTCAAAACACGCCTGCGCCATTTCGGTGCGGCCTTCGCGGGCCAGACGTCCGTCCAGTGCATCCCGCAGTTGGTGCAGGTACAAAACATCCGATGCCGCATAGTCCAACTGGGCATCGGTCAGCGTTTCAGCACCCCAATCGCTCATCTGTTGTTGTTTCGAGATATCGACTCCAATCAGTTCCTGACACAGGTTCTTAAGACCATGACGATCAGTATAGGTGCGCACCAAGCGGCTGGCGATCTTGGTGCAATAGACCGGGGCGGCCAAAGCGCCGAAGGTGTGATACATCGCAGCAATATCGAAGCGGCCAAAGTGGAACAGCTTCAAAACATTCGGATTTTCCAGCATCGCACAGAGGTTCGGCGCCTGCGTCTGCCCAATCTCGACCTGAACGATATGGCTGTTGCCGTCCCCTCCTGACATCTGGATCACGCACAGGCGATCTCGATGCGGGTTCAACCCCATGGTTTCACAGTCAATGGCCACGATGGGGCCCAGATCCAGCCCGTCCGGCAGGTCATTTTTATACAGATGGTTCGCCACGGAAATGTCCTTTGTGCGCTTTCGGCCCCGAGATAGGCGGTTTGGTCCGCAAACTCAACGCCGTCCTTGGAAAAGCGGCACCCTTGACCTTATGGCCAACACGAGAACTATGGATGCGACACCGCGATTGAGAAATTCCGACAATGCTCAGCATCCTGAAAAACCGTACCTACAGACATCTGCTGGCCGCGCAGATCGTGGCGCTGACCGGAACCGGGCTGGCGACGGTTGCCTTGGGCCTGTTAGCCTTTGATCTGGCCGGAGAGGCCGCCGGGATGGTCCTTGGCACCGCCCTGACGATCAAAATGATCGCCTATGTCACCGTTGCCCCGCTTGCTGCTGCCTTTGCCGAGCGGCTGGATCGTCGTCGGATGCTGATCGCACTGGATTTGGTGCGCGCTGTGGTTGCGCTCTGCCTGCCTTTCGTGTCCGAAATCTGGCAGGTCTACGTGCTGATCTTTGTGCTGCAATCCGCCTCAGCCGGATTTACACCCGCGTTTCAGGCCACCATCCCGGATGTGCTGACCAACGAACAGGACTATACCAAAGCCCTGTCCCTGTCGCGGCTGGCTTACGATCTGGAAAGCCTGCTGAGCCCGATGCTGGCCGCCACCTTGCTGCTGTTCGTCAGTTTCGACAGCCTGTTTCTGGGCACCTGTGTCGGTTTTGTCGCCTCGGCCTTGCTTGTGGTGTCTGCAATTTTGCCCTCACCCAAACCATCCCAGCCGCGTGGCATCTATGACCGCACCACGCGCGGCATCCGAATTTACCTTAAAACCCCGCGCCTGCGGGGCCTGCTGGCGCTGAGTTGGAGCGCGGCCGCGCTCAGTTCGATGGTCATCGTCAACACGGTCGTGATCGTGCGCGGCGATCTTGGTCTTTCTGAAAGCGCCGTTGCCATCGCGCTGGCCGGGTTCGGTGGCGGTTCGATGCTCGCGGCATTTGCACTGCCACGCCTTCTGGATCACATTCCAGAGCGTCGCGTCATGCTGGGTGGCGCATCATTGGCGACGGGCACCATGGCGGTGGCAGCGCTGCTATCTGTCACTCTGCCGATGACATTAGGTTTGCTGACAACGACATGGCTATTGATTGGTTTTGGGTATTCCAGCATGCTGACGCCTTCGGGCCGCCTACTGACCCGATCAGCCCACCCCGAAGATCGACCCGCCGTGTTTGCCGCACAGTTCACTCTGTCTCATGCTTGCTGGCTGGTGCTTTATCCCCTGGCCGGGTGGCTGATGACCCGCTTTGGCGTAACTGTGGCCATGGCCGGAATGGCGACCGCAGCGATTCTGGGTCTGGTTCTTGTGCTCATTGCCTGGCCACGGCGCGAAGACAATGCGGTGGTTCACGGCCATCCTGACCTCCCACAGGATCACCCCCACCTGTCTGGGCCAAAACCTCATGCGCATCCGATCATCATTGATGAACTGCATCCCCGTTATCCGCACCAGCCTTGAGCCCGAACACCAAACTACCCTAAACCGAGGCGAAGTTGCCTGAACCCGGAGCCGCAATGGACCAGCTTGACCGACGCATCATCGCCGCTTTGCAACACAATGCACGCGATTCGACGACCCTCATCGCCTCTAAGCTTGGCGTCGCCCGAACAACGGTGCATGAACGCATCAATCGAATGGAAGAGCGGGGCGTTATAGCAGGGTACTCGGTTGTCTTGCGCGAAACCGAAGATACGCCACGCGTTCAGATCATCGTTCTGCTTGAAGTGCAGCAGAAAGAAACCACACGGATCATCAAGCGGCTTGAAGCTTATCCCGAGGTCAAACTGTGTTTGTCAATCAATGGCGAATTTGACCTGCTGCTTTCCGCCGAAGCGCCACGGATCGATGATCTTGATATTCTGGTCGACGAACTTGCGCGCATCCCTGGCGTGTCGCGCACCAACACCAGCGTGGTCTTCGGTAGAAAGATTGATCGAAACTAAGGCACGCTAACTCTCTGTAAACAGGTAACTGGATAGCTTGGCCCGGACTGATCAGAATCCCGGACCGGCAGAATGCCAATTCAAAACCTCCTGATTGCGGCGCTTATGTTTTTGGCGCAGGCCGCAGACGCGGCAACAACGGCAGCTCTTTGTGATCGCGCAGCGCAACGGGCTGCGCTGGCCGAGGGCGTTCCGCTCGATGTCCTAAAGGCAATTGCCCGCATTGAAACAGGCCGCACGCTGGACGGGGTACTGGAACCCTGGCCCTGGACCATCAATCGTGAAGGACAGGGATATTGGTTTGCCTCCGAGGTTGAGGCAAAGTCTTACGTGTTCGACATCTTCAAATCCGGTGTACGCAGCTTTGATGTCGGTTGCTTTCAGATCAATTATCGTTGGCATGGTAAGGCTTTTCGCTCGATCGACGCGATGTTCGATCCGGATGAAAACGCAACCTATGCAGCACGGTTTCTGGCCCAGCTTTATGCGGAACTTGGATCATGGCCCGCCGCTGCCGGGGCTTACCACTCGCGCACGCAGCACCTCGCGGCCTCATATTCTGACCGTTTTCAGACGGTCCTGGCGCAGCTGGATGGCTCGGGCACAGCCCACGAACGCGATCCATTCACCGCATCTGCCAGCCCACTCATCCCGCTGAACGCTCATCCGGTCGGCCAGAACGCGCTGGGTTCACTGGTTCCCGAAACCTCTACAGCCACCGCCTTTATCGCCTTCAATTAGGAGCAGATAGTGCCCCGTATCGATCCCCGCACCTTGTTCTCCCCGACCATATTGCTGGCGCTGGCGCTGATGGCGGTCATCGTGATGATGATCCTGCCCATGCCAGCCTGGGTACTGGACGTGGGGCTGGCGGCATCCTTTGCGCTGGCGATACTGATCTTCACATTGACGCTGTTCATCGAACGGCCACTGGATTTCTCATCCTTCCCGACGATCCTGCTGGCCTCACTGATGTTGCGCTTGTCGCTGAACGTGTCCTCAACCAAGCTGATCATCGGTCAGGGGCACACCGGCACCAACGCCGCTGGTGACGTGATCGAAGGTTTCGCCCAGTTTGTCATGGGCGGCAGCATCTTTCTGGGCCTTGTGGTGTTTGGCGTTCTGCTGATCGTGAACTTCATGGTCATCACAAAGGGTGCGGCCCGCATGGCCGAAGTGGGTGCCCGGTTCGCGCTGGACGGGATGCCAGGCAAACAGTTGGCCATCGACAGTGACATGTCGGCTGGAGCCATCGATCACCAGCAAGCCAAAGAACGGCGCGAGCGCGAGCAGCAGGAAACCACCTTTTTTGGTTCGCTCGACGGCGCGTCGAAATTCGTCAAAGGCGATGCGATTGCCGGGTTGCTGATCACACTTCTCAACCTCGTGATGGGATTGGTCATGGGGGTCATCGTGCATGGGATGCCGGTATCGTCCGCCTTCGAAACCTATGCAATCCTGACCGTTGGGGACGGGTTGGTATCGCAGATACCAGCAGTGATCATCTCGATTGCGTCTGCCTTGCTGTTGGCGCGTGGCGGTACGCAGGGTGCAACTGACAATGCGATCTTCTCGCAGCTTGGACGCCACCCGGCGGCGTTGGGCACCGTAGCGGTTCTAATGGTGCTGTTCGCCCTGGTGCCCGGTTTGCCGTTCTTACCGTTCATTCTTGGGGCCGGGGTGCTGGGCTATGCGGCTTATTCAGGCCTCAGAAAACGCAACGCCAGCGAGGCAGAGGCTCAGACCCCCGAGGCCGAGTCTGACACTCCGGTTTCACAGGCCATCGGTGATATCCTTGACCTCGACGACGTTCACTTGGAATTCGCCCCCGATCTGGTCAGCATGGTGCTGAATCCCGGTACCGGCCTTGACGCGCGGATCGCCAACATGCGGACCTATGTCGCCTCAAGCTTTGGGCTTATCCTGCCCGAAATTCGATTGACTGACCGCGCCGATCTTCCGACCGGAACTTATGTGATCAAAGTACAAGGGGTCGAACAGGCGCGTGGTGTTCTGAATTCTGAACTTGTGCTCGCGCTGGTACAGGACGGGCACGACTTTTTACCTGATGGCACCGATGTGACCGAACCCGTCTACGGTGCCCCGGCGCGCTGGATATTGCCCAAGGACCAGGAGGTCGCCGCACTGAATGGGGCCACCATCGTCACCCCTCCTGAAATTCTGGCGACCCATCTGCTTGAGATCATCAAACAGAATTTCTCGCGCCTTTTGACCCTGAAATCCCTTCGCCGCCTGCTGTCCGAGATGACGCGGCTCAGCGATCCGACCCGAGCTGAAGCCAACCGCAAAATGCTGGACGAATTGATCCCAGACAAGGTGCCGATCGACACACTGCATGCTGTTCTGCGGCTGTTGCTAGACGAACGGGTCTCGATCCGAAACATGGCGCTGATCCTTGAAAGCGTGGCCGAAGCACGATTGACCACCACCCAGCCCGAAGGGATCTGCGAACTGGTCCGCCAGCGGCTGGGCTTTCAACTGGTTGCCGACATGAAGCGCGAGGACGGCTCGATCCCTCTGATCCAACTCGCGCCGGAATGGGAGGACACATTTGCCACCTACCAGATCGACGCCGCGAACGCAGGTATCGACGTGGCACTACCACCCAACCTGTTCAATAAGCTGGCCGATGGAGTTGTCGATAGCGTCGCAAAATCAGCAGATCACGGGTTGTTCCCGGCGGTCGTAACCACGACCCGCCGACGCAGATTGCTCAGGACCATTATGCACGCGCGCGGCGTCGCCAACCCCGTCCTGTCTTTTGAAGAGATCGGGCTTGAGGCGCGCCCCGCCTTGGTCGGAACGGTGCCCGCGTGATCTCAGTCCCGTCAGAGCTTTTGCCACATCTGGGGCAAAACCTGTGGCATCTGTTCGCCGTATTTCTTCGTGTGTCCGCATTGGTTTCGCTGCTACCGGCCTTTGGTGAACGCAGCGTCCCTGTGCGGGTCAAACTGGGCGTGGCAGTTGCTTTCACAATGATTGTCATTCCCGCCATACCCGCATCGGGTGTTATGCCGGGCTTTCACAAAATGATTGGATTAATCACCATCGAAGTCTTGATCGGTCTTATGCTCGGCATCGGGTTGCGCCTTCTTGTCCTTGCATTACAAACTGCAGGTTCAATCGCGGCGCAAGCGACATCCTTGTCTCAGATCCTGGGCGGAGCGGCCGCAGAACCTGTCCCGGCGATGGGGTATCTGCTGACGCTGGCCGGCTTGGCGCTGGCGGTATTGCTTGGCCTTCATATCCGTGCAGCGCAGTTCATGATCCACAGCTATATGATGTTTCCGATGGGCGCGCTTCCAACTGCGCCTGATCTGTCGCAATGGGGCGTTGCGCAAGTCGCCCGCAGCTTTGGACTGGCCTTTGCGCTGGCGACGCCCTTTGTCATCGCATCGCTGATCTACAACCTCGCACTGGGCGTAATTAACCGCGCCATGCCGCAGCTCATGGTCGCTTTTGTCGGTGCCCCAGCAATCACTTTCGCAGGCCTTTTCCTGCTTTTCGCCGGGGCACCATTGATCCTGGCAACCTGGTCTGACGCTTTGTTCACTTTTCTCCAAAACCCGCTTGGAGGGCTGAGATGAGCGCATCAGACGACAGTGATAAGTCATTTGAGGCGACCCCACAAAAGCTGGAAAAAGCCCGCAAAAAAGGCGAGGTGGCGAAGTCCAATGATCTGTCGGTGGTGGCTGCATACATGGGACTGCTCGTCGCATTTTTGCTCACGGGGCAATTCACGGCAGAGCATCTGGGGACTCTGTTCGTGGTCTTGATCGACCAATCAGATCAATTCGCAAGCTTGCTGACCGTCGGACCCGCGACATCCACCATCGCTGGGATTCTGAGATCAACTCTGGCACCAATCGCCGCGTTGTTTATCGTTCCGGCGGTCGCGGTGTTGCTCAGCCTGATCGCCCAGCGCGCACTGATCTTCGCGCCGGAAAAGCTGAAACTACGCGGTTCACGCATCTCGATCGTCTCAAACGCAAAGAACAAGTTTGGCCGGGGCGGGTTGTTCGAATTCGCCAAGAGCTTTGTTAAATTGTTGATCTATGGAACATGCCTGACCCTATTTTTACACGCCCACCTGCCCGAGATTCTGACAGCCAGTGCAGCCGCCCCGAGATCCTCAATTCTGTTGATGATGAACTTACTCAGCCAATTTCTGTTTATCGTCATAATGATCGCGCTGGCGATCGGCGTGATCGACTATCTGTGGCAACATGCCGAACACCTTCGCAAAAACAGAATGTCACGCAAAGAAATTCAGGATGAAACCAAGGATTCCGAGGGTGATCCGCACGTCAAACAGCAGCGTCGCCAACGCGCGCAGGACATAGCAACCAATCAGATGATGGCGGATGTGCCCAAGGCCGATGTGGTGATCGTCAACCCGACGCACTATGCGGTGGCGCTGAAATGGTCGCGAGCAAGTGGCAGCGCTCCGGTTTGCGTCGCCAAAGGGGTAGATGAAATCGCGGCAACAATCAGGGCCACGGCCGGAGACGCAGGCATTCCTATTCATTCCGATCCACCAACAGCACGCGCATTGCACGCGACCGTCGGGATCGGACAGGAAATTACCGAAGAATACTACCGACCCGTTGCAGCTGCTATTCGGTTTGCCGAAGCCATGCGCAAACGAGCGAAGGGTCAGGTCGGATGACGCAAGATCGCATGGGCAACCTTTTGACCGTCGCCGAAGCTGTTTATCAACGGGAACACCAAAAATTGCACCCTTTGTTGCAGCGCGAAGCCCAGTTGCTTCAGCAATTGACGCGTCTGGATTCTCAATTAGCCGAAGTAAAATCGACGAGTTCACAGTCGGATGGCTATGAGGTCACCGGCGCAGACCTGTTGTGGCACGGCTGGGAATCTTTGACACGGCGCAACCTGAACACCGAGTTGGCGCGCCTGCGATCACAAAAGCTTGCGGCAATGGAAGAATTGCGTGGGGCATTTGGGCGCAAACTGGCCGTTGCCGATTTGTCGCGCCGCCTGCAGGAACACAAGCGACGCGTGCGACAATCTAAGGCTCAGGATTCGTAACCCCAACCCGTTCAGGTATCCTGTCGGCTGACACTCATGATCAGAACTTGCGAGACATCTTCGCCCAGATCCTTTCTCGCAACCTCCAGCAACGCATTGCGCAATGCCGTCAGGTTGTCTGACCGCGTGAATGCGCCGTCAAACCCGCCGATATTGGCGTGATCAAACAGAACTTGCAGAAACCGGTCCCTTAATTTTGGCTCGATCTCATAAAACGCTTCGGCAATCCCCGGCCTCACCTCAAGGCTGAGGGACATGGTGACGAGCGCCGATATCTCGTCCTCAGAAACCACGGGGACCACGAACTGTTTGGTGAGTTTCAGATACTCATGTGTTTCTGATTGATCATCTTTGCCGGGTTTAGTTTTGTTTTTCTTGTCTTCATTGGGTTTTTGCCCAACCTCCGCAAGATCTTCAGCTTCCCCGGAAGGGGACAATAGGATCCGGGCGCCCGCACCGGCAGCCAGGCCGAAAACCAGAAAAACGATCGGTAGTAGTTTTCCCATCAGAACGGCCCTCAGAACGGTAGCAAGGTATCAAGTATCTGTTGTCCATAGCGTGGTTGCTGCACATCCGTGATCTGCCCGCGGCCACCATAAGACACCCGCGCTGACGCGATCTTGTCATAGGTGATTTCATTCTGGCGCGAGATATCTTCGGGGCGGACATAGCCCGAGACCAGCAGTTCCCGAAGTTCGAAATTCACCCGCAGTTCTTGCGATCCAGAAATCGAAAGCACACCGTTTGGCAACACGTCGACGACCGTTGCCGCCACGCGCAAGGTCAATTTTTCTTTGCGTTTGACCGATCCCTTCCCTTTGCTGACCGAAGCCGAGTCAATTGAAACGGCATCATCAAGTGAGGCCCCTTCAGGTAGTCGTTTACCTGCACGCTGCGGCAGGCCGAAGAGTTCCGGCACTGCAAGGCTTTCCGACCCCGCGCGCGATCGATTGGTATCGTTGGAAATTTCGGCCTTTTCATCCAGCTCGATCACGACCGTTAGAATGTCGCCTTTTTTCATCGCGCGCTGATCCCCAAGCAAGGAATGCTGCCCACCGCTCCACAAAGAGGACTGGTCGACCGTTCGCTGCGGCTGGCTGTGCAGCGGAAGCCCGGGCCACAGCATGGCAACATGTTCGGGCGATTCCGTGTTTGGTGTCAGGCTGGGCGGCTTGCCAAGGTGGTCCAATCGTCCACACGCCGCAACACTCAGAACGACAAATAGCAGGGGTTTCGAAAGGCTCGGCATCATTTAACCTCAATTTGTCCATCGGGACGGATTACGCCCGTTACTGTTGTGCGAGACGCCAGATTCATGACACGGATACGCTCGCCTGCTGCGCCCCGGCCCAACGCGCGGCCTTCGGCAGTGATCGATAGCGCGACGTGATCGAACACCAGCGTCACCAGATCGTTTCGGTCCACGATCGCAGGCGGACCGACATCGGCAGGGCGGATTGGTCGACCTGGATAAAGCGCGACGCGTGCCTCCTGACCGATAAGATCCTCTGGCCTACGAACCGCCCCATTGACCTCAGAGGTTTTGACTTCGATGTCGGATGAGACAATGACCTCTTTGGCGCGGATCGTGCGGGTCGGCACAACGATCTCGGCCAAGCTTGGCATCGGCGTCAGGCATAGTATGAGGGTTAACAGACGCATCACCGCACCTGCGTGGTCGCGCCCATCATCTGGTCGACGGCGGATATAACTTTGGCGTTCATTTCATAGCCACGCTGCGCTTCGATCAGTTCCGTGACCTCGCGCACCGCATCGACTGAGCTGTCCTCAAGATAGCCCTGCCGCAATGTGCCCAGCCCATCTTCGCCCGGGGTGCCGACAACCGGAGCGCCCGAGGCTTCGGTTTCCTTGAAGAGGTTGCTACCAATGGCCTCAAGACCCTTGGCGTTCGAGAAGCTAGCCAGCGTAAACTCGCCCAGCAACTGCCCCTCGGCCGTATCATCGAAATAGGAATAGACCTCACCCGCCGCATTAATCGAGATCGATCTGGCATCGTCTGGAATGGTAATTTCAGGGGCAACGGCAAAGCCATCAGAAGTTACGATCAGACCTTCGGCCGAACGTTTCAGGCTTCCGTCTCGGGTAAAGGCGGATTGGCCATTCGGCATGGTGACTTCAAGGTAACCTCGCCCTTCGATGGCGATATCCAGATCACTGCCTGTTGCCGAAAGCCCACCCTGTTGCAGCTGTACGGTGACGGCGGCAGGGCGCACGCCCAACCCCAACTGAATACCTGTCGGAAGGACCGTTCCATCCGAGGCATTGACCGCCCCGGCGCGCGCCATCTGTTGATAGTGCAGATCGGCAAACTCGGCCCGGCGGGTGTTGTAGCCGGTTGTATTCATATTCGCGAGGTTGTTTGAAATTGTCTCAACCCGCATCTGCTGTGCGGTCATGCCCGTAGCCGCGATCTTCAAGGCTCGCATGTCGTATTCTCCTTCCGGTAATCAGCGCATCAATGCCTTAAGCGCCCCGCGAACCCGTTCGTCTTCGGCCTCAAGAAAGCTCTGCCCAAGCTCGTACGCCCGCTGAATTTCAATCATCCGGGTCACCTGACCAATGGCATTGACATTCGATCCTTCGAGGAACCGATGCAGCACGACCGGCTCGTCCACCGGGTCCACCTGCCCGCCTGCACGAAAATGTGTGCTTCCTTCGCGCACCAGGTATTCGGGATCGGCGACGTTGTAGACACCGATCTGGCTCAGAAGTTGTCCATCGACGCTCATCGTGCCGTCGCTGCCAACATCGATCGTTGCGGCGTCGGGCGGGACAAAGACCGGCGCGCCATTGCTGTCCAGAACCCGGTGCCCGTCCATCGTCACCAGATCGCCCTCAGCATTGGGTGAAAAACTACCGGAACGCGTCAGGCGGTTCCCTGCGGGCGTTTCGATCATAAAGAACCCGTCCCCTTCGATGGCAAAATCGAAGGACCCGCCTGTCTCGGTCAGCACACCTTGTTGCAGAGAAGTGTTTCGAACCTGCGCACGGCTGAGCGATAGTGAAGGATTGCCCGGCATATCCCGGACGAATTCGGAGAACACCAGCCCCTGCTGACGATACCCGGTCGTGTTGGCATTGGCGATATTGTTGGCCACCATTCGCATCTCATCCATGAGACCGGATTGGCGGGACAAGGTGACATAAGCGGTGTCCATTAGCGACCTCCGGCAATAAGCGGGACCAATGTCCCGGTAAAAAACGTAACAAGGGTCTGGGTCATGAAGCCCATCGACATCCAGAACACGACCACGATTGCAATCAGCTTAGGCACGAAGGTCAGGGTCATCTCCTGAACCGAGGTCAGCGCCTGAAACAAACCAACTGTAAGGCCCGAGATCAGCGCCACCGCCAGGATCGGAACCGACGTGATGACTGCAACCCAAAGCGCCTGGCGCACGATGTCGTAGAACAGACCTTCGCTCAGCATCGTTCAGACCGGCATCCGCAAGATTTCCTGATAGGCTTCAACGACTTTGTTCCGAACGATCACAGCCGTTTCCACTGCCAACTCTGTCTGCGCCAGCGCCTGAACCAAAGCGTGCGGGTCGGCCTGCCCAACCATCGAAGATTGCGTGACTTGCTCGCTTTGTTTCAGCGTCGCCACGAAATCCTGAAACGAGGATCGCAGCCCTTGCGCTGTCCCCTGATGTTCGGGGTCGGCCTGCGTTGCAGGGCGCGCACCCGTATAGTTCTGTGCGGCGGTAAGTGAGCGAACATCCATTCTGGTATTCCTTTATTTTCGGAGTAGATCCATCAGACTCGATGACATCTGCCGGGTCTGGTCGAACATCTTGAGGTTGGCTTCATAGCTGCGCTGCGCCTCTCGGGCGTCTGCTATTTCGATCATCAGATCGACGTTTGATCCTCTGTAATGGCCAGTCTCATCAGCCATAGGGTGGCCAGGATCATAAATTCGGCTCAGGTCGCGACGATCGAGTTTGACGCGCCCCACCTGAACCATTTCATTTCCGTCCCGTTCGACTGTCTCAAACGGGACTGTCTTACGCCGGTATCCGGGCGTATCGGCGTTCGAGATGTTCTCGGACACATGACGCAACCGCGCTGCTTGCGCACGCAGTGCGCTAGCCGACGCGTCCAACGAGTAGGAAAAATCGCTCATCGTGAAACCCCCTATGCCCGGCCCAGACTCGTGCGCAGCACACCGATTGAAGACTTGTAGATCGCCAATGCCCGGTCATGTTGTCGCTTGACCTCGACAGCTTTCAGCATCTCTTCTTCCAATGAAACACCATTGCCATTCGGATCGCTCGAAGCCGCGACCGTGAATTCAGCCCAAGGCTGAGCGCGCACATCACCATTCAGATGACCCGTCCGAGTCGCGGTCATCGCGACCTCTCGGCTCGTGTTTTCAAACGCTGTCTGGAAGGCTTCAATATCGCGGGGCTTGTATCCCGGCGTATCCGCGTTGGCCATGTTGCGCGCGACAACCGCTTGCCGTTGTCCGGCATGGGTTGCCATTGCGTACGCAGTCTTAAAAACGTTCAGGTCATTGAACATCGGGGCTTCTCCCTCGATCAATTTCAATCAAGGCTTAACCCCGATTCCTTTAGAAACCGTTTTCAACAAATCTATTTGGAGGACCTGCGATGGCCGATCTCGATCCGATGCGTCTGAAATGCGAATTCGATAGGATGTCGGCGGTACACCATATCGGGCGTGTGACCGGTGTTGCGCGCGGCGTGGTTGAAATCGATGGTCTGACCGCCCAAGCCCGGATCGGGGATCATCTGACGCTGCGCCGACAAAAAGGCCCGGACCTGCCGGGCGAGGTCCTGCATGTCGAATCAGGCGCGATCCATATGCTGCCAGCCTCCGCACCCGATGGCGTAAGCCTGGGGGATCAGGTCTCTCTCGACCAGATGCCTGCCTTTGCGCCCGGAATGCATTGGCTTGGGCGGGTGATCGATCCGTTTGGCAAACCTCTGGACGGCAAGCCCCTACTGCCTGGCACGCTTGAACGTGACCTTATACAAGCCCCGCCAACCGCGGTATCGCGCAAGCCGCTGGGTGGTCGTATGGAAACCGGGTTGGCCATCCTCAACACGATGCTGCCCATTGTCCAGGGTCAGCGAATCGGCCTGTTCGCTGGTTCAGGCGTTGGCAAATCGACACTTCTGGCGACGCTTGCCCGCTCAGTCCAGGCGGATGCGGTGGTCGTTACATTAGTGGGCGAACGCGGGCGCGAAGTGAATGAGTTTGTCGAGAACGCCCTGGGTGCCGAAGGTCTGAAACGATCCGTCGTCGTGGCCGCAACCTCGGATCAATCGGCCCTGATACGCAGACGGTGCGCATGGTCGGCCATGTCGGTGGCGGAATACCTGCGGGATCAAGGGTTAAACGTTCTGTTTCTGGCCGATTCAGTTACCCGCTTTGCCGAAGCGCACCGCGAGATTGCCGCCGCAATGGGTGAGGCCCCATCGCTACGTGGCTACCCGCCATCGGTCACGCCGCTGATTGCAAACCTGTGCGAACGGGCGGGTCCCGGAACTGCCGATCAAGGTGACATCACCGCAGTCTTCAGTGTTCTTGTCGCGGGTTCTGACATGGACGAGCCCATTGCGGACATTCTGCGCGGCGTCTTGGACGGACATGTCGTGCTGAGCCGAGACATCGCCGAACGCGGGCGCTTCCCGGCCATTGACCTCAGCCGATCCGTATCACGCAGCCTACCAGGTGCGGCGACCGCAGATGAGAACCATTTGATTACAGAAACCCGCAAGCTGGTCGGCAGTTATGAGCAATCTGAGGTGATGATCAAAGCCGGTCTCTATGCCGAAGGAACAGATCCTTTGTTGGATCGCGCCGTCCGAGTCCACGAAGAGCTAGATAGCTTTTTTGCGAAGGCCGATCCCGATGGTATCGAAAACAGCTTTAATCGATTATCTCTGATTTTAAGGCGCGCTGGTGTAAACCCGGTGTCGCAGTCTTAGAATTCAGAACAGTTTTAAGTGTTAAGCCCACCTTAACACCTGCCCTGCTAGGCCAGTAAGCGGGTGAATAGAAGGTGGTGGAGATGGGTGCGCAATCCAATGCGGCGCCAATCATCATCAAGAAGAAACGTGTATCGGGTGGCGATGCTCACCACGGTGGTGCGTGGAAGGTCGCGTATGCGGACTTTGTCACTGCCATGATGGCGTTCTTCATGTTGATGTGGCTGCTGAATGCAACGACCGAGACGCAACGCAAGGGTCTGGCGGATTATTTTTCGCCCACGATACCGGTCAATCCGGTCTCGGGCGGTGGCGATGGTGCCTTCGGCGGTGACAACATGTTTTCGGAAAAAACCATGGTTATGGATGGATCAGGTGCCAGCAATCGGAACCCCACCGAGGCGAAACAGGCGCGCGGATCAACCGGCGTGGATGCGAAAGGCGGCGGTAAGGGTGCGTTCGAAGATTTCTCGTCGCTTGAGGCGCAGTTGCTGGGGCGCGCTGGGGAAAGCCTGGTGTCCGATAAGATGCGCAAGCACATCGTGACCCGCGTCACCGACGAAGGGCTGGTGGTCGAGCTGTTCGCCACTGAGGATCAACCGTTGTTCGAATCGGGGACAGACACGCCAACCCAAATGATGCGCGCGCTGACACTTTTGGTAGCGCGGTCTTCTGATCTGGTGACAAACGCAATCGCGGTCGAAGGGCATGTGCGGTCTGTGCCTGTCGTGTTGGCGAATAACCCGGTCTGGGATCTGTCGACCGCGCGGGCGCAAAGCACCCGCCAACTGCTGCAGAACAAAGGCATCCAGCCACAGCGGTTGGACCGCGTGACTGGGCACGCGGACCGAGAGCTTTCGGATAAAAACCCCATGGCGATACGCAATAATCGGATTGAGATCATCTTTTTACGCAACCCTTAAGGGGTAAAGGATAGACAGCATTTTAGCTGTTAGCCGGCTGTTAAGGGCCAGTGCGGTACGTGTTGCATCAACGAATGACGCAACAAAAGGGCGTACCGATGACCATATCCTCTTCGCTGAATGCCGGTGTGGCAGCGTTGAAGGCCAACGCCAACAGGCTGGCCACGATCTCTGACAACATCGCCAACTCATCGACATTTGGCTATAAAAGGGTCGAGACCGACTTTCACTCCATGGTCACGTCTGGTCAGGGCGGCAGCTATTCGGCAGGCGGGGTCAGAACCACCAGCCAACGCCTGATAGATCAGCGCGGATCGCTGGTAACCACCAACAATTCAACCGATCTGGCCGTGCGCGGTAGAGGCATGCTGCCTGTCCGTCCCAGTTCGCAGATCGCGTCAGGTTCAAATGAGATGCTGCTGACCACGACAGGCTCATTCCGCACCAATGAGGAGGGATATCTGGTCACACAATCCGGCCTTGTACTTCTTGGCTGGCGTGCCAATCCAGATGGCTCGATCCCCAGCGTCCCGAGGGATACGCCCGCCGCTCTGGAACCCATTCAGCTAAGCGTTAATCAACTTTCGGGCGCCCCCACAACATCCATGAACCTGCGGATGAACCTGCCTGCAACAGCGACCGACGCCGGTGCTCCGGGTGACACGCAGCCCTTGTCGGTCGAGTATTTTGACAATTTGGGCAAGTCTGAAAGCGTCGATATCGAATTGGTCCCCACCGTTCCTGCAACCGGCAGCAGCAATGAATGGACCATGACATTGCGCGATTCAGCCTCGGGCGGCGCTGTCATCGGAGAATATACCCTGACCTTCACCGATAGCCGTACAGCCGGTGGTACACTAGCCAGCGTCACCGCCGTGACCGGCGGTGCCTATGACCCGGCAAACGGCAGCGTTGTCGTCAACGTCGCCGGCGGACCGATGGAGATCAACATCGGCCAGATCGGCGATGCGGACGGCATTACACAGCTTTCCGATACCTTTGCTCCGGTTTCGATCACACGCGATGGTTCGGCCGTTGGCACGATGACAAGCGTACAGGTTGATGAGAACGGCTATGTCTATGCTTTCTATGATACTGGGGTCAGCCGCCGGATGTTCCAGATTCCACTGGCCGATGTGCCGAATCCAAACGGTCTGACGGCGTTGGACAGTCAGACCTATGCCCCCTCGCGCGACAGCGGCACCTTTTTCTTATGGAACGCGGGTGAAGGTCCGACAGGCGATCTCGTGTCTTTCGCACGCGAGGAATCGACCACCGATGTCGCCACCGAGTTGACCTCAATGATCCAGACCCAGCGGGCCTATTCCTCAAGCGCCAAGGTCATTCAGACTGTGGATGAGATGCTGCAGGAAACCACCAATATCAAACGCTGATCTGATGATTGATCAACGAAAGGGATGCGTCCGATGAATATGTCGACAGCACTGAACAACGCTCTGGGCGGGCTGAGCGCAGCCAGCCGTGGTGCGGCGGTGGTTTCAGGAAACATCGCCAACGCCTTGACCCCGGGATATGCTCGCAGATCGCTTGAACTGGCGACCAGCGCAGTTTCTGGTAATGGCGTTCGTGTCGTTGGTATCACTCGGCACCAGGATCCGGTACTGATCGCAAACCGCCGTGCGACCGATGCAGACCTGATGGCAGCCAAAACCGTGGCGCAATTTCATTCAAGTTACGAGAAACTGTTGGGGGCAGCCGACGATGCCACTTCGATCTCGGCCAGACTGGCCCAATTCGAAAGCAGCCTGATTACAGCTGCAAGCCTGCCCGGCTCAGCCCAACGGCTGGATCAGGCCGCCCGTGCAGGCGGTACATTGAGCACAGCGCTCAATACAGCGTCCGAAGGGGTGCGGCAAATGCGATCCGATGCGGATCGCACGATAGGCAAACAGGTCGATACGCTGAATCAGACTCTGAAAGACATCGAGAAACTGAATGCTCGTATCCCCGCTGTCCGCAATTCGGGCGGTGATATTGGCGCGCTGTTGGATCATCGTCAGATTCTGGTCGATCAAGTCAACGAGTTGGTGCCTGTCAACGCGATCGCGCGCGATAATGATCAGATTTCCCTTTATTCCGATGGCGGGTTGATCCTGCTGGAAGGAACCGCGGCCGAATTTTCGTTCTCGACCACAGGCGATACCATGCCGCATATGACCGTTGGCAACGGGTTGTTGTCCGGGCTCGAGATCAACGGCCGACCCGTTCGCGTGAGCGGAGAGTTCGCCCAAATCCGAGGCGGCGCATTGATGGCCCAGTTCTCGGTCCGCGACGAACTGACCGTCGAAGCGCAAGCCGATCTGGACGCCGTCGCCCGCGACCTGATCGAGCGCTTTGAAACCACCGGGTTGGACCCGACCGCTGCCGCGACCGATCCGGGCGTCTTCACGGATGACGGCAGCCGCTTTGATTCGGTTTCTGAAACCGGTCTTGCGTCGCGCATCTCACTAAATGTTGTGGTCGACCCGGATGCAGGGGGTGACAGCTGGAGATTACGCGCGGGTCTGGGGGCATTGATCCCCGGTGCGCCGGGTGATGCCAGCCAGTTGCAAGCTTTTGGGGCCGTTCTGACCGACTCGCGCCCGGCCCCCAGCGTGGGGTTTGGGACAGGCACGATGCGCGCGGCCGAGATCGCCGAGGCGTTGCTTTCCAAAGCCGGGGCAAACGCACACACAGCTGACCAGCGCAGCAGTTTTGCAGCAAACGCGCAGCTGGAAATGCAAAAAGTCGTCGCGGAGCAAGGTGTTGACAGTGACGTGGAACTGCAGCGCTTGATGCAGATCGAGCAGGCCTATGCCGCAAACGCACGCATCGTCGCCGTCGTGGATGAACTGATGGATACCCTGTTGAGGTTATGAACATGACACTGAATTCGATCGGGGATCTGGCCCGCGGCCTTACCCTCAGAACTCGCAGCGCCGAGATCAAATCACAAATCGAAACACTGTCGTATGAGATGTCCACCGGCAAGGTGCAGGATATCTCGGGTCGTCTGGGTGGTGATTACTCGCACCTACTGGATCTAGATCGCAGCCTGGAACGGTTGGACGCGCTTTCCATCGCCACCGCCGAGGCGCGGCTATTCACGGACGCAATGCAATTGAGCCTGACAACGCTAAGCGGCTCGGTCGCCGAGATGTCAGCGTCGCTGCTATCATTCGGCACGGCGAACCAGACCGTGACACATGAACAAGCATCGGTTCAGGCACGAAATGAGCTCGACACAATGATCTCAGCCCTGAATACGCGGGCGGGAGGGCGCAGCCTGTATTCCGGAACATCGACTGACGTCTCACCTCTGCCCTCCGCTGAAACATTATTGACAGCGCTGCAGGCCGAATTGATAGGGCTGACCTCCCTAACAGATATCCAACAGGCCGCTGAGGATTGGTTCAACGACCCCGCCGGATTTGATGCGGTGATGTATCAAGGTGGCACAGACACCTTGGCTCCGATGCAGATTTCCGAGAACGAGCGGATCACTCTTCCGATCACTGCGACAGACCCCGCGCTCAAGGACGCTTTGCGCGATGTTGCGGTTGCGGCTCTGGCCACAGATGATGCGCTTGGATGGACACCTGATCTACGAACCGCATTGTTCACGCAACTTGGTGTTGAGTTGGCCAATACACAGGATGCGACGGTCAATTTGCGCGCCCAGGTCGGCGCGGCTGAGGCGCGTGTGGAGCAAGCCGCAACGCGCAACGCCGCCGCAAAGACCAGCGCTGAGCATGCGCGCAATGCGTTGATCGCTGCAGATCCCTATGAGACTGCGGCACAGTTGCAAACCGTGCAGTTCCAACTGGAGAGTCTGTATTCCGTGACCGTTCGCAATGCCAACCTGTCACTGGTGAATTTCTTAAGATGAAGATACTCGTATTCCTTTTGATAGCCTTACCCTGCATTGCCAATGCGGGGGCCATACGCCTGAAAGATCTGGTGGATTTCGATGGTGTCCGCGGCAATGATCTGGTTGGCTACGGCCTTGTGGTTGGCCTGAATGGCACCGGCGACGGCTTGCGCAATTCTCCGTTCACCGAAGAGATTATGTCCAACATTCTCGAACGGCTGGGCGTAAACGTGAATGGCGAAGATTTTCGCCCCAAAAACGTCGCCGCCGTTTTGGTCACCGCCACCCTACCACCCTTCGCGCGCGTCGGCGGTCAGATTGACGTCACCGTCTCTGCCATTGGAGATTCCAAAGGACTTCTTGGGGGGACATTGATCATGACACCCCTGAATGCAGCAGATGGTCAGATTTATGCCGTGGCGCAAGGGACAGTGCTAGCCGGAGGCGCTGCGGTTGAAGGCGAAGCAGCGTCGGTTGTAAGCGGGGTGCCGACATCGGGCGTCATACCCTCGGGCGCGCGTGTAGAGCGCGAGATCGATTTTCAGCTTGCTGATTTGACTCAATTCAGACTGGCGCTGAGAGAACCGGATTTCACGACCGCAAGCCGCATTGAGGCCGCCATCAACAGAGAATTCAACCGCGCCGTCGCACTCATGCGCGATTCCGGCACTGTGGAGTTGAGCATTGAGGCGACGCGGGCCGTATCAACCGCGCATGCGATTGGACGTATTGAAAACATACTGGTCGAACCCGAAAGCAAGGCCCGCGTCGTGGTGGATCAGAGATCCGGCACAATTGTTATGGGTCGGGACGTCAGGATTTCACGCGTCGCGGTATCGCAGGGCAACTTGACCCTCACGGTCGAGGAAGCCCCGATTGCTGTTCAGCCAAATCCGTTTGCGCGAGGCGAAACAGTCGTTGTTCCGCGCACCTACGCTGGGATCGAAGAGGAAGAAGGAACGGGGCTTGCAGAAATCCCCGAGGCAACCACCTTGTCCGAAGTGGTCGCCGGGTTGAACGCCTTGGGCGTGTCGCCACGCGATATGATCGACATCCTGAAAACCATCAAAGCTGCCGGGGCACTTCATGCAGAGTTCATCGTGAGATGAGCAGTCAGACCACAGCGCACGCCTTTTGGTGTACCACTTTACTTGGATTTCCAACTGTCCAGCCAGCGGCGAAAGCCCTTGCGCTTTTCATCTATTGCATCACCAGCGGCGTAAAGACCATCTTCCATGTTCTCCAAAACAGGATCGATCTTCTTTTGCCGAAACCGCCGCCATCGAACCCAGATGGCCCAAACCAGCGCAGCAAACACAGTCAGGAAGACGATATTGAACCACGGGATGATGCGGACATCCGGCCCCTCAACATGCCGGATGAAAATTGCGTTGGGAAAAATCGACATGAACTCATTGCGCCAGCCGTAATGCGTTACGACCACCCAATCGGGGTTATCTTTGGTCGACTTGGCATCGTTGGCCTCGGTGTAAAGATTCGCAGTGTCGAACTTGAAATAAGGCGGCCAGCCCCAACCGGTGTCTTCGTTGCGATAGACAATGGGCTTCCCGTTGGCGCGTACGGCCTGAATGAACTGTACATCGCGGTTTGACAGGCTGGTGGATTGATCTTCAGGCTCGGACCAGAAAATTCGCGTCCAGTCCGTCAGGTCCTGACGTTCCTCATAGGTGTTGACGATCCGCACCACATCGTGCTGCGGTAAGGAATACTGCAAGATCACGGCGATCGTGCCCCAGAAGATGATAATGAACGCCCATTTCACATAGGCCATGCCTTAACCCTCACATGTAATTCACGATGTAGATCAGCGCGCCAATCGCCACCCAAGGTACAATATAGACACCCAAAATCAGTTTGCGCCGGAATGAGTTGTCGTAGACGTGCAAACCACGCGCAACAAACGCTTCTTTGTTACCGGTTTTGCCCTTTTCGTCCCACCACGTCTCCAACTTTCGCCGCCTAACTCCTCGCGAATAAAAGGACAGCGCGAAATAGGCAATCGTCTGGATCACCAGCAGGATCAGAAACAGGCGCATCGCTCCGAACATCTTAATCTCTCCTGACCGCGCCCCAAGGGCCGACCCGTGCGATCACTGTTTCGCTGACCCGGTCATTGCCGGTCATATCCGGTTCATGACCAAATAGAGCCGCCCGCGCACCAGCCTTGTCCACCTGATACTCGCGGGCAAGGAAGTCGGCAACATAGGCTTTCTTGGTCTCGGGCCAGGTCCTGTAAGTACTATAAAACAATTCCTTGTGGCAGATGAACATCTGCCGCGGATCCAGCGGAGCCAATTCGGTCAACAGCATATTCACCAGATCGCGGTTCGGCGTATCGGCTGCGCGCAATGTGTAGAAATAAGCGGGATGATCCGAGGTGATGCGTGGCCAGCGCCCGCCATCCGTCGCCCAGCGCAACAGTTGTGCGAGGCCGTGATACGCCTCGGGTAGGCGATCGGCGTGATTGCGGGCCAGTCGTCGCATATCGCTGCGATCCAGCCCGCTCAGATCAACATCTGCGTCAGCAGCCGCAGCAATGGTCAGAAAGTCCATCTTCTGTTGTAAGATCGCTGCGGCATCCACGCCGCGCGCCTTAACGATAGGTTCAACCAGATCGTTGTAGTCGAGAAACTTGGCAATCTGGTTCCGCTGCGACGGGTCAAAAATATATTTGATCGGCATATCGTCAGGCTTTTCGCCCATGCAAATCGCCGCCGGGTGATCCATATCCGGGAACAGGTAGAGCCCGCCAAAGTGTGCCGTCCAGAAGTTGCGCTGCTCGAAAGCGGTATGGCGCAGGCGCACCGGATTGCGCGTTACGTCGCCAGTTTCTTTGGCGGTTTCGATCATCTTGGCGATCAGCACATCGTCGAACCAAGCGTCCTCTTCGGTTTTGAAGCGTTCGACCATGCCCGCCAGTTGTTGCGCTTTGCGCAGAGTGCCGCCTGCGGTGTCTGCCTCGATCTCGATCTTGCTCAGGTTCAACAGGTCGCGCGGCGTGCTGAGTTTGATGACTGAGTTCACCAGCTCTCCGGCCACCGCATCGGTGGCGGTCAAGGCAAACAACTGTGCCTCGTTCATCTCGATGAATTCGCGCAGAATATCGCGCGAGGTCGAGAATTTGACGTTCAACAGAGGCGCGCGTTTCTGCTCGGTCGTCAGCAAGATGAACTGCCGGTTGACCCCGTTGGGGTTGAGGTAAAGCTCGTCCTCCAGCTCAATCCCCACCTCCGGCGAATAGCCCGAGATATCGACATGAAAATCCGTCAGAGCCGTGGTCTTGCCCGCCAGATGCTGCAGCGCGCGGTTATACCGCTCGACCAGAGCCGGGCTGGAGATGTGTACGAGATTGCCGAACATCAGGCCTTTTTCGATGAGGCGGATCATTCGTCGCTCCGAAAAAATACAGGCATCACCGCGTCGCTATCAACTACAATGAATTTAGGTTCTACGAAGTAACTTGTCTCTCTCGCCACCTTTTCCACTTTGTTCAGTACGAAACCAATCAATTCCGATTGTAGTTTCATGATCAGAAAAACGACTTGTGAAGACCACTCTAACCAACTCTTCCCAAGCTTTTCTGGATCTTCGAATTTCTTGTCCCCATCAGAAAATCGCTTCAAGCGCTCCACGAACATCAGTTGTTCTCCCAAAACGCTATACGAATTACAGTCTAGAGGGTTTAGGTATACTGACGCATCCGCGTCTTCCGGTAGCTTATCGGCATTCTTTTTGGCTGTTTTTAATTTGTAGTGAAAGCTTATTTCGTTTCTTATGTTTTGATTCTTAGAGTGACCGTCAGACAGCTTTAATTCTTTGATTTCTTTCTCTTTATTTTGAAATAAACCAAAAATCTCAGAATCTGTCGATTTAGCTTTCTTACTTACTTGTTCGAGGAAATCATGAGCCTCAAATGCCTTTGAAGTTAAGGTTCTAAGAACCACATGGTATTGCAAATCAGCCGCAAACTTTACCGGGCCAATGTCGTCAACCTGCTGCTCAGTGAGTCTCAGGAATCGCGAAAAAACATTTAGTTCGTTACAGATAAAAGAAAGAGTACCAAGAACGGCCACCTCTTCTCTGGTCATCCAACTAAGGTCGGATTTTGTTAGTCGAAATTCATTGAAATGTAATGGACCTTCGCTCACCCTTTCCCCTCCAAATACCGCCGCTTGGCCTCTTCCATCCGGCCCATCTCTCGGACGGCGTCTTCGATGGCGACCTCGTCGCTCTTGTCGGCATAGCGGAACTCGCTGTCGGCATATCGGTTGATCTCTTGGATCACCATCTCAACCGTGATCGGCTGGCGCAGGTCCTCGATCATGGCCTTCTTGGTGTCGTAGTCACGGAACAGGAACAGGTTGGGGTTTTCCATCCATTCGTCGGGCAGTTCGAAATCCATCGCGCGGACCTTGACCGCGTCGGTGATGTTCTTGATGGCGCGGCCGGTGAACCGCTCATCCGCCTGCTGGATCGCCTTGAGGTAGGTGCCTAGCTTAGCAATCGTGTCCATCTGGCCGATATCGCCTGAAACGCGGCTATAGACCTGCAGCAGAGCGTCTTCATGCGGGCGGGAGTGGCTTTCGAAACTGGCGGCGACGGCCTTTTTGATTTCCTGCGCGGCATAAGCCTCATGCTCGCCCAGCGGAATGTCGTGGTTGCGGCCCATCAGCAGGTGCAGGATGTCGATGTAATCCTCGCGCGTTTGCGGCCCGTCCACCAGAAACCGCGCGCCCGCCCGCTGGCGTAGGGCGTCATCCACATTCTCGGGGTAGTTCGAGAACATGCCAAAGGTGCAGTTGCCGCGCACGACAGTGTTGGCGCCTGCAAAGCTCTCCATCAGCACGGCGGTGATTTCCAGCTGCCCGGCTGACGACTGCCGATCGCCGCGCTTGCCAGCCAGCTGGTCGATATCGTCGATGGTGCCGAAACCGATGACCGAAGGGTCGATGATCGTATTGATAAATGCCTTGGCGTTCTGGCCGGATTTACCCTGATAGCTGTCAATATTGTCGGTGCTCAGGTTCTGATAGCGAAACGGATAGCCCGCGTTCTGGCAATAATCGTTGATCAGCCCCGCCATCATCTGGATCAGGGTGGTCTTGCCCGTGCCGGGTTTGCCATCCCCCATGAAAGTGAAGATGAACCCGCCAAGCTCAGCAAACGGGTTCAGGCGGCGTTCAAAATCATAGGCCATGACCATCTTGGCCAGCTTCATCGCCTGATACTTGGCGATGTGGTTGCCGACCACCTCGTTTGGTTTCTTGAACGTCATGGTCAGGGTGGTGGATTTGGCCTTTGATGCCGGTTCGAAACCCCGGATGGTCAGATCATCTGCCTCGATACGCCAAGCGGCACTCTGGAACGGTGCCAGATGGCCTGCGGACTGGGCGCGTAGAGCGACCTTTTCCAACAGTTGCTCGGCATAGGCGCTGGTGGCCGCGATCAGGTGGGCATCATCGGGGGCGTGTTTGGCAAGGGTCTGGTCCAACTCCCACAGCGCGCCGTGCAAGGCGAGTTGGCCGTTGTCGGTCAGGACCTCTTCGATCTCACCGATATCGACAGTGGTCTCTCCCAGATGCGAGGACATCAAGTACGCCAGCGCATTGCCGAAGGTGTGCGAGGTGATCAGAGCCTCGGCAGTCAGCAGTTCCGAGAATTCGGTCTTTCGCGCGGCGGGCAAATCGCCCGCAAGGTTCGCGCGTTTCAAATCTGCCAACGGTGTCTGTTCGGCGTAGGCCTCGCTCACCGCCAGAGCGATGGCAACCGCACGGCGGATTGCCTGCTGCGTTGTGGCCTGCGGTGGCGAGACCAGCGCATCGCCATCATCCGAGGCTTCGATCCGTTCGACCAAATGCACCCCGTCTGCGCGCACTGTGCGCCGTGTCACCAAACCCGGCGTGGTGGATCGAAACCTCCGTCCGGTCGACACCCCCGGCGACCGTTCCGTCGACGTCTCCACCGCCTTGGCAATCCGCGGCGCGTGTTCGAACCCATTCAGCAAGGCGGTCGCTGCCGGGTAATGCTTGCGAATATCCGCCTCGCGCAATTCCATCTGATCTGACGTCAAACTCATCTCAAAAACCGCCCTTGATTCATCTTTTTCAAAAATACTCTCGCCGAAGGCGAAACTAATACCTCAACACCTGCCCTGACTTGCTGACCACGAACTTGCGCACATCGGCAAACCCTGGAGGGTTACGCTCGGCCAGCACCTGAAACGGACGCTGGGGCAAGATGATCGACCGTTGGGTGCGTGTGGCCCCGGTTTCGGCCCCTTGCGCGCCGAATGGGTCGAGCGCAAAAACCTCGCGTTCGACGGTCGAGAACCATCCGGCCCGCTCTTCGATCACCTCTTCGCTTTCCAACTCTTCTGTGGTCCAGGCCAGCGCCCAGTCTTGACCTTGCGGAGATTGCGCATCCTCCAGCACCTGCCGCAGGGGGCCGGATTGTTCGGTATAGGCCGAGGAATACATTGGCCCCACATGAATGCGGCGCAGGTGTTTGGGGTGCAGGTCGTCGAAATCCTGATCGAACCCTTTGGCTATGGTCACCAGTTTCAACCCGCCCAGAGACTGCGCCATCAGATGCGCCTGCACTTCGGGCCAGCGGCGCTGGTCTTTCGGCAAAGCTGTCTTGCCGCTGTCCTCAAGCTGCATCAGATAGATGACGGGCAGGTTGATCTGGCTGTCATAGACCGCCCAGTGGATCATGAACTTGCGCCGTTCGCCCTCATTCCCGATCCAGTGACATTCGGGATCATTGCGGGCCCAGAACAGCTGACCCTTCAGCAATTCCTCATAATAGAGCCTTTGGGACAGCGCGAATTGCAGCTTGGTCGGGATCTCCTGATCACCGATGATCGTGCGGACCATGTCGGTTTTCAGATCATCCTCGGAGGGCATATTCGCCAGATGCACCTGCGCCTGCTGCGCGTCGTTGGCCATAGTCAGCAGCTCGGCCGCCACCGGAAACCCGCTGTCACGCTTGTCTATGGCGAGGCTGCCAAAGAACCGCCCCGTGTCGCGTCCGACCAGCAGGTATTTCATGGATAGCGCGCGGAAGGTGTAGAGCAGCCCCGAGAGGTAGCGCGACACGATCCGCACCTCTTGCTTGCTGATCTCACCCTCAGCCTCCATCGTCGCGGCCACGCGTAGGAGGTGGACGGTGATGACCTCGAATTTGCGGAAATAGCGGCGCGAGGCGAAGGTGTCGGTCAGGCCGACATGGTCTTGGGTGGGATTAACTTCGACCACGAATGAACTCTCTATATCTGGTCCAATCTTGCGCAAAACATCCGAAACGATCTCGTACCAAGCGTGTCGCTTGGATCATCGACATACCGTTTTTTCGAAGGATGGCTTCGTTCAAGTTGACCAAAGCCATCCAAATAGCTGGCAGCCAAATGCGAACAATAAAATAAATGTAGGCCGGTAACATCAGAGCACCGAACAATACGGCTAAACCTTCAACGAAACCGTCATTGGGCAAACCTAGAAAAGCCAGGACCCAAACAGTCAACGTGAAGACGGCCAGCACTACCCCCAATGCCACAACGAACACGAGCATTGGACCGAATATCAGAATGATAGAGGCCATTTACGCCCCATACAAATTCTTATCATGCTTCTCGACAATCGAGGCAAAGCGCCGCGCGAACCGCTCATCCGCCTTGGCCTTTTTCTCCAGCACGTCGCGGGCAAAGACCATGTGGTCCTCATGCGCCTCAAGCATGTCGGCCATTTTCTGGTTGGTCGCGGTGCCGATGGCGGCCATGGCGGTCTGAGCCTCTTGGTCGGTTTGTACGCCGATCTCGTTGATGCGGTGGGCCACGTCCTGTTGCTGCGCGGTTTTCAAAGACTTGGTCAGGGCGTCATACAGCACCACGCGCTGTTGCGTGTCTGTCTGCAGCTTGTTGATCAGCACCATCTGCGTCGCCGCCTGGTTTTGCAGTGAGTCGACCCAGGTTTTGCCCTTTTCGATATAGCGTTCCAGCGTCTGAGACTTGGCCAGCTTGACCTGCTCTTCCTGAACCTTGGCGTTGTATTGCTTGTTCAGCTCGGCCAGTTCAGTTTCCAGCTGGGTCCGCGCGGCGGCGTCCTGTTCGACGCTGATTTTGTTTTCCAGCGTGATGATTGTCGGGTCCATACCCTGAATCTCGGCGCGCAGTGCTTCCAACTCGGCCACCGTCGCCTCACGGTCATCCAGCGTGACAGTCAGGTTGTCTTCGACCTTGACGCGCTGTTCCTCCAGTACCGACAACTGCCCTTCCAGCAATTTTACGATCACATCGGACTTGGCGATCAGGTCCTGCAGCTTGTCATCAATATTGGCGGTGCGCATGCGTTCCTGCCGCATGGACTCGGATTTGGCCTTGGCGAAGATGCCGACGAACGACTCCCACCCGGTTTTCGAACGCATTTCGTCGAAATCCTTGGAAAACGCGTTGGTCACGTCGTCGAGCCCCATGATCAGCTCAGCGATGTTGGCGTTCATCACCTCGGTATGGGCGTGCACATCTTCCAAAGTGGCATTTTCAATGTCGATATCTGCCTCTGCGGTTCCGATCTTGGCACGCGCCGCTTCGATCCGTGAGGTCAAGCCTTCAATCTGCGACTGGCTTTCGCGGACTTTCTGTTGCGTCTCTTGAATCAATGCTTCGAATTGCTGGTTCGACATCTGCTATCCCTATTCTTCTTATCATCCAATGACATAGGGAATGTTATGGCAATTTACATCCCCTTGGGCCTCCAAATCACCAAGACTGTGACAAACTCGACGCTAAAAAGATAGACGCAGAGACAAGGCCGAGACACATTGCCTACTGGTTTTCAGAAGGGAAAATAGAAGCTCTTGGATTTCTTAAGTTGAAGCTGCCGATGGCAAGCTCAGTAGTTCGAATACCGGAAATTGACCACAGCATCATCTTGAATAGCGCAATGGGCTTTTATGTGGCTCCGCGCATCATTGCTGTCCTTCGAGCGCGCGACCTCCAAATCAATCAGATCGATGCCATCAGAATTCGTCGTATAGGAAAGCGTCCGCTCAAAATCGACGGCATAGTAGCCTTGATTGCTCATGGCGGTGTGGGTCCGATGCATACAAAGCCCGATCGCATTCTCCTCGGGCGAAACATGCGGGTGCTTCTGATATTTTGATCCGTGCTTGTGATGGTGTTTGGCGATCGACGCTCCCAGCACACCCAACGCGACCCCAGCAATAAGCGCTCCGGTATCGTTGGCACGGGTTGGTGTCGCGGTCAGTGTGGTCGATGCAACTACGGCACAGACTATAGCGGCAATATCGGATTTCATTCGCATCTATTTCGTCTCCCTCTGAAGGCAGTGAACAAAATTCAGTTCATTGAAGTGTTCCAGAAGAGACTAGCCTGACGACCTAAACTATTGCCAGATTTTCGTGAAAACGTGTTGCCCACCATGTCCGTGTTGCGATGGATACAACTTCGCCCCGCGCCTGGAGGAACGCGGGGCGTGTGGTGCGACAATCCAGAGAGGCGGGACTGTCGCTAAGTGATCAACAGCCTCAGTTCACGGCTTTGGCGTCAACCACGTCCTTTTCAATGGCCTTGCCAGACGAAATTTCGATCCGGCGCGGTTTCAGCGCTTCTGGCACTTCGCGCTTCAGATCGATGTTCAGCATGCCGTTTTCATGGCTCGCGCCGGTGACACGAACGTGGTCGGCCAGAGCAAAGCGGCGCTCGAACGCGCGGGTGGCGATGCCACGGTGCAGGTAGCTGCGCTCTTTTTCGTCCGAAGCTTTCTTGCCGGAAACCACCAGAGAATTTTCCTTTACCTCAACCGACAGATCGGCCTCGGAAAACCCTGCAACAGCGACCGAAATGCGGTAGGTATCAGCATCGGTCTTTTCGATGTTGTAAGGGGGATAGCTGGGCTGAGCCACGTCATTGGTCAAAACCCGGTCCATCATGTCTGCAATCTGGTCGAAACCGATGGTTGCGCGGTGAAGTGGTGCGAAGTCAAATGTACGCATGTCGTATCCTCATCTTTGAGCGATTCACGAAATTGCCCTCCGAAATGGACGGGCGGTGATTTATGCCGGACCCCAGCTTTGGCGATCCAGTAAAACTCAGATGGGAAGTAAAAGGACTGGGTTCAAGACCCGCCCGCGCTGAGGAATTTAGCACCCGAATTGGACTTGGCTGAACCCGGCTGCAATCTGCGGATTGTTGCCGTGGGTCGGGGCGCGTCACGACGCAATATCGCCTTGAGTTCCGAGACAATCCCCGACAGCTCCATCCCGTAGCCGATCTTGCGTTGACCATCCGATGCGCCCGCCGAAACAACCGACAGGATCTGCCAACGCGGGCCTTTTTTTGCTAAAATAGCGGAGCCCGACGAACCGAATGTAATATCGCAATCAAAGCTGATCAGCCCCTGCCCGCGTTGCAGGATGCGGCAAGAGCGTTGGCGCGTGATCGCCTCGGCCCGACCGCGACCATACGAGGCGACGCTGATTTCGCTGTCGCTGACGCGGCCGCTGTGCAGTGCGAACGGATCAGCAATCGAATAGGGAATCGGCTCTTCCAGCCGCATTAGAGCCACATCAATTCGAACACGTGACGCCGATACCGGCGCATTGGCAACAAAATCGGGATGGGTCGCAATCTGGATGACCTTGCGATCCGCAAGCGCCTGACCGTCGCTCAAACCGGCGCGAAAGGTCAATTCACCGGGGGCATAGGGTTTTCCGGTGGCCTTGCTCACAGCGCAATGCGCCGCTGTCAGCACGATGTCCTTTGCGATCAAAGTACCGGTGCAAAAGCCCTGTTCGCCGATATCCAGACGTCCGACCGCCTCCCACCCATACAGATCATCGCGATCCGTCAGTCGGCGCTTGCTGCTGGTCTGGGCCTGCGCGGCAGTTACGAGAATAGAAACAAGCAAGGTGATACTTAGAAAAACACGCATCATGGCTTAAGGAACTTTGCTCCGAGGTTTTTGGTGTTGTTGTCCAATGTGGCGTTCATACCCCGCCCCTGCGAAAGCTCGGCCCGCAACAATTCCAGCGATTCATCCAAGGCGGTGCCCAGCGCAACGCGTTGACCCTGCAATTCGGCCTTCGCTGCAACGACCGACACAATGCGTGGCCGCTCGCCGTCAAACGAAAAGATCGGCGCGCCGGATGCCCCGAAATCCACGTTGCAGGACATAACCAGAATTCCAGCCTGTCGCCCAATGACGGAACAGACTTCCTGCAATGCTGGCGCTTCGGCGCGGTCATGCGCGTACGAGACAACCCCCACCTCTTGACCGCGGGCAGGACGGCGTCCGGTTTCGAAAGGAATGACCGAGGTGTTGCGGATCGGCTGCCACAGCTCGATCAGCGCAATATCATGACGCACCCGCGTTGCAGAAACATTGCCTTCATAAACATAGTCGGGGTGAACCACTGTTCGACGCGCCGGACGATAAGCCGAGGCGGAACCAAGGCGCCAACCGGCCAGAAACTCGATCCGGGCCGGATTAATTCGCTGTTTCGTGGTTTTATCGTACAGACAATGCGCAGCCGTCAGTACCAGAGTCGGAGATATCAGCGATCCGGTACAAAACCCGGTGCCGTCGATATCCAGCCGACCAACTGCCATCCACTCGCGCCCAGCATCGGTGGTTTCCAGGCTCCTAAGCCCAGTATCCTGCGCCTGTCCTGCCAAGGGCAGCAAGCTGAAGACAATAGCCGTGATCCAGTTGCGCACGCGGGTCTCCGGTCATGGGGTCCGACCAAGATTCGTATGCCGTTGGTGCGGCGAAAATAGGGCAATTGCCCCTTGGATGAAATTCAACCGGACCTGATGCGCGGGTGCAGCAATCGATCAACGCAGTTGGGGTACCCCAGCCATGCCGCCGCGCAATGCGCGCGGTTCCGGCCCTCCGGTGGCCCAGTCCAGCAGCTCGACTGTGTGGACAACGGGCGTGTTAGTCCCAGAGCCGATCTGCATCATGCATCCGATGTTACCTGCCGCGATAACATCAGGGTTCCTAGCCTCAAGCGTGCGCACTTTTCGTTGTTTCAACTTACCCGAAATCTCAGGCTGCATCAGGTTGTAGGTTCCTGCACTGCCACAGCACAAATGACTATCTTTAGGCTCTAACACTGTAAATCCAGCAGATTTCAGCAGGTTCTTGGGATAAGAGGTAACCTTTTGCCCATGCTGCAATGAACACGCCGCGTGGTAGGCAACAACCAGTTCTTTCTTGTCGCTGTCCGGCATCTCCAGCTGCACCAAAAGCTCACTGATATCCATCGCCAGGGCGGATACACGCCCCGCATCCGCCGCCAGCGGATCACTGCGGAACATGTGCCCATAATCTTTAACCGTGGTCCCACACCCCGAGGTGTTGATCACGATCGCATCCAGACCATCACCATCCATTTCGCGTGTCCAGGCCCGGATATTGGCTGCAGCAGACGCATGGCTTTCACCGGTTTTACCCATGTGATGGGTCAATGCGCCACAACAGCTGGCACCTTCGGCGACAACGACCTCGCAGCCCAATCGGGTCAGCAGGCGAATCGTGGCGTCGTTGATGTCGGTGTAGAGCGCTTTTTGCGCACAGCCCGTCATCAGGGCGACGCGTTTCTTCTTAGCGCCTTTTGCTGCAAAGCTCTGAGGGTCATCATTGCGACTAACCGGTGGAATATATCTCGGCGCCATGTCCAGCATCGCCTTCAGCCGGGCATCCGGCATCAGAAACCGGAACGGACGACCCAGCTTTGCCCCGATTAGAGCCCAGCGAAAGCGTGACGGATAAGGCAGGATTCTGGCCAATATCCAGCGCAGAGCCCGATCCGAGAACGGGCGCTTGTAGTTGTCTTCGATATATTCCCGTGCGTGGTCCACGAGGTGCATGTAATGCACGCCCGAGGGGCACGTGGTCATGCAGGCGAGGCAGGATAGGCAGCGATCGATATGCTTGACAGTCTTTTCGTCCGGAACACGCTCATTCTCCAACATGTCCTTGATCAGATAGATGCGCCCGCGAGGGCTGTCCAACTCATCGCCTAGCACCTGATAAGTCGGGCAGGTTGCCGTACAGAAACCACAGTGAACACAATTTCGGAGTATCTCGTTGGATCGCTGAATCGCTGGGTCTTGCAACTGCTTTTCGGTAAATTTCGTCTGCATCGCCTACCCCATCAGACCCGGATTGAACACGTTCCGAGGGTCAAATCTCTTCCGAATTGCCTTTGTTAGAGCCTGAATCTGCGTGCTCTCTGGTTGGAATCGCCCAAATTCAACGATGGTGTCAGCCTCTGCACGTACCAGCGTTGCATGTCCTTCAAAGTGACCCAGTCGTGCACGCAGATTGGTGCCCTTTGGCACCAATACCCAGATCAAGCCCCCACCCCAGTCAAATAAGGTTCGATCCGCGTCGATCCGTTCTGCAAGGCTGGCTGCATCGCCGGGTTTCACCGATAAGCGCCAGACATCACCTTCCAGATCCTGAAACGCACGCAGATCGCGCAGATCGACCCAGTGGTTGCTCGAATTCTCTAACTCGGTGCATTCGCCTCCAAGGATTTCGCGCAATCGACCTACCCGATAGGCAACCGAGTCGGCAAATCCTTCGATCCGCAACAAGGCCTGACCATCCAGTGGATCATAGGCTGCGCTGCTCACCTCGAAGGGGGATTTCAGGGCAGTGGATATGAGATCAACTGCGGTTCCTACATCAGCGGCCCCGACTGCCAGAGTGGTCTCGACCTCAGGTCTAGGCAGCACTTTCAGTGAGACCTCGGACAGCACCCCTAGCGTGCCCCAGGAACCCGCCATGAGCTTGACCAGATCGTAACCGGTGACATTCTTCATCACCCGCCCGCCATTCTTGATCACCTGCCCCAACCCGTCGACATAACGTACGCCCAACAGGAAATCCCGGCACGCGCCAGCCTGAATTCGACGCGGCCCCGAGATGTTGGCCGCGACAACACCGCCGATTGTCGGTTCCCCCGTGGTGCCCAGCAAACCGCGATGATCCATCGGCTCGAACGCCAGTTGCTGGCCCTCGGCCTCCAAAGCCGCTTCGATCTCAGTCACTGGAGTCCCGGCATGCGCGACCAGAGTCAATGCGCCCGGCTCATACTGTGTAATTCCGTGCAGTCCCGTTAGGTTCAGCACAGGCTCGGGCCCATCAAGGCCGCGCGTATTGCCTCCGGCAATACGCACTGGGCCATCCAGGCCGGCAACGATGTCCGCAAGTTCAGCCTCGGTTTCAGGTGTCATGGCACTTTATCTTTTCGCAAATACTCTGGGTATTGAAGGGGAAGGCTCATCTATTCCGCGGCCATCCTGCGCGTGGCAGACGCCTTTAGCGGAAACACCTTGGCTGGGTTCAACAGCCAATTCGGGTCAAACACATCTTTCACCGCCATCTGCGCCTCAAGATCCTGTGGTTCATATTGGTGTGTCATCAAATCACGCTTTTCGATGCCGACCCCATGCTCACCAGTCAGGCAGCCCCCCGCATCAACGCAAAGCTTCAGGATGTCCGCCCCGAACGCTTCACATTTCTCAAGATCGCCGGGTTTGTTGGCGTCAAACAGGATCAAGGGGTGCATGTTGCCGTCACCGGCATGGAACACATTGCCGACTGGCAGGCCATAATCTTTGCTCAGCTCCCCGATCCGGCGCAGGACGAAGGGCAGCGATGAGACCGGGATCGTCCCATCCAAACACATATAATCGTTGATTTGCCCCATCGCGCCAAAGGCCGATTTCCGCCCCAGCCAAATACGGGCGCTTTCATCAGCCGATTGGCTTTCTCGCAGCTCAACCGGATTATGCCGCTTGGCGATCTCGATAATCTTCGACAACTGGCTATCGATCTCTGCCTCTGATCCTTCAACTTCGACAATCAGCAACGCCTCGCAATCAGGATAACCCGCTTGGGCGAAATTCTCGCAGGCTCGAATACATAGGCGGTCCATGAACTCGATCGCGACAGGCAATATGCCCGATTTGATTATGTCAGAGACGCATTGACCGGCTACTTCATTATCGTCAAAGCCCATCAGAACGGGACGCGCGCCCTCAGGTTTGCGCAGGATGCGCAACGTTGCTTCAGTTACGACACCCAATTGCCCTTCGGATCCGCAGATAACACCCAACAGGTCCAACCCGCCAGCGTCCAGATAGGCACCTCCAATTTCGACCACGCTGCCATCCATCATGACCATAGTCACACCCATCAGATTGTTGGTCGTCACCCCGTATTTCAGGCAATGCGCGCCGCCGGAATTCATCGCGATATTTCCGGCAATGGCGCAGGCAAGCTGGGATGAGGGATCGGGGGCGTAAAAGAAATCCTCTTCTTCAACGGCACCGGTTACACTCAGGTTGGTTCGGCCGGATTGCACTTTGATAAATCTGTTGTCGTAATCGATTTCCAGAACTTCGTTCATCCGTGCAACGCCTAGAATCACACAATCTGCCGTCGGCAGGGCACCACCCGCCAATGACGTGCCCGCGCCGCGCGGTACAACCGGCACACCCAGTTCATGGCAAATGCGCAAGACATCGGAAACCTGCTGCGTGGTCGAAGGCAGTACAGCCAGCATTGGCGGGCATTTATAGGCGGTCAGCGCATCACATTCATAAGCCCTGGTCTCGGCCTCTTCATGGATCACAGCATCCTTCGGCAGCACTTGCTGTAGTCGTGCAACCAATGCCTGCTTGCGTGCTAAGACATCCGGATTTGGCTTGGGCATTTCCATCGCTGATCCTCCATTTGGTAAAATTATATTACCAATTTTATCGACTGGCAAGTTGCCGAATCCAACAATAGTGTCGCGGCATGACCTGGATCGACCGCACATTACTGTTTTCCTCGCTGGACTATGCAGCCGTTTTGCTATTGTTCGCGACATGGCTGGGGATTGGGTGGCGGATCGAAAATCCGTCCTCTCAGAAACCATCGGTTTCATTGATGATGGATGATTTTCGCAAGGTCTGGATGCGTGAAATGGTGACGCGCCAGCCGCGTGTGTTCGATGCACAAGTGATCTCGGCCATGCGTCAGGGCAGCACGTTCTTCGCTTCGACAATCATGATTGCAATAGGCGGCGGCTTGGCATTGCTTGGCAATACCGAACGCCTTGCTGGGGTTGCTGAAGATCTTGCCATCGGCCGTGCGCCTGCCATGGTTTGGGAAATCAAGATACTGATTATTCTTCTTTTTCTGTCGAACGCTTTTCTGAAATTTGTCTGGTCGCATCGCCTGTTTGGGTATTGCGCAATCCTGATGGCCGCTGTTCCAAATGATCCCGATGATCCACAGGCCTATCCACGCGCCACACAATCCGCTGATATCTGCATCACGGCGGCTCGTAGTTTCAATCGCGCGTTGCGGGCGACATATTTTGCGTTGGCTTCAATTGCATGGATACTTGGACCGGTAGCCTTGATCCTAAGCTCAATCGTCACATTCGGTGTGCTCTATCGTCGCGAATTCGCCTCGCATTCACGCACCGTAATCATGACTGCGCCACCAAACACAGAGTCGTGATCGCAATGCCATGCGCGAGAGCATAGTTTGACCCCATGCGATATCTGATTCTCAGCGCCTTACTGGCCAGCCCCGCATTCGCCGACCCTCCGACGGTCGAACAGGTTTCAGCCCAATCAAATGGGGATACCTGGCGGTTCGACGTCACGATCCGCCACTCCGACACCGGATGGGATGACTATGCCGACGGCTGGCGTGTTCTGGATATGCAGGGGAACGAGCTGGGGATGCGTGTGCTGCATCACCCTCATGTCGATGAGCAGCCCTTTACACGGTCACTTGGCGGGGTGGTGATTCCGGACGGGACCACGCAGGTGCAAATTCAAGCGCGCGACAATGTCGGTGGTTGGAGCGAAGACACGACCGTGGTCGATCTGAACTGACCCTCAGAACACCCCGAGGCTGAGACCTGCGGCCAAGGCCGCTCCAACCTCACGACAGTTTTCAAGTTGTTCTTCAGGAATGATCTTTTCGGCCAAGATCGCTTTGGGTGTTTGCGCATGAGTGCAGATGATCAGGGGCGGTTGCACCTCTTTCAACCGCCACCCCGTTGCGATCCGAGCCATCTGGCGCGCGGCATTTTCGCCATCTGATCCGGCGCAGACCATCTGCGCATAGGGTCGACCTTCGATCCTCCCCAGCACAGGATAATAACAGCGGTCGAAAAACTCTTTCATCAGACCCGAAATCGCGGCCAGGTTCTCGGGCGCGCAGAAGATATAGCCATCGGAGGCCAGCAAGTCGTTCGGCCCGGCCTGATCGGCGGTTTTCAGGATGGTGTTCGCTTCATCCCGCGCCGCTTCGGCTGCGGCTTCAGCCATTTTCCGGGTGCCGCCGGTGCGCGAGTGGTAGACGATCAATAGCTGCGCCATGTCAGACCCGGTGATAAGGGCCGCCTGAAAGGATGGTCGCGGCCCGGTAAAGTTGCTCGGCCAGCATCACACGGACCAACATATGGGGCCAGACCATTGACCCAAAGGATAGGGAAAAATCAGCCTCCGCCCGCAGATTTGGGTCTATTCCGTCCGCTCCGCCGATGATCAGCGCCAGATCCTGTCGGCCCGCGTCGCGCCATCCACCCAGCTTTTTTGCAAATTCAGGCGAGGACAAAACCCGTCCGCGCTCATCTAGCGTACAGATCACCACACCCTTGGGCAGCGCCTTGCGCAGCAGGGCCGCCTCGGCCCCCATGCCTGCGTTTTTCTTGTCTTCAACCTCGATCACGCGCGCAGGCCCAAGCCCCAGCGCGCGGCCGGTCCGGTCAAATCGGGTCAGGTAGTCGTCAAGCAGGGATTTCTCCGGTCCGGCGCGCAATCGCCCGACCGCAACGATGCTGATACGCATGTCTCTCTCGCCTCCGACCCCTCAATACAGGCCGGGATAGCGCCTCAATTCGCCGAGGCGCTGCCGCCCTGAGGCAGCCACATCTTTTCCAGCTGATAGAATTCACGCACTTCGGGGCGGAAGATATGAACGACCACGTCGCCCGTATCGATCAGCACCCAGTCGCCGGCATCCTTGCCTTCGACCTTCGAGGTGAAACCGAATTCCTGCTTGATGCGATCCGTCAGCTTTTCCGCCATGGCCGAGACCTGACGGGTCGACCGACCCGAGGCAATCACCATGTGATCCGCAACAGAAGACTTACCTTGCAGGTTGATCTGCACGACGTCTTCGGCCTTGTCATCGGAAAGTGAGGAAAGGATACGTTCAAGCAGCTTGTCGCTGATTGACTGAGAGTGGGCCATTACACCGGCCCCATCATCGGCGGGCAAACCCGCCTGTGTATGTAGAGACAGGACATAGTCCTCCTTTGCTGCGCGCCGCCAAACCCCGGCGCCGGGGTACTAATAAGGTAACAAGGGGATTGCAACATTTCAATGAAAGGGCCGACGCTGCGCCCCACATCCGGTCACTCTTTGGCGAGATGTTGCACCTCGGCGTCGGCCTCCGGGCCGCCCAATACACGGATTTCACGCTGCGGGAACGGAAGCGAGATGTCTTCGACCTTGAACGCATCCCACAGCGCCAGGAAGACATTGCCCCGAATGTTTGTCAGACCCTTGTTCGGATCACTGATCCAGAAGCGCAACACATAGTCCACGCTGCTGTCACCGAAACCAGTGATATGGCAGACAGGTTCATGTTTACCTCCACTCAGCACTCGACCGACCGTCTTGACGGCACGGATCGCTGTCGCGCGGACTTTGTGCGGGTCGTCGTCGTAGCTGGTGCCGAAATCAAGATCCAACCGCACGAAACGGTCGGAATGCGACCAGTTTACAACCTGATTGGTAATCAGATCTTCGTTCGGAATCAGATATTCCCGACCATCCCGCGTAACCACCGAGACATAGCGCGCGCCCAGCGCGTTAATCCAACCGAATGTGTCCCCGAGTGAAATCACGTCGCCCGGTTTGATCGACCGGTCCATCAGGATGATAATGCCCGAGATCAGGTTCGAAACCACTTTTTGCAGGCCAAACCCGATCCCGACGCCAATAGCCCCGGACAGCAACGCTATGCCAGTCAGATCAAACCCGAGGGTGCGGATCGCCGCCATGAACACCGCCCCGTAGAGCAGCACCTGAATACCCTTGGCCAGAAGAACCTGCATCGATGGGGTTATGTCTTGATTGTTCGTAAGGCCGCGCTCAGCCGCGCGTGTGCCGACACGCGCCAAAGTCAGCAGGACGCCAATCAGCAGTACAGCCTTGATGATGCCCAGCGCCGAGATATGAAGATCACCGATAGAAATGGCGACGCCGTCTAGGAAACCGGCTACATCATCCGTCAGGTTCAACGCAATCAGCGTAGCATAGACCCACATAGACCATTTAAATATTTGTCGCAGCGTTCGGTTTCTCACCAATCGCGAAACCAACGCGATGGCCAGCCATGCAACAGCCAGTGTTGCGAAGACACCAAGTATATAGCTCCGCGACGGCCATGTGACCTGTTGCATCACCAGATAAAGCCCACCAGACAGCAACACAAAATACACCAGCGTCAGACGGCGCATCAGTTGTATCAATATCCGCAAGCGCCATTTCGGCCATCCCACCCGGGCCCTCGCCCAGGTTTCCCATCGGCCCTGCGTCAGCAGTTTCAGTAAAAATGAAATTGCCCAGAGGAATAGGATGATGATGAGTTGATACTGCCGCCATCCTGGGGTGACGATCAACTCGACCAGACCTTCAATTTGCGAGGAAAACGCCGCCGTCATGTTGGCGTAAAGCTCCGAGAGCGTCTCCGGTAGTAAATCCTGGTTCATTCACCTCTCCTACAGGTCAGCTTGGACAGCGATGCTGGATGATGCAAGCCCGCAGTGAGACGGTTGGGATTGAACCTTGATTGACACGAATGCCCGTTATATCTGGTGCGTATGAGACTCAATGTGGCCCAAGAACAGAATCTGGAAGATCGCGCGCGTCTGCGTGAACGGTTCTTTGGGGCTGCCCGCACGGTCTTGGCCCGCCTATCGGCGGCCTAAGCCAACTCGCCAGCTATTTCTCATTACATACGGGAGAGGACCGATGTCCCCCAAAACACTCTATGACAAGATCTGGGATGCCCATGTCGCCCACGAGGCCGATGATGGCACCTGCCTGCTGTATATCGACCGCCATCTGGTGCACGAAGTGACCAGCCCACAGGCATTCGAAGGCCTGCGCATGGCGGGCCGCAAGGTGCGCGCGCCAGAAAAAACCATCGCCGTGCCGGATCACAACGTTCCGACCACGCCGGACCGTGTGAATGGTATCGAAAACCCGGAATCACGCATTCAGGTCGAGGCACTGGACAAGAACGCCAAAGATTTCGGCATTCACTATTACCCTGTGCACGACGTCCGTCAGGGCATTGTGCATATCGTCGGCCCCGAACAGGGCTGGACCCTGCCCGGCATGACCGTTGTTTGCGGCGACAGCCACACGGCGACTCATGGTGCATTCGGCGCTCTGGCGCACGGCATCGGCACATCCGAGGTTGAACACGTTCTGGCCACCCAGACTCTGATCCAGAAAAAGTCCAAGAATATGAAGGTCGAAATCACCGGCAAACTGCAGCCGGGTGTGACCGCCAAAGATATCACTCTGGCTGTGATCGGCGAGACCGGTACTGCTGGCGGCACAGGTTATGTCATCGAGTATTGCGGCGAAGCGATCCGCGATCTTTCGATGGAAGGGCGCATGACCGTCTGTAACATGGCCATCGAAGGCGGTGCCCGCGCTGGCCTGATCGCGCCGGATGAGACCACCTTTGAATATGTCAAAGGCCGCCCGCATGCCCCCAAAGGCGCGCAGTGGGAAGCCGCGATGGACTGGTGGAAGACGCTTTACACCGACGAAGATGCGCATTTCGATAAAGTCATCACGCTGCGTGGTGAAGATATCGCGCCGGTCGTCACTTGGGGCACCAGTCCCGAAGATGTGCTGCCGATCACCGCATCCGTACCGCATCCCGAAGATTTCGAAGGCGGTAAAGTCGACGCGGCCCGCCGTTCGATCGAGTATATGGGCTTGGAAGCCGGTCAAAAGCTGAGCGATGTTGAAATCGACACTGTTTTCATCGGCTCTTGCACCAACGGTCGGATCGAAGACCTGCGCGCTGCGGCGGAAATCCTGAAAGGCAAGAAGATCAAGGACGGCATGCGCGCCATGGTCGTACCAGGCTCGGGCTTGGTGCGTGCACAGGCCGAAGAAGAAGGTTTGGCCGAGATCTTCAAAGATGCCGGTTTCGAGTGGCGTCTCGCGGGCTGTTCAATGTGTCTGGCGATGAACCCCGACCAGCTGCAACCGGGCGAGCGCTGTGCCGCGACTTCGAACCGCAACTTCGAAGGCCGTCAGGGTCGCGGTGGGCGTACCCATCTGCTGAGCCCTGCAATGGCTGCCGCTGCGGCAATCACAGGACGGCTGACAGACGTCCGTGAATTGATGTAAGAGTCTCTCATATCTAGATATTTGATGGAGAGACTAACATGAGTGATTGGGTCAAATGGCTACTGCTTGGACTTTTGTCCATAGCATTCGGGGTGTTCGTATTGGGCGCACCGGTCGTGGCGTCCGTTGCCGTAACAGTAGTAACTGGTGTGTTGCTATTGATTGCGGGCGGAATGCAGATCGTTGGTGGCTTCACGGTTGAAGGCACTGGCAACAAGATCCTGTCACTCATCATGGGTGCGGTCATGCTGTTTCTGGGCTGGTCCTTTCTGGATCACCCGCTGCAGGGCACGCTGACGCTGGCAACTGTGATGCTGATCCTGTTTATGGCAGGCGGCATCGCGCGGGTCATTCTGTCGTTCCAGATGAAAGGAACGCAGTTTTTCTGGCCCACGATGATCTCGGGCATCTTGTCGATCATCCTCGCCGGCATCATCTGGACCTATGTGGGCAAGGAACCGGCTGCTCTGCTGAGTATACTGGGGATCTTCCTGGGCATTGAGATGCTGTTCAACGGGTTCGGATTGGTCTTCATGGCGTTCTTCGTCAAGAACGCACCCAAGGACGAAACAACAGAAGCGAAAGAAGCTTAAACGCGGAGCACGGGCGCGGCCCTACCCCGCAGGAGTGTAGAAATGGAAAAGTTCGAAAAAGTCCACGGGGTGGCCGCCCCAATGCCACTGATCAATATCGACACCGATATGATCATTCCCAAAGTGCACCTGAAAACCATCAAACGCTCTGGCCTGGGTGTCGTGCTGTTTGATGAGATGCGCTATCACGATCATGGCGGCGAGAACGAAGATTTCGTTCTGAACAAACCCGCTTATCGCAACACCGAGATTCTGGTGGCCGGCGACAATTTCGGTTGCGGCTCGTCGCGGGAACATGCGCCATGGGCGATCAAGGATTTCGGCATCAAGGTGGTGATCTCGACCAGCTTCGCCGACATCTTTTTCAACAACTGCTTCAAGAACGGCATCCTGCCCATCGTAGTCGAAGAAGAGCATCACGCGATTCTTATGGATGACGCGCACAAGGGTGAAAACGCCCGCATGACCGTGCATCTGGAAGATCAGCAGATTACCACTTCGGATGGCATGGTCATCGAGTTCGACATTGACCCACACCGCAAGCACTGCCTGCTGAACGGTCTGGACGATATTGGCCTGACGATGGAAAAAGACCATCACATCGACAAGTTCGAAGATCATGCGAGTCAGGCCCGCCCCTGGGTATGATTCTGGGGACGAATCTGTTGATACTCAACCTAACAGGGTCGCAAGCGCGGCCCTGTTCGCATTCTTGGGGCAAAAACCCAGTGCACCACAACATATAGGTATCAATTTGAGATACACGTCGGATTTGCGTCGAAATTGATGCAATCCCGCACCAGTTGCGCCATCATTTTGCCCGAAATTGCGTGTTACTTGCTCATTGGCTTGAGCGAAATACCGCTTATCGGCAAAGTTGGCACCCATGAGGTAGCCGCCAACGAACGAGCGGTGAGCACAAGTTGGACGATAAGTCGGCACAGAATCGACTACGCCGGTTTGAAAAAGGGTTCGGATTGTGATTGCACGCACAACGGGGGCGGCGATACGTGGATTATTGGTAGCACTTATGGTGCTTACCCCTGCGTTGTACCTGCCTACATCGACGTCGAATGGGACTGAGATTGTCGTCTTTCTGGCGATCCTTGCGTTTATCCTAACTTTCTCGGAATACAACTCGGCCTTTCCAAGCTTTATCGAATTTCGTGACGCACCACCTGTGAACAGGCTGCGCTTTGTCGGTTTGATGTCGATGGTTACCTTCCTGACGCTGATCTGCAAGAACGCCTATGCCCCCTCGGAACTTACTGGCCTGTTTTATTCAGTTGGCCTGATGGTCGCGAATGTGGTGGATTTCCCCTACTCCCCCGTTCGTCTTGTGGTTCTGATGCTGCCCGCCGATGCCAGCCAGCCCCTCGTAGATTTGGTGCGTATCTCCGCCAGCGTCGCTTATGTCGCGGCCTTGGTTACCATCGCCAGCTTTGCCTATGCAGTGAAGCTTCGGGGATGGCCAACAGGCAACGGCGCGTTCAACGTCTGGACCAATCTACCGCTGTTTGACCCAACCAAGGGTGGTGATGTGGTCACCCGTCTGCAGCGTGACGGGCGGCTCAACATCGCAATTGGGGCTTTGCTGCCTTTCCTGATTCCCGCACTGATCAAACTGATGGCTGCTTTCATCACGCCGATCGCGCTCAGCAATCCGCAGACATTGATCTGGACCCTTTGCGCATGGGCATTCCTGCCTGCCAGCATGATCATGCGAGGCATGGCGACACTGCGCATTGCCGGCCTGATCGTTGAGAAGCGCCGCGCATACTCAACTTCCGAGTCAACTCAGATCGCATGATCCGACTGCTGGTTCTGTTGCTGTTGCCGTTTACGGCACAGGCAGAGACATTGCGCATCGCAAGTTTCAATACAGAACTCAGTCGCGAAGGTCCCGGCCTGTTGCTGCGTGATATTCGGCGGAACGACCCTCAGGTCGCTGCGGTTATCGAGGTGCTGATGACAACCCGTCCCGATATCGTCGCGCTGCAAGGCATCGATTGGGATTTAGACGGGCTTGCCCTTGCTGCGCTGGTCGAGGCGCTGAAAAGCAACGGCTTGGATTATCAATACAGTTACGCCGGGCAACCCAATTCCGGGATCGAAACCGCGTTGGATCTGGATGGGGACGGCGAGACGGGCGGTCCGGGCGATGCACAAGGCTGGGGGCGGTTCACCGGCCAGAATGGGCTGGCAGTGCTGTCCCGCTATCCTATCGCTACCGATCAATTGCGGTCATTCACCCAGATGCGGTGGCGCGACTTGCCGAATGCCCAGCTGCCAGCCAAGGATGGAGAGCCCTTCCCATCACCACAAGCGCAGGCTGTTCAGCGGCTGTCTTCTACATCGCATTGGGTCGTTCCGGTCGACACCCCGGGTGGTCGCCTAAACCTGATGACGTTTCACGCCAGCCCGCCTGTCTTTGATGGACCTGAAGATCGGAACGGACTGCGCAACAGGGATGAAATTCGGCTCTGGTCGCTTTTGCTGAACGGTGATCTGGGTGAGAAACCTACGGGGCGTTTTGTCATCGCAGGTGATGCGAACCAGGATCCTTACAAAGGCGAGGGTCGCAAATCGGCAATCCGTGATCTTCTGGCCAATCCGCAACTGCAGGATCCGATGCCTGTTGACCCTGCGGGGTCAACTTCAACAGTTTTGTGGAAGGGCGTTGGCGAGATGAGAGTGGATTATGTCCTACCTTCGGCGGATTGGCGTGTGCACGATGCGGGCATTTACTGGCCGGAACCCACATCCCGTGACGCGGCCGTCGCCGCAAGCCGTCACCGGCTTGTCTGGGTCGATCTGTTCGACGAATAGGCTTCGATCATGACCGTATGACTGTGCCGAGTCGCTGGCGGGATTCATATTGCACAGGTTCAGACACGGCGTTCCTTAACGCATCATTTAGGTCGGTCTGCGCAAATTCCGGTAGCAGAGCATCAAAGAGGCGTCCGTCCAGCCGGTGAGAAGTATTCCATAGATACCTCATCTCAAGCAAATGCGGTGCCATCCGCCAGAACGGGCGGGCCAGTTGCAGGGGCCACCACGCCATCTGTTTAAGGGTAAGCTCACGCCCCACAACCTGCGAAAGCGCCAATGCCATTTCATTGCCGGTCAAGGTGTATCCAGCATAGGGGACATCGCTGAAACGCGGTAGCAGGCTGCGCATTTCTGCCAATTCCACTGCAGCGCGAGTTAAATCGGGCAGATAGGCCCAAGCATGCGCGATATCCGGATTGCCGGGATACACAAAGCGCCCGCGCCGCAAGTGTTTGATGAGAATCTGATCGAACCAATTGCCAGAGGCCGTGGTATCTATGAAATCACCTGCCCGCAACATGATGGTCCGAACCGACGAGGCACGATAAGCCTCTTCCATCTCGATCCGAATGCGTCCCAACGGATTTCGCGCAAGATGCGGTGTCCTGGTCGACCAGGGGCCGGGCGTATCCGCACCGAAAACATAAACGTTCCCCGGGACAATGACCGTCAGGTCACGCTCTGATGCAGCGGCGATTACCTGACGATGCAACTCTGGCACCTGCTCCGCCCAGTCGGGGTAAAGCGGGTTCCAGGCGTTCACTATGACGTCTACTCCATGTACCGCCGCGCGCAATTCCTCCCTGCGTCGATCAAACTTTTGCACAATCCATCCCGCATCCGAAAAGGCTCTTGCAGCGTTGCGGCCAAATCGACCGGTGGCCCCGAGAATAAGTACCGTTTGTGGCATTGATCCCTCCGTTCCGGATCAATCTATTCATTCACGATGTTTTGGAAATTGCGAAAAATCGCAGATTATGTATGCGTTTTTGAATGGCTAAAACACTCCAACTATCCGACTGGTCCTTAGTTCAAAGCTTTCTGGCGGTTGCCGAAACCGGCTCACTATCCGCAGCCGCAAAGCAATTGGGTCGCAGCCAGCCGACGCTTGGACGTCAGGTGCATGCGCTGGAAGAAGAATTGGGGGTCTCGCTGTTTGATCGTCACGCGCGTGGACTGACGCTCAGCGAGGTGGGGCAGCAAGTGCTGCCAATGGCGCAGCAGATGTACAGCGCAGTCAATGCCCTGGGGCTGACGGCAGCGGGTCAGGCGCAACAGCTGGAAGGGTCGGTCAGGATCACCGCTTCGGTATTTGTATCGCATCACCTGTTGCCGCCGATACTTGCCGCAATCCGTAAGGCAGAACCGGCGATTCAGCTTGATCTGGTCGCCTCGGATGCCAGCGAAAACTTGCTGTTCCGCGAAGCCGATATTGCCGTGCGCATGTATCGCCCCGAACAGGTCGACATCGTGGCAAAGCATATCGGTGAGGTTCCGCTGTGTTTCTGCGCCGCCCAAAGCTATCTGGATCGTGCGGGGCGACCAACAACGCCGACAGAGCTGATGCAGCACGACCTTGTGGGATTTGACACCAATGAAGACATTATCACCGCTATGCGGAACAAGGGCTGGCCTGCCAGCCGGGACAGCTTTGCCACGCGATGCGACAACCAGACTGCCTATTGGGAATTGATCCGCGCAGGGTGTGGGGTGGGCTTCAGCCAACTCAGCATCGCGCAGTCCGATCCTCTGGTCGAAGTGCTAGATATTGATGTCGAGATACCGGTGCTGCCGGTCTGGCTGGCTGCCCCTCAGGCGATGCGACAGACCCCGCGCATTCGCAGAGTCTGGGATCTGCTGGCCGACAGGTTGAAGGCCCGGCTTTAAAATCGCCTACAGCGCGCCGGTATAAGTGCCGCGCGCAGGATAGTTATTGGCCAAGGTGAATTTCAAACCGCCGACGATGTCCGACATCGGCGGTCGCGCAAAAGGCGTTGTCTGCTGCCAGACGTAATAGAGGGTCTGATCAGGTTTGATATAGAAATGTCCCGGCTCAGCGAACATCGCTGGCTCGGCGCTACCTTCACGAGCCACCGAGATGTTCAGACCCCAGACATCCCGCGCGTCGGCCATGGACAGGCCGTATCCTACGCGCAGCTTCGACACTCCGGCCTTCTCAACCGTCTCGGCCGCACGTTCGTCGGTATCCGTGGTGATCATGATCACCTCAATCCCCAGCTCGGCGAATTCATCCAGCGCAGCCTCGACCTCACCCAATTGGCGAACGCAGATCGGGCAATGCAGACCACGATACTGAATCACCAGCGTTCCGTTTTCACCAGTGTCGCGCTCAAGATCAAAGGTGCCATGGCTTACTGTTTCGATTTTTAGCGATGGGGCCGGATTTCCGGGTGTCAGCATGTGGTTTCCTCGTGATTTGATGGGTTCGTCTCATTGACCCGATGCGCCGCAAACGCTAGGGCCTGTGCGACAAAACGCAAGGAGACTGTCGATGTCCAACCCCTCGCTCCTCATCCTGCCCGGAGACGGAATTGGCCCGGAAGTTATGGCCGAAGTGCGCAAAATCATCGATTGGTTCGGCGCCAATCGCGGTCTTCAATTTGACGTGAGCGAGGATCTGGTCGGCGGCGCTGCCTATGACGCGCACGGGAAGCCCCTGTCGGACGAAACCATGGCCAAAGCACAAGAGGTTGATGCGGTTCTTCTGGGTGCGGTTGGCGGCCCTAAGTATGACGATCTGGACTTCAGCCTGAAGCCCGAACGTGGCCTGTTGCGTTTGCGCAAGGAAATGGACCTGTACTCCAACCTGCGCCCAGCTCAGTGCTTCGACGCGCTGGCGGATTTCTCGTCGCTGAAGAAGGATGTGGTCGCTGGCCTCGACATCATGATCGTGCGCGAGCTGACTTCGGGCGTCTATTTCGGTGAGCCGCGCGGTATTTTCGAGGAAGGCAATGAACGCGTTGGCATCAACACCCAGCGCTACACTGAATCCGAGATCGAACGCGCCGCACGTTCGGCATTCGAGCTGGCGATGCGCCGGAACAAGAAACTGTGCTCGATGGAAAAAGCCAATGTGATGGAATCGGGTATTCTTTGGCGCGAGGTCGTGACACGTGTCGGACAGGAATACCCCGAGGTCGAGCTGTCACACATGTATGCAGACAACGGCGCGATGCAGCTTGTGCGCGCGCCCAAACAGTTTGACGTGATCGTCACCGACAACCTGTTTGGAGATGTACTATCCGATTGCGCAGCGATGCTGACCGGGTCTTTGGGCATGCTACCGTCTGCCTCGCTGGGCGCACCGATGGCGAATGGCCGCCCTAAGGCCATGTATGAACCCGTTCATGGCTCGGCCCCGGACATTACAGGTCAAGGCAAGGCCAACCCAATTGCGTGTATCCTCAGCTTCGCCATGGCACTGCGCTACAGCTTTGACCAGGGCGACGAAGCGGATCGTCTGGAAACCGCGATCGAGAAGGTTCTGGCCGACGGCGTTCGCACGGCTGACCTGCTGGCTGAAGAAGGGGTTGAGCCGGTTTCGACCAGCGAAATGGGTGATGCAATTCTGGCAGCGCTAGACGAAAGCGTCTGATCTTACGATCATTCAGACATCAAAGGCGGTGCCCAGCGCACCGCCTTTTTTTGTTGGTCAGTTTCCGAAGATGTTGTTCAGTAGGTTGTTGATCGCACGGTCCAAACCGGTTTGATTCTTACGGCGCTGTTGCTGCGGCTGCGCGGTTCTGACCGGTGGGTCCGGCGCCAGCATGGGCAACGGCGTGGGCGTCATCCCTTCTGTCACGCGCAGCATGGTCTCTTTCCATATCTCCGCCGGCAAGCCTCCACCCGTGACACCTGACAACGGCGTATTATCATCATACCCCATCCAAACGCCTGTAACGTAGTCCGCAGTAAATCCGATAAACCAGGCATCCCGCGCGGCCTGGGTCGTGCCGGTCTTGCCCGCCACCTGCCAGCCCGGCAGCTTCGCGCGCCCACCCGTACCTTCAGAGACCACACGCTCCATCATCCAGGTCAGTTGTTTGGCGGCCTTGTCGTTGATGACGCGTTCACCAATACCGGTTGTCGTGATCATAACTGGATCGGTCTCACCAAGCAGCTTCAACTCGGTCAGACCATAGGGTTCCACCGCTGAACCGCCGTTCAGGATACCAGCGTAAGCGCCCGTCATCTCTATCAGCGTGCTTTCCGATGCGCCGAGCGCCAGCGCGAGGCCCTCGGCCAGATCGCTTGAAAGGCCAAAACCACTGGCAACCGTGCGCACGTTATCCAGCCCCGAGATATCCGCCACTTTGACTGCGGGAATATTCAACGAGTTCTTCAACGCATCTGCTAATGTCACCCGGCCATAGAACTTATTGGTGTAGTTCTTCGGGCACCACTGACCTGAACCTGCGATGTTCCAGCACGTTGGTTCATCCATCACCGTGTCCAGCGGTGAATATCCCAACTCCAAGGCCGTCGCATAGACAAACGGTTTGAACGACGAACCCGTTTGACGCAGAGCCTGCGTAGCCCGGTTGAACGCCCCCGAAACACGAGTCTTGCGCCCACCGACCATACCTCGAACCGCGCCATCCGCTGACATCACCACAATAGCGGCCTGCGCTTTGGACCCTTCGCGCACTTTCTCCTGGAAGATGAATTTAAGCGCCTCTTCCGCCGACGTTTGAATGCGCTGATCCAGTGTGGTTCGGATCACCACGTCCTCGGTTGTGTTACGTGTGAAAAACTCAGGCCCACTGGCCATGACCCAATCGGCAAAGTAACCACCAGCACGCGCGGCAGCGGCCTCGGACAACTGCGCCGGACGGCTGCGGGCCTCGCTGGCCTGCGCGCTGCTCAGATAGCCCTGAGTCTCCATTAGCCCAACCACCAAACGTGCCCGATCTTGTGAACGTTGCAGGTTGTTCGTTGGCGCATAGCGTGTCGGGGCCACCAATAGACCTGCCAGCATTGCCGCCTCGGCCGGAGACACTTCGGCTGCCGAAATACCGAAATACCGCTGGCTGGCGGCCTCGAAGCCGCGGGCTCCCGCACCGAGGAAGGCGCGGTTCAGATAGATCGTCAGAATTTCATCCTTGGAGTATTTGACCTCCATCGCAATGGCATAAACTGCCTCTTTCGCCTTGCGCCATAGCGAACCCTGACGGCAATCGGCTTCATATGCAGCCTCAGACTCCCATTCGCTGGGCTCATAAGGCACACCCAGGCATAGAAGTTTCGCGGTTTGCTGGGTGATCGTTGAACCACCGTGACCAGACAGCGGTCCACGTCCTTCGCTCAGGTTGATGCGTACCGCGCTGGCGACACCGCGCGGGCTGACGCCGAAATGGCGGTAGAACCGTTTATCCTCGGTTGCAATCACGGCGTTCTTGAGATGCGGCGAAACTGTATCCGCCGTAATCACGCCGCCAAACTGATCGCCGCGCCAGGCAAAGACCTTGCCGTCGCGATCCAGCAAGGTCACCGAACCACGTGCCCGCCCATCAAGCAGGGCATCGACATCCGGCAATGAGGTGTAAACAACACCCACCGCCAGCGCCAACAGCAACCCCGCCACTGCGCCGACCCTCCAAGTGATCCCCCAAATTATGCGCCAGAGCCAGCGGAACAGCCGGCGGAAAATGCCACCGCCCTTCCCACCAGAACTGCGCCGCGTTTTCTTCCGCGCCGTTTTGCGCGGAGCGGCTTTTCGGGCCGTCGACTTCTTACCAGCAGGTTTTGCAACCCGCTTGGTCGCCGTAGGTTTTCGACCTTTGGACGGGTACCTTTTATCCGCGACAAGGCGCGATTTGCGACGGTTGGACTCAGTCATGCTCAAACTCTGCCCGGTTATGCTTTTGGGGCACCATACCCCGCCGGAACGGCCATGTAGAGGTGTGAAATACCCGTATTTCCCCTCACAAGTTTGCCTATATTTTCACCAAATAGTGTGTTTTGTGCAAAAATTGTGCATAATTGCTGATTTTTTACCCTCATTTACCCCCCGAAAACGTTCCATCTGAACCTCTGTCGCGCATTTTTCTGCAGGTGCAAAATGCCGGGCCGCCCGGAGTAGTAGAGGGGAAAGACGTGAAACTGATCATTGCGACAATCAAACCGTTCAAGCTTGAGGAGGTGCGCGAAGCACTGACCAATGCAGGCGTGCGCGGCATGATGGTGACTGAGATCAAAGGGTTTGGCTCGCAATCGGGTCACACCGAGATTTATCGCGGTGCTGAATACGCCGTGAATTTCGTTCCCAAGATCAAGCTTGAGATCGTGGTGCCCGCCACCATGGCCGACCAGATCGTCGAAACCATCACCACAACCGCCAAGACCGGCAAGATCGGTGACGGCAAGATTTTCGTCCTCGATGTCGAGCAAGCCCTGCGCGTGCGGACCGGGGAAACCAACGAAGAGGCGCTTTAAGCGCGCTTACTCACAATCACTCGAGGACTAACAATGAACCTGATGAAATATCTCATCCCTGCCGCTGCGATCGTCGCACTGCCGCAGATGGGTCTTGCGCAAGAGGCCGCTACCGGAGAGCCCGCGCAACACACCCAATATATCTTCACCACGCTGCTGTTCCTGATGGGCGGTTTCCTGGTGTTCTTCATGGCTGCAGGCTTTGCCATGCTCGAAGGCGGGCTGGTGCGGTCAAAGAACGTCGCGATGCAGATGACCAAAAACATCGCGCTGTTTTCAATCGCCGCGATCATGTACTGGCTGATCGGCTTCAACCTGATGTACCCCGGTGATGGTTGGACCATTTCTGGCTGGCTGGGCCCGTTCTTCTCGACCACCGTGCTTGACCCAGTGGGTGTCGGTGCAGATGCTGCGGCGCTTGACTACGCCTCAATCGGTTCGGATTTCTTCTTCCAACTGGTCTTTGTCGCAGCGACCGCCTCGATCGTGTCCGGTGCGGTGGCTGAACGGATCAAATTGTGGCCCTTCCTTGCCTTCGTTGTTGTCCTAACCGGCATCATGTACCCGATCTCGGGCTCGTGGCAGTGGGGTGGTGGTTGGCTGTCCGAAGCAGGCTTCTCGGACTTCGCTGGTTCGACCATCGTGCACTCGGTCGGTGGCTGGGCGGCTCTAGCAGGTGCTCTCATCCTTGGGCCGCGTATCGGTAAGTACAAGGACGGTAAAGTGCACCCGATGCCTGGTTCGAACCTGGCTCTAGCCACTCTGGGTACCTTTATCCTGTGGCTGGGTTGGTTCGGCTTTAACGGTGGTTCGCAGCTGGCGATGGGCACTGTAGGAGATGTCTCGGACGTATCGCGCATCTTTGCCAACACCAACATGGCTGCTGCATCCGGTGCCGTTGCCGCCCTTATCATGACACAGCTGCTGTACAAAAAGCCCGACCTGACCATGGTGCTGAACGGCGCGCTGGCGGGATTGGTGTCGATCACTGCTGAGCCGCTGGCCCCAACCCTGTTCGGCGCTCTGTGGATCGGTGCTGTGGGCGGTATCATCGTGGTCTTCGCGGTTCCGATGCTGGACAAGTTCAAGATCGACGACGTAGTCGGCGCCATCCCGGTCCACCTGTTCGCTGGCATCTGGGGCACCATCGCCGTGATCTTCTATGGCGAAGCCAGCCTGATCACTCAGCTGACCGGGATCATTGCTTATGGTGTCTTCACCTTTGGTGCTGCTCTTATCCTATGGTCGATCCTGAAGGCCACCGTAGGTATCCGTGTTAGCGAAGAGGACGAGATCAACGGCCTCGACATGGCTGAACTGGGTATGGAAGCGTATCCGGAATTCTCCAAGGGCTAATAGCCAACCAAGTAAAAACAAAAAAAACCCGGGCGTTCGCGCCCGGGTTTTCCTTCATTCAAAGATATCGCTCAGACGCCGACATCTACAATCGCCTGCGCCAGAATGGGCACAGTATTGGCGTTCAAACCAGCGATGTTCAGGCGGCTGTCACCGACCATGTAAATGCCGTGATCGGCACGCAGCTTTTCAACCAGTTCTGGCGCGGCACCCAGTCGCGAAAACATGCCGCGATGCTGGGCGATAAATCCAAATCGATCCGATCCACTAAGGCTCTGCAGCTCATCAGCCAGTTGCTGACGCAGGCCCAGCATGGAAAGGCGGACATCTTCCAATTCGGTCGCCCAATCTGCCCGCAGAGCATCGTCATTCAGGATCGTCGTCACCACCCGCGCGCCGTGATCAGGCGGGAATGAGTAGTTCTGGCGGTTCAGAAATGCCAGCGTAGACTGGTTCAGTGCAGTCTGTGCCGGATCGTCACTGATCGCCATCAGCAGGCCGGTGCGTTCGCGGTAGACGCCGAAGTTCTTCGAACAAGACGCCGCGATCAGGCAGCGCTTCACTGACGATGCTACCAGACGGGTTGCCTGCGCATCTTCTTCCAGACCGTCGCCAAAGCCCTGATAGGCGATGTCGATCATTGCGACGAGGCCACGTGCGTTGATCAGGTTCACGACCTCTTGCCATTGCACCATATTTAAGTTGGCACCCGTTGGGTTGTGGCAACAGCCGTGCAGAAGAACCACGTCGCCTGCATTGGCAGTTTTCAGGTCCTCGATCATACCGTCGAAATCGACGCCACGCGATTCTCCGTCGAAATAACGGTATTGGACTATCTCGATCCCTAGATAGTTCAGGATCGACAAATGGTTTGGCCATGTGGGGTTCGACACGAAAACACGCGCGGTGGGGTTGGCCATACGGATCATCTCAAACGCCTGACGACAGGCTCCGGTACCACCGGGGGTGGCTACGGCTGCAATGTTGCCACGCGGGACAGAATTTCCGAGGATCAAGTCGATCATCGCGTCCGCAAAGGCTGGATCACCAGCCAGACCGGTATAAGCCTTGCTCTCCTGCTCTTCGAGAATACGCTTTTCAGCTGCTTTCACCGCGCGCATCACCGGAGTGACCCCTTCGGCGTTCTTGTAGACGCCAACGCCCAGATCGATCTTGTGATCACGTGGGTCGTCGCGGTACATCTGCATCAATGCCAGAATCTTGTCTGCTGGCTGCGGTTTAAGGTTCTCGAACATCAGTTCTCTCCGGTTGCGACGGGCAGGGTTGGGAAGGCACCCCATTCAGCCCAGGAGCCGTCATAAAGCGCGTGGTCTTTCTTGCCCATGCGTTCCAATGCAAGGCTGAGAATTGCGGCAGTCACACCAGAGCCACAGGATGTGATCGCGGGTTTCGATAAGTCGACGCCGGCATCTTCGAAAACCGCGCGGCAGTCTTCGGGCGACTTCATCGTGCCATTCTTGTTCAACAGCATTCCAAAAGGCACGTTGCGCGAGCCTGGGATATGACCCGAGCGCAACCCCTCGCGCGGTTCAGCTTCGGTCCCGACGAAACGGGCCGCCGAGCGGGCATCGATGATCTCGTGATCCGCAAGCTTCGCGGCTGATGAAACTTGCGTCACATCGCGGACAAGGTGGTTCTGAACCCGCACCGTCATATGACGGTCGCGAATAATGGGGGGCAGGTCTTCGATCTCGCGCCCTTCAGACTGCCATTTGGGCAATCCACCATCCAGAACGGCAATATTGTCCTGTCCCATCAGACGGAACAACCACCAGACCCGCGCCGCCGACATCAGCCCCGCACCGTCATAGACCACGACCTGATGGCCATCTCCAACGCCCATCGCGCGCAGGCGCGACATGAACTTCTCGACCGGAGGTGCCATATGCGGCAGGTCAGAACGATGGTCGGATATCTCATCAATATCAAAGAACCGCGCACCAGGGATGTGGGCAGCGTCATACTCTGCCTTGGCGTCTCGCGCTTGCTGCGGCAGGTACCACGACCCATCCAGAATCCTTAGATCCGGATCCTTGAGATGTGCGGCAAGCCATTCGGTAGAAACGAGGGTTTTTGGATCGTCCTGCATCTATGCCTCCCCTAAGCGAGCTTGGGTTTTCCCTATACTTGGCAGGATGCAGGTTCAAGGCTGGATAGCGCTAGCGTCCCGACCACACTGGATTTATCGCAATCGACGCAGGCGATAATACTGGATGATCCCAATAACGCTGATGATGATCCAGAAGCCTTCGATCAGCATCGACGCCAGATTGAAGTTCTGCAGCAGTGAGAACACGATCAGCACCGAACCGATAAGATTCACCAGCGGAAAGGCCAGATCCTCCGAGTTCATCACTCGCATCTGGGTCGCAAAATATGCCGCAACAACGATCAAAGCCCCGAATGAGCCGATGGCATCGACGACGGTCAAACTGTCCAGTAGTGCGGTCATTGTATGGGGCTTTCCTATTCTGAAACTTCCGCTGGTTGCGAATAGTGGTGCATATTTAGAAAAGCAGCTCCCTGATCACCAGCGCGGTATCCATGCGGCACATCCGCAGAAAATCGCAACCCTTGACCGGATTGTAGCGGAACCCAGTTTCCATTTCGCAGCACGTCCAAAGCTCCGCTCAGAACAAAAACCTCTTCGGTTACGCCTGCTGCATGGGCCGGAGATTCGTGGCTTTGATTGGGTGACAACTCGACATGAAATGTTTCGGCCCCCAATGCGGGATCAAAAGGAAAGACAATCTTGACTTCGATGCTTCCTGGAAATCTCACGGTACTGAACACATCGGCATCTGTCGTGTCACGCATTGCAGCAGTACCAATCAAAGCACTCAGCGGGAGCTGGAAACCCTTCGCGATCTTCCACAGGGTCGCGATGGTCGGGCTTGATTCGCCACGCTCGATCTGGCCCAGCATAGCTTTGCTGACCCCGGTGAGTTCCGCGACTTTTGACAGGCTCAGCCCGGATGCCGCCCGCACATCCCTTAGTTTTAGCGTTAGTTCGTCCGATTCCATACCCGCGCCCTGCGATTTGCCTTGTGCGTTATAACGTACATATGATACGTGCGCTATAACGTACACACCCAATATCGCAGTTTGGGCAATAGGGATACAGCATCATGCCAATGTACCGATCCAGAACCTCCACCCATGGCCGCAACATGGCCGGTGCTCGCGGCCTGTGGCGCGCCACCGGTATGGGAGACGACGATTTCGGCAAACCGATCATCGCCATCGTCAACTCGTTCACCCAGTTTGTACCCGGTCACGTCCACCTGAAGGACCTGGGACAGATGGTTGCGCGTGAGGTTGAGGCCGCTGGCGGTGTCGCCAAAGAGTTCAACACCATTGCGGTCGATGACGGCATCGCCATGGGCCATGACGGGATGCTGTATTCGCTGCCCTCGCGTGAGGTGATTGCGGATTCTGTTGAATACATGGTTAACGCCCACTGCGCGGACGCTATGGTCTGTATCTCGAACTGCGACAAGATCACGCCCGGCATGTTGATGGCGGCCATGCGTCTGAACATCCCTGCGATCTTTGTCTCGGGTGGACCTATGGAGGCGGGCAAGATCGACATCGCCGATCTGGACGCCAAGAAGATCGACCTTGTCGACGCGATGGTTGCCGCAGCGGATGATCGATTTACCGATGAACAGGTTCAACACATCGAGGAAAACGCCTGCCCTACCTGCGGGTCGTGTTCGGGCATGTTTACCGCGAATTCGATGAACTGTTTGGCCGAAGCACTGGGACTGGCGCTGCCAGGAAATGGCTCAACTCTAGCCACCCATGCCGACCGGAAAGAGCTGTTCCTAGAGGCCGGTCGCCGCATCGTCGAGATCACCAAGCGCCACTATGATCTGGACGAGAAAGGCTTCCTGCCGCGTGAAATCGCCACGTTCGACGCGTTCGAAAATGCCATGAGCTTGGATATCGCAATGGGTGGATCGACCAACACGGTACTGCACTTGTTGGCGATCGCGCACGAGGGCGAAGTGCACTTCACCATGACTGATATGGATCGCCTGAGCCGCCAAGTGCCCTGTTTGTGCAAAGTCGCGCCCAACATCGAAAACGTGCACATGGAAGACGTCCATCGCGCTGGTGGCATCTTCTCGATCCTCGGTGAACTCAGCCGCGCAGGCTTGCTGCATGAGGATTGCCATACAGTGCATTCGGGCACCATGGGCGAAGCAATTGCCAACTGGGACATCAAAGTCGCCAACAACCCGAAGGCTCAGGACCTATTCAAAGCGGCGCCCGGCGGCGTGCGTACTACACAAGCCTTCAGCCAGTCGAACCGCTACAAGGAGCTAGACACTGACCGCGAAGGCGGCGTGATCCGTTCGAAAGAACATGCATTCAGCCAGGATGGCGGTCTGGCGGTATTGTTCGGCAACATTGCGCGCGACGGCTGTATCGTGAAAACTGCGGGTGTGGATGAGAACATCCTGAAATTCACAGGCTCAGCTTATGTCTGCGAAAGCCAGGACCAGGCTGTCAATGACATCCTGACCGGCAAGGTCAAGGAAGGTGACGTGGTGGTGATCCGCTACGAAGGCCCGCGTGGTGGGCCGGGAATGCAGGAAATGCTGTATCCGACTTCGTATCTGAAATCCAAGGGACTGGGCAAAGCCTGCGCGCTGCTGACTGACGGTCGTTTCTCGGGTGGCACCTCGGGCTTATCAATCGGCCACGTCTCGCCCGAAGCAGCGGAAGGTGGTGAGATCGGTTTGGTGAAAACCGGCGACACGATCGAAATCGACATTCCCAACCGCAGCATCCATCTGGCGGTCTCCGACGAAGACCTGGCCGCGCGGCGCGAAGAGCAGGACGAGAAGGGCTGGCAGCCCGTTGCACCACGTAAGCGTAAAGTGTCCACCGCGCTAAAAGCCTATGCCAAATTGACGACCAGTGCCGCAAAAGGTGCCGTCCGTCAGGTCTAAGCACTGCGGGTGAGCGAACACTCCCGCACCCGATACATGGAATCGGCTGCGCCGATTCCACTTTCGGAATTTGGGTCCGGCGCAGCGCATTGCGCGGC
>NZ_JBQFNI010000008.1:0-147112 GCF_056532525.1 Ruegeria sp. I3 | reverse complement strand
CAAAAACCAGACCATAACGCCAATCTCTCAGCGCCACCGCCCAATCAAAAACCTCAGATGCCCCCAGTCTCTCCCGAGCGTCTCCGCAGCTCCCACCGCGTCCCAGCACCTCAGCAGCGCCGGTGAAGGGGTATTTACGGATTAGGTCTGGGACCTGCAACCCCCAATTTGAAAAAACTTCACATTTCCGACCACCTTCCTCTTCACCTTAATAAAAACAACAGGTTAGCTTAACAAATCCTCCCGAAAACTCACAAAAAAGAGGTTTATAGAAAGAGAAAGAACAGTCTCTCGGCGGAATCGTACCCAATGCTTGGTACGCGCCCTGAGTCAGGCGCATGAAAACGCCGCCCGACTCTCCTCGGGCGGCGCAATTTACTGCGATGGTTATAGGGTTACTTCAGATCAAAACGATCCGCGTTCATCACCTTGTTCCAGGCCGAGACGAAATCGCAGACAAATTTGCCGCCTGCGTCGTCCTGACCATAGACCTCGGCCAGTGCCCGCAGCTGCGAGTTCGACCCAAAGACCAAATCCACGCGGGTACCTGTCCACTTCACGTCACCACTAGCGCGGTCGCGGCCTTCATAGACGCCGTCACCGGATGGTTTCCATTCGGTGCCCATATCCAGCAGGTTCACGAAGAAATCGGTGCTGAGCGTGCCGACCCGTTCGGTCAGCACACCATGAGAAGTTCCGTCAAAGTTTGTGCCCAGCACACGCATCCCACCTACAAGCGCAGTCATCTCCGGTGCCGACAGCGTCAACAGTTGCGCTTTGTCCACTAGCAGGGCCTCGGCCGGAACCGAGTATTCCTTGTGCAGGTAGTTGCGGAAACCGTCCGCTATCGGTTCCATCACCGCGAAAGACTCGACATCCGTCTGCTCTTGCGAAGCATCGGTGCGGCCGGGGCTAAAGGGAACATCAACGTCATGACCTGCGGCCTTGGCTGCCTTTTCGATGGCAGCACCACCACCCAAGACAATGAGATCGGCCAATGAGACCTTCTTGCCACCAGACTGTGCGTCATTGAACGCTTTCTGAACGCCTTCCAGCGCATTCAGCGCCTTGGATAGTTTCAGCGGTTCGTTGACCTCCCAATCCTTCTGCGGGGCCAGACGAACGCGCGCACCGTTGGCACCGCCGCGCATATCCGATCCCCGGAAGGTCGAGGCCGAAGCCCATGCGGTCGACACCAGATCTGAGACAGACAATCCCGTCGCGAGTATCTTGGCTTTCAGATCGGCTACATCAGCGTCGTCAATAAGCGCGTGATCGACGGCCGGGACGTTGTCTTGCCAAATAAGCTCTTCGCTAGGTGCCTCGGCTCCCAGATAACGCGCACGCGGACCCATGTCGCGGTGGGTCAGTTTGAACCACGCGCGGGCAAAGGCATCGGCAAATTCGTCCGGGTTTTCGTGGAAGCGCTTCGAGATCGGGCCATAGATCGGGTCCATGCGCATCGCCATGTCGGCGGTGGTCATCATAGTCTTGACCTTTTTCGATGGATCACCCGCTGCCGGGGCCATGTCCTCTTCCTTGACCCCAACAGGTTCCCAGATCCACGCGCCCGCTGGGCTCTTGGTCAGGTTCCAGTCGTAGCCAAACAGCAGGTCGAAGTAGCCGTTGTCCCACTTGGTCGGGTTTGCGGTCCAGGCACCCTCGATGCCGCTGGTGGTGGTATCATCACCCTTGCCGCTGCCAAAGTCGTTGATCCAGCCAAAGCCCATCGCCTCCATCGGGGCGGCCTCGGGTTCGGGACCGACAAGACCGGGATCACCGGCGCCGTGGGCCTTACCAAAGGTGTGGCCACCCGCAACCAAAGCAACGGTTTCTTCGTCATTCATCGCCATTCGGCCAAAGGTGTCGCGAATATCGCGACCTGAAGCCAAGGCATCTGGCTGACCATCTGGACCTTCGGGATTCACATAGATCAGACCCATTTGCACAGCGGCCAACGGGTTTTCCAGATCACGTTCGCCCGAATAGCGGCTGTGCGGGTTCTCGGTTGGGGCCAGCCATTCGGTCTCGGCACCCCAATAAATGTCTTCCTCAGGTGCCCAGATGTCTTCACGACCACCGGAGAATCCAAAGGTTGTGCCGCCCATGGATTCGATCGCGCAGTTGCCCGCCAATATGTAAAGGTCAGCCCACGAGATCTGGTTGCCGTACTTCTGCTTGATCGGCCAAAGCAGACGGCGCGCCTTGTCCAGGTTGCCATTGTCCGGCCAGCTGTTCAGCGGAGCGAACCGCTGATTGCCGGTCGATGCGCCACCGCGGCCATCTGCCGTGCGGTAGGTGCCCGCTGCGTGCCAGGCCATACGAATGAACAAACCGCCATAGTGACCATAATCTGCGGGCCACCAATCTTGCGAATCTGTCATCAGCGCATACAGGTCTTCCTTCAGTGCCTTCAGGTCGAGCTTCTTGAACTCTTCGGCATAGTCGAATGTCTCACCCATCGGGTTCGATGCAGGGCTATGCTGATGCAGAATCGACAGGTTCAGTTGGTTCGGCCACCAATCCCGGTTGGACCGGGCATCGGCGCCATGCATTACCGGGCATTTGCCCATGTTGGGGGTATCACTTCCGTCCATATCGATCTCCAGTCCTGGCTAGATGTGTGCGTCGCGCGGTTAACTTTGAAACGAGAAACAGGGGTCTTGAGTGTTTTTGCGCTCGTCCTTGGCAAGGGCGTTACGCGGGATCGCGCAGATCGGCCCTGCCTTCATTGTAGGAAATAGCATTAACGACTCGTTCTTTCTGTTTGGATGTAGATTTAGCAAATCCAAGCCATTCATATAAGTTTTGTTTTTTGATGATATTGATAATCCAGAGCTATCACTTGAACATCTACGCGCGGCCTGACCCTGAAGCGCATGATTGCGATTGCACCGCCAAGCTTCGCCATGCCTCGCAAATCGGGCACAAGAGAGAGTGGACGCAAATAAACTTCCGATGATGGCCGCGCATGAAACGACTGAACTGAGTCTAGCGCAAAACGGATTGACCGGCCCAGATTCAGTGGCCACTGACCTTCTTGTAAAGGGCCGATTTATAGCCGAAGGGAATTCCCAATACCCCGACAAGCCACCCAACCGTTCGGGCGATCTGGATCAATCGCCGATCTGGTTGGAACGGAAACAGAAGGATTGCCCCTAACAGCGCCAACAAGCGAAAGGGGGTGCTCAAAAACCCTAAGATCGCCTTTGTTGGCTTCTGATCAAGCTTACGGCGCATATGGGTGTTGGACTGGTCCCTTCCCCGGGCGGTCTGATACCAGAATGACAACCTTTCGGGAGGAATGGTCTCGTACACAAAAGCGTCGGGCACCCAGCCGACCGGTAAGCCTGCAGCAACGGTCTCGGCATAGAACTTTGCATCCGTCCCGCCGGTCATCCGCATGGTTTCATCGAACCAAAGGCCGGTTTCGCTGAACAGGCGTGTCTCGCCCAGCCAGTTGTTTGTCACGATGGTCACGCCACCGGTACTGTTCAACGTGGCTTTCTTTGCAGCCGCGTTTTCCTTGTCGAGGTAACGATTGCTGATATTGCGCAACATCAGCCGCTGAATCGCGGTCTCCTGCCCCGATGGCCCCGCCGCACGAAGCGGAGCGCCCATTAGCACGGCAGAGCTGTTGCGATACCCGGCGACCAACCGTTCAAGCCAATCGACCGCCACCACCTCGTCATCATCGACAAAACAGAGCAGATCCGAGCCATTCTCCAACGCTTCGCGTGCGGCTCGGTTGCGTCCGAACGGGATGCCGAGTTCGGTCTCAAGGACATAGTTCAGACTTGCTCCATTAGGCAGCTTCTCCCCTACTGCCTGCACGGTACCTTCGCTGAGCGCTACGCTGTCGTTTTCCACTACCAAACATCGCACCGAGCAATCGGGCGGCAGCTTCATCTCTCCCCAGCTTCGAATCAAAGCGGCCAGCATCTCGGGCCGCTGCCGGGTCAGGGTCGAAACGGTAATGTTCAGCGGGACAGAGCGGTCTTTCATCGAAATCCCATACAATCCGTGCCGGTTTCTTGGCAAGGCGCGGTGATCAAGTGGCATCCTTCTGATGCTGCATCAGTGCTTCCAACCCTACACGGTAGTTCGGATAGAGCAATGAGACGCCCAGTTCATCCTTGATCCGATCATTCCGAACGCGCTTGTTCTCATTATAGAAACTGCGCGCCATCGGAGTCAGATCAGCCTCATCAAACGGAACCGCAGGTGGCATCGGCAGACCTTGCAACTCGGCGGCATAGCCGATCACGTCCTGCGGCGGCACCGGTTCATCATCACAGACATTATAGATCGCACCCGGATTGGGTTTGGCCATCGACGCGATCAAAACCTGTGCGATGTCGTCAACATGAATGCGCGAAAACACCTGGCCCGGCTTGATGATCCGCCGCAACCCTCCGCGTTTCAGCTTTGAAAACGGCCCGCGACCCGGCCCGTAAATCCCTGCCAGTCGGAAGATATGCAAGGGCAGGCCCGGAATGCCGCCCCATTGCTCCTCGGCACGCACGCGCCAACGGCCACGTTCAGCCGTCGGTGTGGCGGGCGTCGTCTCATCCACCCAGCCTCCCTGGTGATCCCCGTAAACGGCTGTGGTCGACAGGTAGCCGACCCATTTGAACTGTCCGATCCGCGCGGCGATCTCATCCTTCAATTCCGCCAGCACCGGATCACCATCGGCTGTGGGTGCTGTAGAGACAAGCAGATGCGTCACCCCATCCAGATCAGGCCGATCCCCCGGCCAGACCCAAGGCTCGGCGCCCGAGTCGCGAATTGTCTCAAGTTGTTGGGAATCACGCGTGGTTCCGATGACCCGCCATGTGGTTGGATCCAGTTGCCTCGATATCGCTCGGGCAGAATAGCCGTGGCCGAAGGAGAATAGTGTCTGTGTCATGGTCCCTTTGATGATCTGCCCGGCACGTGGATGCAAGCGCCGGATGGACGCACTTGATTCGAATCCTCTGATGCGCATTCATTGAGAAATGACCAAAAAGACACCTGACTTGCACGCAGCCTACTCCCTGAAATCGCCCGAGGAGAACAAGCGCCTTTATGCGGAATGGGCAGGGGAATATGACGACAGTTTCGCAGCGCTTGAGGATTATCAACTCCACAACCACACGGCGCGCGCTTTTGTGGGTGCAGGCGGACAAGGCCCGGTATTGGATGTAGGCGCGGGCACGGGGTTATGCGGAGCGATTCTGGCCGGGTTGGGCGTGGGTCCGATCGACGCCACCGATATCAGCGCCGAGATGCTGGACGAGGCGATGCGCAAGGATATCTATCGCGACGCGATCGAAGCCGATCTCAATCAGGGCCTGCCAGTTCCACGCGGCAGCTATGCCGGTGTCGTCTCGTCCGGAACGTTCACCCATGGCCATCTTGGGCCAGAAGTTTTGCCAGCGCTCTTGCGTGTCGCACGCCACGGTGCGCAGTTCGCCCTGTCGATCAACGCAAAACACTTTGAGGCGCTCGGGTTCGCCGATACCTTCCGCCGCCTCGAGGCGGATCAGATCAGAGACTTATCTTTAACGCAGGTCCGGATTTACGGCGATCTTGCTGCTGGCCCCAACAAAGATGACATCGCTTTGATCGCGTTGTTTGAGAAAACCTGACCAAAGCTCTGCGTAGGTCATATACGGACCTATGCAGAACTCGGCGGGGCAGAACGCCCTCGTGATCTAAGTATACATCTGCTTCTTGAAAGCCCGTGTCCGCGTTGTCGCCTCGGCTGAACCATCATGATAAGTGCCGAACCACTTGTCGAACGGAATCTCGGATGTGCCGTAGTTACACTCGAAATACCGGTGATGAAGCTGGTGGAAGAAGTCCCCTGCCCGCGCGGCATCCGTTTCACCAGCCTTCAGCTTTTCGAAACCCGAGTGAGACAGTACCGGGCTGATCTGCTGGAAGTAGGCGTGAAACAGCAGATGCAGCGGATGCGAGGGTACAATCAGATGGATGAAGTAGGTGGTGAAATAGAGAAGGTTTTCATACCAGTGGTTCGATATTCCTGACCATGGTCCGATATTGACGTTGCGATGGTGCACAGCATGAACGTGCTTGTAGAGTTTCGGGTGATGTTCCAATCGGTGCACCCAGTAGAAATGAAGCCCTGACCACATCGGGATGAAAAGCATCCAGATCACGAACCAAACGGGGGCCGTGGCCCAGGTTATCACTGGCGCATAGCCATTCGCCATCGCCCAGTAGATCAGCCACTGATAGACCGTCGCCACAGTCATCGCACTTCCCAGCGTCCACCAGATGTTATCCAAAACCTGATTTCGAAAGGTAAACGACCCATTGTCACGTGTCAGATCACGCCGGTCGAATTTCTTGTACATGCCCTGCCCTTTGCGCATGTAAAGCCACCAATGCAGACCTCCTGCTATCATGATCTGAGGCACCATGTTCAGCAGCCAGATACGGAACATCCAGCCGGGTGCGAAACTCTGCATGGTCTCTAATGGAGGTAAAAACACGAAATAGGCGGCAAAAGCCATCACCATGCAAAGCGTCAGCGACGTAAGGGGAAGCCAAGCCCCTTTGTACCAGTTCAGGATAGCCGCAGGACGCGGCGGCCAGTTGAACAAGGGGTTCAAACCGACGGGCCCTTCGGGGCGGTAATTCCATCGGGCGGCTTCTGCATCATGCATATCGGTCATGGCTGAAACTCCTAACAGTGCGCTTCAGGTTGCGTAATCTGAGCCTTCGGCATCCAGAACAGATTTGATTTCGCGTAAATGTGCTTCGGCCTGACCGGGATATTCATCAAGCTCTTGCGCGGTTTTCTCAGCAATCTCATCGGACAGAACGCGCAAAGGTTGCCCGGTTTGAAGAGCGCGAATATACGTTTCTGCGGCGCGTTCAAAATAATATAGTCTGTTAAAGGCATCTGCCGGACTGTCGCCGATCACCAAAACCCCGTGGTTGCCCATGATCATGACTTTCTTTTTCGGGTCCGACAGCATCGCGGCGCAGCGTTCACCTTCGCTTTCAAACGCCAGACCTCCGAACTCTTCATCGATTACGTAGCGATTGAAGAAGGTCGCGGTGTTCTGGTCGATCGGTGGCAAGCTGCTGTCTGCCAGCGAGGCAAGAACGGTCGCAAAAATCGAATGCACGTGCATCACGCAGCGCGCGTGCGGGCAATGGCGGTGGATCGATCCGTGGAGCCCCCAAGCCGTCGGATCCGGTGCGCCGGGCTGGTCCATGACATCTTTGTCATTGGCATCAAGCAGCAGCAGATTTGACGCCTTGATACGCGCGAAATGCATCTGATTGGCATTCATCAGGAACTGCGTGCCGTCTTCGTTCACCGCAAGGCTGAAATGGTTCGCCACCCCTTCATGCATGTTCAACCGTTCGGTCCAGCGGAATGCGGCGGCCATGTCCACGCGTTCGGACCAATGATCGATGTTGGGACGCAGGTTTGTAACGCTCATGCCGGGCTCCTTCGCTGGTCAATTGACTTCTGGGAAATCGTGCCTTCACCGCAAACGTTTGACCAACGAAAAAAACATGCCTAGTTCATTAGTAAAACTACTGGCAGAGTTATGAGCATGCAGAAATCACTTCCACCGCTCGGCTGGCTACGCACATTTGAAGCGGCGGCCCGTTATTTGTCATTCACGGGGGCGGCGCGGGATTTGAACATGACGCAAAGCGCAGTCAGCCAGCAAATCAAATCACTAGAGGGCTATTTGGGTCAGCCATTATTCCTACGTCGTCCGCGTGCATTGGAGCTGACCGAAGCTGGTATCACCTATCTGCCGGTCGTGCGTGAAGCCTTTCGAACTCTGGTAAGGGGGACACAAGCCGTCACGGGCGCACAACAAAACGCGGTTCAGGTCCAGAGCAACATCACATTTGCCGTCAACTGGCTGGCTCCGCGCCTACCCCGGTTTCGGGAACTGCATCCGGATGTACATCTGAATATCTTCACTGAGCTCTGGGAGCCGCGTGAAATGGCCGAAGGCGCGGCGGTGGAAATCCGCTATTCGCTGCGCCCGGCCGATACGGTGCGAACGGAATTGCTACGGACAGATCACTACTATCCTGTCTGTGCCCCCGACTTCCCGGTGACGCTGGAAACTCTGCAGGAACAGCCCCTGTTCGACTGTTCAAATTTGTTGTCGAATTGGGAGAGCTGGATCACAGATCAGAGTCTAACTTGGGGGAAACCTAAGGTAACCTATTCGACGACCTATCTGGTCAGCCTGTCGGTTGCGATGGCCGGAGGAGGCTTGTGTTTAGCCCACGACATGATCGCAAAACGGTTGATTGAAGAAGGCCGCCTGATCGCGCCGTTCATCCATCGCGCTGCTATGCCCGAGGCCTATTATCTATTGCTATCGCCCCAAGCCGAGGAAACGCCGGGCGCGTTGGCGTTTGTCGACTGGCTGCGCGCAGAGATTGAAGCCGATCGCCACAACTAATCGCGGGTCGCTCCCGCCCATCGTTGATGCCCTTTGGGCATCTCCTCTGGTTGGGCGTGGCAGCGCTGGCGCGCAGCGGATGGCAGGTTTTGTGATGATTCCATGATACCTTAATAGTGGGGGTTGCACCTTGCGCCGCATTCGGGAAAGTTGGGCCATGGAATACACTCCCTTCCCAAGTTGGCCCGATACCGCCCCTCGTCTCATTGCTGTTGCTGCTGGCCGCGAGGCTGCCGATTTGGTGATCCGTGGCGGCGTCTGGGTCAATGTGCATAGCCGCGAAACCCTGCCTGACCATGACGTGGCGATCGCTGCGGGGCGCGTTGCTTTTGTGGGGCCGGACGCCGCGCATTGTATCGGTCCTGAGACTCAGATCATCGAGGCGCACGGTCGCTATTTGGTGCCGGGGTTATGCGATGCGCATATGCATATCGAATCGGGCATGTTGACCCCGGCAGAATTTGCCCGCGCAGTCATTCCGCATGGCACAACTTCGATGTTCACCGACCCGCATGAGATCGCAAACGTGATGGGGTTGGAAGGCGTGCGCCTGATGCATGACGAAGCGCTGATGCAGCCGGTGAACATCTTCACCCAGATGCCGTCCTGTGCACCCTCAGCACCGGGGCTTGAGACCACAGGGTATGAGATCACCGCCGAGGATGTGGTTGAGGCGATGTCTTGGCCCGGTATCATCGGACTGGGCGAGATGATGAACTTTCCCGGAGTCATTCATGGCGATCCGAAGATGTTGGCAGAGATCGCGGCCACACAGCGCGCCGGTAAAACAGTTGGCGGGCACTATGCTTCGCCAGATTTAGGGCCTGAATTTGCCGCTTACGTCGCTGGTGGCCCTGCCGATGATCATGAAGGCACCTGCGAGGCCGACGCCATCGTACGTGTCCGTCAGGGAATGCGGTCAATGATGCGGTTGGGGTCGGCTTGGTATGATGTCGAAAGCCAGATTACTGCGGTGACTGAAAAAGGGCTGGACCCGCGCAACTTCATCTTGTGCACCGACGACTGCCATTCGGGAACGCTGGTAAATGACGGACACATGAACCGCGTAGTGCGACATGCGATTGCCTGTGGTTGCGATCCTCTGGTTGCGCTGCAAATGGCGACGATCAACACGGCGACCCATTTTGGGTTGGAACGCGAGATCGGCTCGATCACACCCGGGCGGCGCGCTGACATTATCCTGAGTTCTGATCTGGTAGAGCTTCCGATCGAAACCGTGGTCGCGCGCGGTCAGATTGTGGCTGAAAACGGGACGGTAACGGTCGAATGCCCGCATCTGAACTGGCCCGCTAAGGCGCGAAATACCGTACACCTAGGGCACGCGCTGACCTCGACAGACTTTGAGATCGCAGCCCCTGCCGGAGCGAACCGTGTCACGGCCAACGTGATCGGGGTGGTTGAAAATCAGGCCCCAACGCAAGCGTTGAAATCCGAGCTGCCGATTATCGAAGGGCTTGTTGAAGGCGAAGGCGACGTGTGCCAGATCGCATTGGTCGAACGGCATCGCGCCACGGGGGGTGTGACTAACGCCTTTGTCTCGGGCTTTGGGTATCAAGGCAAAATGGCCATGGCCTCGACCGTTGCGCATGACAGCCACCATATGATTGTTGTCGGTACCGACCGTGAACAGATGGCACTGGCCGCGAACAGGCTGGCCGAAGTGGGCGGAGGCATCACAATCTTTCGCGATGGTGAAGAACTGGCCCTGGTGGAACTGCCTATCGCAGGCCTGATGTCCGACAGCCCAGCGACTGACGTTGCCGCCAAAGCTGAACAAATGGTCGAGGCGATGAAGACCTGCGGCTGTCAGCTTAACAACGCCTATATGCAGCACTCTCTGCTGGCCTTGGTTGTGATCCCTGAGCTGCGGATCTCGGATCTTGGGCTGGTGGACGTGCGCACATTTGAAAAGATCGATCTTCTGGAACCCCTTGCATGACTACTATCCGAACACCTGACGTTCCCAACCCCGAGAAATTTAGCGATCCGCTTGCAGCTGTCGCACGTTTAGAAGAGCTCTATGAACAGGCGACAAAATTCCTGTGCGATAGGTTTGCAAATGCACTTAAGAACGGCGCTCCTACCGAGAGGTTTCGGGCGTTCTACCCCGAAATCCGGATCAGGACCTCGTCTTACGCGCAGGTCGACAGCCGGCTGAGCTTCGGTCACGTGTCCGAGCCGGGCACGCACGCCACGACAGTGACGCGCCCCGATCTGTTCCGGTCATACCTTACCCAGCAAATCGCACTATTGATCAAGAACCACGATCAGCCGGTCACAATCGGAGCCTCGGAAACGCCGATCCCGGTCCATTTCGCTGTCGCCAATAACCCGGATCTGGTTGTCCCGCATCAGGGTGCAGCTGGTTTCACTCTGCGCGATGCGTTTGATGTACCGGACCTGAATACAACAAACGACGATATCGTGAATGGCGTGCACGAGCTGGAAAACGAAGCGGGACCCCTTGCGCTCTTCACAGCCCAGCGGGTGGACTATTCGTTGGCAAGGCTTTCGCATTACACCGCGACTGACCCCGGTCATTTCCAAAACCACGTGCTGTTCACCAACTATCAGTTCTATGTCTCGGAATTTGAGAGCTACGCACGGGCTCAACTGGCCGATCCCGACAGCGGCTATACCAGCTTTGTCTCGACCGGGAATGTTGAGATCACGGACGCCGAAGCCGTACTGGAACAGCCCCTTAAACTGCCGCAAATGCCAACCTACCACCTGAAACGCGCGGATGGGTCTGGGATTACGCTGGTCAATATCGGTGTCGGGCCATCGAATGCCAAAACGGCCACCGACCACATTGCGGTTCTGCGCCCACACGCCTGGTTGATGGTCGGCCACTGCGCCGGTCTGCGCAACACGCAGGCGCTTGGGGATTTCGTACTGGCACATGCCTACCTGCGCGAGGACAAAGTGCTGGACGACGACCTGCCCGTCTGGGTGCCGATCCCCCCGCTGGCCGAAGTCCAGGTCGCGCTGGAACAGGCTGTGGCCGAGGTAACCGAGTTGGAAGGCTACGAGCTGAAACGTATCATGCGAACAGGTACAGTCGCCTCGGTCGATAACCGCAATTGGGAGCTTCGCGATCAGTCCGGCCCGGTGCAACGGCTCAGCCAGTCCCGTGCGATTGCGCTGGATATGGAAAGTGCAACAATCGCAGCCAACGGTTATCGGTTCCGGGTTCCTTACGGCACCTTGCTGTGCGTCTCGGATAAGCCCTTGCATGGTGAATTAAAGCTTCCCGGCATGGCTTCGGCGTTCTATACCACTCAGGTCAGTCGTCATTTGGCGATCGGAATCCGGGCGATGGAGCACTTGCGCGGCATGCCGCTGGAACGGTTACACAGCCGGAAATTGCGTTCGTTTGACGAAACGGCCTTTCTCTGAAGCAAAAAAGCAACGAATTTCCCCTATTTTTGGGGTTTTTAGTGCTACTATTCGTTGTGTTCAGCCACAATATCCCGTTACAGTTACGCGGTGAGGCCCTATAGATCGGGCACGTTAAGGAGACCAAGAAATGGCAAAGCCTATGACAAAGACTCAGCTGGTGGCTGCTCTCGCTGAGGAAATGGGAACTGACAAGAAATCTGCAAATGCCGCGCTGGAGGCCATGACCGGCCTGATCACTCGCGAAGTTTCGGCCGGTGGTGCCGTCACCCTGCCCGGCGTTGGCAAAATCTACTGCCGCGAGCGCCCCGAGCGCATGGTGCGCAACCCCGCCACCGGCGAGCAGTTCAAGAAAGAAGCCGACAAAGTGGTCAAAATGACCATCGCGAAAGCTCTGAAAGACAGCGTCAACGGCTAATTCGCCGAAGACAGATCGCAAGATCGAAGGGGTCGCCACCGGGCGGCCCTTTTTTTGTCTGAATAAGTTATGTAAGCATCTGATTAATATCGAGTTTTTGCCGCTATCGCCATAGTTGTGTCATATTCCTCATCCACTCGCTTAATGGGAAGTATTATTGAGGAATCTCGATTTATGGCACGATATCAAACCACTGAATTCGATACAGAAAATCAATTCGACTGGGCAAGCATCCAATACACGATTGAAGACGATGTTGTCGTTGCAACGCGGACGACTTTTGATGCCGGATACGAGGTCTTCGGGACTTACGAAGACGGCGTTTTGCGTCAGGAATTTTATGTCGGAACAGATGAGGCACTGGGCTTTGATAATCGGTTCATTGACTATGACGCCAATGGAATAATGACCGAACGCGGAACGGTTTACCCAGACAGTATCCGCGTGACCGAGACCTTTTAAAAATGGTGTTCCGAATGAGATTCTCATCCAAGATGGGTTTTTCGGAGACGGTGCAAAATCCTGGAACCAGATCGTTCTACGCTATGATGCGTCGGGCAATATCATAGGCCGCACGATAACAAACGATAATGGTACCCGGACGGTTGAAGCCTTCGCGCCCGGTCATTTCAGTACTGTTCAGGACTTTCTACAAACCAAATCCTGGGATCGGATCGACACGTTCTTCGATGTCAACGGAGAGACAACCGGACGGACGACCACCTATGACAATGGAATTATCAGACAGGAAACGTGGACAGACGGACAGCGTAGCAACGTAACGCAGACAGACGGAAGCGACATAAAGTCGTGGGAAACCATCAGCACCTCATTTGATGGCAGTGGAAAGAAATCTGAAAAGACAACGACATATGACAATGGAGTCGTGAAACATGAGATCTGGTCAAATGGCCAGCGCGTCAGCATCAGCCAGACCGATGAGCTGGATGCGAAATCCTGGGATTCGATCACGACCACCTATCAGGACGGACAAATCTCAGAACGTCGGCTGGAGAAAGATAATGGGGACGTAACCGTTACACTTTATGCGGATGGAAACCGTTCTGACGTGCTGCAACTGGACGGGGACGACAGTGCTTCTTGGGCATTGAAGGTCACCAGCTATCCAGACGCAGGCGGGAAAGAGATTTCTTTGTATGAAAAGGTCGAGGACATCCCTGAATCCTTGTTCCAATACTTCCCGGAACTGACCCCGCCTGACCCGCTTGAAGAGTTCGTGCTGGATTTCAATGACGGAACCCGCATCAAAGACAATGATCAGGTGCTGAATGGTGCATTTATTGCAAGTGTTAGCAAAGGGCAGAGCAACACTGATGGTATTCTAACCCCATACGAATACGGTGGCTCGAATCCCGACCCCGACCTGGAGGCGTTCAATTCCTGGGGGGCAACGGTTGGCTTCTCGAAAAGCGATGGCGAAGAATTCAACTTCAACAGCGTTTCCTTGGCCAATGCTTCCAGATCGGACACCACGTATATTCCTGAATCGAACTGGGCAAACCAAGTCACAATCAATGCCTATAATGGCGATGAGCTGGTGCACTCCGCAGAGGTCGATCTGACATTCGATCACGTCACCCACGAATTTGACTGGCGCGATATTGATCACGTCGAGTCCGTCGCATCGGGAGGTGAAATCACCAACGAGCACGTTGAGAACGCGGGTTGGTTCTCGATGGACGATCTTAGCTTTTTCGCCTGAATCAAGCGACAAGCTGAATCATAATGATAAGCAGCGCTTTTCTACCAAAAGCTCTGCTCATTCTCATTGCGCGCAAGCTCATTGATGCCAACTATCGGGCGACCCCGCTATTCGACGCGATGGGTCCTTGCAGCTCATGTTAAAATCAGGAACAGTCGCCCGAATTTCATCAGGAGGCCGTAATGGACCTGCGCGCCATCGCCATGGGGCTTGTTTTCGCCCTCATCTGGTCTTCGGCCTTCAGCTCGGCGCGGATCATCGTTGCCGATGCCTCGCCTTTGTTCTCGTTGGCGCTGCGATTTCTGATTTCGGGACTAATGGGCGTGGCGATCGCACGCGCCATGGGGCAAAGCTGGCGCCTGACTCGCAACCAATGGCGCGCCACTATTCTGTTCGGAATCTGCCAAAATGCCCTTTATTTGGGTCTAAACTTCTATGCGATGCAGACAGTCGAGGCTTCGGTCGCGGCGATCATCGCCTCGACTATGCCCCTGCTGGTAGCCCTAGCCGGCTGGCTGCTATTGGGTGAGCGGATACGCCCGCTGGGCATCGTCGGCTTGCTGGCAGGTTTTGTCGGTGTCGCGCTAATCATGGGTAGCCGGATTAACGCTGGTGTCGATCTGTTCGGGGTTCTGCTCTGCGGAATCGGGGCGCTGGCGCTGACCTTTGCCACCTTGGCTGTTCGGGGGGCGACTTCGGGCGGTAACTTCATGATGGTGGTTGGGCTGCAGATGCTTATCGGATCGGCGGTGCTGTTTCTCGCCGCCCCGGTGTTCGAGTCTATTCATATCCACGCCACACTGCCTTTTGTGCTGGCTTTTACCTACACCACGCTATTCCCGGGCCTTCTGGCAACTTTCATCTGGTTCCTGCTACTGGATCGCATCGGCCCGATCCGTGCAGCAACGTTCCATTTCCTCAACCCGGTATTCGGCGTGACCATCGCCGCCATTTTACTGGGTGAGAAGTTGGGCCCATTGGATGCGGTGGGGGTTCTGATCACAACGCTGGGAATTCTTGCCGTACAGCTGTCGCGCGAACCCGGTCAGCGCAGTAACGCCTCGACCTGATCTATCAATTTAGGCGCATTTGGCTTGGTGCTTGACCCATAGGTGGCAACGACCTCACCCTCGGGGCCAATAAGCACTTTGTTAAAGTTCCATTTCGGGACAAAGCCAGTCTGCGCAGCAACAGCTCGGTAAAACGGATGGGCATCCGAACCTTTCACTGGAGTGATATCCGTCATCGGAAGCGTAAGGTCATAATTTAGTTCGCAAAAATTCTTGACCTCTTTCGACGACGCCAGCTCTTGTTTGAACGAATTCGACGGGACCGCCAGTACCACCAGCCCGCGTTCTTCATATGTTTCGTGCAGCTCCTGCAACGCTGCGTATTGTCCGGTAAAGCCGCAAAGCGACGCCGTGTTGACCACAAGCACGGGCTGTCCGCGCCAGTCTTCCAGTGATAATGTCCCGCCATCGATTGATGAAAATTCGCCCGTCAGTGGTGCCGCCTGAAGGGCTTTGCCCAGCAAGATCAGAGCAGTCAACAGAGCCATACGGAACATCACTTCACCTCCTGTTATAAGTCATACGCGCTGTGCATTCGTTTGGATCAACTGCACAGACCCGCGAGCGCGCTGTAATATGGTTTTGATTCCTGCGCATCTATGCCCAAATAGGACATCATCATTCAAACACCGGAGGATCCATGTCCCGTTATACCAAAGACCCCGAGGTCATTGCGGCCCTCTCACCTGAAGAATTTCACGTCACCCAGCGCAGCGGCACCGAACGCCCGGGCACTGGCAAGCTGTTGAACAACAAGGAACCGGGCATCTACGTGGATATCGTCTCGGGCGAGCCGTTGTTCGCCTCGACCCACAAATACGAATCCGGCTGCGGCTGGCCCAGTTTCACCAAGCCAATCATACATGAACATGTCGAAGAGTTTCGCGACACCACTCATGGCATGATCCGGACCGAGGTCCGCTCGAAACACGGCGACAGCCACCTGGGCCACGTGTTTCCCGATGGCCCCCGCGAACATGGCGGGCTACGCTATTGCATCAATTCCGCCTCGCTGCGGTTCATTCATCGCGACGAGATGGAGGCCGAAGGGTATGGCGAATTTCTGATCCATGTGGAGGATATCTGATGACCGATGAACGCGCCGTTCTGGCCGGAGGCTGCTTTTGGGGCATGCAGGACCTGATCCGCAAACTGCCCGGCGTCTCGCGCACCCGCGTCGGGTACACCGGCGGCGATGTGCCAAACGCAACTTATCGCAACCACGGCACCCATGCTGAAGGGATCGAAATCTGGTTCGACCCGACCCAGATCACCTATCGCGATCTGCTAGAGTTCTTTTTCCAGATCCACGACCCGACCACCCTGAATCGTCAGGGCAATGACCGCGGAATGAGTTATCGCTCGGCGATCTACTATGTGGACGATGCCCAGAAACAGGTGGCCGAAGATACAATTGCCGATGTCAACGCCAGTGGCATTTGGCCCGGCAATGTGGTGACCGAAGTCGAACCCGTCGGCGATTTCTGGGAAGCCGAGCCCGAGCATCAAGATTACCTAGAGCGCATCCCCAACGGATACACCTGCCATTTCCCGCGCCCGGACTGGGTGCTGCCAAAACGCTCCAGTGCGGCAGAATGATATGCGCGATAGCCCCTTGCGGGGCTATCCGACCGCCACCCGAGGTCGTCCGCTCGCCTCAACCGTGATCAACGCTTCGACGAATACCTCTTGCGCCTCAATCTTGGCGGTGCGGATATCGCGGTCGACTGTCACGCGTATATCCTCGGCACCTGCTTGGCGCACCGCGCCCTCAGCCTCGTTGCGCAGCACCTCTTCAAGCAACTGCAGAGCGGAATTCGAGTCCGAGAAATCCTGCGGCCCCTCTTCCAGATGTACCCGATAGCGGCCTTCGGCCGGGGACGTAACTGAACCGGCCCGCCGAAGGGTCAGCCGCCCGACAACCGCACCGATGGCATTTGCAACACCGGCATGCTCTGGCAGGACCATCTTGCAATGCAACCGCTCTCCGACTGCCGGGTAATAGCTGGGGGCCGAAGCCCCAAGGCCCACTACATCCACATTCAGCGCGGTATCCAATGCCAACAACCCACGGTGTTTCGCCAACCCGCGCTGCGTCAGAACATGCCGGGCCAGATCTCTTGCAGGCTGGTCAAACCCATGGCTTTCCTCGGCAAAAGCAGTCTCTAATAAGGTCAATGAGGTTTGTTCCGTCAACTGATCGACAATGAGTTGAGCCAGCGCTTCAGGCGATGCTGCCAGCTTGTCCCCTGATCCAACCCGCTTACGCGCCATCAGTTCCAGCGCCTTGAGCGCTGCCGAGCAGTCCCAATCCGCAAGCCGCCCCAGAGCATGGCTGGCATCCGAAGGGGTGACACCCGAGACCTGTACGATCCCGCGATCCACCAAACGACCCAGTGCCCCATGCTCCATCCGGGTTTGCAACAGACTGCTGAGCGGCACAACACGATCCTCCAACCGGTCTAGCAACACTGATTCACGCGCCCCGACACCATCGGCGGGGATACCCGGCACACGACGGGCAAACCTCGTGTCATGTTCACCTACAGTCGTCGCCCGCAATTGCTCATCCAATGCCGCATGTACCACATCCGGGGCCTCAGCTGCGATCAGCGACACCGGCAGCACCCGACGCGGGCCAAGGAAGACACCACCGCCTAGGCCTTCGGTCACCACATGCACCTGACTGTCACCGCCCAAACCATGAGTCCGCATCGCAACCGCTTCGACCATGGTCCGGAAACCGCCAACCTGCGCGCCTGCGGGGTCGATGGCAGGTTTGCCATCTCTGATCAGCGCGACGTCGGTCGTGGTCCCGCCGATATCGGACACCAGCGCGTTCTCAACATCGGTCAGCCAGCGCGCGCCAACGATAGAGGCCGCAGGGCCACTTAGGATCGTTTCAATCGGACGCTCCCGCGCCTGCTCGGCGCTCATCAAAGCGCCATCCCCGCGCACAACCATCATTGGGGCGGTGATGCCCTGCGCGCGCAACTGATCCTGCGCGCGCCCGATCAAGCGGTCGATCATCCCGATCAATCGTGCATTCAGCACGGCGGTCACTGCACGCTTTGGCCCATTCAGCTTGGCCGACAGATGATGAGAGCACGTGACCGGCACTCCCGTACGCTCGGAAATCACGCGCGCCACTTCCAGTTCATGTGCCGGATTTCTGGTCGCGAACTGTGCTGCAACCGCATAGCCGGAAATGCCTGAATGTGAGTCTAAAAAGGCCTCAAGCCCTGCAACATCCAATTCGGCGACCTGACCCCCGGCATGGTTGTGCCCCCCAGCCAGAACCAAAGCCGGATCGCCCTTCAACGCCTCTCTTAGACCGTGTTTCTCAAGGTCGCTTTCCCGAAACCCGACATAGATCAACGCCACGCGCCCGCCCTGGCCTTCGACCAACGCATTGGTGGCCAGCGTTGTCGACAACGATGCCATCCCAATCTGATCCGGAGACACATCAGCCGTCTCTAGCACAGCAGAAACCGCGCGCCCCACACCAATCGCTAGATCCGCTCGTGTGGTCAGCGATTTGGCCGACGCGATCACCTCGCGCTCATCCCGGATCAGCACCGCATCCGTATAGGTTCCGCCCGTATCCACCCCCAAAGCCAACGCCATCGGGTCCTCCATCTGTTCGCCAGAACCGGGTGTAGCGTTTTCCTGCGGCGCGTCCAGCCTGTTTACGACAACCGGGATGCCGCCCAGCGCGCTGCATCAGCCACGGTCGGATCCGGATCATCGGTCAGCGCCTGTGCAACCGGCAGTAACTCCGGCACCGCTGAGTTCCCAATCGCATAAAGCACGTTCCGCACGAACCGATTCCGGCCGATCCGCTTTATCGGCGAGCCCGAGAACATCGCGCGAAATGCTGTATCATCCAGCTGCGCCAGTTCCGCCAACGGAGGCGCCTTTAGCTCCTCCCGCGCCGCATAGCGAAGGTCACTGGCCGCGACCGCAAACTTGTTCCACGGGCAGGCTGCAAGACAATCATCGCAGCCATAGATTCGGTTGCCCAACAGCGCGCGCAACTCTTCCTCCACCGGCCCCTTATGCTCGATGGTCAGATACGAAATACAGCGCCGCGCATCCAACTGATACGGTGCCGGAAACGCGTCTGTCGGACAGGCCGTCAAACACGCGCGGCATGAGCCACAATGGTCGACCTCAGCGCCATCCACAGGCAAATCTAAAGTTGTAAAAACAGACCCTAAAAAGGCCCAATTTCCCCAATCCTGACTGACAAGATTGGTATGCTTGCCCTGCCACCCCAGCCCAGCGGCCTGCCCCAGCGCCTTCTCTGGCACCGGAGCAGTATCGACAAACACCTTCACTTCACCCCCACCCTCGGCAATCAGCCAGCGCGCCAATCGTTTGAGGCGCTTCTTAACCAGATCGTGATAATCCTTGTTCTGCGCATAAACCGAAATGGCGCCCAAGTTGGAATGCGCCAGCACCGCAGTCGGGTCATGCTCGGGCGTATAGCTCTCCGCAAGCATGATCACCGACCGCGCGTCAGGCCACAGCACAGACGGATCACCGCGCCAATGAGCCCGCTCAGCGATCCAGCCCATCTGGCCATGATATCCGGCTTGTAGAAAGGCATCCAACCGTTCGGGAACAAGGGGCACATCCCAAGGACGACAAACCCGACAGGCGACAAACCCCTCAGACAAGGCTTGCTCCACCAACCGCTGTTTCAACTCCGATCCGCTCTTCATCTGGCCAAAAATACCTTCGGGGGTGAATTGGCCCAATGGCCAAGAGGGGGCGGACAGCCCCCTACCCCTCAATCTATCAGAAATCCAGATCCGCGTAATGTGGCGGTGGCCGGAATCCCGGAACCTGATCCGCCAGAATCGAGCGGAACGCCGGGCGGGATTTGATCTTGGCGTACCAGTCCTTCACCGCAGAGCTTCGGTTCCAATCTACGTCCGAAATGTAATCCAGCGCCGACAGATGCGCCGCCGCGGCGAAATCGGCCAATGTCATCTGATCTCCGGCCAGCCAGCGACGGTGATCCAGCAGCCAGGCCATATAATCCAGATGATACTTGATCGCGCGCGCGCCTTCCTTGACGTTCTTGCTGTCCGGATAGCCTTGCCCCGTTACTTTCTTGTTCACCCGCTCATACAGTAGCTTTGAGGTCACCTCGTGGTGAAACTTGTCATCAAACCAGCCCACCAAACGCCGCACCTCATAACGTGCTTCGGCTTTTTTAGGCATCAAGGGTGGCTCGGGTCGGGTCTCTTCGATATATTCGCAGATCGCGGCGCTCTCGGCCATGATCTGACCATCCAGTCGCAGCACAGGAACCTTACCCGCCGGGTTGCGGCGCAAAAAATCCGGGTCCTGTTCCCAGTATCGTTCTTCGACCAGCTCAACCTCGATCTTCTTTTCGGCCAAAGACAGGCGAACCTTGCGGCAATAGGGCGAGAGGGGAACGTGAAACAGACGCGCCATGAACTTCCATTCGAACCAGTAGAGTACCCTTCAAGCTTTAGCCGCTGAGGGGTCTGGGTTTCAATCCTCGAAACACGCGGCGCGTCCATCTGCGCGGATGGTGGCCGCTCCATCCAGAATTGACGCGGCACGCCTGCGGGTCCGCACCGATGGATCCGTCACCGACCGGTTGCGCGGGGATGGCAGAATCGCCGCCACACGCGCCGCTTGTGTCGGAGACATTTTTGCCGCACTCACCCCATAATACTTCTGCGCCGCGGCCTCGACGCCAAAGATCCCTTGTCCGGTTTCCGCGACGTTCAGATACACTTCGAGAATGCGCTGCTTGCTCCAGACGATTTCAACAATCGGAGTCATCGAGGTTTCAAGCGCCTTGCGGACCCAGCTGCGCCCCTGCCAGAGAAATACATTCTTGACCACCTGCTGCGTGATGGTCGATGCACCCCGGCTGCCGCCATCTTCCAGCGCATCGCGGATCGCTTCGACATCAAAGCCCCAATGCAGGCAGAAGTTGGCATCCTCGGCTGCTACGACCGACCGCGCCATGATCGGGGCAATCTCTTCGATCGGCACCCACTCGCGATCAACCTTCCCAAGCCGACGCCACTCGGACCAGATCGTATGCGTGACCGGCGGGTTCACGACTGAATAGATCAGAACCAAAGACACAAAAGCCACGACCATCGCCAGAACAACACGAAGGGCCCAGCGCCGTATCCGAGCGATGGGGCCTGTTGTTTTGTTTGATCTGGACGCCCTCTTTTTCTTACCGCGCGGTTTGCGGACTGCTTTTTTTGCCATGCCTTGCTATACGCCGCGAAGGGCGTATTTGAAACGGATTATTTCGACAACATCTGTCCGTCGCGCGGTCGCACAACCGGGCGTGCAGTTCTGACTGAGGCTGCTCCGCGCGCCGCCAACTCCGGGAACAAGGCCAATACTTCTGCTTGCGTCCGACGCTCGGCCTGGGTCAGTGCATGTCCCGGGTAGTAGCTTTCACTTTTGGCGCCATTGGCGAACACGATCTCATGTCGCCGGAACAGAATGTGGATATAATCCACCTCGCCCCCTTCGACACGCGTGACTGTTGTTCCGTTCACAAGACAATGGGCAGCGATCAGAACTTCTTCATGGCCAAACAGGTAGGGTGCACGCCAATCATCGATCAGCATCCTGTGCTGCGGCGAAACAAGCAGAGGGCGCGTGAGCCCGAACATCCCTGTCTCGAAGCGAATTGGGGCCAGTTTACCCTCGGCTGCCACCTTGGTACGACCAATCCAGAGCACAGGTTTAGCGCCGCTATCCGCGGTCGTAACCAGATCTCCAAGTTTCAGGTCCTCGACCGGCCGGGGCCCATCGGGGGTTTCAATCAATGTGCCGGGCGTAAAGCAGGGCGGACCGAGATCACCGTTGGCGATATCGACCGAACCAAACGAAGCCCCATCATCGCTAAAATCGGTGACTGAAGAAGAAACAAACGTGCCTTGCTGCAGAACCGATCCGTCTGTTGGGGTAAAAACCTCGCGCCCGTCAGCAAGGTAGAAGGTAACGCCGGTATATGTAACCTGCGCACCACCCGGCAACTCGATCGTCACCATATCATTGAAGTAAGACGCAGTGATATCAGATCCGTCAACCGAGTCTCCATTCAGCCGGTTGATCAGATCATCGTCATTCTGATCGATGATATCAAAGAACTCGACGTTCAGCGTGGATCCAACAACGGTTCCGTTCGCACCCGGATTGGCCGGGTCGAGCACAAAAAACTGGTCTGTATACGTCGTGGGCACACCGATATTCCACTTCACTCACCTCATTGGGATAGCAGCATGCCTGCATTTCCCGAATAAACTATGACTAAAGCTAGGCGTTATGCACGGCATTACACAAGAATTGGAAACAATATGGCCAGACAAAAGAATACCCGGCGTGTTGGGAACGACACGCCGGGCCAAAGATTTAGATCTCTCAAGACCTATTCTGCAGGAACCGCCGCCACCTCGGTGGTCAGAGGATGACTGAGCTTGTTCAACATCTCTTTTGGGCAAACCTGCAGGAAGTTGGTCTTTTCCACATCCCAATGCTGTAAGATATCAATGGCTTTGCGGCTGTTGGTCTCCGCGACATGGCGCTCGATCATTGCTTTCAGCTGATCTTCCCAATGGTCCACTGTCACCGGACAGGTGACAAGCGTCTCCATATTCATCAGCGCCTCAGCTTTGCCTTCGGGGTCGTACAGATAAGCCATACCACCCGTCATCCCCGCACCAAAGTTGGCACCGATATCGCCGAGAATAACCGCAACGCCGCCGGTCATGTATTCACATCCGTTCGAGCCGCAGCCTTCGATCACCACTCTGGCACCTGAATTTCGCACCGCGAACCGCTCACCTGCGCGGCCTGCTGCAAATAGGTGGCCATCGGTGGCACCGTATAGGACGGTGTTGCCAATGATGGTGTTATATTCCGCCTTGAGCGGGCTCACCTGCGGGGGTCGCACAACAATCATGCCGCCCGAAAGCCCCTTGCCGACATAGTCGTTGGCATCACCCGAGACCTCCAGCTTGAGACCTGGAGCGGCAAAAGCCCCCAGCGACTGGCCCGCCGAACCCTGCAGCTTCACATGCAAGTGATCGTCCTGGAACGTGTTCCGCATGCCGAAATTCTGGACGATGTGGCTTGAGACACGTGTACCCACGGTCCGATGCGTGTTCTGCACCGCGTAAGATAGTTGCATCTTCTCACCGTCTTTCAGGAACCGTGCTGCATCGCGCACAATCTCGGCATCCAGCGTATCCGGCACCGCATTACGATCCTTGTCGCGGTTGTAGACGATATCATGTGCGCCATCGACGGTGATCAACAGCGGGTTGAGGTCCAGATCATCCAGATGCGCCGATCCGCGGCTGACCTGTGCTAGCAGATCAGCACGACCGATGATTTCGTCAATCGAACGTGCGCCGAGGCTAGCCAGCAGTTCTCGCACTTCCTGTGCGTAGAAGGTGATCAGGTTCACCACCTTGTCCGCGTTGCCAGTAAACTTGGCACGCAACGATTCGTCCTGCGTACACACGCCCACCGGACAGGTGTTCGACTGGCACTGACGCACCATAATACAGCCCATTGCGATCAGGGCGGCGGTACCGATGCCGTATTCCTCAGCGCCCATCATCGCGGCCATGACGATGTCACGACCGGTGCGCAGGCCACCATCCGTCCGCAGAGTCACACGGTCGCGCAGGTTGTTCATCGCCAGAACCTGATGGGCTTCGGTCAGGCCCATTTCCCATGGCAGGCCGGCATATTTGATGCTAGTCGCAGGTGAGGCCCCAGTGCCGCCATTGTGACCCGAAATAAGGATAATATCCGCTTTCGCCTTGGCCACACCGGCAGCAATCGTGCCGACGCCCGAGGACGCCACCAGCTTAACCGTCACTTTGCAGCGCGGGTTGATCTGTTTCAGGTCATAGATCAGCTGCGCCAAATCCTCGATCGAGTAGATGTCGTGGTGCGGCGGCGGTGAGATCAAGGTCACGCCCTTGGTAGAATGCCGCAGACGCGCGATCAGGTCTGTGACTTTCATACCCGGCAGCTGACCGCCCTCACCCGGTTTCGCGCCTTGGGCGACCTTGATCTCAAGCTCTTCGCACTGGTTCAGGTATTCGGCGGTCACGCCGAACCGGCCCGAGGCCACCTGTTTGATCTTGGCCGACGGGTTGTCACCATTGGGTTCAGGCACAAAATGCGCCGGGTCTTCACCACCTTCGCCGGAATCCGACTTCGCGCCAATCCGGTTCATCGCCACGTTCAGTGTCTTGTGCGCCTCGGGGCTGAGCGCGCCCAGCGACATGCCTGGAGTGACAAAGCGTTTGCGGATTGAAGTGATCGATTCGACCTCTTCGATCGGCACCGGCTTGCCCAGCGGCTTGAAATCCATCAGATCGCGCAAGTGAATCGGAGGATTGGACTGCATCTTGGCCGAATACTGTTTCCACAGCTCATATGAGGCGCGGTTACAGGCCATTTGCATCATGTGCATTGAGGTTGCTTCCCACGCGTGGGTCTCACCCGATTTACGCGCTTTGTAGAAACCTCCGATGGGCAGAACATCCAGACCGCTGTCCCACGCTTTGGCATGAATTTCTTCGACTTTGGTCTGAATGCCGGTGACACCGATGCCGGAGATACGACTGGTCATACCCGGGAAATACTCGGCCACCATCGCGCGGCTGAGACCCACGGCTTCGAAATTCAGACCACCGCGATAGGACGAGATCACCGAAATACCCATCTTGGCCATGATCTTCAGCAGACCCTGGTCGATGGCTTCGCGATAGCGCGCAACGTTTTCGGTCAGGGTGCCGTCCAGCAGACCACGGTCAATGCGATCAGCCAGTGAGTCTTCGGCCAGATAGGCGTTCACAACAGTCGCGCCACAGCCGATCAGAACCGCAAAGTAATGAGGATCAACACATTCAGCAGACCGCACGTTCAGCGAACAAAAGGTCCGCAAACCCTGACGGGTCAAATGCGAATGCACAGCACTGGTGGCCAGGATCATCGGCATCGCCACACGACCTTGCCCTGAATTCATGTCAGACAGCACCAAGTGACCCGCGCCCGAGCGCACGGCTTCTTCTGCTTCGGCTCTAACACGCGCCAAAGCAGCGCTCAGAGCGCCTCGGCCGGGTTCAAAGCTACAATCGATCTCCGCAAGGGGTGAACCCAGTTGATTGACCAGGGTGTCCCATTGTGCATTGCCGACAAAGGGGCTTTCCAGAACGATGATCTCGGTCTGGCTGCTGTCTTCGTCCAGCACGTTCTTAAGGTTGCCGAACCGCGTCTTCAGCGACATCACACGGTATTCACGCAAACTGTCGATCGGAGGGTTCGTCACCTGGCTGAAGTTCTGCCGGAAAAAGTGGCTGAGCGGGCGGTATTGCTTGGACAGAACAGCCGAGGGCGTATCATCCCCCATCGAAGCCAGCGCCTCTTTGCCGTCCTCTGCCATCGGGGCAAGAATCTGTTCTAGGTCTTCTACAGAATACCCGGCCGCGATCTGACGCTTGCGCAGTTCTTCTCCGGTGAATTTCGGGTGTTCCGTCACGCCCGCAAGTGACTCGTCCAGATCGTTGATCTTGCCGACCCAGTCGCCAAACGGCAGTGCTCGGGCCAGTTTGTCCTTGATCTGCTTGTCGCGGAACAGCTTGCCCTTTTTCATATCGACAGCCAGCATCTGGCCCGGTCCCAGCGCGCCTTTTTCGGTCACGGTGGCCTCATCAATCGGCACCATACCCGCCTCGGACCCCGCGATGACCAGACCATCGCCGGTTACCACATAGCGCATCGGGCGCAGACCGTTCCGATCCAAACCGGCACACACCCAGCGGCCATCCGTCATTGCCAGCGCAGCAGGGCCATCCCAAGGTTCCATCACTGAGTTGCAGTAGGAATACATATCGCGCCAGCTTTGCGGCAGCTCGATAGCTTGCTTGGACCAGCTTTCCGGAACCAGCATGGTTTTCGCCATTGGCGCCGAGCGCCCCGCACGCACCAAAACCTCGAATACCGAGTCTAATGCGGCAGAATCCGACGATCCCCCCGCTATGATCGGTTTGATATCCTCGGCATAGACGCCAAAGCTGTCCGAGGTCATGCGGATCTCGTGGCTTTTCATCCAGTTGATGTTGCCTTTCAGCGTGTTGATCTCACCGTTGTGGGCCAACATACGGAAGGGCTGGGCCAGCCACCATTGCGGGAACGTGTTGGTCGAATAGCGCTGGTGGTAAATGGCAAAAGCGGACTCGAACCGCTCATCCATCAGGTCGGGGTAGAAAACAGCGACCTGCTCGGCCAGCATCATGCCTTTGTAGATGATCGACCGGCAAGACAGCGACGCCAGATATAGCCCCGAGATTCCTGCGGCCAGCGCCGCTTTTTCAATACGGCGACGAATGACATAGAGCTCACGCTCGAATGTCTCTTCATCCACGCCTTTGGAGTTCGAGATCAGAATTTGCTCGATCTCGGGCCGGGTCGCGTTGGCCTTTTCGCCCAGACAGGTCACATCTACCGGCACATGTCGCCAGCCATAAATATAGTAACCCATGCGCAGAACTTCGGTTTCCACTATGGTCCGGCACTGTTCCTGCGCGCCAAAATCCGTGCGGGGCAGGAAAACCTGACCGACAGCAACCAGTTCATCCAAGTTTGGTTCATGACCCGTGCGACGAATCTGATCATAGAAGAATGGGACCGGGATCTGCACATGGATACCTGCGCCATCCCCGGTTTTACCGTCCGCATCCACCGCGCCGCGATGCCAGATTGCCTTTAGCGCATCGATCCCGGCATCCACCACCTTGCGTGACGGCTTACCATCGACGGACACAACAAGGCCCACACCGCACGAGGAATGTTCTTCTTCCTCTGAATAGAGACCGTTTTCTGCCATCCATTTGCGCTTGGCTTCTTCGGCCCGCACCCAATCGGCATCATATTTGGTCATTGGCTGTCTCCTTCTTCCCAAGGGGGCACACAGGCTTTTGTTCATCTGTCGGCGTTCGCTTTCGAACGCATACCCGCTGGGATTTTTCGAATTGCTTTTGCGTTTTGTTTCACTCGGCTGCGATGGCGGATTTGGCGTTAAAACGCTCAATTATGGCATCTGCGCAATCGCGCCCGTCACGGATCGCCCAGACCACCAGCGAAGCACCGCGCACGATGTCGCCGATGGCATAAACGCCCTCCATCTCGGTTGCACCGGTCTGGAACGCAGCTTTGATTGTACCCCAGCGGGTCACAGGCAGATCAGGTTGGCCGAATAAGGTGGGCAGGTCTTCGGGTTCGAATCCAAGCGCCTTGATCACCAGATCGGCCTCTTCGACATAGTCTGCGCCCTCAATCACTTCGGGAGCCTGACGGCCCGAGGCATCGGGCTGGCCCAGACGCATCTTCTGCACCATGACACCGTTTACTTGCTCATCGCCGGTAAAGCCTTTGGGTGCGCTAAGCCATTCGAAGATCACGCCTTCTTCCTCGGCATTCTGGGTCTCGCGCTGCGAGCCCGGCATATTGGCGCGGTCGCGGCGATAGAGGCATTTGACCGACGTCGCACCCTGACGAATCGACGTGCGCACGCAATCCATCGCGGTATCACCCCCGCCGATGACGACCACTTTCTTACCTTCCGCATTCAAGCGGCCATTGTCGAAGTCATCAACCGCATCGCCAAAACTCTTGCGATTCGAGGCTGTCAGAAAATCGATCGCCTTTTCAATCCCACCCAGACCGCTGCCGGGCATGGACAGATCACGGGATTTGTAGACGCCCGTTGCAATAATTACCGCATCATGTTTCGCGTGGATTTCCGCGAATTTCGCGGCGTCCACATCGCAGTTCAGCTCAAATGCAACACCACCATCTGCCAGCAGGTCATTTCGGCGTTGGACGATATCCTTTTCCAGCTTGAAACCGGGAATGCCGTACATCAGCAGCCCCCCCGCACGGTCATAACGATCATAGACCGTGACCTGAATACCCGCCCGGCGCAGCATATCCGCCGCTGCCAATCCTCCGGGACCACCGCCAATGATACCCACGCTTTCGTCGCGCTCGGCACGAGGCTGAACGGGTTTGACCCAGCCTTTGTCCCAGGCTGTATCGGTGATGTATTTCTCGATCGAGCCGATGGTGACCGTACCGTGGCCCGATTGCTCGATCACGCAATTGCCTTCGCACAGACGGTCCTGTGGGCAGATGCGGCCGCAGATTTCAGGGAAAGTGTTGGTAGCCTGGCTTGTTTGATACGCCTCTTCCAACCGCCCGGTTGCCGTCAGGTTCAGCCAATCAGGGATATTGTTGTGCAGCGGACAATGGGACTGGCAATAGGGCACTCCGCACTGGCTGCATCGGCTGGCCTGTTCGGCCGCCTTCTCCGCGGCGTACTCGGCATAGATTTCATCGAAGTCCTCTTTGCGGTCACTGGCGGCACGCTTTTCAGGCATGACACGATCGATCTGCACAAATTTCAGCATCGGTTGCTTGGCCACGGGTCAGACTCCATGAATTGGCTTGGTCAGGGTTCTTTAAGTGAAGTCATTCTGGATGAAAAGTCAACTGTACTGACCTATATTGAGAAAACTGCATCGCTCGATGTTTTTTCAGAGAAATTTGTCGTGTTTTTAGTTCCGATTCGGACCTATCTGGACACTTCACTTTCCCGTTGCCCGCTTATACCCATTGTTCTCAACAAAACGAGCACGGTACCGGCAGAGCAGATGAGCCTTTTTCACTTGATTCTTGTGGCGATCATTCAGGGCGTCACCGAATTCTTGCCTGTATCTTCATCCGGGCACCTGATCCTGCTGCCCCGCCTGACTGGCGCGGATGATCAAGGCCTGGCAATCGATGTCGCCGTCCATGTAGGAACACTTGGCGCGGTTATTCTTTATTTCTGGTCAGATGTGAAACAAGCCCTAGCCGGGATACCCCAAATTATCCGAGGACGAATTGAGACGCCTCAGGCGCGGTTGGCACTGGGCTTGGTCATCGCCACGATTCCGACAGTCATTGCGGGCGGGATCGTGTACCTGACGGGGCTTGAGCAGACTCTACGTTCAGTCGCCGTCATCGGATGGGCGATGCTTGGCTTCGGGTTAGTGCTGTATTGGATGGATCAAAAGGGGGTACAAACCAAACGTAGTTCGGACTGGGGCTTAAAGGACGCAATGATCATGGGGTTGTGGCAGATGTTGGCCTTGATCCCGGGGACTTCACGCTCGGGGATTACGATCACAGGCGCTCGCCAGCTTGGCTATACACGCGAAGATGGTGCGCGGATTGCCATGCTGATGTCGATACCAACGATTGTCGCTTCGGGCGTCCTGCTTTCGGTCGACGTCGTCCGTGAGGCGGACACACAGCTGGCCAAGGACGGCGCGATTGCCGCAGCCTTCGCCTTTGTTTCGGCTCTGATCGCGCTTAACCTGATGATGCGGCTTCTGCGCAGCGTCAGTTTCACACCCTATGTGATCTACCGGATCATCCTCGGAGCAATCCTGCTGGTGATTGCCTATAGCTGATCAGATGCGCAGGTTCTTGGCCGAGTTCTGAATATCGTCATACTGACCCGCGGGGCGGAATTTCCACAGATATTCTGGCAGCACCGACTCCAACGTTGCGGGCTCGATCCCGAGGTCCGAAAAACCTTTAGCGTCATCCGCCACCACATTATCGCGCCGCAGATTCTTAAGTTGGTCACGAGTCAGGATATTGTTCGGAAACAACTGAAAACTGACGAACTTCGCGATATCCAACACACCCGCCATGATTTTCGCCGCCCAGAAAGGCATCCCGATGATGATCCGGCGGCGATGAATTACGTCGAGCATCTGCTGCATCAAGGCGCGGAAACTCTTTACCTCTGGCCCGCCCAGTTCATAAACACCGGCAGACGCTTTGCCCAGAACGCCCTGAACTGCCGCTTGCGCAACATCATCGACATAGACAGGTTGAAATTTCGTTTCCGCCCCAACGAGCGGCAGGAACGGGCTCATCCGTGTCATTCCTGCGAAGCGGTTGAAAAACTGGTCTTCGGTGCCGAAAATGACTGATGGGCGCAGAATGACGGCACCCGGCATGTGTTGCAAAACGCGCGCCTCGCCCTGCGCTTTGGTGCGCGCATATTCGCTGTCGGATTCGGGATCCGCACCGATGGCCGAGATATGAACCATGCGGTCGATACCCTGAGCGGCCGCCAGCCGGGCGATCCGTTCGGCACCTTCGGCCTGCACTGCGTCGAACGCATTCTTGCCCAGCTCATTCAATACGCCTACGCAATTCACCACGGCGTCCACACCATGCATCGCCGCACTGACCGAGACGTCATCACGGATATTGCACAAGATAGGCTCGACCTGACCAACCGCGCCATAGGGTCTGACGAACATCGCTTCATTGGGCCGCCGCACAGCGACGCGGACACGCCAGCCTTCGGCAGCCATACGCCGCGCGATATATCGGCCGACAAAGCCCGATCCACCGTAAATCGTGACGAGTTTCGACATGATGGCGCTCCTGCTGTCTTGGTCTGAATTGATCTAGCGCCCACGAGCCCGTCGAACAAGGCGCAATAACGCCGCGCTTCTCTGAAAATCCGTCGCGTGAACCAAAAGTTGGGGCACGCATCAAAAAACTTTCAAAAACCCCCCCGAATCTGGTTGACGCCCCCTGCCAGTCAGCTTAAACGCCCCTCCACGACACCTGCCCAGGTGGCGGAATTGGTAGACGCGCTAGCTTCAGGTGCTAGTGTCCGTATGGACGTGGAGGTTCGAGTCCTCTCCTGGGCACCAAAATTTCCATAAAATTTGAACCCTGGCACTTCCGGTCACTTGACCGATGTACAATCAGACTGGTTTGGCCTGTCTGAGTCTATTTCTTTGTTTGACCCCGAGAATCGACCCGTAGCTACCGGAATTAACAATCTCTGTTGCACTACCTTTTGCCAGTCGAAGAAGGACATGGTGCAAGGCTATGGCAATTTCCTGCAAATCAAACTCATCTTTTTTGAAGATACCTTCCCGTCACGCTTGTTAGTTACAAAGTCAACTATTACCACACCGATTAAATTCGATCGTATCTGTCCGGAAGGAACGTGCAAAATGAATGAGCCGACCAAGAATGAACGCATGACAGTTGCCCCATCCTTGAAAGGGCCGCACGAAGGGTACATGCCGGGCTTTGGCAACGATTACGAAACTGAAGCGCTTCCTGATGCTCTGCCCCAGGGTATGAACAGCCCGCAGAAATGCAATTACGGCCTCTATGGAGAGCAACTTTCAGGTACTGCGTTCACGGCACCCTCGCACCAGAACGAGCGCACCTGGTGCTATCGTATCCGCCCGTCAGTAAAGCATTCACATCGCTATGAAAAAATCGATGTTCCCTATTGGAAATCAGCGCCAAATGTCGATCCTGACGTTGTCAGCTTGGGACAGTACCGCTGGGATCCGGTGCCCCATACCGGTGAACAGACAACCTGGGTCACGGGCATGCACACCATGACCACTGCCGGGGATGTGAACACTCAGGTCGGGATGGCCAGCCATATCTATATGGTGAATACTTCGATGCAGGATGATTACTTCTTCTCGGCTGACTCCGAGCTGCTGGTGGTGCCGCAAGAGGGCGTTCTGCGATTCTACACCGAATTGGGGATCATCGACCTTGAACCCAAGGAAATCGCTATCATTCCACGCGGCCTTGTCTACCGGGTCGAAGTTGTGGAAGGCCCTGCGCGCGGGTTCGTGTGCGAAAACTACGGCCAGAAATTCGAACTGCCTGGCCGCGGCCCGATCGGCGCCAACTGCATGGCCAACCCGCGTGATTTCAAAGCACCGGTCGCGGCGTTTGAGGACCGCGAAGTGCCCTCAACCGTGACCGTCAAATGGTGCGGCCAGTTTCACCAGACCAAGATCGGTCACAGCCCGCTGGACGTGGTGGCGTGGCATGGCAACTATGCACCCGTCAAATACGACCTGCGTACATATTGCCCGGTCGGAGCCATCCTGTTCGATCATCCGGATCCGTCGATCTTCACCGTTCTGACCGCACCTTCAGGCCAGCCCGGCACCGCCAATATCGACTTTGTTCTGTTCCGCGAGCGCTGGATGGTCATGGAAGATACCTTCCGTCCGCCCTGGTACCACAAGAACATCATGTCCGAACTGATGGGCAATATTTACGGCCAATATGATGCGAAACCGCAGGGCTTTATTCCCGGCGGTATGAGCCTGCACAACATGATGCTGCCCCATGGACCGGATCGCGAAGCCTTTGAAAAAGCATCGAATTCAAACCTGGGGCCAGACAAACTGGAGAACACCATGTCCTTCATGTTCGAAACCCGCTTTCCGCAGCATCTCACAGCGTTCGCCGCCAATGAGGCACCGCTGCAGGACGATTACATCGACTGTTGGAGCGACATCGAAAAGAAATTCGACGGCACACCCGGCAAGAAGTGACGAGGGTATAATTCCTTCGTCTCCCAAAAGGCAGAGAATTAGAACGCTTGATCTGTAACGCATTTAATCGGGTACGTTCAGAAAAGCTTGGCGACCCCGGCAGGATTCGAACCTGCAACCTGCCCCTTAGGAGGGGGCTGCTCTATCCAGTTGAGCCACGGGGCCGCGCGTCGTTTTCTCTAGCGGGGTTTTTTCAGATTGTCATGAGCTTTGCACAACAGTTGAACAATTCGCCCTGTTCACGCTACCATCAGCCAAACAAACAATGCAGGTATCTCGGTGACAACAGAAACAAAACGCCCGCTTACCCTTCGTGATGTCTCGGAAGCGTCCGGAGTATCCGAAATGACCGTTAGCCGGGTGCTACGTAATCGCGGGGATGTGTCGGATGCCACCCGTACCCGTGTTTTGGCCGCCGCAAAAGAGCTGGGATATGTGCCCAACAAGATCGCGGGAGCATTGGCGTCAAGCCGGGTGAATCTTGTCGCTGTGATCATCCCGTCATTGTCAAATATGGTCTTCCCCGAAGTTCTAACCGGTATCAATCAGGTGCTGGAAGATACTGAACTTCAGCCGGTGGTTGGCGTCACGGACTATCTGCCAGAAAAAGAAGAAAAAGTGCTGTACGAGATGCTCTCGTGGCGGCCCTCAGGCGTGATCATTGCCGGGCTGGAGCATACCGAAGCCGCGCGCGCTATGCTGGATTCAGCTGGCATACCGGTGGTCGAGATCATGGATACCGATGGCAAACCGGTGGATGCGATGGTGGGAATCTCTCACCGCCGCGCCGGGCGCGAAATGGCGCAGGCAATCCTGAAGGCGGGCTATGAGCATATCGGGTTTATGGGCACCAAGATGCCGTTGGACCACCGTGCCCGTAAACGGTTCGAAGGGTTCACCGAAGTATTGGGCAAGCACGGGATCGAGATTGAGGACCGTGAATTTTATTCGGGTGGCTCAGCGCTGGCCAAGGGGCGCGAGATGACACAAGCGATGCTGGAACGCTCGCCCGAGTTGGATTTTCTGTATTATTCCAACGATATGATCGGCGCGGGTGGGCTGCTATATTTGCTGGACCAAGGGATCGATGTGCCCGGTCAAATCGGATTGGCCGGATTCAACAATGTGGAGCTGCTGCAGGGACTACCACGCAAGCTGGCCACCATGGATGCCTGCCGGACCGAGATTGGGCGCACCGCGGCCGAGATCATTGCGGCGAAGTTGGCCGATCCGGATTCCGAGGTTGAAACCCGCGTTACCCTGACCCCCAAAATCAGCTATGGCGACACGCTGAAACGGCGATAAATCCCGATGGCGCAGCAACGTCTGGACAACCGCGCGGCGCGGGCGCTGTTCATGGATCGGCACGCGCTTTTGGAACAGCCTACTGGAAGTTCCAAAGGCGATGACTTGTTACAGCTGATCCATCGTTTAGGGTTTGTCCAGCTCGACAGTATCAACACCGTCGCCCGCGCGCATGACATGATACTATATGCGCGTAAGCCCAGCTATCGTTCACGCCACCTCAAGCAGCTCTACGAACGCGACCGCGCACTGTTTGAGCATTGGACGCACGATGCGGCGGTGATTCCAATGGAATTCTATCGCCATTGGCATCTGCGGTTCCTGCGCGATGCCGACATGCTGAAAGCTCGTTGGAAGAACTGGCGGCGTGACGGGTTTGAGCAAAAGTTCGAAACCGTCCTGCAACATATCCGCGACCATGGTCCGGTTGGCTCGTCCGATGTGGGAAAAGACGAGAAAAAGGGATCTGGCGGTTGGTGGGACTGGCATCCATCCAAGACCGCGCTGGAATATCTCTGGCGATCCGGCGCGCTGACCGTGGTTGGACGCGATGGGTTTCAGAAACGCTATGACCTGACAGAGCGGGTTATAGAAACTCAACTTTGCCCCGGCAACTTGCACTGCGACGCAAATGAAACTGTGGATTGGTTGTGTAACGCCGCACTCGACCGGCTGGGGTTCGCCACATCAGGAGAGCTTGCCGCGTTCTGGGATACGGTAAGCGCTGCCGAGGCAAAATCCTGGTGCCAACAGGCTCTAACACAGGGTGAAATCGAAGAGATCTGCGTCGAATGCGCAGACGGACGGGAACGAAAAGTGTTCGCCCGCCCCGGTCTATGTGAACACGCTACAGAGCTGCCCGATGCGCCGGGCCGGATCAGAGTTCTCAGCCCTTTTGACCCTATGTTGCGTGACCGGAACCGGGCCGAGCGGTTGTTCGGATTCCACTATCGGATCGAGGTGTTCGTCCCCGAACCCAAGCGTACCTACGGCTATTATGTCTTTCCGTTGCTTGAGGGGCACCGGTTGATCGGACGCATCGACATGAAGGCCCAGCGAGACCGTGGACTGTTGCAAGTCCGATCCGTATGGCCTGAAAGGTCAGTGCGTTGGTCTGATGCAAGAACCCGCCGCCTGCACGCCGAATTGGACCGTGTACGGCGATTTGCGGAACTTGACGGGGTGGAATTTGAAAAGGATTGGCTGAAAGATCCTAAATAGAACCCAATTTTTCGATCAGGAAACCTTGTTCCTCAATCAGTAGGCGCAGCTCGTTCAGCGAAACATGGGGCGCCCTGCCCGATGTATCTAGCTGCGCATTTGCCCGCCCATACAAAGCCTCGCGACTGGCCAATATGTTCTTGAGCTGCTCCATCGCCTTGGGATTTCCAGCCATCGGGCGTTCGTCGCCTTGGGCGCGCACGCGGTCCATATGCTCGGTCGGTGACGCGCGCAGCCAGATGGTGTGAAACCGGCCAAGCAGGGTAGCATAGGTCGAAGGCTCTGATACGATCCCGCCCGCGACTGCCAGCACGACCCGATCATGCTCTGCAATCACCCGATCCAGCGCCTGCGCTTCCAGATTGCGATACCCTTCTTGCCCGTAGAACGCCATCACTTCAGACATGGGCATGCCGGCCATCTCTTCAATCATGGCTGTGAGTTCAACAAACGGCAGTCTTTGTGCGGCAGCCAGCATAGCGCCAAGAGTTGACTTACCCGCTCCGCGTAACCCAATCAGACAAACCCGATGCGCACGTGCATCCTCATCTGGGTGAGGTTGCAATGCACGCCTGACGCTTTCTTTGACGTCGTCGCTGGCTTGTCGGAAAAGCTCAACTATCTGCAAAGCATCCGAATCCCACGGATCATCTTCACCAATCAACCATTCGGCTTTGTAATCCAGTGCCTGTGCGACACGGTGCAACACGCCGATCGAGATGTTGCCCTCACCCGCCTCAAGCTGCGCCAAATAGCGTGGGGAAACGCCCGAGTTCTCAGACAGGATCCGGCGCGGGATGCCTCGCATTTGACGCGCCCGGCGTACTCGCGCGCCCACTCGTTTGCTCAAATCCTGCTTTGCAATATGTGCAGGCGGTGCCGATTCTGGCGGTTTGGGCCCATCCATCTGCATTGAACCGTTTGTTAAAGGTAAGGATGAGGCTACGACGCGAACCATCAACGGGCAACGAATATTACCTTCTCCGCCCACAATGCTTATCGTTTGGGGCCTTAAACGAGGTCTGAACGACGGCAAACAACTTGGTTAGAGCCTGTTCTGAGCATTGCGCTCAGCCTTCCAGCTGGTGAAGCTCTACTAGAAGGTCCAGCAACTTCTCGTGCTGCTCTGCCCCGAGCAAAGAGCGGGTGTGTTCCGCCAGCTCCAACATTTCCGCCAGATTTGCGTCGATAATTTGCAACCCGTTCTCGCTGATTTCGACAATCTGTCGGCGGCGGTCTTTGGTATCCGGCCGCCTCATGATCAGCTTGCTGTCTTCTAGCTTTTTCAGAATGCGCGTCAGGCTGGGCAACAAGAGGCAAGCGAGCTCGGCGATCTGAGTAGGCTCCTGAGGTCCTTCTTCCTGCAAAACGCGCAGAACGCGCCATTGTTGCTCGGTGACGCCAGCATCCGTTAGCACACCACGAATAGGCCCCATCACCCTTTCCCGAGCGCGCAACAGCGCTATCGGCAATGATCGGGACGTCTGTGGTAAGTTCTTTGACATATGGAATTTTCGCGCAATTCCAAATATTTCGCAATAGAACGTTGGTTGTGGTTGAGTTTCGTTTACTGGACTTTACTTAACTTGTTTAGCATATGATACTGACAAAAAGGCTACCGAGGCGGATAAGATGAAATGGAATGAATTCTCCGATTGGGGCAAGAAGGTTGCCGAGTGGACGCAAGACTATCACCTGAGGGTGGGCGACAAGCCCGTGCGCGCCCGGACCGAGCCGGGCGATATCCTGAACGCTCTGCCCGCGCATCCCCCTGAACAGGGCGAGCCGATCGAGGACATCTTTCATGATTTCGAACAAATCGTGATGCCCGGCATTACCCATTGGCAACACCCTCGGTTCTTCGCCTACTTCAATTCGAACGCCTCGGCCCCGTCTGTTCTGGCCGAGTTCCTGGCCAGCGCCATCGCGCCGCAATGTATGCTGTGGCAGACCTCGCCCGCCGCAACCGAGATGGAAACACGAATGATGGACTGGCTGCGCGAAGCGCTGGACCTGCCCAAAGGTTTTGCCGGGGTCATTCAGGATTCGGCGTCATCTGCGACATTGGCGGCTGTGCTGACCATGCGCGAGAAGGCGATGAACTGGCAGGGCAACACGCTGGGGCTGTTCGGTCAAAAGCCACTGCGCATTTATTGCTCTTCCGAGGTTCATACCTCAATCGACCGCGCAATCTGGGTTGCGGGGATTGGACAGGACAATCTGGTGCGCATCCCCGTGCAAGGTGATTGGCGTGGAATGAACCCCGAGGCGCTTGAAGCAGCGATTCAATCAGATTTAGAGTCTGGTTTCCACCCGGCGGGCGTGATCCTTTGTGTTGGAGGGACCGGAACCGGGGCAACTGATCCAGTGGATCGCTGCCTTGCGATCGCACAGAAATACGGCCTTTATAGCCATGTCGATGCAGCCTGGGCGGGGTCGGCGATGATCTGCCCCGAATATCGTCACTACTGGCCGGGCATCGATCAGGCCGACAGCATTGTATTCAATCCCCATAAGTGGCTGGGCGTGCAATTCGATTGCTGTGCGCATTTCCTGAAAAACCCCGATGATCTGGTCCGCACGCTTGCGATCAGCCCGGAATATCTGAAAACCCACGGCAAGGACGGGATCATCAATTACTCGGAATGGTCGGTGCCATTGGGACGTCGGTTCCGCGCGCTGAAACTGTGGTTCGTCATCCGCACCTATGGGCTGGAGGGGCTGCGCGAACGGCTGCGGAATCACGTCAATTGGTCGCGCGCGCTGCATGACCGTTTAGCAGCAGAACCGGATTTTCGGATCGTGACGCCTCCAATGTGGTCTCTTTGGACCTTCCGATACGAGCCGGATGGGGCCGACGATCTGGATGATCTGAACCTGCGGCTGGTGAATGCAATCAATGATGATGGGCGGATCTACCTGACACAGACCCGCGTGGATGGCGATCTGGTCATCCGCTTTCAGGCCGGTCAGTTTGAAACCACAGAACAGGACGTGATGATGGCCTATGACGTGATCACTGAAATCGCTCGAGGGCTTTAGGCCCTCATTGACGCTGCAGCCTGCGCGTATCCCCCCGAGGCCCCGTCAACAAAATGCACATGGTCGTCGCGCATGGCCGAGGGAACAAAGCAGGTCATCATCGCCTCTTGCTGGGCGTGCATTCCATATCTGATTTTGCCTTTTGTTTGCGCGTCGTCCAGCATCTGAGTGAGCTGTTCCAACGTGCTCGAGTCACAATCCAGCGTCATTTTCAGACCGTCATCAAACTTTCGGAAATCAGCGTTGCGACTGACCATCTCTTTGTAATGCTTGGGTTCGAATTGACCCAGGCGCATCCCGGTTTTGAACAACAAGCCGATCAACATATTCCCGATCATCAAGCGTGTTTTCTGCATCAGAAGATTCCGACCTGCGCGTGAGACATGGGCGTCGATATCGACGCCGGGCGGAGGGAAACTCATCGGAGGTCCTTTGGCCGGAACCGGGTGACCGGCGCGTTCTAGCCCTTCGGCGACGGACAGGATGGATTGGGTCAGGGCGGCGAATTCAGCCTCATTAGACTCTGATGTAGGCTGAATAACCAGTGAAACGATCTGACCAACCCTCGCTGGACTGTTGGACCAACGACAAGATAGGCCGGTCAGATCGGGCTGCGCGTCAGGTCCGGCTGGTTGCACAACAAGTTGCCCGGATTTCATCTGAGCCTCGGCCCAGGCCAGTCCCCCGCCGGTAAACATCGCATAGTCAACGCCGGTGGAAGGCGCAAAGCGAGCAACACGCAGATCACGTCCAGCGGCGCGGATGTCGGCCACCGAAACCAGCGCCGCGCGCAGAGTGATGGCGAATTCCGTTTCGGCCCAGCTTTGCAATGTTGCCAGCGTATCCCGCGCGATCTCGGCATCCTCACCCGATACGGCGAATCCAGCACCATCACCACCGAAGACATACGGAAATATGCGCCCACCCAGCGCATTGATCATGCCTGAAATCACGGCCGCCCCCACCATGTTGACGGTCTTGTACCGGCCCCGCGCGATTTCACCGGTCGAATCTACGATATCGGCGACGCCCAGAACCCATGTCTCTGGCAAAGGTGTGAACTGCGCGGGGTCACTGAGGCTGAGGAAATTGTCCGAAATGGGGACGGAGTCATAAAATACAGAGTCTGAGAGGGTCATAACACACTCGGGAAATCCAAAATCTGCCGTGATGATAGCTCAATTGTGAAGAATGTCCGCCCCAATCGATTCAATCATGGCACTTGTGCCGATCAACGCGGCGTGCAAAGCATCGGGGCGGGGCAGCTAGACAATAGGTCAAGAAATGCAGGCAGGTTTGGTGATCTTGTGTCTGGCCTATGTACTCAGCCAGTTTTTCCGCGCTTTTCTGGCAGTTTTGACTACCGATCTGGGACGCGATATCGGCGCAACACCCGAAGACCTCGCCTTTGCTTCAGGTCTTTGGTTTCTAATCTTTGCGGCGATGCAGATTCCGGTGGGCTGGGCACTGGACCGCGTCGGTCCTCGGCGCAGTTCTGCGGTGCTGCTACTGATCGGCGGGGCTGGCGGGGCTGGCCTGTTCGCGGTCGCAACGACCCCGTTCCATGTGGCGCTCGCCATGGCGCTGATCGGGGTAGGATGCTCGCCGGTTCTGATGGCATCCTACTATATCTTTGCACGAGAGTTTCCACCTGCCAAATTCGCCACGCTCGCCGCCGTGATGCTGGGCGTGGGATCTGTCGGCAATCTGGTCGCCTCATACCCCACGGCGCTGGCGGTCGAGCTGATGGGCTGGCGCGCTACGCTGGCCGGTCTGGCAATTATCTCTGCTGCGGTGGCTGCAGGGATCTGGCTGACGGTGCATGACCCTGAAAAGGTAAAAACCGAGCAAAAAGGATCACTTCTGGACCTGCTGAAAGAACCTGCGCTGTGGACCATTCTGCCGCTCATGCTTGTGTCTTATGCGCCATCGGGTGCGATCCGAGGGCTTTGGGCCGGGCCGTATTTGAATGACGTGTTCGGGCTCAGCACCGCTCAGATCGGGACGGCAACGTTGATCATGGGGGCCGCGATGATCGCGGGAACCTTCGCCTATGGGCCGCTGGACCGTATCCTGGGCACCCGGAAATGGGTGATCCTGGGCGGTAATACCTTGGGAGTCGCAGCACTGGGCCTGCTGTGCCTGTGGATTAACAGCGGCGTTTGGGTCTCGGTGCTGCTGTTGGCGGTGATCGGCTTTCTGGGCGCCAGTTTTCCGGTGATCATGGCCCATGGCCGGGCCTTCGTGCCGCCGCATCTGGTCGGGCGGGGCGTGACCCTGCTGAACCTTTTTGGCGTCGGCGGCGTCGGTCTGGCGCAATTTGCCACCGGGCGCATCCATGCGGCCAGCGCCGGGATCAGCCCCTCAGCACCTTATACGGCGATCTTCGGCTTTTTCGCGGTCACTCTTGCCATTGGCTGCTTGATCTATCTATTCAGTCGGGACAGCGTGGACTGAAACCGGAGACCGCCCGTGCAGGACATTGAGGTGATTGCACCCAATCTGAAGCATTCCCTGTCGGGCGTGACAACGACGGTGATCCGACTGCTGCCAATCCAGCAGAAAATGATCGGCATCCGTGCCACCGGCCCGGGTCTACCTGATGATTTGCCGCATATCAGACTCTGGAAACTTTTGTTTCTGCCCAATCGAAAACGCGTCTGGCATGCACGCCGGAATACCGAGATGTTGATGGGTCTGGTCTTGCGTTCGGTGCTTCGACGCAACTACAAACTGCTATTCACCTCAGCCGCGCAACGTGATCATTCCGGGTTCACCAAGCGGCTGATTTCGAAAATGGACGCGTTGATCGCGACGACGCCTCAGGCCGCTTCCTTTCTGGAGCATCCCGCTACTGTCATCATGCATGGCGTCAACACCGAGCTATTTCACCCCGCCGAGGACAAACACGCCCTGCGCCAAAAGCTTGGCCTGCCAGACGGGTTGTTGATCGGCTGCTTTGGCCGCATCCGCCCTCAGAAAGGGGTCGACTTGTTGGTCGATGCCGCCCTGAAGGTGCTGCCTAATCACCCCGATGCGCATGTGATCTTCACCGGGCGTACCACCAACGAATTTGAGGCGTTTCAGGCTGAGCAGGAGCAAAAGCTGCAGGACGCCGGGCTGGGCAACCGCGTTCATTTTCTAGGTGAGCGCCCCTGGGATGAGATCGTCGAGACCTATCGCGCGCTCGATCTGTTCGTTGCGCCCGCACGGCACGAAGGGTTCGGCCTTACACCGCTTGAAGCGATGGCCTCGGGCGTGCCCGCCATAGCCAGTCACGGGGTCGGAGCGTTCAGTGCGCAAATCAAGGATGGTGAGACCGGAAGACTGGTCGAGAAAGACAATGCCCCTGCACTGGCCGACGCGCTGGAGGATATGGTGCAGGACCGCGCAGCGCTGGCTTCCGCCGGGCAAGTCGCCCGCGCCCATGTCGAACAGAATTTTCGAATCGAAGGCGAAGCGCAGGCGATTATCGAGGTTTATCGATCGTTGCTGAAACAACCCTGAACGGTACTGAACTGTGTCAAATCGGTGTGACGGGGTGAAATAAGCCGAAACCCCTCTTTTTTCTTTGCCGCAACGCGGCTATGAACGCGCGTCCTTAACTTTGGAGACATGAAATGGGCTATCGCGTCGTAGTCGTCGGCGCCACGGGCAACGTGGGCCGCGAAATGCTGAACATCCTGGCGGAACGCCAGTTCCCTGTCGATGAACTTGCTGCTCTGGCAAGCCGTCGTTCGCTGGGTACTGAGGTGACATTTGGCGACAAGACGCTCACTACCAAAGATCTGGACACATTCGATTTCACTGGTTGGGACATGGCGCTGTTTGCCGTGGGTTCCGAGGCCACAAAGGTTTACGCCCCCAAGGCGGCAGCGGCTGGCTGCGTGGTGATCGATAACAGCTCGCTCTATCGCTATGACCCGGACATTCCGCTGATCGTGCCGGAATGTAACCCCGAGGCGATCCACGACTATAAAAACAAAAACATCATTGCCAACCCAAACTGCTCGACCGCGCAGATGGTGGTCGCGCTGAAGCCGCTGCATGACCGTGCACGCATTAAGCGCGTGGTCGTCTCGACCTATCAATCGGTGTCGGGAGCCGGCAAGGAAGGCATGGACGAGCTTTGGGATCAGACCAAGGCCATCTACAACCCGACGACCGAGGTTGAGCCGAAGAAGTTCCAGAAACAGATCGCCTTCAACGTCATCCCTCAAATCGACGTCTTCATGGAAGACGGCTCGACCAAGGAAGAGTGGAAGATGGTTGTCGAGACCAAAAAGATCGTCGATCCGTCGATCAAGGTCACCGCAACCTGCGTTCGCGTTCCGGTATTCGTTGGCCACTCCGAGGCGGTGAATATCGAGTTCGAAGAGTTCCTCGACGAAGACGAAGCCCGCGACATCCTGCGCGAAGCACCGGGCATCATGGTGATCGACAAGCGCGAAGCCGGCGGCTACGTCTCGCCCATCGAATGCGCGGGCGACTTCGCCACCTTCATCAGCCGCATCCGTCAGGATTCGACGGTTGAGAATGGCATCAACCTGTGGTGCGTTTCGGACAACCTGCGCAAAGGCGCGGCATTGAACGCTGTTCAAATTGCAGAATTGCTGGGCCGCGAGGTTCTGAAGAAGGGGTAGATCAGGCTCTTCTGAAAAAAGCAATTGAAACCCCGCCACCAGTGGTGGGGTTTTTCATAGCCGAATTATTGTTCAACAGACTACCTAGCTCACGAGTCCTGTGCAGTCCCGGAGCATCCGTCTGAAAGCCTTGGACCCGGCTTGCGGTTCACCGGCTCTGGGCCGTACAGGTAACCTGTAACGTAGGTACCCATCCAATCCATTTCGGTCGCAAACATAAGTTCAGCGTCATCGTCTATATCAGGGCGGGACCGGCCAATATCTTCAATGACGGTGCCCATCAAACTAAAGCCGAGCTGCTGTAGGTAGTGGGCTGAATAGATGGAATCGTGCAAGTTGTCCAAACACCCGTGACGATAGGTTACAAGTGTCTCATAGACATAAAAATCAGGCAGCCAGTAACCCGTACCGCCGGTGCGCAGGTAGATACGCGGTTGTCCCGACTTACCTGTTTCGCGCCAATGCGCAGAAATCTCGCGCGCATCTTCTCTCAGCATCTCCATGAACTCAGCATATGTATTTGGAGTAATGTACTGATATTCAGCATAAGCACGGTCCAGACCAGGGATCCGGTTTAGTGGCGCCGGGTTTATGCCACCAAAGTAGACAACTGCTATCATTACTGCTTGCCACATCACGATTAATCCCGAAATCAGTGGGCGCGGAGACGGCATTGCCAGAACTATAAGAAGGCCAAGGCCGACCACATAAGGTACAAAAAGCCTAAAACCGAACATCATGTGCTGTCCAGACGCACGGCTCGAATAGATCAGGAACAAAATTACGCTGAAAATCCCGCCTCGAATAATAGCCTTAGATATAGGAGAGTCATGGCCACTGCTTGCGGGCTTCAAAAAGAAGGCGAGTACGGCAAAACCAGAGAGCAGCAAGAAATTCAAAACTGCCGATAGGCTATCGATGGGTGCGCGGCCTCCAAAGGTAAACTTGATGTAGTACGACGTTGGCAGGACGTCTCCATAGTACAGTTTGGCGAAGACCAACCAGCTTGAAGAAATTGCCAAACAAAGAGCCGCCGCAGCCCAGAGTGAAGCACGTCGGAATTCGACCACGGCTACAGTAAGCAAAATTGGGGCGGTAATCAGCACGCTGTCATGTCGTGTCAAAAACATCAGCGCGGCCAAGAAACCAAGCCAGAAAAGGTCTTTTGTATGACTTTCGCCATTTCGATGAACGACGATGAGACGCGATATGAATAGCGTAGCGAAAAAGCTCAGAATTGGTGTTTCAAGCCCACCTACGGTCCACAAAGCCAGAAAAGGCGACATAAGTGCGAACGTATTAAAAAGCAGTAAACGGTAGCCGCTCAGACCAACCTCGCGCTGGGCTAAATACCAAGCTGCCAGAACGATTAGTGGCGATAGAAACCGGTAGCTGTCGACCGGATCCAGGCCGGCATATGCGACAAACGTTTCCAGCAACGCATGAAGTGGTGAAGTGAGTGCAGAAACTTGTTCACCAATATTGTAGACTAGACCATGCCCTGCGGCAGCGTTCATTGCATAACGACCCACTATATAAGCGTCGTCGGCAACAAATCCTCGGTATAGGTAACACACCACAATGAATACGAGAGCACTGACAGCATTTACAGTGCGATCAAAATCGACGGCGTGACGAAGCATGGGTATTTCGATATTGGTCATGATTTGGACTTTTCAGAGCAATTTGGCAAATTGATGACAAATCTCCGCATCAATCTGAAGCCCGAGGCTTTGTAGTGACTATTCTGCCACCTGCAGGCTGCAAGTATCCCGGATACTTGCCAAGAAACTCAAAACACCTCTGGCATTGTCAGCTTAGTTTCAAAGTGATCACCCCTGTCCCTCAACCAGCGTCTTCAAATTCTCCAACCCGCGCTCGTAATCTCCGCCGACCCAATTGTCCATCATTAGGCCCATCCAGCGGGACATGGGGTTCATACCAAGGTCGGATGCGAATCCCCAAGTAACCTGTGTGCCTGATCCTTCGGGCCGCAACTGGAACGAGGCGGTGGCTGTCCCCATCGGGCCAAAATCCAGTGCGGTTTGCACGGACTGATCCGGGGTGCTCTCGGTGATTTCCTGCGAACCGATTCCCACCTGCGGGTTGTCCGAGGCCCAGTTCAGTATGTTTCCAACACCCGCTTCCGGGCCACTATAGCTCAGCTTGGTTTCGGGGTCCCGGGACAGCCAGGGGGACCATTTCTCGGTCTCCTGCATCGAATTCACATAGGGAAAAATCGCCGAGGCTGGTGCGTCGATCGTGATGCTGCGGGACACTTCGGCTTTTCCGGGGAGCAGATAAGACACTCCGACAAGCGCCAGAGTGATCACCAGTAGGGTGACGAGAATACGTTTGATCAATTTCATGAGCTCGATCCGATTCTGAAAACATCATCGGAAACATATCAAAAAATCGACGTAATTTCAGAGGCCCGATCGTATGGCCCGCAGGATCAGGCCGGTGGCTGGTAAGGCAGCGACGAATGGTGCAGCACGATGCGAAGCACTCCGTCAGCGTCTTTTTTGTAGCCGAAGCTTTTGTCGACTTGCGTTATGTTACCTTGGCTATCCGTCAGAATGACCTTGCCCATCCACATGGCGACATCGCCTTCGACGAAGCTGGCCGATGTCTCACTTGCCATTTCGCACCAACCCTTGATTCCGAAACCGCCATCAAGCGGAAATTCGGCATCGTGACCGACAAAATAGGCCAGTGCACCGTGGCGAGTCGGGCGAAAGGTTTGATCTCCGGATGCCATAGTTGGTTTGAACAGGACCGGACCCAGATTATAGCCGTATGCCGCATCCAGAACACCCTCGGCAACGGAACGGGCCGCATCGATCCCACCGTCTTCAAAAGCTTTGGAGATCGCAATCAACCCATCGCCCCAGGCGGTACGGGCAGCGGCCAGCTCGTCAGTGGTAATCGGCATGATCCTGTCCTTCTCTGTCCGGTTTCTATGGTACTGGCAGCAAGTGAGCGTCAACGCAAGAGGTGTGACCTGACTCTCGCCCAATTTTGCCCACAGAACCGCGTGGAAGCCTGAATTCTCAGAAAATTCGACCCATTCTTTTGAACCGGTGCAAGGTTTTGCAAAGTATTTTGCCGCCAATCTCTGACAGTGCCGTGGGGGCACTTCAATTGGGGTGAATGTGGTGGACAAGATTATCACACTGGAACAGAAAGAACCCGTGCGTCTGGACCCGGACCGCCTGAGCAGCCTGTACAATCAGCTCGGCGACACCAACGCGATGGACGTGCTGTGCCGCACGGTTGAAGAACTGGCGTTGCGGCTGTCGAATTGTGAACGGTTTTGGCGGCAACGCGATTGGGCCGGGCTGCGCAAATGCGCAAAATCTCTCGTGGCCATATCCGAGCAAATCGGCATGACAGCACTGGCACGTGTGGCAGGCGATGTAGCCTGTACTGTCGACGCTGGCGATGCGGTCGCGACAGGGGCGACTCTGAGCCGCCTGATCCGGGTGGGCGAGCGATCGCTGACTGCGGTCTGGGACCAGCAAGATCTATCCGTCTGAGGGGGGTTGCGAGTGCGCCGCAGACAGATAGTCTGGGCGAAAATCCAACCAGCCGAGACACGCATGACACTGTCCTTCGCCCCTGCCTCCGACCCATCGCTGCCACTACATGTGTTAGAGCAATCAGATTTTGAAAGCTGGCTGACCGATCAGCCGGATCATATCCGAGCTTGGGTTGCGGCCGATGGGTTTTCCGGAGCTCTGGGTCAAACACTTCTGGTGCCCGGCACAGATGGTAATCCGCAGTTTGCCTTGGCGGGATATGGCAGCGCGGCAAAACGGGTACGCAAGCGATTTCCGCTAGCCGCTGCCGCAGAATCGCTGCCCAAGGGCACCTATCATATCGCCTCGGGCGTTCCCGCAGATGTGCTTGAGGCTGAATGCCTGGGCTGGCTGATGACGGGGTATGCCTTTGATCGCTATGCAGCGCAAAGCCCGGCTAACGCCACGCTGATCGCGCCCGAGGGCGTAGATGCCCGGCGGATCGAAATCATGGCCAATGCCGAGGCATTGACACGGGATCTGGTCAACACACCCGCTTCGGACATGGGCCCGGTGCAATTACAACACGCGGTTGAGGCACTGGCACGGGAACACGGCGCAGACATCTCGGTCATCACAGGCGATGCGTTGCTGGAACAGAATTTTCCGATGATCCACGCGGTGGGGCGTGCTGCCGAACAGGCCCCGCGTCTGATCGAGATGAACTGGGGCGATCAAGGGCCAAAACTAACATTAGTTGGGAAAGGGGTCTGTTTCGATACCGGCGGCCTGAATCTGAAACCCGGTGCGTCGATGGGGTTGATGAAAAAAGATATGGGCGGAGCGGCCAATGTTCTGGGTCTGGCCCGTATGATCATGGTGCTGGATCTGAAGGTGCAATTACGGGTCCTGATCCCGGCGGTCGAAAACGCAGTAGCGGGCAATGCTTTCCGCCCCGGCGACATCCTGACGGCGCGTAATGGGCTAACGGTTGAGATCAACAACACTGATGCCGAGGGTCGGTTGGTGCTGGCCGATGCCCTTACTCTGGCGCATGAAGGGGCACCAAACCTGCTCATCTCGATGGCCACTTTGACTGGCGCGGCCCGGGTTGCATTGGGCGCTGATCTGGCCCCGTTTTATACCGATGACGACAAAGCCGCGGACGTGCTGGCGCGTGCTGGCCGGGCTGCCGCTGATCCGGTCTGGCGCATGCCTTTTCATGACCCCTATGAAGCGATGATCGAACCCGGCATCGCTAACCTCGACAATGCGCCTTCTGGTGGATTTGCAGGCTCTATCACCGCGGCACTGTTCCTGCGCCGGTTCGCTGCCGAAAGTCGCTATATGCATTTTGACATCTATTCGTGGCAACGCAGTAAGGAACCCGGTCGCAGCAAGGGTGGTTTGGGCCAAGGCCCGCGTGCCCTCCTGGGGGCTTTGCCAGAGATCCTTGGCCTATGACTCAGGCGCGCATCATTCAACCGGTCATAGACCTGCTGCGCCACCCTGACGGTCCGCGCGACCGGCAATTGTTGTTCGGCGACACGGTCACTGTTTTGGACGACCAAAACGGCTGGAGCAAGATCTCAGCCAGCAAGGACGGCTATACCGGATGGGTGGCGACGGACGATCTGGGACCAATTGAGCCACAGACTCACTGGATCGTCGCCGCTTCGACCCATGCCTATCAGAAGCCCGATATAAAAAGCCGCGATCTGACCTCTCTTAGCTTTGGCAGTAAAATCAGGGCTCTGTCTGAGGAGGGCGGGTTTCTGGAAACGCCAATCGGGTTCATTCCGGGGGTGCATGCCGTGCCCGCTTATTCCCTGCTGACCGATCCCGTTTCCGCGGCCGAACTTTTTCTCGGCACCCCTTATCTTTGGGGTGGTAACAGTCGATTCGGGCTGGATTGCTCGGGCCTCGTACAGCTCGCACTGCTCGCCTGCGGCGTCCCTTGTCCCGGAGACAGCGGCGATCAGGAACGCGAAGTTGGTGGATCGGTGCCCGAGGGCGATCCCGCACGGCGCGGAGACTTGCTGTTCTGGAAAGGCCATGTGGCCTGGGTTGCCGCCGAAAACCTTCTACTTCACGCCAACGCCTATCACATGGCCGTCGCGCTCGAACCGATGGATCAAGCGATTGCCCGGATCGCTGCCCAGGGTGACGGGCCGGTTACAGCGCACAAAAGGCTCTAATCCAGGTCAACCGCACGGATAAGCTTGCGTTCCAGAACCCTCAGAACCGCGCGCAGATCGTGCCCGCGCTTCAAAATACGCCCATCCATGCCGACCACGGAATACATGCCCTGACGTAGCCGCAGACGCGGGTGCTTCTCGACCCTGTAAATGGGATGTTCCGCCGTGCGCCGAAAGATCGAAAACACCGCCATATCCCGCAGGTTCGAGATTCCGTAGTCGCGCCATTCACCGGCAGCAACCATTCGGCCATAAACAGACAGGATTTGAGACATCTCGCGCCGGTCAAACGCGACCGGCATCTGGGCAGAGCCGGACCCGAACCGGCTGGGAGGCTGCATGTTCATATGACAAGCCTTGCCGGAAATCGCCGTCGAATCAAGCCCACTGGCATCAAGGTGTTGTATTTTTGGATCGCCCGCCCGCTATCTGCGCCCAACCTGACGGCAAATCAAGATCACCGGCAGCAACCCGACAGCCAGAATAACCAGCGACGGAACCGCTGCACCTTCAAGCCTCTCATCCGAGGCCAGACGATAGGCCTGCACTGCTAGCGTGTCGAAGTTAAAAGGCCGCATGATCAGGGTCGCGGGCAGCTCTTTCATCACATCCACAAAGACAATCAACAGTGCCGTCAGCAATGAAGGCGTAAGGATCGGCAGATGTACCCGGCGCAGCGTTCCTAACGGGGTTTGACCCAGTGACCGCGCGGCGGCATCCATATTGGCGTGAACGGTACTTTGCCCGCCCTCATAGGCGCTGAGCGCGGCGGCCAGAAAGCGCACCATATAGGCCGCGATCAGCAACCAGATGGATCCCGTGACCAGCAATCCGGTCGAGATATCAAAGGTCTGGCGCATCCACGCATCCAGTGCGTTGTCGAATCCCGCAAAGGGGACGATCAGCCCCACGGCAATCACGCCACCCGGCACCGCATAGCCCAACCGCGCCACATAAGCCGCCATGGCGGACCCGCGCCCGGGGCGCAGGCGTTGGAAGAATCCTATCGAAATCGCCGCGCTGACGGTGATAACCGCCGCAGTCCCCGCCAGTGTCAGCGAGTTCTGTATGAACCCGATATATCGGCGCGACAGCAGGTTCTGCTCGGATTCCAACCCCATCTGCACCAGGATAACCACAGGCAGAAGGAATCCGAACAGAACGGGAATTGCGCATAGCAGAAATGCCGCAAGTGATTGCCATCCCTTGAGTTGCGCCGCTGGCAGACGTGCGTGGCGCTTGCCTGCCTGATAGTATTTGGCTTTGCCGCGCTGTGTCCGCTCGGCCACGGCCATGACAAGCGCAAAACCCAACAGACAAAGGGCGAGTTGCGCCGCAGCAGCGCGATCAGCCATGGAAAACCAGCTTGTGTAGATGCCAGTGGCAAAAGTCTGCACTCCGAAATAGGCGACTGTGCCGAAATCGGCGATGGTTTCCATAACCGCCAGCAAGACGCCCCCCGCAATCGCCGGTCGTGCCATCGGCAGGGATACGCGCCAAAAGGCATGCCAGGGGCCATTGCCCAGCGCCCGGGCCGCCAGAAAGGCCGTGGCGCTTTGCTGCAGAAATGCCGCGCGCGCCAGCAAATAGACATAGGGATACAACACCAGGATCAACATCACCGCCGCGCCCTCGGTCGAGCGAATCTCGGGGAACCAATAGTCGCGCGGGCCCCAGCCGGTCACATCCCGCAGCGTGGTCTGAACGATTCCGGGGTGATCCAGAATGAAGGTATAGGCATAGGCCAGCACATAAGCCGGAAAGGCCAGCGGCAGGACCAGAGCGATTTCCAGCCACCGCACTCCGGGAAAGCGGGTCATCGTGACCAGCCACGCAGCGCCGACGCCAATCGAAAACGTCCCTGCTGCGACCAGCACCACCAGGATCACCGTGGTCAGCGCATAGCCAGGCAAAACAGTCTCTAACAAATGGGAAATTGTGTCGGTGCCACCGGTCACCGCCGCTAGAACAACCGCCACCATTGGCAACAGACAAGCGGCCGCCACGACATAGGCAATGCCGCCCACAAAGCGTGTGCCTAGGGCGCCGCGGTTATGCGTTCCGTGTTCTGAATATTCGACTTCGGCCATCGCGTCTGACTGAGAATCCCATAGGGTCTGCCTTTAATCGACTAAAACTCTAAGAAACACCAGTGGGCCCACTAACAAAAACTGCGGCAATGTTTGCCGCAGATCCCTATTCATAAACGCGCTGATCCTCGATCACCAAGCCATCTTTGGGCAAAGAGCCCGGCGCCACAACTTCAATCGCGCCTTTCAGTTTCAGGACTTCGACCACCGATTTTGCATAGGCACCATCGTTCTCGCAGGGGCTTTCGATCTGAACGGTCATGGTATCCATCTCGCCCTGTCGCGCCGCAATGACACGCGCCTTGACGATTTCATCATGCTTGTCGACCAGCGCGGCCACCTGTTCGGGACGGACGAACATGCCCTTGATCTTGGTGGTCTGATCGGCGCGACCCATCCAGCCTTTGATACGCATATTTGTGCGCCCGCACGGAGACTCTCCGGGCATGATCGCCGACAGATCGCCGGTGGCAAAACGGATCAACGGGTAATCGGGGTTCAGCGTGGTCACAACCACCTCACCTACTTCACCAGGTGCAACCGGGGTTCCTGTGCCGGGGGTGACGATCTCAACGATCACGTGTTCGTCGATGATCATACCCTCCATCGCAGGGCTTTCATAAGCTATGTTGCCCAGATCAGCGGTCGCGTAGCATTGCAGGCAGACGATGCCCCGATCGGCGTAATCCTGTCGTAGGCTAGGAAACAGCGCCCCGCCACCCACAACGGCCTTGGAAAATTTCAGCGCGACGCCCATGGCTTCGGCTTTATCAAGTATGACTTTCAGATAGTCGGGCGTACCTGCATATGCGGTGCAACCCACATCGCGCGCAGCGGTCACCTGCAACTCGGTCTGACCTGTACCTGCAGGCAGGACCGACGCGCCAACGGCCTGCGCGCCGCTTTCAAAGATCATGCCCGCGGGGGTGAGGTGATAGCCAAAACAGTTCTGAACGATATCGCCCGGACCAACCCCTGCAGCATTCAGGAACCGGCCCATGCGCCACCAGTCGTGATCAGTGCTGCCGGGTTCATAGATTGGCCCCGGAGATTGAAAGACATGCTGGAAATTCCGCGCCGGTTTGACGGTGAACCCTCCAAACGGAGGCCGGGTGCCCTGCGCCTTTGTCAGATCGGATTTTCGCAGAACCGGCAGTTGTGCCAGCGCCTGCATGTCTGTCACTGTGCCGGCGTCCACGTTGGACAGGATGCCGGCATATCCGGGCGCTTTTTGCGCGCGGGCAATCTGTTCTGGCAAGGCGCGCGCGTGATCAGCGGTGCGCTCGTCAGCGGATCGGGTTTCAAGCTTATCAAAATAGGTCATTGAAATATCCTCCACCCGCTTACAGCCATCTCTTGCGGCGGCGGTATGAGCGCACGTCTCGAAAGCTCTTGCGGCCTTCGTCAGACATGCCGAGATAAAATTCCTTTACGTCCGGGTTTTCGCGCAATTCAGCGGCGGGGCCGTCCATCACCACGCGGCCAGATTCCAGAATATAACCGTAATGAGCAAACCTTAGAGCCACATTTGTGTTCTGCTCAGCCAGCAGGAAGGACACGCCTTCCTTCTCGTTCAGGTCCCTTACGATGCCAAAAATCTCTTCGACAAGTTGCGGGGCTAGACCCATTGAGGGTTCATCAAGAAGGATGGTCTCGGGGCGCGACATCAGAGCCCTGCCCATCGCAACCATCTGCTGCTCACCGCCCGAAGTATAACCGGCCTGACTACGACGGCGTTCCTTCAAGCGTGGGAAGTAATTGTAAACCAGTTCCAGGTCCTGCTGGATCGCGGCAGACCCGTCCTTACGGGTATAGGCACCGGTCAGCAGATTTTCTTCGACTGTGAGGTGTTCGAAACAGTGGCGGCCTTCCATGACTTGAATGACGCCCTTCTCCACCAAGGCAGCCGGGTCGCTTTCATGCACGCCCTCGCCGCGATATTTAATCGAGCCTTTGGTGACCTCGCCCCGTTCCGAATGCAGCAAGTTCGACACGGCCTTCAAAGTGGTTGTCTTGCCCGCACCATTGCCACCCAGTAGGGCTGTGATGCCGCCCTTGGGCACAGTCAGGCTGACGCCTTTCAGAACAAGGATCACATGGTTGTAGATCACCTCGATATTGTTGACCTCAAGCAGGGTTTCCGCCTGCACGTCAGTGGTTTGTGCCGCATCCAACATCAGTGCGTGTCCTTGTGCGAGTGTGGGGTTCGGGGCGGCAGCGATCCGCCGCCCCGTTTGGTTCAGAGCACCTTATTCGCAGCGCTGAGAAATATTGTTCTCAGCAGCATATGCGCCCGAGTCTTCGTCGATCAGTGCGTTGATGACCTCAGCGTCAGTCGGTTCGAAGCCCTGAATCGAGTTCCAGGTACCCGCCGCTGCATCCCACTGAACAACGCCGACAAGGCCTGGGCCGCCGTGGTTTTCGCATGAGACCGCGAATTCAGGTCCGAAACCGGCCATACCCAACGCTTCCATCTTGGCGTTGGTGATCTCCAGCGCCTCCATGCCATCGCGCATCATCGATGCGTCGATTTCGGCAGTGCCGTGCATCTCTTGCGCGGTTTTCACTGCTTCTGCGGCCAGCATCGCAGCATAGAGGCCGCGGTTGTACTGCACCGTACCCAGTTGATCACCGGCGCCTGCAGCTTTGCCCGCATCGACGACATATTTCTTCAGGTCGTCATAGACAGGATAGTCGTCGCCCAGACCGGTGAAGGTCAGCGCTTTGTAACCGGTGGCCTTATCACCCGCAGGCTCAACATCAAACTCGGCCCCGGACCACCAGACGCCGATGAAGTTCTCCATCGGGAAGCGGATATTGGCGGCTTCTTGCACGGCGACCTGGTTCATCACGCCCCAGCCCCACATGATCACATAGTCGGGCTTTTCCCGGCGGATTTGCAGCCACTGCGACTTCTGCTCCTGACCGGGGTGGTCGACCGGCAGCAGGGTCAGGTCATAGCCATGTTTTTCAGCCAGTGTTTCCAGCGTACGGATCGGTTCCTTGCCATAGGCCGAGTTGTGATAGACCAGCGCGATCTTCTTGCCGCTCAAGTCGCCACCGTTTTCGTCCAGCAGATAGTTGATCGCGCCCGACGCCCCGTTCCAGTAGTTGGCAGGATAGTTGAACACGTTGCTGAACACCTTACCGTTCGCCGCCGAGGTGCGGCCATAACCCATTGTGTGCAGCGGAATGCCGTCTGCGGTCACTTTAGGGATCAACTGATAGGTGATGCCGGTGGACAGGGGCTGATAGACCAAAGCACCTTCGCCCTTGGTCGATTCATAACATTCCACGCCTTTTTCCGTGTTATATCCGGTCTCGCATTCGATCACGTTGGCCGCAACACCGCCGATACCGCCATCGCGTTCGTTCAGCAGTGTGAAGTAGTCGGCATATCCGTCCGCAAATGGGATACCGCCGGCCGCATAAGGCCCGGTCCGGTAACTGAGCGACGGGAATACGAGGTCGGCCATGACCGGACCTGCGGCCATCACGGCGCCCAGCGCCAGGGTTGCCAGTTTCTTTTTCATCGGGTGTCTCCTCCCTTGGTTGATCCGATGTTGGGTTTCGGGTTTCACACCCTTCTTTTCGTTGGGCCGGTCCTTAGTGCGGGAACGGCCAGAGTCTGAGTTTCTCTTTCGCCACACGCCAAAGCTGCGCCAGACCGTGCGGTTCGAGGATCAGGAACATGATGATCAGAGCACCGACGATGACGAGGTTCAGGTGCGCCACGATATCTGTGGGCCAGCCCAGCAGATCGACGCCAAGCAGTTTCAAAACGACTGGCAGCAACACGAGGAAGGCGGCACCGGCAAAGGATCCAAAAATAGACCCTAATCCGCCGATAATCACCATGAACAGCACCAGGAACGATTTTTGAATGCCGAACACTTCTCCAACCTCGACCGCGCCCAGATAGACCGCAAAGAACAGCGCCCCGGCGATGCCCACAAAGAACGAGCTGACGGCAAAAGCTGTCAGCTTGGCCTTGAGCGGGTTCACCCCGATGATCTCGGCCGCGATGTCCATGTCGCGGATTGCCATCCAGGTACGACCAGTGGTGCCGCGGGTCAGGTTACGCGCGATGATCGCGCAGACGGTCAGGAAGATCAGGCAGAACAGATAAGTCGCCCATGCCGGAGCATTCGGGCCGGTGATGATGATCCCAAATACGTCGCGTTCCGGTGCATTGATCTGACCCGAAGCCGAATAGTTGTAGAACCACGGCACCCGGTTGAACAGCCACACCAGAAAGAACTGCGCCGCCAGCGTCGCCACCGCCAGATAGAACCCCTTGATCCGCAAGGAGGGCAAGCCGAACAACACGCCCACGATGGCCGTGATCCCGCCTGCCAGCAGCACATGAATGAACATGCTGACATCCGGAAACGCTGTCATCAGTTTGTAGCAGGCATAAGCCCCCACCGCCATGAACCCGCCGGTGCCCAGCGAAACCTGTCCGCAATAGCCCACCAGGATGTTCAGCCCAATCGCCGCAATCGCATAGATCAGGAACGGCAGCAGCAGCGCGTTGGCCCAATAATCGTTGATGATGAACGGAATAATACCGAACGCCACCGCCAGAACGGCATAGTACCGATACCGGTCAAACTTGATCGGGAAAGTCTGGCTGTCGGCGATATATGAGGTTTTGAAATCCCCGGCCTCACGATAGAACATATCTTACTTTCCCCATTCTTCCTGCGCCCGATTGCGGGCGGCGGCGTCCAGTTGATTGGACCCTTTGGCATATCCGGTGGCCTCGGAAGCGCGCACCAGTTTCATGTAAGCCAGGATGCCCATGACCAGCCCGGCAAAGGCCAGAATTACAGCGATCACAAGTTGGCCCTCGGTCAGATCGCTCGATGTCAGGGCGATGTAGCCGAAAGCCCAAAACCCCGCCCATGCGATCACGTTGATGATGGCAATCAGCTTGGTCACGCCCTACACCCTCTCGATGATCTTCTCGCCGAACAGGCCCTGAGGTCGGAACACGAGGAATATCAGCGCCAATACATAGGCAAACCAGTTCTCAGTCGCACCGCCAACCATTGGGCCGATGGCGAACTCGAACAGTTTCTCACCCACACCGATGATCAGGCCACCGACGATGGCTCCGGGGATCGAGGTGAACCCGCCTAGCATCAGCACCGGCAGCGCCTTCAGCGCGATCAGCGACAGCGAGAACTGAACGCCCGATTTGGTGCCCCACATGATGCCCGCGACCAGCGCCACAAACCCGGCGACCGACCAGACCATGATCCAGATGAAGTTCAGCGAAATCCCGACCGATAGCGCCGCCTGATGGTCATCCGCCACCGCACGCATCGCCCGACCCTGCTTGGTGTACTGGCTGAACGCGACCAGAGCCGCCACCAGAAGTGCTGCGATGATCGTGGCCACGATGTCCAGATTGTCGATGAAGAAACCGTAGTCGAAGATATTAAAGGTCGTCTCGTCAATCCACAGGTTGATACCCTGCGGCAGACCCACATCCAGCGTCTTGATCTCGGACCCCCACATCAGGTCGGCGACGCCCTCAAGGAAATAGGCCAGACCAATGGTCGCCATGAACAGGATGATCGGCTCTTGCCCGACCAGATGGCGCATGACGAACCGTTGCACGCACCAGGCCAGCAACACCATCACGGCCATGGTCAGAATAATCGCAAGCAACGCGGGCACATTCCAACCAAAATTATAGACGTGCGTGCCGAAAGTCGCGTTGATCAGGTGCGCAAAAGGCACCTGCCCGTTCATGATTCCGACCAGCGTCATCGCCGCAAACAGGGCCATAACCCCTTGGGCATAATTGAAAATCCCCGACGCCTTGTAGATCAACACAAAGCCCAGCGCGACCAGCGCATACAGCACCCCAGCCATCAGACCGTTGAGGATGACCTCCATCGCGAAGATTAATTGTTCAGGCATGCCAGCCCCTCCCCAATTCTGCCCGGACCTCAGTCATGGCTGACCCCCAAATAGGCATCAATGACTTCTTGGTTGTTGCGCACCTCATCCGGGGTGCCGTCACCAATCTTTTTGCCGTAATCCATCACAACCACACGGTCGCTCAGATCCATTACCACGCCCATATCGTGCTCGATCAGCGCAATCGTGGTGCCAAACTCGTCATTCACGTCGAGGATAAAGCGGCTCATGTCCTCTTTCTCTTCGACGTTCATCCCGGCCATCGGCTCATCCAGCAGCAGCAATTTCGGTTCCGCTGCCAGCGCGCGCGCCAGTTCGACCCGTTTCTTCAACCCGTAAGGCAACCGGGACACCGGCGTTTTGCGGATGTGCTGAATCTCAAGGAAATCAATGATCTTCTCGACCGCCTCGCGATTCTCGGTCTCTTCTGCCTCGGCCTTACCCTTCCACAGCGCCTGCTGAAGAATATTGGTCTTCATAAAACCCAAACGCCCGGTCATGACGTTGTCCAGAACGCTCATCCCTTCAAACAAGGCAATGTTCTGGAACGTCCGCGCGATCCCTTGCTGGGCTACTTCAAAGGGCCGCATCGGCGGGCGTTTGGCACCGTGAAACCAAACCTCACCCTCTTGCGGAACATAAAAGCCCGAGATCACATTCAGCATCGAGGACTTACCCGCCCCGTTCGGCCCGATGATCGCACGGATCTCACCTTCACGGATGTCGAACGAGATATCCTTGATCGCCACCACGCCGCCAAAGCGCAGGGTGATGTTCTTCATCTCCATCACCACACCGCCGATCTTGCGGCCGTCTTCGGTGACATATCCTTCGGAGTTATCCAGCATCAGAACCTCCCTGACACAAAAACGGGACGGCGGGCGGGGCGATGACCGCAGGTCGAGCGGCGCGCTTCAGCCCACTCATTCCGCCGCCACCTTGTGCTGCGCGACCGGAACCACTGGCGCATCGACAATTTCCAACGTCGCAGAAATCGATCCCTTACGACCATCTTCATAGGTCACTTCAGTCGTGGTCGAAACGCTCGACGACCCGTCATACAACGCCGCAATAATGTCGCTGAATTTGTCCTCGACAAACCCACGCCGCACCTTGCGGGTCCGAGTCATCTCGCCATCATCGGCATCCAGTTCCTTGTGCAGAACCACAAAGCGATGCACCTGACAGCCCGATAGCATTTCATCCGCCGCGACCGACTTGTTTACCTCTTCAACGTGGCTCCGAATCGTCTCTAACACACGAGGATGTCCCGCGAGTTCCTGATAGGACGCGTAGGCCACGTTGTTGCGTTCCGCCCAGTTTCCAACCGCTGTCAAATCGATATTGATGAAAGCCACGCATCGATCCTTGCCATTCCCGAACAGCACGACTTCAAGAATATCGGGATAGAACTTCAGCTTGTTCTCGACATATTTCGGCGCAAACATCGAACCATCAGCCATCTTGCCCACGTCTTTGGCACGATCAATGATCCGCAGATGGCCTGAATTCTCCTCGATGAACCCGGCATCCCCCGTCGCCACCCAACCTTCGGCATCCTTGGTCGAAGCCGTCGAATCCGGGTTGTTGTAATACTCGACGAACACGCCGGGTGAGCGGTAATGAATCTCGCCCTTATCATCGATCTTCAGCTCGACATCCGGCGCCGGAACACCAACCGTATCCGCCCGTACCTCGCCATCCGGCTGCACGGTGATGAACACGGTCGCTTCGGTCTGACCGTAAAGCTGCTTCAGGTTAATGCCCAAAGAGCGGTAGAAATCAAAGATTTCCGGCCCGATCGCTTCACCCGCCGTATAGCCCACACGGAACCGGCCATAGCCAAGCGTATCTTTCAGCGGGCCATAGACCAGCAAATTGCCCAGCGTGTATTTCAGCTTGTCGCCAAAGCCCACCGGCTTGCCGTCCAGCAACAGGCCACCCACCTTCTTGGCATGGGCCATGAAATAATGGAACATGCGCTGCTTCAGCTTGCCCGCATCCTCCATCCGGATCATCACATTGGTCAGCTGGGTCTCGAACACGCGCGGTGGAGCAAAGAAATAGGTCGGCCCGATCTCGCGCAGGTCGGTCATCATCGTATCGGCGCTTTCGGGGCAGTTCACACAGAAACTGCACCAGTAGGCCTGACCGATGGAGAATATGAAATCGCCGACCCAAGCCATCGGCAGGTAAGACAGGATGTCTTCGTTCCGGGTCAGATGATCGAATTCCGCCGAGTTCTTAGCGCTTTCGATAACATTGCGGTTCGACAGCACCACGCCCTTGGGCTTGCCCGTAGTGCCCGAGGTATAAAGCATAACGCAGGTATCATCGTAAGTGATCGCCGCAATGCGCTTGTCCAGTTCCGCATCAAACCGCGCGTGCCCCGCACTGCCCTCGGCCATGATGTCCTCAAGCGCGTTCATCTGCGAGTGGTCATACTTCCGCATCCCGCGCTTGTCGGTGTAGAGTATGTGTTTGACCTGATGCAGGTTTTCCTGAATTTCAATGACCTTGTCGACCTGCTCCTGATCACCGCAGACGACATATTTCGCACCGCAATGTTCCAGCACATAGGCCATCTCTTCGGCGACCGAATCCTGATACAGAGGCACCGGCACCGCGCCTACCATTTGAGCGGCAACCATCGACCAGTAATGGGCGGGACGGTTCCGACCAATCACAGCAATATGGTCACCCTTTTCAACGCCAAGTTCTAGAAACCCAAGCGCGATGGCACGGATTTCTTTGGCGGCTTCCGCCCAGGTCCAGCATTGCCAGATCCCGAATTCCTTTTCCCGATAGGCCGGGGCATCCCCGAACTGGGTCACATTGCGGTGTAATAGCGCCGGAAGAGAGTCCATCCCTTCAGCGCCCGACTGCGTCTGAGCCAATCTTTCTCTCCTCCCCATCCGACCCCTCCCCGGGCCGAAAATGGCGGGTTCGGGATGGTGCCCGAACGCCAATGCCCCGATAAGGGACGTCGTAACGATCAGCGTCAAGTTTTGCCTGATGTTTTCTCAATTCTTACGAATTGTAACAAGGAGGCTGGGTCAACCTTTCGAGTTGTACAAAACTTACATCCCTTTGAGTTGGGCGGTCCCGTCATAAAGCAGATCGCGACGGACCTATTGTCTTGTTGCCCGTGTTTAGCGGAAAGAACAAATCAAGATCACGAGTGGAGACTATAGGAACAGCAGCAGGGTTCGCTAAACGCAAAATTTAGCGATCTGTGAGGCGGGGTAGACGACTGGCAGAACGAAACAAAGCGTCATAATTCCGCCGGTTTTTTATGTGACAGGACTCATGTCGGAAAATACACGCGGGCGCGGTGCAATGGATCCATCAGAACTGGCTCAGATAGCCGTATCCAAGATCTCAGGCATTGTTGATAATGCAAACCTGCGGCATTTTTGGGTGTATATTCTGTGCGGAATGCTCATTGCTATCTATGCTCATAGGATTGGGGGAGATGACCGAAGGTTCCTTTCCGTCTTTTTCAGGAAAGAGGTTTGGCGATCCCGTTCGGCGTTTATCGACTACGTAATTCTCGTGCTTAATCCGGTCCTCTATGTGTTCGTACTCGATTGGATTGTGAGGACGCTTTGGAAATTGACGCCTGTAATCGCAGATGAGATCAGAACTCTGGGCGTAAATCTTCAAAATGATGAAGGTTCGGTTTGGGCCGCAATCGCACTGACCATTACGTTGTATCTGGTCAACGATTTCATGCGCTGGTGGTTGCACTATCTGCAACATAAGGTTCCGTTGCTCTGGGAATTCCACAAAATCCATCACTCAGCAGAACATTTGAACTTTGCGACAGCTGAACGGCACCACCCGTTCGATACTGTATTTTTCGTGTTCTGCACGGTAGGCGCAGCCGCGATAGTAAATGGTGTGTTTTGGGGCCTGTTTGGAGATCATCTGACGGTCTATCAAATTGGTGGGGCGAACGTCATTTTCTTTGCCTCCAACATTATCGGCGGTGTCCTGCGTCACAGTCCAGCATGGGTCAGCTTTGGCCCGCATGTCGAAAAATGGCTGATTTCGCCAGCCATGCATCAGATCCATCACTCAAGTGATCCCAAGCACTGGGATAAAAACATGGGTGGCGGGTTGGCAATCTGGGACAGGCTGGGCGGGACGCTCTATGTGCCTCAAGGCCGCGAAGACCTGCAGTTCGGTATCGGGCCGGAAACCAAAGATTATCGATCACTTTATGGCGTTTACGTTGAACCGGTGATGAAGGCAGCCCGGATTTTTCAGCGCAGCTGACCATTTTCGTGAAAGATAATCTGCCTGTCAGCCAGCCAGAGCTTTTGACAGTTTGCGCTGCTCCTGAACTACAACCAATCCCTCAGAACCGGGATCAACGGCACATCTGCCGCAGGCATCGGGTAGTTCCTCAGATCATTCGCACGCACCCATTTCAGCGCCTGACCTTCTTTCGATTGCGGAATCCCCTCCCATTTGCGGCAGGCAAATAGCGGCATAAGCAGATGGAAATCGTCATAGCTGTGGCTAGCAAAGGTCAGCGGGGCGAGGCACGAGGCCCAGGTGTCGATGCCCAGTTCCTCGTGCAATTCGCGGATCAGGGCGGCCTCGGGGGTTTCTCCGGGTTCGATCTTGCCGCCGGGGAATTCCCACAGACCGGCCATGGATTTGCCCTCGGGGCGTTGGGCCAGCAGGACGCGGCCCTCGATGTCGATCAGAGCGACAGCAGACACCAATACTGTCTTCACGAGCGATAATCCGCGTTGATTTCGATATAGCCGTGGGTCAGATCGCAGGTCCAGACGGTGGAAGCGCCCTGACCCAGTCCCAGATCGACTGCGATCACCAAATCCTGACCTTTCATATAGGCCGCAGCGTCTTCCTCGCGGTAGTCGGGGCTGACCCAGCCTTTTTCAGCCACAAGGATGTCTCCGAACGATATGCTCAAAAGGTCGCGGTCTGCAGCAGCACCGGATTTGCCGATGGCCATGACGATGCGGCCCCAATTCGGGTCCTCGCCCGCGATGGCGGTTTTGACCAGCGGGGAGTTGGCGATAGCCAGCCCGTGGGTTTTGGCATCAGCATCCGTGGCGGCGCCGGTCACACGAATTTCTACGAATTTCGTGGCCCCTTCGCCGTCGCGGACCACTTGCTGCGCAAGGTCCAACATCACTGTTTCCAGCGCTTGCGCGAAAGCGGCATTGCCGGTGGCATCGACGCCCGATGCCCCGGTGGCGCAAAGCAAGAGGCTGTCGGATGTCGAGGTATCGCTATCCACGGTGATGCAGTTGAAGGTCCGGTCGGTCTGCGCGCCCAGCATCGCTTGCAGCGCTGTTTGCTCGATCTGAGCGTCGGTGAAGATATAAACCAGCATCGTCGCCATATCGGGCGCGATCATGCCGGAACCCTTCGCTATCCCTGCAATAGAGACTGTTTGGCCGCCAATATCGACCTGCGCCGACGACCCCTTCGGGAAGGTGTCGGTGGTCATGATCGCGCGCGCCGCGTCCTCAATCGCGTGACGGCTGAGGCCCGCCTTCAACGCCTCAAGCTGTGCAACGATGCGGTCATGGGGCAGCGGCTCGCCGATGACACCGGTCGACGAGGTAAAAACCCGATCTACCGCGACTCCGGTAGCTTTGGAGACGGCTTGCGTCACCTCGGCCACTGAGGTCTGCCCGTAATGGCCGGTAAACGCATTGGCGTTGCCCGAATTCACAAGGATCGCTGCAGGCCCGTCGCGGGGCCCGCCGATCTTGTCCTGACAATCCAGAACGGGGGCCGCACGGGTGGCCGAGCGGGTGAACACCCCCGCCACCGAAGTGCCCGGATCAAGAACGGCCAGCATCACATCGGTGCGGCCTTGATATCGGACACCAGCCTCGACAGTGGCGAAGCGCACACCGTCGATCGCGGGCAATTCGGGGAAGGCCGCCGGGGCCAGCGGTGAAACCTTGGTTATCGTGGCCACGGGGTTACTCCTGCAGCAGCTCCAGCTGGCGCATGACCTCGGGGCCAGCGCCCTCGAGCGCGGGACGCTCGATCTGCGCTTGCTGCGTCAACTCGTCAATCTTGGCCTGAATTGCTTCTTGCCGAATGGTCTGAGCCAATTCATCGCGCACGACCGCCAATTCGGGGGCCTCGGTCTTGCGCTTGTCGTTCAGCGTGACCACGTGCCAACCGAACTGGGTTTGCACCGGATCCGAGACCTGACCCTTTTCAAGGCCAAGCACGGCACCTTCAAACTCGGGCACCATCTGGCCTTTGCCGAACCAGCCCAGCGCACCGCCATTGGGGCCAGAGGGTCCTGTGGATTTTTCTTTCGCTAGCTCAGCGAAATCTGCGCCTTCTTCAAGTTGGGCTTTGACAGCTTTGGCTTCGTCCTCGGATTCGACCAGAATGTGGCTGGCATTGAACTCGTCTTCGCCCTGAAACTCGGCGAATTGCGTGTCATAGGCGGCCTGTATGGCCTCATCAGTGACACTGGCGGCTGTCAGCGCTTCGACGGTTTGCACGGCGCGCAGGGACCGGGTTTCGTTTTCCAGTCGAAGGGCGTTGAGTGTATTCAGCTCTTCCTGTTCAAGGCTCAGCAGGTGCTGCTGGACCAGTTGCTCGAGGATGAAATCATATAGCACCTCATCTTCAAGCTGCTGATACTGCGCCGGCAGCGCCGAGGCGGTGGCGATGACGTGACCCAATGTGATCTCGTCGCCGTTCACGCGCGCAACCACGGTGTTGGCATCCGGTGCGTCCTGGGCGGCCAGCGGCAACGCCATCACGGCAGCAAGCGCAAGCGATGGCAGAAAAGTGAGGCCTTTGGGCATGGAATTATCCTATTTCTTTGCCGCGACAGGGCGCAGCGTTGACACTGTGGAACCTGCCCCTTACATCGCTTTGAAGCCTTGGACAGGGCCGCCTTTCACCCCCCGTATCTAGGGGCTGCGCGCAAGGTGGGCAAGCCTGTCGCAACCAAGAAAAAAACAGATCCGCTGGAGTGAACATGCTGGGACTCGGAACGCTCGCCAAAAAGGTGTTCGGAACACCGAACGACCGCAAGATCAAGGCGGCCCGCCCGCTGGTCGAAAAGATCAATGCGCTGGAGCCGGAGTTCGAGATCCTGACCGACGATGGCCTGATTGAGAAAACCGCTGAGCTGCGCAAACGAGCGCTGGACGGTGAAAAACTGGATGACTTGCTGCCGGAAGCATTTGCCAATGTCCGCGAAGGGGCCAAGCGCGCCCTGGGTCTTCGGGCCTTTGATGTGCAGTTGATGGGTGGTTTGTTCCTGCACCAGGGCAATATCTCGGAAATGAAAACGGGTGAAGGCAAAACCCTGGTCGCCACCTTCCCCGCCTATCTGAATGCACTGACCGGCAAGGGCGTGCATGTGGTCACGGTGAACGAATACCTGGCCAAGCGCGACTCGGAATGGATGGGCAAGGTGTTTGCGTCCGTTGGCATGACGACCGGTGTGATCTGGTCGGGCCAACCGGATGCCGAGAAGATGGCGGCGTACAAGTGTGACATCACCTATGCCACAAATAATGAGTTGGGCTTCGACTATCTGCGCGACAACATGAAGGCCGATCTGGAACAGGTCTATCAGAAGCACCACAATTTCGCGATCGTCGACGAAGTCGACTCGATCCTGATTGATGAGGCGCGGACGCCGCTGATCATCTCGGGGCCGGCACAAGACCGATCGGACCTTTATACTGCCATCGATACCGTGATCCCGACGCTGCAGGACGATCATTACTCGCTCGATGAAAAAAGCCGCAGCGTGACGTTCACCGATGAAGGCAACGAGTTTTTGGAGCAGCAACTGCTTTCAGCGGGTCTGCTGCCCGAGGGGCATTCGCTGTACGACCCCGAAAGCACCACTGTAGTGCATCATGTCAATCAGGGCCTGCGCGCGCATAAACTGTTCCAACGCGACAAGGACTATATCGTTCGGGATGGCAATGTGGTGCTAATCGACGAATTCACCGGTCGGATGATGCCGGGCCGCCGCTTGTCGGAAGGTCTGCACCAAGCCATCGAAGCCAAGGAAGGCGTACAGATTCAGCCCGAGAATGTGACTCTGGCCAGTGTGACATTCCAGAACTATTTCCGCCTCTATGACAAGCTGTCCGGCATGACCGGCACTGCGCTGACCGAGGCGGAAGAATTTCAGGAAATCTATGGTCTGGGTGTGGTCGAGGTTCCGACCAATAAACCAATCGCGCGTGAGGACAAAGACGACCAGGTCTATCGCACGACAGTCGAAAAATACGGTGCCATTATTGAACAGGTCAAAAAGGCCGGTGAAAAAGGTCAGCCGGTTCTTGTCGGCACCACGTCGATCGAAAAGTCCGAAGTGATCAGCCAGATGCTGACTAAGGAGGGTATCAAGCACAATGTTCTGAACGCCCGTCAGCACGAACAGGAAGCCCAGATCGTGGCAGATGCCGGCCGTCTGGGTGCGGTGACCATCGCCACCAACATGGCGGGTCGCGGTACTGACATCCAGCTGGGCGGTAACGTTGAGATGAAGGTGCTACAGGCGCTGGCCGAAAACCCCGAGGCTGACCCGGCCGAGTTGCGTGCGGCAGAAGAAGCCAAGCACGCGGAAGAAAAGGAAAAGGTGCTGCAGGCCGGTGGTCTTTACGTAATGGCGTCCGAACGTCATGAAAGCCGCCGGATCGACAACCAGCTGCGCGGGCGTTCGGGACGCCAAGGTGACCCGGGCCGCACCGTGTTCTACCTGAGCCTGGAAGATGACCTGATGCGCATCTTCGGTTCGGAACGTCTGGACAAGGTCCTGACCACGCTGGGCATGAAAGAGGGCGAGGCAATCATTCACCCCTGGGTGAACAAATCGCTGGAACGGGCGCAATCCAAAGTCGAAGGTCGCAACTTTGACATGCGCAAAAACGTTCTGAAATTCGACGACGTGATGAACGATCAGCGGAAAGTCGTGTTCAGCCAGCGGCGTGAAATCATGTCAGCGGATGATCTGTCGGATGTCGTGTCCGATATGCGTGAGCAGGTGATCGACGATATGATCGACGAATTCATGCCGCCAAAATCATATGCAGATCAATGGGATACAGAAGGTCTGCACGAAGCGGTCAAAGACAAGCTAACCATCGATGCGCCGGTTCAGGACTGGGCCGCCGAGGAAGGCGTGGATGACGAGCAAATCCGCGAACGTCTGATCAAGGCCGCCGATGAAATGATGGCGCAGAAGGCCGTGGCCTTTGGCCCGGAAAACATGCGCAACATCGAAAAGCAGGTTCTGCTGCAGACTATCGATGGCAAATGGCGCGAACATCTTTTGACGCTGGAGCATCTGCGCTCGGTCGTGGGTTTCCGTGGCTATGCACAGCGCGATCCGCTGAACGAGTACAAGAACGAAAGCTTCCAGCTGTTCGAAGGGATGCTTGATTCCTTGCGCGAAACCGTCACTCAGCAATTGTCGCGCGTGCGCCCGCTGAGCGAAGAAGAACAGAAGGAAATGCTCGCGCAGATGGCGGCGCAACAGGCACAGGCGCAGAAAGCTGTGGATCAAGCTGCCGGGAATGCTGAGGCGATCGCCGAAGCTGAAGCGTCTGGTGACAGTCGTCCGGGTTTTGTTGAGGATGATCCTTCGACTTGGGGTAACCCGTCACGCAATGATCCTTGCCCCTGTGGCTCGGGGAAAAAATTCAAACATTGCCACGGCAGGTTGACTTAACGTCACCTGCTTTCCACCACAATGAGTCCGCCTCACGGCCACATATTGGCCTTGATTGGGAAGCAAATTGCGACTCGCTCCTTCAACTGGGGAGGGTGTCTTGTTTGTCATTAAGAACTACGTGACCACGGGCGGAACCGTTGCCTGCGCTCTGGCCATTGGATATTTGATGCAAAGCGGATCGGCGCAGCAACCCAATGCTGAGCCGAGCGGTGAACGCGTCGCTTCGATCTCGGAACAGGACTCGGACCTGACCGGACTGGAAAGCGTTGTCCTGACCTCTTCTTCCCCGACAGAAACGCGTCCCAAGGATCTATCTCAATCCATACGCTCAGCGCCAGAAACCAGCCGTTTGCCTTCGAATTGCGATATGAGCGCGCGCGCCATGGCTGTGCCCGGCGCCAACGTACGGCTGCGGGTCAAGGCCCCCTGCCACGCCAATGAGACCATTGAGGTTCATCACAACGGGCTGGTTTTCAGCACCGAGACCGATGCGCTTGGCGGCTTGAACCTGACCATCCCGGCGCTGTCGGAATACGCTATTTTCCTGATCTCGCTGCCGGATGAGAAAGGCACCGTTGCGACGACGCATGTGCCCGAGATCAACAGCTTCAACCGGTTTGCCTTGCAGTGGCAGGGCGAAACCGATCTGCAGCTTCATGCGCTGGAATTCGGCGCAGGTTACGGGGAAGAAGGCCACGTGTGGTCAGGGTCCCAGACCGGCGGCGCGGGCTCGGTGATCCATCTGGGTCAGGGCGGTTCGGACGTCGCGCGCAATATCGAGGTTTATTCATACCCCATCGAGACCGCAACCGAGGCCGGAAGTATCACTCTGTCGGTTGAAACTGAGGTCACCGAAGCAAATTGCGGCAAGCCCCTAAGCGTGCAATCATTGGAATGGCGCGCGGAACGGCTACGCTCACGCGACCTGTCGCTGGATATGCCCGGTTGTGAGGCAGCTGGCGATTTTCTGGTGTTGAATAATCTGTTCTCAGACCTGACAATCGCTGCCAAATAAGCAGCAGGCAGATCTACGGTTTCCAATGAGCATTCTTCGTGCGGCGTTCGCCGCGCTTTTTGCCTTATCCCTATCGCAGGGCGCATCCGCGCAGGACATCACCTTGACCTCACATGACGGCAAGGTCGAAGTGGTCGGCACCCTTCTTGGTTACGACGGTGAATTCTACCGTGTCGATACACAGTTCGGAGAGCTGACGGTCGATGGATCAGGGGTCACCTGCGACGGCCCAGCTTGCCCCAACCTGACGGATTTTGTGGCCGAAGTTCGGTTCTCTGGCTCATCGGTGATTGCGGAAACGTTGCTGCCTGCGCTTGTACAGGGCTTTGCCGCTGAGGAAGGGTTGACCCTGTCGCACTCCGAAGGCACCGGGGACCTGGAGGTCTACGCTCTACATCACCCCGACCGGCAGGCGCCGTTGGCCAGATTCACATTTCGCGCAGCGGGCACCTCTGACGGGTTTGCCGATCTAGCAGAGAACACCGCAGATATCGTGTTGGCACAGCGCGAAATTCGACCGGACGAGCTGGAGTTGACCAAAAACGCCGGGCTCGGAGATCTGACGCAAACCCGCCGGTCCCGCGTCTTGGCGCTGGATGCAATCGTTCCGATTGTGTCGGGCGACAATCCCGTGCGTCAGATTTCACTTGCTGATCTGGTGATGGTCTTTACCGCCGAGGTCACAAATTGGAGCGATCTCGGCGGTCCCGATGCGCCGATCTCTCTGCATCTTCCGCAGGTCGGTTCCGGGCTGGATCAGGCGGTCGAGGATTTGTTGCTGGCACCTGCCAACGCACATATGGCAGCTCAGATCACACGCCATGACCGCAACAGCGATCTGGTGCGCACAGTCTCGAACGACCCGTTCGCGCTCGGCGTCGCCAGCCTTGCCGAGGCCGGGACTGTACGCGCCCTGCCTCTGACCGGTGGGTGCGGACATGCCCTGTCGGCAACACGGCAATCGGTCAAGACCGAAGATTATCCGCTGACCTCACCCATGTTTTTCTATTTGCCGCAACGACGATTGCCCAAAGTCGCGCGACAGTTTTTGGCCTATACCCAAAGCAGCGCCGCACAGATGGTCATCCGGCAAGCCGGATTTGTCGATCAATCCCTTGAAACAATCCAGGTTGGGCTGCAAGGCGATCGGCTGGCCAATGCGATCAGCACCGGTGGAGCTGAGGTCGGGTTGAAAGAGTTGCAGCGCATGATCGAAACTCTCCGTCCACTTTCGCGGCTATCTTTGTCCTTTCGGTTCGAACCGGGGTCTTCGCGGCCCGATGCTCAGTCCCGGTCAAACATCTTGAACCTTGCGCAAGCTTTGGAAAGCGGAACGTTGGAGGCGCGTCAATTGATCTTTGTTGGGTTTAGTGACGGCGAGGGCGCGGCGGTCGCCAATTCACGTATTGCCCTGCAGCGAGCCAAAACCGTCCGAAACGCAGTGCTGGCATCGGTCGAAACCAGCCTCCCCGACAGCATCGAAATCAGTGTCGAGGGCTTTGGCGAGGCCATGCCGATGGCCTGCGACGACACCGAATGGGGCCGCAAGGTGAATCGTCGGGTCGAAGTTTGGATCCGATAACCCTTACAAATAGCCTTGCGAGCGGAAACTCAGTTCAGCCGATTTCCCGATGATCAGGTGATCATGCAAAGTCAGCCCAAGGGCGGAACACGCATCCTGAATCCGGTTGGTCATATCGATATCCGACTGCGACGGCGTCGGATCACCGGATGGATGATTGTGGACCAGGATCAGAGCCGAGGCATTGAGTTCCAACGCCCGCTTCGCGACCTCTCGCGGATAGACCGGCACATGATCCACCGTGCCTTTAGCCTGCTCTTCATCCGCAATCAGCACATTCTTGCGATCTAGATAAAACACACGAAACTGCTCGATCTCGCGGTGCGCCATCGTGGTGTGACAATAGTCCAGAAGCGCATCCCATCCCGAGATCACATGCCGTTGCATCACCCGGGCACGCGCCATGCGATGGGCACAGGCCTCAAGGATTTTCAGATCGGTAATCACCGTGTCCCCAACGCCTTTGATCTGACGCAGCCGTTCCTCGGGTGCCGTCAACACACGATTGAAATCACCAAACGCTTCCATCAGCGCGCGCGCCAGCGGTTTCACATCCTGACGCGGGATGGATCGGAACAGAGCAAGTTCCAGCAGTTCATAATCCGGCATCGCTGCTGATCCGCCAGACATGAACCTTTCGCGCAGCCGCTTGCGATGGTCTTTGATGTAGGAGGGTAACCGACCAACGGGCAGCGGCTGCGCCGGTGCTTCATCCGTATCGAACAGCATGGGGGCTTCGGCAAAGGCGTCTTGGGTCATAACACCACTCTGACGCAGAATCGGTTTCCGAAAAGTTAACGCGCTCTATCCCTGCCCGCCGGATCGGCAACACACGGATCCCCTGTTTCATCTGGCCATAAATATCTCGGGGGGGTCGCCCAAAGGGCGATGGGGGCAGAGCCCCCCTGCTTAACCGTTTAACCCTTCATGCCATCCCAGAAGGACTTTACAGAAGAGAAAAAGCTTTTAGATTCCGGATGGTTATCCTCACCCAAATCATCAAACTCACGCAGAAGTTCTTTCTGACGACTGGTCAGATTGACCGGAGTTTCCACGGCAAGTTCGATGAACATATCCCCGATGCCTCCGCCACGCAGGGCGGGCATGCCTTTGCTACGCAGGCGCATCTGGCGACCCGACTGGCTGCCGGCAGGAATCTGTACACGACCGCGACCACCGTCGATGGTCGGCACCTCGATCGAACCGCCAAGTGCTGCCTTGGCCATGCTGACTGGCACACGGCAATAGAGGTTCACGCTGTCACGTTCGAACAGCTTGTGCTCGGAAACTTCGACAAAAATATAGAGGTCACCCGGAGGACCACCACGCATTCCGGCCTCACCCTCACCGGCCAGACGAATCCGGGTGCCGGTCTCGACACCGGCAGGGATGTTCACGGACAATGCGCGATCTTTTTCAACACGCCCCGCACCTTGGCACGACTTACAAGGGTTCTTAATGATCTGACCCAAACCAGAGCAGGTCGGGCAGGTGCGCTCAACCGTGAAAAAGCCCTGTTGCGCGCGAACCTTGCCCATGCCGGAACAAGTCGGACATGCAGTAGGTTCAACACCACCTTCGGCACCAGTTCCCTCGCAAGAGGAACACGCCACAGCCGTAGGAACGTTTATGGTTTTCTGCAGGCCTGCATAAGCCTCTTCCAGCGTGACCCGCAGGTTATAGCGCAGGTCTGAACCGCGTGCGGCGCGACGGCCCCCGCCTGCCCCACGCTGGCCACCCATGAAGTCGCCGAACAAGTCGTCGAACACGTCAGAGAACGCGCTGGAGAAATCGCCCTGACCGAAGCCGCCACCGGGACGGCCGCCGCCACCGCCCATGCCGTTTTCAAACGCGGCGTGACCAAAGCGATCATAAGCGGCTTTCTTTTCAGCATCACGCAGAACATCGTAAGCCTCGTTGGCCTCTTTGAACTGCGCTTCGGCATCGGGGTTGTCCTTGTTGCGATCGGGATGCAGCTGTTTGGCTTTCGAGCGAAAGCCTTTCTTGATCTCATCCGCAGAAGCGCCCTTGGACACGCCGAGCACTTCGTAATAGTCGCGTTTGGACATCAGTATTTCCTTCTGCCTCAACGTAATCGGGCCGGCCCGGCAACCGGACCGGCCCAAATTGGCCCGGTTACCCGTTAGTTACGCTTGTCGTCGTCCAGATCTTCGAACTCGGCGTCGACAATGTCATCGTCACCCGGCGCGGCATCTGCGGCTGCGGGCTCATCTTCGCCCTCTTCCGCCTGTGCCTTATAGATCGCCTCACCCAGTTTCATGGCCGCTTCGGTCACGTTCTGGATGCCCGACTTGATCTTGTCGGCATTGTCCGTTTCCAGCTCATCCCTCAGCGCAGCAACGGCCAGCTCAATCGCTTCGACGGTTGACGGGTCGACCTTGTCGCCATGTTCCTCGATCGATTTCTCGGTCGCGTGGACAAGGCTTTCGGCCTGGTTCTTGGCTTCGACCAGCTCTTTGCGGGCCTTGTCTGCCTCGGCGTTTTCCTCGGCATCCTTGACCATCTTGTCGATATCTTCGTCCGACAGACCGCCCGAGGCCTGAATGGTGATCTTCTGCTCTTTGCCGGTGCCTTTGTCCTTGGCCGAAACCGAGACAATGCCGTTGGCGTCGATGTCAAAAGTCACCTCGATCTGAGGCATGCCGCGCGGTGCGGGTGGGATCTCTTCTAGATTGAACTGACCCAGGATCTTGTTGTCCGCAGCCATTTCGCGCTCACCCTGGAAACAGCGGATGGTCACGGCGTTTTGGTTATCCTCGGCGGTCGAGAAGACCTGAGACTTCTTGGTCGGAATGGTCGTGTTGCGGTCGATCAGTCGGGTGAATACGCCACCCAGCGTCTCGATGCCCAAGCTGAGCGGGGTCACGTCCAGCAGAACCACGTCTTTGACGTCGCCCTGCAGAACACCGGCCTGAATGGCGGCGCCCATGGCAACAACTTCGTCCGGGTTCACACCTTTGTGTGGCTCCTTGCCGAAGAACTTGGTGACCTCTTCGATCACTTTCGGCATCCGGGTCATACCACCGACCAGAACAACCTCATCCACGTCGCCAGCCGACAGGCCTGCGTCTTTCAGGGCAGCCTGGCAAGGCTTCATCGACTTCTTAATCAGGTCGCCAACCAGCGATTCCAGCTTGGCACGGGTCAGTTTCATGACCATGTGCAGCGGTTGACCGTTCGAGCCCATCGAGATGAACGGCTGGTTAATCTCGGTCTGCGAGGTCGAGGACAGCTCGATCTTGGCTTTTTCAGCAGCTTCTTTCAGACGCTGCAGGGCCATCTTGTCGGCAGACAGATCGACACCGTGTTCCTTTTTGAACTCATCCGCCAAGTAGTTGACGATGCGCATGTCAAAGTCTTCACCACCCAGGAAGGTGTCACCGTTGGTCGATTTGACTTCGAACAGACCGTCGTCGATTTCCAGAATGGTTACGTCGAAAGTACCACCACCAAGGTCATAAACCGCGATGGTTTGGGTTTCTTCTTTGTCCAGACCATAGGCCAGAGCAGCTGCTGTCGGCTCGTTGATGATCCGCAGCACTTCCAGACCGGCAATTTTACCGGCGTCTTTGGTGGCCTGACGCTGTGCGTCGTTGAAGTATGCCGGAACGGTGATAACCGCCTGCGTGACTTCCTCACCCAGATAGCTTTCTGCGGTTTCCTTCATCTTGCCCAGAGTGAAGGCCGAGATCTGGCTTGGGGAGTACTTTTCACCGCGGGCTTCAACCCACGCGTCGCCATTGCCGCCATCAACGATGGCGTAGGGCACCATTTTCTTGTCTTTTTCGACTTCTGCATCATCCACACGACGACCGATCAGACGCTTGACGCCAAAGATCGTGTTGTCGGGGTTGGTGACCGCCTGACGTTTTGCAGGCTGACCGACCAGACGCTCATCTTCTGTAAAAGCGACGATCGAGGGCGTGGTCCGCGCCCCTTCGGCGTTTTCGATGACCTTCGGCTGCGAGCCGTCCATGATGGCCACACACGAGTTGGTGGTACCGAGGTCAATCCCGATTACTTTTCCCATATTTTCAATCCCTTTCCATTCAAGGCGATGTCCCGAGGGTTGGACCCGTTGCGGCATCCTGCCCCCGATTGATGTGCGCGACAGCACTACACCATCGCGCGTCGAGGCGTATATAAGGGCGAGAACAGGGGCCTGCAAGCGTTCAGAAACGCAGGTTTTCGGGAATCTGTGGCCTTTTTTGGCAAGGTTTTGGCAAGGTTTGGGGATTCTGGAATGGCGCGGCTGTTATTGCGCGGATTTGATATTCGGAAAGGCTATTTGGATGCGGCGGCGCAGTCGCATCTAGTTGACCTGCTTAGGCCGATTCTGAAAGTGGCACCGCTTTATCGGCCCGTGACACCTTCGGGCAAGGAAATGTCAGTGCGCATGACCTCGGCCGGGGCGCTGGGATGGGTCACTGACCAGGCGGGCTATCGGTATCAGGACACGCACCCAAAGGGCATGACATGGCCCGCGATTCCAGATGAGATTTTGACCATCTGGCAGGACCTGACCGGCGCGGATCGCCAGCCCGATTGCTGTCTGATCAACTATTACGGTGAAGGCACCAAGATGGGCCTGCATCAGGACAAGGATGAGGCCGATTTCTCGTGGCCCGTGCTGTCGATCTCATTGGGCGATGACGCGCTGTTCCGCATCGGCAATACAACACGGGGCGGCAAGACCGAGTCGATCTGGCTGAGCTCAGGCGATGTGGTGATCATGGGCGGCCCGGCACGCTTGACCTATCATGGGGTGGATCGCATCCGGTTTAGATCATCCAAACTTTTGCCAAAAGGAGGACGCATCAACCTGACTTTGAGAGTCGCAACGTGAAGTGCGATCCAATATCCGGGAACAAGTTTTCAGAATACAGCACGCACAGCAAAGATCAGCGTCGCGCATCCCAGCTTTTCGAGACCTGCCTGCGGGTATAGAACTCGCCCAGCAGGCCGATCATCGTCAGGATTATCCCGACCCAAAGCGCGTATTCCCAACTGGAGTTGCGGGGAAAGTAGTTTCGGAACACAAAACCACGGCATTGATCTATGATGTGAAACAGCGGGTTCCACGCAAACATAGTCAGCATGAACCCACCCAATGCGTTGCCGACGAACATCTTGCCAGAAAATATCATGTTCAGACGACGGTACATACTTGTCAGGATGCTAACCGTATTTGGAAACCAGGGCTTTAGCGCCAGAAACACAAGACCGACCGAGCATCCTACAAACCATGCCAGTAAAAGCATCCCAAAGGCGCCGCCGGGCTCCTGAATCACAAGGGGCGAGACTGCTACACTATAGACGAACAGGATGACCAGGATCGAGACAAGCTGCGTGTACAGTATACCGAAGGCAGATGCTGACAACATCACCATCATGGTCATCGGCGAATGCAGTGTCATCGGATTGTTGCCGGATCCAACCCCGGCAATAGCAGCGACAGACTTGATATGCGTCAGGAACAGAAAAACTCCGGAGAGCAGGAACAAAACCATCTCGCCCCGGATTTTGGCCATGCCGGTCATTCGACCAATTAGCGTCATAAGTATATAAAACGCCGTCACCAGAAGAACGACCTGAACAATGTTTATCAGGATTGCGATCACCGCATTTGAATGCTGCGAGCGGATATTGCGGACCACCGCATGGAATATAAGCTCAGCGGTGGTGAAAACCCCGCCCAGCAACGACCGATTTCGCTTGTAGTGAAACACTCGAATACTCTTTCCTGCTGTGTCAGCCGCAAATTGGCACGAAATTCTTGCTGTTCCGTATCCATCGCATCATAAGTCCGTGAGATGCCCTGATCAACAAACCACAGGAACGGAGCTTTTTTGTGACTTATGACGCGCTTATTCCCGTCATCCGGCGGCTGGCCTTGCAGGCAGGCGACAAGATCATGCAGATCTATGAAGCAGATGATTTCGACGTCAAGGTCAAGTCAGACTCAAGCCCAGTAACCGAGGCGGACGAGGCGGCGGATGCTTTGATCTCGGCCGGATTGCGCGAGGCTTTTCCAGATATCCTGCTGGTGACCGAGGAACAGGCAGCTTCGCATTCCGAAAAGAGTGATACCTTTCTGATCGTTGATCCTTTGGACGGCACCAAAGAGTTCATCAACCGACGGGGCGATTTCACGGTAAATATTGCTCTGGTCGAGAACGGCGTGCCGACGCGCGGTGTGGTTTACGCACCTGCGCGGGGGCGGATGTTCTATACGCAAGCCGATGGGCAAGCTGTCGAGGAAACCGGCGCACTGGACAAAGATCAGCCGGGCGTGTTGACGCCAATATCAATCTCTAAACCAAACAATTCGGCGCTGATGATCGTTGCATCCAAGTCGCATCGGGATCAGGCGACCGAGGATTACATCAACAAATATCAGGTGCGCGACAGCAAAAGTGCCGGGTCGTCGCTGAAGTTCTGTCTGGTGGCGACGGGAGAGGCCGACCTCTACCCCCGTGTTGGCCGCACCATGGAGTGGGACACCGCTGCGGGCCAGGCGGTTCTGGCCGGTGCGGGCGGACATGTGGTGCGCTTTGACGACCATTCGCCGCTGACCTATGGCAAAGACGGCTATGCCAATCCATTTTTCATCGCCTATGCTCCAGGCGTTGAGCTGAAGGAAGCCTGATGTCAGTATTGATTGTCATTCCCGCGCGCTACGCTTCGACCCGCTATCCAGGCAAACCTCTGGTTCCGCTGACCGGGGCAAACGGAACCAGCATGACTCTGATCGAACGATCCTGGCGCGCTGCGATTTCCGTGTCAGGCGTAGATCGCGTGGTTGTGGCAACCGACGATGACCGTATCCGCGAAGTCTCAAAGGGATTTGGTGCCGAGGTGGTGATGACTTCAGACACCTGCCGCAACGGTACCGAACGCTGCGCCGAGGCGCACTCGGCTCTGGGTGGCGGTTATGACATCGTCGTCAACCTGCAAGGGGATGCGCCTTTGACCCCGCATTGGTTTGTTGAAGACCTGATCTCGGGTCTGCGCAACGCGCCAGATGCGGGTGTGGCCACCCCCGTGCTGCGCTGTGACGGGGACGCACTGAACGGATTACTGAACGATCGCAAGCAAGGCCGGGTCGGGGGCACTACAGCGGTGTTCGGCAATGACCACAGCGCGCTTTACTTCTCGAAAGAAGTGATCCCTTTCACTGCCGAGACCTATGCCAGTAGTGACCCGACACCGGTATTCCACCATGTCGGAGTTTATGCCTATCGGCCGGACGCTCTGACTGCTTATCCGGGCTGGACCAGCGGTCCGCTGGAGACACTGGAAGGGTTGGAACAGCTGCGCTTCATGGAAAACGGCCGCAAGGTTCTGTGTGTCGAAGTTGAAGCCAAAGGTCGTCAGTTCTGGGAGCTGAACAACCCGCAGGACGTGGCCAAGATCGAAGAAATGATGGCCGCTATGGGGCTTGAATGACAAATATTCTGGTTACAGGTGGCGCAGGTTATATCGGCTCTCATGCCTGCAAGGCACTGGCAAGGGCGGGGTATACGCCCGTAACCTATGACAATCTTGTCACCGGATGGCAGGACGCGGTGAAATTCGGCCCTTTCGAGCAGGGCGACCTGCTGGACCGCACCCGGCTGGACGAAGTGTTCGCCAAATACCAACCCGCCGCCGTGATACATTTCGCCGCCCTCAGTCAGGTCGGCGAAGCGATGGTTGAGCCCGGAAAATATTGGTCGAACAATGTCACCGGTTCGCTGACACTGATACAGGCGGCTGTGGATGCGGGATGTTTGAACTTTGTGTTCTCGTCGACCTGCGCCACCTATGGCGAACATGACAACGTTGTGCTGGACGAGAGCACTCAGCAGCAGCCATTGAATGCCTATGGTGCCTCGAAACGAGCGATCGAGGACATCTTACGTGATTTTCAAGCCGCATATGGCCTGAAGCACGTGATCTTCCGCTATTTCAACGTGGCCGGGGCCGACCCGGATGCCGAAGTTGGAGAGTTCCACCAACCAGAAACCCATCTGGTGCCGCTGATGCTAGACGCCATCGACGGCAAGCGGAGTGGCTTGACTGTATTCGGCACCGATTACGATACACCCGACGGCACCTGCATCCGCGATTATGTACATGTTTGTGATCTGGTCGATGCACATGTTCTGGGGTTGAAATGGCTTGAGCAAGGCAAAGAAAGCCGCGTGTTCAATCTGGGCACCGGGTCGGGGTTTTCGGTGATGGAAGTCATCGAGCATTCCAAGGCCGTCACCAACCGCGCGGTACCCTACAGCATCGGCCCGCGCCGGGCCGGGGATTGTACGCTTCTAGTTTCAGGCTCGGTCCGAGCCAAGGAAGAGCTGGGCTGGACACCAAAAAGATCAACGTTAGAGACGATGATCACGGATGCCTGGCGTTGGCATCAGAATGGCAGCTATACCAAGTGAACCTTGAGGATCAGCCGCTTACCTGGGTGCAGCGCTACAAGCTGCGCCTGAAACGCAAGCGGCTGTTGTGGCGATCTTTTCGCAGCCGCCATCAACTGAAGTCGTTGACTGACAACACGCAAAAGATCACACCCGGCGCCATTCTGGCCTTTACCACGCTGCGGAATGAGATCAGCCGTCTGCCGTGGTTCTTTCACCATTATCGCACGCTGGGCGTTGATCATTTTCTGATGGTGGATAATGGCAGCGATGACGGCTCGGTCCCGTATTTGCTTAAACAGCCGGATGTGTCGCTGTGGCGGACTACGGCAAGCTATCGCGCGTCTCGGTTCGGGTTGGATTGGCTGACTTGGCTGCAGTGGAAATTTGGGCACGACCACTGGACGTTGATGGTCGACGCCGATGAGTTACTGATCTACGCACATCTCAACACCCATACGCTGCGCGATTTGACCGCATGGCTGGACGCGCGCGGACAAGCCACGTTTGGGGCGATGATGCTGGATCTCTATCCCAAAGGTCGGCTGGGCACGCAAAGTTATGATCCGCATTCCGATCCAACCGATTGCCTGAACTGGTTTGACCCCGGCCCCTATCGTGCCCAGCGCCAAAGGCCGATGGGCAACCTTTGGGTTCAGGGCGGCGTACGCGAGCGGGTGTTTTTTGCAGATCAGCCCCAAAAATCACCGACCCTGAACAAAATCCCTCTGACCCGGTGGTCACGGCATATGGCCTATGTGAATTCGTGCCATTCCGCGCTGCCTCGGTTCCTGAATTTTGAATATGACGGTCCGGGTGGGCAGACCGCCTCGGGCGTGTTGTTCCACACGAAATTCCTGCCCGAGGTTGTCGACAAATCGCGGATCGAAAAACAGAGGCGGCAACATTTTCACGACCCCGATCGGTTCGGCGCCTATTATGACGGGATCATCAGCGGGCCTGATCTTTGGACTTCTGACTCGGTCAAACTAGGTGATTGGCAACAGTTACAAGACCTTGGGCTCATGAACGCGGGCGGATTTCCTGCCACAGGGGGGAAGTAAACCGGATTTAAACCCGTTGCCTCACAAGGTGCAGAGATGTCATAAAACGTTAATGTCCGGCACCACTCAGGCCTCAGGCGGCCCCGGGCAGACGCGCGTATCAAAAAAGGTTGGGCAGCCGCGTGAGCCTTTTGGATTCCTATCGCATGAGATTGCGGCGCAAGCGCCGCCTGCTGCGTTGCCTACGTCGGCGTCGGGATCTGAAAGCGGTGCAAGATAACACCAACAAGATCAAAGAAAACGACATCTTGTTGATGAGCGTGATGCGGAACGAAAAGATCCGCCTTCCCTATTTCTTAGACTACTATCGAAAGCTTGGCATCAATCACTTCCTGTGCGTGGACAACAACAGCGATGACGGCACCCGCGAATACCTGAGCAGCCAGCCGGACGTTTCGCTGTGGTGGACGGATGTAGGTTACAAGAATGCGACCTTTGGTCTGGATTGGTCCAACTACCTGCTGCGCCGCTATGCGCATAAGCACTGGGTTCTGACGGTCGATCCGGATGAATTCTTTATCTATCCTTTTTGCGATACCCGCCCGATCCGCGCCCTGACCGACTGGCTGGACGATACTGGTGTGCGCAGTTTCGGCACCATGCTGATCGACATGTATCCCGAAACCGGAATCATGGATGCGCCCTATCATGAGGGCCAGAACCCTTTTGAAGTCGCGCCTTGGTTCGATTCAGGCAACTTCATGATTACCCGCAACCCGACCTATGGGAATCTGTGGATTCAAGGCGGTGCACGCGCACGAGTTTTCTTTCAGGACAATCCCCTGAAGGCCCCGGCCCTGAACAAGATACCTCTTGTGAAATGGCACCGGCGCTACGCCTATGTCAGCTCAACCCACGCATTGCTGCCGCGCGGGCTCAATCAGGTCTATGAAGAGCAGGGCGGTGAAAAAACCAGCGGAGCGCTGCTGCATGCAAAGCTGATCAATACGCTTGGGGAAAAAGCTAAAGAAGAGTTGCTGCGCGGACAGCACTATGCTGCATCGGGCGAGTACAAGGCTTATGCCAAACAGTTAGAGGATAATCCGGTTTTCTGGAACAAATGGTCCGAGAAATACATCAACTGGCGACAGATTGAGATCCTCGGCCTGATGTCCAAGGGGAACTGGGCATGAGCAGCTTGGGCATCGTAATGCTGGTGCACACCGCGCTGGATCGGGTTGAGCAGGTGGCGCGACATTGGGCCGCCTCGGGCTGTCCTGTGGTCATTCATGTAGATCAGAAAGTCGGCGATCCGGCTTATTCCGATTTTGTCGCCGCTTGTTCGGATGAACCGCTTATTCTGTTTTCCGAACGCCATGTCTGTGAATGGGGCGGCTGGGGTATTGTCGCCGCATCACAATCCGCCGCATCGCTTATGTTGGAGAAGTTTCCGAACGTCCGGCATGTATATCTGTCTTCGGGCGCGTGCCTGCCACTGCGTCCGGTCGCTGATCTGATCGACTATCTGGCCGACCGGCCCCGTGTCGATTTCATCGAAAGCGCAACCACGCGCGACGTCAGCTGGACGATTGGCGGTCTGGATCTGGAACGTTTCACCCTGCGGTTCCCCTTCTCGTGGCGCAGGCAACGAAAGCTGTTTGACAATTACGTGCGGCTGCAACGCACCCTCGGATTGCGCCGCGCAATTCCCGATGGTTTGGTGCCGCATATGGGCAGCCAATGGTGGTGTCTGACCCGTCAAACCTTGTCGGCCATTCTTCAGGATCCCAAGCGCGCCGAATATGATCGTTATTTCCGCCAGGTCTGGATTCCCGATGAAAGCTATTTCCAGACACTGGCACGGCTCTATTCCACCCATATCGAAAGCCGATCGCTGACCCTGTCGAAGTTCGACTATCAAGGTCGGCCGCACATGTTCTACGACGATCACCTACAATTGCTGCGCCGGTCCGACTGTTTCGTGGCGCGCAAAGTCTGGCACAGCGCGAACCGGTTGTATCAGACCTTCCTGACCGACCACGAAGGCGCACTGACCCCGGCCGAGCCCAACCCCGGCAAGATCGACCGGGTGTTTTCCAAAGCGGTCGAGCGGCGCGTTCGCGGTCGTGATGGTCTTTATATGCAAAGCCGCTTCCCTCGCGCGGCTACGGAACGCAGCCTGACAGCCTTTCCCTATTCGGTGTTTCAAGGCTTTACCGAGTTGTTCGAGGATTTCGAACCTTGGCTGACAAACGCCATCGGCGGGCGGGTGCATGGGCATCTGTTCGGTCCCGAACGGGCGCAATTTGCCGAAGATGAGACGATCATCAACGGTGCGCTCAGCGATTGCGCCACGCTACGCGACTATAACCCCTCGGCCTTTCTGTCGAACCTCATCTGGAATACAAGAGGCGAGCGTCAGTGCTTTCAATTCGGGCCAACGGATATTCAGAAAATCAATGAATTCCTGACGCAAGATCAGAATGCACATATTGCGGTCATCTCGGGGGCCTGGGCGGTTCCATTGTTCCGTTCGAACCTGAATTTTGCCGATATCCGGTGCGAAGCTGCCCGCCTACAACAGATCGAAAGCAAACAGCTCAAGCTACTGGATGCCGCTCGGGCAAAGACGCGCATCCGAATATGGACAATGGCAGAGTTTGTGGAATCCCCCATGGAACAACTACAGACCGTTCTGGAGGACATGGGCGCGCCCAAACCCACGCATCTGACCGAGGCACCGACGATGGTCGATCTGACCGGGTTCGGAAAGTTCCTGCAAAACCTCAAGAACCAAGGGATGCATCCCTATCTGATGGGGGATTTCCCTGTGAATGACGTGTTTGGCGCACAGTCCAAATCGTTCAAGAAGCCCTATTTGGTGCAGTAACCTAAAATGACCCGCCGCTTCGATTATTTCATCGTTCTGGCCGATATGCGCACAGGTTCGAACCTGCTTGAATTACAGCTGAACACGCTGGATGGCGTCACGTGTCACGGAGAAGCGTTTAACCCCTATTTCGTCGGCCTGCCAAAACTGGACAGCGTTCTGGGCTTTACCCTGGAAGATCGTGAACGCGACCCGATGGCGCTGATCAACGCCATCCGAAACGCGCCGGGCGAGATGAACGGCTTTCGCTTTTTTAGCGACCACGATGCGCGGGCGCTGCCACCGGCGCTGGATGATCCGCGCTGCGCCAAAATCATTCTGATGCGCAACCCTCTGGATAGCTACATATCGTGGAAAATCGCTTTGGAAACAAAGCAGTGGCGGTTGGTGAACATTAAGCAACGGCGGGAGGCGCAAATCACCTTCGATGCCGAAGAATTCGCCGAACAGCTCGACCAGCGGCAAGCATTTCAACAAACAGTGCTCAAACATCTCCAGACCACCGGGCAAACACCGTTCTATATCGACTATGACGATCTAACAGATTTGGACGTTCTGAACGGCCTTGCCGCGTGGCTTGGCGTCAGCGCACGTCTTGAGGAACTGAACCAGCATCTCAAACGTCAAAACCCGGCGCCTGCCCTGTCGAAAGTGACCAATCCGGGTGATATGGAGCTGGCCGTGTCGCAACGTGACCGCTTCAAGCTACACCATATCCCAAGTTACGAGCCGCACCGCGGGCCGGCTGTTTCGCGCTATGTGGGTGCTGCGCAAACTTCGCTGATGTACCTTCCGGTGCGCGGCGGCCCCGAGGCTGAAGTGGTGCGGTGGATTGCCGATCTGGACGGGGTGTCTCAAGCCGACCTGATCACCGGCCGCAATCAAAAACAGACCCGTCAATGGATGCAGGATCATCCCGGTCACCGCAAATTCACGGTGCTACGCCATCCGCTGGCGCGCGCGCACGCTGTGTTCTGCGACCGTATTCTGCACACAGGCCCCGGCGCGTATGTGAGCATTCGCAATATGCTGAGCCGACGGTACAAGGTGCCTCTGCCTGCCAAGGGTGATCTCAGCAATTATACCCGGGATCAGCATTCCGAGGCGTTCGCGGCCTTTCTGGGCATGCTGCGCAGTATTTTGGCGGGTCAAACCCCGATCCGTGTGGATGGGGAATGGTGCGGACAGGCGCAGACGCTGGAAGGCATGGCCGGTTTCACCATGCCCGACCTGATCCTGCGCGAGAATGAGATGGAAACCGCCTTGCCCGACCTTGCCTACAAAGTTGGGCATACAGCCCCGCCAACGCCAAACAGGGCCAAGCCGGACGCGCCGTTTGCACTTGATCAGATTTACGACGCACAGCTTGAAGCGCTAGCGAAGGAAGCGTACCAGCGCGACTATACAATATTTGGATTTGGTGACTGGAAACCGCTTTGAACCTTGCTTAGGGGCGCAGGGTAATCACGGTTCCTTCATTCACCATGGCGTAGATCTCTTCGATCTCATCATTCTTGACCGCAATACAACCTGCCGTCCAATCCGGGGTCTTCTTCGCCCGCTTTAACTCGGATCGCAGATTGGGTTGTCCGTGAATGAAGATGTCGCCGCCCGGATCAACACCTGCGGCCTTGGCTTTAGCCAAGTCTTCCGAATTGGGATACGATATACCCAACGATAGATGATACCTGCTGCGCGGATTGCGGCGGTCGATCAGATAGGTACCCTCGGGCGTACGGCCATCGCCTTTTTTGTTTTTCGTGCCGGTGGGCGCAAATCCTAGATCGATATCATACTCCCGCAAAATCTGCTCGTTATGGAGCAAATACAGCTTGCGTGCACCTTTGTTGATGACCATCGAGGTCACCTCGGGCCCGCGATAAGAAAGAAATCTGGGTTTGGCTGAGGCACATGCTGAAAGGCTCAGCGTTGCCATTGCGCCCATTCCGAATGCTCGACGATCCATTATTTTCACTGCCTGATGCTCTTTTTTGTCAATTATTATGTCAGATTTTCGCGAAACTTAAATCACTTTTTGCTGTTCGACTGTTCCGTCAGTCGGCGTTCAATCGATTCCAGCCTTTCAAGAACCTCATCACGATAGGCATCGGTCTTGACCTCATCCTCGGCATGGTGGGCATCCTGCATCGAGTTCACGATGAGACCTACCAGCAAGTTCACCACCGCAAAGGTGGTCACCATGATGAAGGGAACAAAGAAAAGCCAGGCGTAGGGATACACCTCCATCACAGGGCGGACGATGCCCATGGACCAGCTTTCCAGCGTCATGATCTGGAACAGCGTATAGGCCGACAGACCCAGATCACCGAACCAATCGGGGAACGTGCCCGAGAAAAGCTTGGTTGAGATCACAGCGCCGATGTAAAACAGGATCGCCATCAGCAGGAACACGCTGGCCATGCCCGGCAGGGCTGAGATGAAGCCTTCGACCACTCGGCGCAGGCGCGGCGCGACCGAGATAACGCGCAGGACCCGGAGGATACGCAGTGCCCGCAGAACCGAAAGCGCCCCTGCACTGGGAACTAGGGCGACGCCCACGATCACGAAATCAAACACATTCCAGCCGCTGGTGAAGAACCGGCGCCCTGTGGCGATCAGTTTCATGACGATTTCGATGACGAATATGGTAAGGCACAGCTTGTCCAACGTCACGATCAGTGGACCCGCTGCGTCCATCAGCGTGGGCGATGTCTCCATCCCCAGCAGTACCGCGTTGAACAGGATCACACCGGTGATGAATTTCCCGAAAGCCGGTGCTTCGATGATGGGCAGCAGTCGTTGGGCGATCACCATGCGGGCGGTCCTTATCTCAGGGTTATTTGTTCAAAATGAACCGAGCGGCAAGTTCGGTGTGTGACGACCATCGAAATTGGTCAACCACCTGTACCCATTCAAGGGCATATCCGGCGTTAACCAGCATTTTTGCGTCACGGGCGAAGGTGATCGGGTTGCACGAGACATAAACAACCACCGGGCGCATGGCCTGCGCCAGCTCGGCCAGCTGCGCCTCGGCCCCAGCGCGCGGCGGGTCAAGCACAACGGCGTCGAATTTCTTGAGTTCATCGGGCATGAGCGGGCGGCGGAACAGGTCTCGGGCCTCGACTGTGACCTGTTTCAAACCTTGCGCCTTGCGCCAGCCCTGATCCAAGGCCTTCGTCATCTCGGTCTCACCTTCGACTGCATGAACTTCAGCAGTCTGTGCCAGCGGCAGAGAGAATGTCCCGCATCCGGCGAACAGATCGACAATCCGCTTTGCCCCTGACGTAGCGTCGGAAACAGCCTGTAATAGAGCCTGTTCTCCGTCTTTTGTGGCTTGTAAAAACGCTCCGGGCGGTGGGGTGACGCCAGCGGTTCCAAAGCGTTGGATCGGAGGTACACGCATGGCGATAACCTCATCATCCCAACTAAGCCGGGCAAGGCCGTGATGCTCGGTCGCTTGCGCGAGCGCCAGCTCCAACGGTCCATCCAGCGGTTTGCCGCCCTTGACCGCAACATCCAAACCGCCTTCGGACAGGGTCAGCGTTACGGCCAACACACCTTTCCGACTGCCACCCAACAACGCCAAGGCTTCGGCCACCGGGATGGCCGCAATCAAGGTTGGGTGCAGCAAATGGCAATCCGGGATTTCGGTAATCGTGTCAGAAGCGCGACCATGAAACCCGGCCAACGTACCCTTCTTGGTGCGCCGTACGGCGATGGTGGCCCGACGGCGGGATCGTTCAGGCGAAGTGTGAATAGGCCGCATCAGGGCATTGAGCTCCTGCGCGGCCAACGCGTTGCGCACCACCTCAATTTTCCACTCGGCGACAAAATTATCGGTCGCATGTTGCAACTGGCAGCCGCCGCAGGCCTTGTAATGACGGCAGGGTGCCTTGACCCGCTGATCCGAGGGTGTTTCGACGCGAATATCGTTCAGAAACTGACCCAGCAACGTACCGCTGACCACTTCACCCGGAAGAGTGCGTGGCGCATAGATCGGACCATCGGCGATTCCGTCGCCCTGATGTCCAAGGCGGTTTATTGTGTATTGCTGCGTCATGGAGGCCTGATAACTGGGGTTTGAGCGCAACAAAACCCCTTATTCTGCAGCCTCGGCCTGAATGAACCCGCCCGATTGGCGATGCCAGAACCGGGCGTACAACCCGCCACGCTCCAGCAGAGCCTCGTGCGTCCCGCTTTCAACGATGTGACCGTGGTCCAGAACAATAATCCGATCCATCTCGCTAAGCGTGGACAGGCGGTGGGCAATAGCCAGCACGGTCTTGCCCTGCATCACCCGGTGCAGTGCCGTCTGAATCGCTGCCTCGACCTCGGAATCCAATGCCGACGTCGCCTCGTCCAGAACCAATATCGGTGCGTCTTTCAGGATAGCGCGAGCCAGAGCGATCCGCTGTCGTTGCCCGCCGCTCAGCTTCACGCCGCGTTCGCCCAGATGCGCGTCATAGCCCTTGCGTCCTTGCGCATCTTCGAGACCGAGTATGAATTCATGCGCCTCGGCTTTGGTCGCGGCCTCTATCAGCTCATCTTCAGTCGCGTCAGGACGACCATAGAGGATGTTCTCGCGCGCCGAACGATTGAACATCGCGGTTTCCTGCGTGACCATCCCAATCTGTTGACGCAGGCTGTCCTGAGTCACGTGAGAGACATTCTGCCCGTCGATGGCAATAACGCCATGTTCCCCGTCATAGAGCCTTAGCAAAAGTGAAACCAAAGTGGATTTCCCCGCACCTGAGGCCCCGACTATGCCCAGCTTTTCACCCGGCGCGGCAGTGAAATTAAGATTAGCTACACCACCGATATCGCGGCCATAGGCAAAGCTGACGCTGTCAAAGGCAATCTCGCCCTCTGAGACCACAAGTGTCGATGCGTTCGGAGCATCCTCGACCCGAACGCGCTTGGTCAGTGTGTGCATTCCGTTTTCAATCTCACCGACATTTGCGTAAAGGCCCATCAGTGTGAAACTGACCCAGCCGGTCATTTGCGAGATGCGTATCGCCACGGCCCCGGCCGCCACGATGTCCCCGGCCGTCGCGATGCCCGCCTGCCACAACCCCAGTGTCGCGCCGATCAACAGGACCGGCAGCACCCCCGCCAGAGTCATTAGGATGAACCGGAAACTGGCCGATAGCTTGCCGAATTCCAGCGACCGTTCACGCAGGTCGACCATGGAATTTCGGGCGGTATGATCTTCGAACTCGGAATGGGCAAACAGCTTGACGGTCTTGATGTTGGTGATCGTATCGACCACCTGCCCCGACACCATCGCCCGCGCCCCCGCCCGCGCGGCAGAGCGTACGCGTATGCGTGGAAGATACCAGCGCACCAGCAGGAAATAGACAACAAGCCAGGCAACAAATGGCAGCATCACAAGCGGGTGAATAGACCCTAACAAAAGCAATGAGCCTGCAAGTGAGGCAATAGCGAAGACAATAGCGCTGATTGTTTCGGACACCACTTGCGTCATGGCGTTCGATGTCTGCATCTGTTTTTGGGCGATACGTCCGGCGAAATCGTCATCGAAATAGGTCACCGACTGGCCCAGCGTCCAGCGGTTCAGTTTTGCCAAAACCAACGGCGTGATGTTGGGCATGACGATGTAGTTATTTGCCACCGACGACAGGCCGAACAGTGCGGGGCGTAGAAGCATGAAGAATGCGACAGCACCCAAAATGATCGCGAGATTACCGCCGGTCAGAAACGTCTCGGGACTGCTGTTGGTGGTCAGATCAATGACGCGGCCCAGGACCCAGGCGGTGCCAGCTTCCATCGCACCCGCGATCGCCGAGAAGGCTGCTGCGACGAACAGCATCGGCCAGGCGCCGGACAAGCTCCAACGGATGAACGCCCCCAGCGTTTGCGGCGGGGGCGTTTCTGTGTCTTTGAACGGTTGGATGAGGTCGGCAATCCTCATTCAGCGGCCTCCGGGTTTAGGAAGCCTCCAGATTGCCGCGCCCAGAACTGAGCGTAAAGCCCTCCTTGCGCCAACAGATCGGAATGACCACCTTGTTCAACGATCCGGCCGCCATCCATCACAAGGATGCGATCCATCTGAGCAATCGTGCTGAGCCGGTGCGCGATGGCGATCACGGTCTTGCCTTGCATCATGCCGTAGAGTGTTTCCTGTATCGACGCTTCGACTTCGGAATCTAGGGCGGATGTGGCCTCATCCAACAGCAAAATCGGAGCATCTTTGAGGATCACCCGCGCAAGCGTCACCCGCTGTCGCTGACCACCCGAGAGTTTCACGCCCCGCTCGCCCACATGCGCATCGTAGCCGGTGCGGCCCTCCGGGTCCTGCAGGTCAAGGATGAAATCATGCGCCTCGGCCTGTTTCGCAGCGGCGACCATCTGTTCCTCGGTCGCATCAGGACGACCATAGAGGATGTTAGCCCGCACCGATCGATGCAGAAGAGCGCTGTCTTGTTGGACCATCCCGATATGGCTGCGCAAACTGTCCTGCGTGACCTTCGAGATATCCTGGCCATCGATCAGGATCGCACCCTTCTCGACGTCGTAAAACCGCAAAAGCAGCTTTACTAGGGTCGATTTTCCGGCACCTGAGCGACCGATCAGGCCGATCTTTTCGCCTGGCCGGATGGTCAAGTTGACGTGATCCAAACCACCGGTTTCCCGTCCATAGTGATGAGACAGATCGCGTATTTCGATCTGGCCATTACCCAGCCGCAAAGGTTTCGCATCAGGTTCGTCCAACAGATCGATGGGCTGCGCGATGGTCTGCATACCCTCGGCAACGATACCCAATTCGCGAAAGAAGCTGGTCAGCGCCCACATGATCCACCCGGTCATGGCATTCAGCCGCAGCGTCAAGGCTGTGGCGGCGGCCACCACACCGACCGTTGCGCTACCTTGCGTCCAAAGCAAGATCGCCCAACCAACGACTCCCACGATCAGCACACCGTTCAATGCAACCAGCGCGGCATCCATAATGGTGAAAATCCGCATCTCGATCTGGAAAGTGCGGCGGGTTTCCGCAATCGCCTCGCGCGCATAGTCCTGTTCCTGAGTGTCATGGGCAAACATCTTGATGGAGTGGATGTTGGTATAGCTATCCACCACCCGGCCCGTCACGGTAGATCTTGCATCCGACGCCGCCTGCGACGCGGGGCCGACCCGCTTGACGGTCCACCGCACCAAGGCCCCATAGAACACCAGCCAAATCAGCAACGGCAGCAACAGGCGCGGATCAGCTGCCATCAGCAAAATGGCCGCACCGATCATGTAGGCGATCGAGAACGAGATCGCGTCAAAGACTTGAAAGACCACCTCACCCGCGGCGGGCGGGGTCTGAACAACCCGGTTTGCGATGCGCCCGGCAAAGTCATTCTCGAACCAGCCAACCGATTGACGCAGAACATGTTTATGCGCCCGCCAACGGATCAGAGTGCCAAAGTTCGGCAGGATTGTGTTGTTGAGCAGCAAGACGTCAACAAGCTGAAGGATGGGACGAATAAACAGGATCAAGGCGGCAACCACGACCAATTCAGTCCCGTGCGCCTGCCAGAATTCAGCAGGAGAACTGCCCAACAGGTCCACAACGCGACCCATATAAAAGATCAGCCCGACCTCGACAGCAGCAACGACCACGGACATCAGCGCGGCCAATACAAAAACGCGTTTGAAAGGCTGCGAGTATCCCAGCATGAAAGGCCACAGCCGCGTCGGTGGCTTGTCAACCTGTTCATAGGCAACAAAAGGGTCAATGAGATTTTCGAAGTAGCGAAACATGAAGAGTGCTCCGATTGAGCAGAAAATAGGTCATGCGAAGAAAGATGGCGCCAGAACACCACCCCTACGGGTCAAAGTGTTCCGGGCTTTAGCCGAACCAGATCCCGTAATACATTCGCATTCCTCCCTCCATATGAGTCAGGCGCACCCTGCCAAATCAAATCGGGTTTGTCATCCCTTTTTGAGACTTCAAATCAGTCGGCCAGCAATTCTTCGCGGCTAAGCGCGAAATCCGACGCGATCCAACGCGCCTCAAGCTCGGCCAGTTTTGCGCCCAGCGCGGGGCCCGAGAAGGCGGGGATCAAATCCGCCGCCTTGATCGGGAAACTGGCCGCGGACCCTTTTTGCAAAGCTCGGTTCAGGTCTTCGGACCAAGGCTGTTCAAGAAATGCATGACGCAAAAGTGTCTCGTGCAATCCGCCTTCCGACCCATAGCGATAACCCAATTCTGCGACACTGGTCGTCGCCATCGCTTCGTCGCGCATCCGAGCCAGACGCTGCAGTTGCGCGCGGCTAAGACGCAGAGTTTTGGCCACTTCGGGCGACGCAATCGCTGCCAAACGACGAATCGCTTCGGGCGCTGCATGGGCGTCTTGTTCCAGCTGAATCAGGATCGGCAGTGCCCGGTCATCAGCCCCGGGTAAGAGCTGCGCCAAAACGCCAGTGACGCGCATGGCGGCAACCGACGGCGCGGGGTCAGGCGCAGCGAGCAGTTTAAGCATCTCTGCCCCGACCCGTTCGCGCGAAAGTGTCTCTAACCCGTCCAAATTTGCAGCTATTGCATCCAGTGCAGCGGGGTCAAAGCCACCATCCACATCCCCGTACCAAGCATGAAACCTGAAATATCTGAGCGACCTTAGGTAGTCTTCTTGGATGCGATCACTGGCCTCCCCGATGAACCGTACGCGACGCGCCTGTAGATCCGGCAGACCGTTCAGCGGGTCAAGGATTGTGCCGTCAGGTTTGGCATAAAGCGCGTTCATGGTGAAATCACGACGCGCGGCGTCTTCTTCGACCTTGTCGGAAAAAGCGACGACAGCACGCCGACCATCCGTTTCGACGTCACGGCGAAACGTCGTGACCTCGTGTGGGATACCTTTGCTGACAATCGTCACGGTGCCATGGTCTATCCCTGTTGGTATCGGCTTCAGCCCAGCTTTCTGCGCCAGTTCCACGACGTGTTCAGGCCTGGCGTCTGTGGCGATATCAATGTCAGAAACCGGCGCCTTCAGCAGAGCATTGCGCACACAGCCACCGACGAATAGCGCCTGCGCCCCGCCGTTGGTCAGGGCGGTGCATACATCCTGCGTGGCTTGGTCGGTTAACCAATCTTCTGTGATCCGCTTCATTCACTCATCCGCGCTGCCAATCCCCGCAGCATCCGTGCCGTCGCACCCCAGATATAATAGGGGCCATAGGGCACAGCATAGTAATACCGTCTTTGTCCACGCCAACGGCGCGACTCGACGACATAATTCTCTGGGTTCAGGACATGCGCAAGCGGAACGAAGAAGATCTCATCCACCTCGCCCGGTTCGGCGACTGGTTCAAAACTGGCTTCAAGGATCGCAACAACCGGCGTGACCGAAAAGGATGTCACGGTTTCATGAGTGGGCAGATGACCCAGAATACTGGGTAGTTCTGGCGGAAGACCAATTTCTTCCTGTGCTTCGCGCAAAGCTGTCGCAGTAACGTCGATGTCGCCCTCATCCTGTTTTCCACCCGGAAAGGCGATCTGGCCCGGATGGTGTTTCAGCGCCGAAGAGCGTTTGGTCAAGATCAACCGGGGTGCGTCTCCGGTCACGGAAACAGGCACTAGCACGCCCGCAGGGCGCAGTTTGCGCCCCGCCGGCAGCACCGTTTCCGGGTTCAGATCAAAGTCACTGGACCCGGACCCATCACGACTCAGCGCCTCGGTCAGGTCTGTGATCAGATCACGCGCCATCCGGGCCTTCGGCCTCGAACCCGACGGTCGCAGGGTCCAGCACATAGTGCGCACCGCAGAATTGGCAGTCTGCTGTGACGGTGCCTTCGTCCGTGGTCATTGTCGCAATATCCTGCGCCGAATAGATCGACAAGCTTTGGCGCACGCGATCTTCGGAACAGGTGCAACCGAATTTTACCTGCTGTGCATCATAGACGCGAGGCTGTTCCTCGTGAAACAGACGCACCAGAAGGTCGGTTGGCGCGACGGATGGCCCGATCATCTCCAGATCATCCACGGTGTCGAGCAGGATGTTGACGCGATCCCAGTTCTCGCCCTCTTCACCATCCACCAGATCCGAGGCAGACAGGATCTCTCCGCTGCCCTCCCCGGAAGCGGCAAAGGGCGAGGCTTTGGGCATGTGCTGCAGCATGATCCCGCCAGCGCGCCAGTGTTCACCGACGCCGGGTTCGGTCGATTTGCCGAAGCTCAGCGAAAACCGGGTCGGCAGCTGTTCGGACTGCGCAAAATAGGCTTCCGCACACGCGCTCAGTGATCCCCCGGCTAGTGGGGTGATGCCCTGATAAGGCTGTGTACCTTCACCTTGGTCGATCATGATGGCGAAGTACCCGTCACCCACCTGATCGAAAGGGGCTGCATCGGTCAGCCGGTCGCGGTCAAAGCTCGCATAGGCGCGGATCTGCGCGGGTTCGCCCTCGACCTGTGGCGCATAATAATCGGTTGCGATCATCCGGACCGCGCCCTTGGATTGCACCTGCAGAGACAGCTTCCAGCGCAGCGATACCGTTTGCCCTATCAATGCAGTCAGCAGGGCCATCTCGGCCACCAGCGCCTCGACCACCTCGGGGTAGTCGTGCTGTTTCAAGATGCCGCCCAATACGCCGTCCAGCCGGGCCACGCGGCCTCGCATGTCGGGTATATCGAGTTGAAAGGGCAGGACGGTATCGTCCCACGCGATTTTGGTTCCAATAGACATGGGGTTTCCTTAAGCGCCACAGGTTGGCATACCGCCACCATATAGGTTGAACAGTTTGGGTTGAAAGGGGCCTTACATGATCAGACGGTTCGGTGAAAGCCCCGAGGCAGAGCGAAAATACACCCGGCGGGTCGGCGTTTATGCCCTATTGCCACAAGGCAACCGATTGCTGCTGACCTGTCAGCTGGAACCCGGACCCGATCTGCAGCTGCCGGGCGGCGGCATCGATCCGGGGGAATCACCCACTACAGCGCTTCACCGTGAGGTTTACGAAGAAACCGGCTGGCTGATCGCCGCGCCCCGGAGAGTGGGTGCGTTTCGTCGATATACCTACATGCCGGAATACGATCTGTGGGCCGAGAAGGTCTGCCTGATTTACCGCGCCCACCCGGTCAGACGCCTAGGCCCTCCGACCGAAGACCTTCACGAGGCCATTTGGATGGAGACCGCAGATGCCGTTCATCTGTTGGGCAACGAGGGCGACGCCCATTTCGCCCAGCGCCACCTGCATGGGCTTTAAGGTCCGTTATATTCAAAAAACACTGCAGAGACATCATCCGCAATTCCGCTGTCCGGTGACATCACCTGTGTAAGACGCCAGAACATGTCATCCAGAAATTCCGGTCCACCGTGATCGGCGGCGCATTCAACAGCCATCGCCTTCAACCCGTCATCATCCAGCAGACTGCCGTCGGCGAGCTGGCATTCGGTGAACCCGTCCGAATGCAAGAGCAGCTTGTCGCCCGGTTGCATATAGGTTTCCGTCTGCTGAAACTGCGCCTCAGGCAGCAGACCAATGGGCAACCCGCCTTCGCCCAGAAACTCGGTTTTGCCATCACGGCGCAGCAACAGCGGATGCGGGTGTCCGGCCTGCACCATTTTCAGATGTCCGTTGCGCAGATCGATGATGGCATAGACCATGGTGAAATACTCTTCGATCCCGGCATCGGCGATCAGACGCGAATTAAGCAGCGACGCGACCTCTTCGGGTGGCAGAAGGGCGTAGAATTTATTGAAACGACGCTCCATCGCAATGTTCTGATCGAAATGCGTGCTGGACAGATACCCGCCCAGCCGTGCCGTCATCATCGCAGAGGTGATCCCGTGGCCGGAGACATCGATGCTGTAAAACCCCAGCCGATTGACACCGGGCGAGAACATCCCCACCAGATCACCGCCGATATGACCGCAAGGTTTCAGAAGCAGGCTGACCTGTGAGTTGCCAAAGGTTCCCTTCAATTCGGGCACCAGCGAGTCCTGAATCTTTCGGGCCTGCATCAGATCTTTATCGATCGCATCATGGGCAAGCTTCAGTTCGTTCAGCGCTGTTTCGATCAACTGGTTTTTTCGGGACAATTCGCGTTGCATGTCAAGAATACGCGCCCCGGCCGATATGCGAGCACGCAGCTCATCAGCCTCAAGCGGCTTGATCAGAAAATCGTCTGCCCCAGCGTCCAGACCGCGTGCGACCTCCTGCTTTTCGCTTTTTGAGGTCAGAAGAATGAAATAGCTATATTGCTCACTGTCCAGCTCTCGGAAGGCGCGACAGAACTCAAGCCCGCCCATACCTGGCATGACCCAGTCGCTTAGAACAAGATCAGGTGGGTCCGAGGTGCAAAGCTCTATCGCGGCTTCGCCACTGTCGGCTTCAAGAACCTCGAATCCCCACTTTTTTAGCGAGGCCACCAGAATCCGCCGCTGCAGACGGCTGTCGTCCACAACAAGAACCTTGCGGATCGCGCCAAAATCCAGCTCGACCCGGGCCTCTACTTGACTGGCATCCGGCACCATGAAGTCCCTGTACTTGCTCAACTCTCCAGTTGTCGCAACGCTATGCCTCTCAGCTTAACATCCTATGAAAAACCAAATGGCCGCGATTTAACCCCATCTTTACCCGTGACGGTTTAACAATATGCAACCGCAAGAGGGTGGCATGATTCAGTGGTCCAGAGTCAGACAATTACGTGATGAAGTCGGCGCAGACGAGTTCACCGAGGTTGTCGAAATCTTTTTGGACGAGGTTCAGGAAGTTATCACTAAGCTACGCGATGACACTACCCGCTCCGAGATCGAACAGAACCTGCATTTCCTGAAGGGCAGCGCGCTGAGTCTTGGCTTTGATAGTTTCTCGAAACTGTGCCAAGACGGTGAGCGACGCGCAGCCGCAGGTGAAAGCGCCGCCGTTGATTTGCTGGCGATTATCGCGGCCTACGACGAGTCGAAAAAACTGTTTCAGGCCGGTCTGGCCGAAAACCTGCGCTAGATCACAAACTGTGCCAGCGTCTCATCTTCGGTGATATCCGTATAAGTGAACCCGGCTTCATCCAGATGCGCAAACAGGCGCATGAAGTTCTCAGGCTTTCGCGTTTCGATTCCGATCAGGACCGAGCCAAAGTTGCGCGCCGATTTCTTCATGTATTCGAACCGTGCGATATCGTCTTCGGGCCCCAGAATACCCAGAAATTCTTTCAAAGCGCCAGGACGCTGCGGCAGGCGAAGGATTAAGTATTTCTTGACCCCGGAATAACGCTGCGCACGCTCTTTGACCTCTGGTAAACGCTCGAAATCGAAGTTCCCGCCCGAGGTGACACAGACCACCGTCTTGCCACGCACAAAGCTTTGCACGTCACCCACAGCCTCAACCGCCAACGCACCGGCAGGTTCCAGAACGATGCCCTCGACATTCAGCATCTCGATCATGGTGGTACAGATGCGGTCTTCGGACAAAGTCAGCACATCCGACAGATGCCGCGATTTCAGCAATTCAAACGGTTTCTCACCAATCCGGCCTACTGCTGCGCCATCAACAAATGTATCCACATGATCCAGCGCCACCGGGTGCCCCGCTGCCAGCGCCGCGCGCAAACACGCCCCGCCGGCCGGTTCCACGAACAGGCAATGCGCCCGGTCCCCGAACCAGGTCGCCACCCCCGAAGACATACCGCCGCCGCCGACCGGCAGAATTACATGATCGGGCACTCGGCCCAATTGCTCTTCGATCTCAACCGCCAATGAGGCCTGCCCCTCAATCACATCCGCATCATCGAACGGAGACAGGAAATATCCGCCCTGTTCTGCGCACCAGCTTTGCGCCGCAGCCAGCGTGTCATCGAAATAGTCACCGATCAGGTGAACCTCGATATTGTCGCCGCCGAAAATGCGCGTCTTCTGGATCTTCTGCTGCGGCGTGGTCACCGGCATGAAGATCACACCCCGCACACCCAGATGCTTACACATATAGGCCACGCCCTGCGCATGGTTGCCAGCGCTGGCGCAAACGAAAAGGTCCTGCCCCTGCTGCTTGCGCATCGCATTGAACGCACCGCGGATTTTATACGACCGCACCGGGCTGAGGTCTTCGCGCTTGAGCCAGATATCCGCGCCGTAACGGTCGGACAGATGGGCGTTCCGCTGCAACGGAGTTGCCGGAAACACTGAGCGCATTGCCTTTTCGGCAGCGCGGGCGCGGGTCGTGAAATCAGTCATGTTGGATTCCCTGCCCCATCATCGTCGAAAGGGCAAGGAATACATATGTGTACGGGCTTAGGCCAGCTCACGCTTTTCGATGAACACACCATAGATCGTCGTCAAGATACTGACATTGATCAATGGGACGATCAGCATGCTCGCAAACAAGACAATCAAGACACCGATGATCGGGACGAAAAGCAGCAAAGACGCCATCAACTGAAGCAACAATTGAAAGAGGATCGACAAGACGACCAGAAGTGCGATGGCTCCGCTTGCGCCCGAGGTTGCTTGCCACGCTTCAGACAGCTTTATTGGTTTTCCGATCGCTGCGCCGGGTAAAATCGGGGAGGCCCGATAGAATCCGATCGTGAGAAAGATGATCAAACCCAGCCAAACCAGAATTCCCAGCGCCACAGAGGATTGCGCCATCATGCCCATGATCAGCGCTCCCGGTATCATGATGATAAGAGCGATTAGGCCGAGCATCAGAAGGCGTCCGAAATAGGCGAGCACACGGTCGAACCTGAAAGGCGGAACCAAACCGCTTGGATATTCCTCAAGTAGAACAAAACGGTGCCACGACACGACAATCCACAGCATGACCCCAAAGACAACGGCCATAAGGCAGAGCAGAAATCCGGTGAAGGAGGCGGCCGTTACGCCTTCAGGGAAGCCATTGGTTTCACTGTTGAATTCTTCGAAAGGGATGCCAAACAGGAAGAACAGGCCGATGGCTAAAAAGCCGCCAATGAGCGCCGGTACGACTGAAATCTGTAGCGCCTGCGTCAGGTTCCTAAGAACCATCCTCACCGAATGCACGAAAATCTCTAATCCCAGCATAAATACCGCCCTCTCAACCAATCCTTGTTCTCTATCCGCCCGTTTCACCCCAATTCCCGGGCTGCGTCAATCCACACAGCTTGCCCCCACGCCCAAAACCCGTTAGGGGCCAGTCGTTCTACGCATAAAGGGAAGTCAGATGTCCGCGCCCAAGAAAGTTGTTCTGGCCTATTCCGGTGGCCTTGATACCTCGATCATTCTGAAATGGCTGCAGACCGAGTATGGCTGTGAGGTCGTGACCTTCACCGCCGATCTGGGTCAGGGCGAGGAGCTGGAACCCGCCCGCAAGAAAGCCGAGCTGCTGGGGATCAAGCCCGAGAACATCTATATCGAAGATATTCGCGAGGAATTCGTTCGCGACTTTGTCTTCCCGATGTTCCGCGCCAATGCACAGTACGAAGGGCTGTACCTGCTGGGCACCTCGATCGCACGGCCTCTGATCTCGAAACGTCTGGTCGAGATCGCCGAAGCGACCGGTGCTGACGCTGTGGCCCACGGCGCGACTGGCAAGGGCAACGATCAGGTTCGTTTTGAACTGGCTGCTTACGCACTGAATCCCGAAATCAAGGTGATCGCGCCGTGGCGTGAGTGGGACCTGACCAGCCGTACCAAGCTGTTGGAATTTGCCGAGGCGAACCAGATCCCGATCGCCAAGGACAAGCGCGGCGAAGCGCCCTTCTCGGTTGACGCCAACCTGCTGCACACCTCGTCCGAGGGTAAGGTTCTGGAAGACCCCGCCGATATGGCACCCGACTATGTCTATCAACGCACTGTCCACCCCGAGGATGCGCCGAACGAGCCGGAGTTTATCGAGATCGGTTTTGAAAAAGGCGACGCGGTCAGCATCAATGGCGAGGCGATGAGCCCCGCGACCATCCTGACCAAGCTGAACGAATATGGCGGCAAGCACGGCATCGGTCGTTTGGACCTGGTTGAAGGCCGGTTCGTGGGCATGAAATCGCGCGGCATCTACGAAACTCCCGGCGGCACCATCCTGCTGGAAGCACATCGTGGCATCGAATCCATCACCATGGACCGGGGCGCGATGCACCTGAAAGACCAATTGATGCCGCAATATGCCGAGCTGATCTATAACGGCTTCTGGTACAGCCCCGAGCGTGAGATGCTGCAGGCGGCCATCGACAAATCGCAAGAGCATGTCACCGGCACCGTTCGCGTGAAACTGTACAAAGGTCTTGCCTCAACCGTGGGCCGCTGGTCGGATCATTCGCTGTACTCCGAGGCGCACGTGACCTTTGAGGAAGACGCTGGTGCATATGACCAGAAAGATGCGGCAGGCTTCATCCAGTTGAACGCACTGCGCCTGAAGCTTCTGGCCGCGCGTGACAAACGGCTGAGCAAGTAAGCGTTCAGAATTTTAGATCTGGCACCGGTGTCTGATCAGGCACCGGGGTTTTTCTTTGCCGGGTTTCCGTCGGGTCGGGCTTGCCCGGATCAGGAAATTGTCTTTACGCATACGTCAACCAGGGAAGGACGGATAATGCTGCAAGACATCGCCGACGGAATTCAAAAGGGTTTGAACGGCAAAAGCTTTGACGGATCGCTTAAGTTCGATTGTGGTGATGAGGGTGTGATCGTTCTGGCGGAGAATACTGCCTCAACCCAGGATCGGGACACAGACTGCACCATCCGCATCTCACGCGAGAACCTCTCTAAGTTGCTGACCGGTAAGCTGAACCCAACGACCGGGGTTGCGCTGGGCAAACTGAAAATCTCGGGCAACATGGGTGTTGCGATGAAGCTGGGGCAGCTGCTGGGCTGATAAACTCGTCTCACCAGCGCGTGACAAATCATGTCAGCGCATTGCAAGCACAAAAATCTGCGGGCAGCTTGGTTTCGGAAGGAGACCTGCCATGACCCGGATCACTTACCTTGATCGCCTGAAACCTTCACTTCTGTTTGTGCTGATCTTGTTGGCAGCAATGCTGCGCGCCTTACCTGCTCCGGCCGCTGGCACTGAGACGCTAACAGTCGCCGGTGGCTGTTTCTGGTGCGTGGAATCCGATTTCGAATCCGTGCCCGGCGTGATCGGCGCGGTCTCGGGCTATACCGGTGGCAAGACGGATAGTCCCACCTATGATCAGGTCTCGAAAGGCGGAACAGGGCATTACGAGGCGGTCCAGATCACCTTCGATCCCGCCCGCGTTTCCCGTGCAACCTTGCTGAACATGTTCTTCCGCTCAGTCGATCCCACGGATGCGGGCGGCCAGTTCTGCGATCGCGGCGACAGCTATCGCACAGCAATTTTCGTCTCTAACAAAGGGGAAAAGGCGCAGGCACAGCAAGCCAAGACCAGCGCACAAAACGCGCTGGGGCAGACTGTGGTCACGCCGATCCTGCAAGCCGGAACGTTTTATCCAGCCGAGGCGTATCACCAGGATTATTACAAGGGTAGCAAGCTGGTATTGACCCGCTTTGGCCCCAAGCGCCAAAAGAACGCCTATAAGGCCTACCGCGAAGCCTGCGGTCGCGATGCGCGGGTCAAACAATTGTGGGGCAACGAAGCGCCCTTTGCGGGGTCCTAGTCAAACTGCGCTTCGCGCACCTCTTTCAGATCAGGAATGACATCTGCAGTGCCGTGCCGCGTGACCATCAGGGCCGCGGCACGGTTTGCTTGGGTAATCGCCTGCGCCATCGGCATACCCCGGTCCATTCCAGCCAACACATAGCCGGTGAATGTGTCACCTGCCCCGGTGGTATCCACAGCATTGACCTTATGGGCCTGAAACGCTTGGGGTTGATGATCTTGCTGATAGTAGCGCGCACCTTTTGAGCCAAAGGTGACGATCACATGTTCGACCGGCAGGTCTGAAGGGGCGAGACCCGTTGCATCCTGCAATTGCTCGGCCTCGACTTCGTTGAGGATCAGAAAATCCAAATACGGTAGAACCGCTTGAACTGCGTCTGCTTGAAATGGGGCGGCGGCGTAACAGACGGTCAGCCCCATTTCACAACCTAGTTTAGCGGCCTCAATCTGCGCATTGGTTTCGTTCTGCATCACCAGCAGATCACCTGAAACAGCCGAGGACAACGCCTGCCCAATTTGGTCGTTCGAGATGGCATGGTTGGCGCCTTGATACAGAACGATCAGGTTTTCACCCTGCGCATCTACTGCGATGATGGCGTGACCGGTCGGCACATCCACCTCGGCAATATGCCGCGTGTCCACGCCATATTCGGTCAGCCGGTCCCGTGCCCAAAGGCCATCCGCGCCCACCGCGCCGATATGGGATACCCGCGATCCGGCTCGTGCAGACGCCACAGACATGTTGGCGCCCTTGCCACCCAGAAACCTCTGTAGCCTGCTGGCCGCCAGTGTCTCACCCGCTTCGGGCAAATGCGGCAGGGCATAGACCATATCCGCGTTGATTGAGCCAAGGTTCCAGATTGTCATGATTTACCCGATATCGCAGGAGGCCAGGATGGCCATGTTCAGAATGTCATTTGCGGTCGAGACCGTCGAACAGATCTGGATCGGCTTGTCGACGCCGGACAGGATCGGGCCGATCACGGTAGCGCCGCCCATTTCCTGCATCAGTTTGGTCGAAATCGAGGCCGAGTGTCGTGCAGGAACAATCAGGATATTGGCTGGTCCGGTCAGTCGTTGGAACGGATAGGCTTCCTGCTGATCAACATTCAGGGCGACATCAACCGTCATCTCGCCCTCGTACTCGAAATCGACGCCGCGCTCGTCCAGCACCGCCGGAGCACGGTGCATCTTCTCAGCACGTTCAGACACCGGGTAACCGAAGGTCGAGAAACTGACAAAGGCCGCCCGGGGCTCTAGCCCCATGTGGCGCGCCACGGCTGCGGCGCGTTCAGCGATATTGGCCAGATCGTTCTCGTCCGGCCATTCATGCACCAGCGTGTCGCCAATCAGAACGATCCGTCCTTTGTGCAGCAATGCGGTAACCCCCGCCGCGCCATGGGCGGCATCCGCATCGAACACATGGTTGATACGGTCCAGCACATGCGCCGACTTACGAGTGGCCCCTGTCACCAGACCATCCGCATGACCATGCGCCAGCATTAAAGACGAAAACACATGCCGATCCCGTGCAGCGAGTCGGTGAATATCTTTGTGATCGAAGCCCTTACGCTGCAGGCGCTGATACAGAAAATCCTTATAGGCCTCGAGATGCGCGGTATTGGCGGCATTCACCACATCAATTTCACGCACCGCGTCCCCAAGACCAGCGGATTCGAGCTTTTCCTTTACGTCGTCTGGCCGGCCCACAACCAGAGCCTTACCAAAGCCCGAGCGTTGATACATAACGGCCGCGCGCAATACGCGCGGATCGTCGCCCTCGGCAAAGATCATCCGGCTTTGCGCCTGACGCGCCCGCGCGTTCAAGCCGCGCAAGATGCTTGCGGTCGGGTCCATGCGGGATTTCAGGCTCAGCTCATAAGCGTCCATATCGATGATCGGACGTCGCGCCGCGCCGGTATCCATACCAGCCTTGGCAACCGCAGGCGGGATACGGTGGATCAGGCGCGGATCAAAAGGCGTTGGGATGATGTAGTCGCGCCCAAAAGTCAGCGACTTGCCATACGCCATGGCGACCTCATCCGGAACATCTTCACGTGCCAATCGCGCCAGAGCGTGGGCGCAGGCGATTTTCATCTCGTCATTGATCGCACGGGCATGAATATCCAGCGCACCACGGAACAGGTAGGGAAAACCCAGAACGTTATTCACCTGATTCGGATAATCGCTACGGCCCGTCGCGACGATCGCATCAACGCGCACCTCGTGCGCCTCTTCCGGGGTGATTTCCGGGTCAGGGTTCGCCATGGCGAAAATCACCGGATTGTCAGCCATGCTGGCGACCATGTCTTGTGTCACCGCCCCTTTGACCGACACGCCCAGAAATACATCCGCATCCTTCATGGCCTCTTCCAAAGTGCGAAGATCAGTCGTGATGGCATGGGCCGACTTCCACTGGTTCATACCCTCGGTCCGGCCCTGATAAATCACGCCTTTGGTGTCGCAGACGATGCAATTCTCATGCCGTGCACCCATGGCCTTGAGCAGTTCGATACAGGCAATTCCTGCAGCGCCTGCCCCGTTCAGGACGATTTTTACATCTTCGATCTTCTTGCCCGAGATATGCAACGCGTTAAGCAGGCCCGCCGCACAAATCACTGCTGTGCCATGCTGATCATCGTGGAAGACCGGGATATCCATCTCTTCCTTCAAGCGTTGTTCGATGATGAAACATTCGGGTGCTTTGATATCTTCCAGATTAATACCGCCAAAGGTCGGACCCATCAGGCGCACAGCGCGACAGAACTCGTCCGGGTCTTCGGTATCCAGCTCGATATCGATCGAGTTCACATCAGCGAAGCGCTTGAACAGGACCGATTTGCCTTCCATCACCGGTTTTGAGCCCAGCGCACCCAGATTTCCAAGGCCCAGAACGGCGGTCCCGTTCGAGATCACGGCAACCAGATTGCCTTTGTTTGTATAGTCATACGCCGTCTCTGGTGCTTCAGCGATGGCTTCACAGGGAACCGCAACGCCAGGGCTGTAAGCTAGCGAAAGATCGCGCTGCGTGGTCATGGGTACGGTGGCCTGCACCTCCCACTTGCCGGGGGTCGGGTCTAGGTGAAAGGCCAGCGCCTCTTCTTTGGTGATCTTCGCTTTGGGCATCTTACAGGTCGTTTCCATGACTTTGGGGCTTTTGCCTCATAACGCAGGCGGGGCCGCGCCTCAACGAGAATGAGTTTTCACCTTTTACTGAAGATGCGGGATTTGTAAGGTCGCGCCCGGAACACGCCAGAAGGGGGCCGAATTTGTCCACAGTCACGCCGATGATGGCGCAGTACCTTGAGATCAAAGAGGCTCATGTAGATGCCCTGCTGTTTTACCGCATGGGCGACTTCTACGAGATGTTCTTCGAGGATGCGGTGAACGCGGCTGAGGCGTTGGATATCGCGCTGACCAAGCGCGGCAAACACAATGGCGACGATATCCCGATGTGCGGCGTGCCGGTGCATTCTGCCGAGGGCTACTTGCTGACCCTGATCCGCAAAGGATTCCGCGTCGCGGTCTGCGAGCAGATGGAAAGCCCGGCGGAAGCCAAGAAAAGAGGCTCTAAATCGGTGGTAAAGCGCGGTGTTGTGCGTCTGGTGACGCCCGGCACACTGACCGAAGATGCCCTGCTAGAGGCGCGGCGGCACAACTTTCTGGCCGCCTATGCCGAGGTTCGGGACGAAGCCGCACTGGCCTGGGCCGATATCTCAACCGGTGCGTTTCACGTGATGCCGCTGACGTCAATCCGGTTGAGCCCTGAACTCGCTCGGCTGGCCCCGTCCGAGCTGATCGTGGCCGATGGGTCCGAGGAAAAGCTGCATGAAACCGTCATGGACCTTGGCATATCGCTCACCCCTGTCGGACGCGCCAGTTTTGACAGCGCTGCAGCCGAGAAACGCATCTGCGGGTTGTTTCATGTGGGCGCACTGGATGCATTCGGGAACTTCGGGCGCGCCGAGGTTTCAGCCATGGGCGCGCTGATCGATTATCTGGAGATCACGCAAAAGGGCAAACTGCCCCTGTTGCAAACACCCCTGAAGGAATCCGAAGATCGTGTGGTTCAGATCGATGCTGCCACGCGGCGCAATCTGGAACTGACCCGGTCGCTCTCGGGCGGGCGCGCCGGGTCGTTGCTGTCGGTGGTCGATCGCACCGTTACGCCAGGTGGCGCGCGGCTGCTAGAACAGCGTCTATCAAGCCCATCACGCAATCTGGACGTGATCCACGCCCGGCTGGACGCGGTATCTTTCGCAGTCGAAGACAGCCTGATCGCCTCGGACCTGCGCGAAGCTTTGCGCAAAACACCTGATCTGGATCGTGCCCTGTCCCGGCTTTCGCTGGACCGGGGCGGCCCGCGTGATCTGGCCGCTATCCGCAATGGATTGGAACAAGCCGCAACAATCGCCGAAACCTGTGCCTCACAGGATCTGCCTGTTCTGCTGGCCACTGCCGCCCAGAACCTTGTCGGATTTGACGATCTGTTGACCTTGCTGGACGAAGCATTGGTTGCCGATCCACCCTTGCTGGCCCGCGATGGCGGCTTTATCGCCCCCGGGTTTGATAGCGAATTGGACGAAGCGCGCACCTTGCGTGACGAAGGCCGTTCGGTCATCGCAGGTTTCCAACAGAAATACGCCGAGCATACCGGCATCACGTCACTGAAGATCAAACACAACAATGTGCTTGGCTACTTCATCGAGACCACGGCAACCCATGCCGAGAAAATGTTGAACCCGCCATTTAGCGAGACTTATATCCACCGCCAAACCACCGCCAATCAGGTGCGCTTCACCACGGTGGAGCTGTCCGAGATCGAAACAAGGATTCTGAATGCCGGAAATCTCGCGCTAGAGATCGAAAAACGGCTCTATCAAAGGCTTTCTGGGGCCGTTCTGGATCTTGCCGCCCGATTGAATCAAGCCGCGCGCGGACTGGCTGAGCTGGATTTGACCACTGCACTCGCCGATCTGGCTCGCGGCGAAAGCTGGTGCCGTCCAAAGGTCGACGGGTCACGCGCATTCGACATCAAAGGAGGCCGTCACCCGGTGGTCGAGCATGCCCTGAGGCAGCAAAGCGGCGATGCTTTCATCGCCAACGACTGCGATCTGAGCGCCGATGCAGGCGCTGCAATTTGGTTGCTCACCGGTCCCAACATGGCCGGTAAATCAACCTTCCTGCGCCAGAATGCGCTGATCGCCCTACTGGCGCAGATGGGCAGCTATGTTCCGGCGGAACGGGCGCAAATCGGATTAGTCAGTCAATTGTTCAGCCGCGTCGGAGCGTCAGACGATCTGGCGCGGGGCCGCTCGACCTTTATGGTCGAAATGGTCGAAACCGCAGCTATTCTGAATCAGGCCGACGACCGCGCGCTCGTAATCCTTGATGAGATCGGCCGAGGCACCGCGACCTACGACGGCCTTTCCATTGCCTGGGCCACATTGGAACACCTACACGCGGCAAACCAATGCCGCGCATTGTTCGCCACCCACTACCACGAATTAACTGCACTCGCTGGAAGTCTGAACGGTGTAGAAAACGCGACCGTTGCAGTCAAAGAATGGGAGGGTGAAGTCATCTTTCTGCATGAGGTACATAAAGGCGCTGCCGATCGGTCTTACGGCGTCCAGGTTGCACAATTGGCTGGCTTGCCCACCTCGGTCGTGGACCGCGCCCGTATCGTGTTGGATCAATTAGAAAAAACCGAACGTGAAGGCGGTAAGCAGAAAGCACTGATCGACGATCTGCCCCTGTTTTCAGCTGCGCCGCCGCCTCCCCCTGCGCCAAAAACCTCGCCCGTTGCTGATATGCTGGAAACCATCCTTCCAGATGAACTCAGCCCCCGCGAAGCCTTGGACTTGATCTACAAACTGAAAGAGGCGGCCAGATCCTGACCGCCTCGAACCCGGTTGACCCAGGAACTGTTCAGCTTGCGGGCGTTGACGACACCCCAACCTGCGCCGGACGCAACAACCTGTCGTGCAGCATGAAGCCTTCTGCCGACACCTGAATGATGTCGCCGGCCTTGGTTCCGGGCACAGGGGCCTCGAACATCGCCTCATGCACATTCGGGTCGAACCTGTCCCCGACCTGAGGCGTAATCACCTCAATCCCATGCTTCTGGAACACATCCTTCAGCGCGCGCATGGTCAACTCGACACCTTCCAGCAAACCGGCGGCAACCTCTTTCTGCTCATCCGTTGCGGCCTCAAGCGCGCGTTTCATATTGTCGTAAACCGGAAGCATATCGCGGGCCAGTTTTGACCCGCCATACTGTTCCGCATCCCGACGCGCCTTGTCGCCACGCTTGCGCGCATTTTCGGCATCGGCCAGCGCACGCATGAACTTGTCTTTGTAATCATCGCGCTCAGCACGCAGTTGATCGACCTCAAGCGCCTCATCGCTGATCTCAGCAAAATCTTCGGCAAACTCTTCCGCCTCGGCGGACATGATGTCGTCCAGAAAATCTTCGTTCTTGGGCTCTGCCATCTCTTACCCTCTAGCTCCGGTCGGAAATCAGCTTGCCGACCAGTTGCGCCGTATAATCCACGATTGGTACGATTCGCCCGTAATTCAGACGTGTGGGTCCAATGACCCCAACCGCACCGATTATCTTACGATCAGCGTTCATATATGGAGACACCACCAAAGAGGAACCCGAAAGTGAGAAAAGTTTGTTCTCAGAGCCAATAAAAATGCGCACACCTTCGCCTTCTTCGGTCAATTCAAGGAATTCGGCGATATCGCGTTTGCGTTCAAGGTCGTCAAACAGGGTGCGGATTCGATCAAGTTCTTCTGCCTGACCCGGCTCATTTAACAGATTCGCCCGCCCGCGCACGATCAGCCGGGCCGAGTCGCCGCCGTCCCCGTCCCAAGCGGCAATGCCGCTCTCGACCATCTCACGCGCCAGAACATCGATTTCCTGTTTCCGCGCGTCGATCTGTGACAGCATCTGCCGCCGCACTTCGCCCAGCGTTCGACCTTCGATGAGTGCATTCAGAAAATTGGCTGCCTCGCGCATCGAACTGGGTGTTTGGCCAGGCGGAGGTGTAAACAGCCGGTTTTCCACCTGCCCGTCCGAAAACACCAAAACCACTAAGGCCCGGTCATGCCCAAGCGAGACGAATTCGATATGCTTGATCTCGGCCTCATGCTTTGGCGTCAGAACCAGCGAAGCCCCTTGTGTCACGTGTGATAGCGCCGCGCCCACGCGATCGAGCATACCACCCACATCGCCTGCGTTAGAGCCTAGTGTTTCGTCCAGCTTCTGCCGATCATCCGCACCCAGATCGCCCATTTCCAGCAATCCGTCCACGAACATGCGCAGCCCCTGCTGTGTTGGAATTCGACCAGCGCTGACATGCGGACTGTCGAGCAAACCCAGAAATTCAAGATCCTGCATCACATTGCGTACGGTCGCAGCACTGACTTTCTCGGACAATGTGCGCGTCAGAGTCCGGCTGCCCACGGGTTCACCGCTTTCCAGATAGCTTTCGACAATCAACCGGAACACCTCACGCGACCGGTCATTCATCTCGTCCAGAATTTTGCTTGCTTCGCTCATCGGCGGCCCTCTGCTGGATCGTCATTAAATCGCAGGCAAATGAAAGGTCAATCGGGCTTGCATCGTAACGCCGCAGGACGGTATCCCCAACCCAGCAGATAAAGGATTTCTCATGCGACCCTCAGGACGTGATCTAAACGAAATGCGCGCCGTTTCAATTGAAACGGGGTTCACCAAACATGCCGAAGGCTCTTGCCTGATCAAGATGGGCGACACGCATGTGCTGTGCACCGCCACAATTGAGGATCGGGTGCCGCCTTTTATAAAGGGCTCGGGCCTGGGCTGGGTCACCGCTGAATATGGCATGCTGCCCCGTGCGACCAATACGCGGATGCGGCGCGAGGCTGCCAGCGGCAAGCAAGGTGGCCGCACGGTTGAGATTCAACGCCTGATCGGCCGCGCCCTCCGCGCCGGTGTGGATCGGGTTGCGTTGGGTGAGCGTCAGATCACCGTCGACTGCGATGTCATTCAAGCCGACGGCGGCACCCGCTGTGCCTCGATCACTGGCGGTTGGGTAGCGCTGCGCCTTGCCGTGAACAAGCTGATGAAAACGGGCGATGTGATATCCGACCCTTTGTTAGACCCTGTTGCGGCCGTTTCCTGCGGAATTTATGCCGGTCAGCCCGTGCTAGATCTGGACTATCCCGAAGATAGCGAAGCTGGCGTTGACGGCAATTTCATCATGACCGGCTCGGGCAAGCTGATCGAAGTGCAGATGAGCGCCGAAGGATCCGTTTTCAGCCGCGCGCAAATGGATCAACTGATGGACCTGGCCGAGAAAGGCGTGGGTGAACTTGCTGCTGTCCAGAAAGCTGCAACCGCATGACTCGCAGGTTCGAAGGTGATCGACTGCTGGTCGCCACCCACAACAAAGGCAAGCTCGAGGAGATGGCGCATCTGCTTGAGCCCTTTGGCGTAACGATTGTCGGCGCGGGCGAAATGAACCTGCCCGAACCGGAAGAGACCGAAGACACTTTCGTCGGCAACGCCCGGATCAAGGCCCACGCAGCTGCAAAGGCGACCGGCCTACCTGCCTTGTCGGACGATTCCGGGATCACCATCGATGCATTGGATGGCGCACCCGGTGTTTACACCGCCGATTGGGCCGAAACCGGCAGTGGCCGCGATTTCCTGATGGCGATGACTCGCGCCCATAATGAGCTAGAGGTGAAAAACGCCCCCCACCCGCGTATGGCCCAGTTTCGCTGCACACTGGTTCTGGCCTGGCCCGACGGGCATGACGAAGTGTTCGAGGGCATCGCGCCCGGTCACCTGATTTGGCCGATCCGTGGCAAGGACGGGTTCGGCTATGACCCGATGTTTGTCCCTGAGGGGCACGACATTACCTTTGCCGAAATGGATCGCTGGGAAAAGAACAAGATCAGCCATCGCGGGCGCGCGGTGGAGATGTTCGTGAAAGGCTGCTTTGGCGGATGATTGGCGAAACGGGGGCTTTGGCCTTTATGTGCATTGGCCCTTTTGCGAGGCCAAGTGCCCCTATTGCGATTTCAACAGCCACGTTTCCAAGAATATTAATCAAAAACAATGGCTTGAGTGTTATCTCAGTGAACTGAGCCGCTCGGCCATCGAAACTCCTGACCGGGTTTTGAACACAATCTTCTTTGGCGGCGGAACTCCATCACTGATGGCCCCCGAGACCGTCGCCACCATCATCGACAAGGCCCGCGCCCTTTGGCGATCGGCCAACGATATGGAAATCACGCTTGAGGCCAATCCAGGCTCGGTCGAGGCCGGGCGGTTCGCGGCCTATCATGATGCGGGCGTGAACCGCATCTCGATGGGTGTTCAGGCCTTGAACGACGATGACCTGCGTCGTCTGGGGCGCATTCACACGGTTGCCGAGGCTCGCGCTGCCTTCGATATCGCGCGCTCTTGCTTTGACCGTGTGAGCTTTGATCTGATCTATGCCCGCCAGCATCAAACTCTGGACGCCTGGCGTGCTGAGCTGACCGAGGCGCTATCGATGGCAGTTGATCACCTGTCGCTATACCAACTGACCATTGAGGAAGGCACAGCGTTTGGTGATCGCTATGCCCTGGGCAAGCTGCGCGGTCTGCCCGAGGACGACAACGCTGCGGATATGTATCTGGCGACGCAGGAAATCTGCGAAGCGCATGGGCTGCCTGCCTATGAGATCTCAAACCACGCCCGGCCCGGAGCGGAATCACGGCATAACCTCATCTATTGGCGCTATGGTGACTACATCGGTATTGGACCCGGCGCACACGGTCGGATCACCCTGGATCGCCGGAAATTCGCGACGGAAACTCATCTTTCACCAAACAAATGGCTGACGGCTGCCTCCAATGGGCACGGCGAAAGCAATCGGTTCGAGCTTAGCCAACGTGAACAAGCCTCAGAATACCTTATGATGTGTCTACGTTTGGTCGAGGGCCTAAATATAGACAGATACACTCTGCTTGCAGGTGAAGAGCTTTCGCATGACAAACTTGATTCGCTGATCGATCTGGGCATGCTAACCCTTGATCGCAATCAATTGCGCGCCACTTCAAACGGGCGCGCCGTGCTCAACGCGGTAATCCGAGAGCTGTTGGAGTAACAGATGCAATTTCTCTGGGCCGGATTGGGGTTATTATGCGTTGCGCTTGCCATGATCGGTGTCGCTCTGCCGCTGCTGCCGACGGTGCCATTTCTTCTGTTGGCCGCGTTCTTTTTTGCTCGCTCATCGTCACGGCTGCATAACTGGTTGCTGAGCCATCGAACCTTTGGCCCTATGATCATCGATTGGCAAAGCTCTGGCGCGATCAGACCCGGTGCAAAAAAGGCGGCCACCCTTTCGGTTGCCGCCGTATTTGGTTTATCGGTTCTACTGTCGGTTCCTTCTCACGTCCTGATCATTCAGGCCATTGTGCTCAGCGCTGTGATGCTCTTTATCTGGACCCGACCTAACGGCTGAGCTTCGCGCACAGATCATCCAACTGATCCAGGTTCTCATAAGCCAACACAACCTGCCCGGATTCAGATCCGGCCTTATGGTTGATCGTCACCTTCATCGCCAGAATCGCAGACAAATCCTTTTCAAGTGCTCGGGTGTCTGCGTCCTTCCCAGCATTCAGATTTCTGGATTTCGGAGCCGGCTTATCCGACCCACCTTGCTGCTTTTTCACTAATGCCTCGGTCGCACGCACCGAAAGGCCCTCACGAACCACCTGTTTCGCCAGCTCCGATGGGTTTTCTGCCGTGATTAACGCCCTTGCATGACCGGCGGATAATTTCCCTTCTATTACAAGGGATTGCACGTCCAATGGGAGTGACAAAAGACGCAGCAGATTAGCGATATGGCTTCTGCTTTTACCAAGCGCTTCGGCCAGCTTTTCTTGCGTGTGACCAAAGCGATCCATCAATTGCTTAAAGCCTGCAGCCTCTTCCACCGCGTTCAGATCTGCGCGCTGAATGTTCTCGATAATCGCGACCTCAAGCACTTCGGTGTCATCAAATTCGCGAACAATAACTGGGATATCATGCAGTTGCGCCATCTGCGCAGCACGCCAGCGCCGTTCACCCGCAACGATTTCGTATTGGCCACCATCGATGCTGCGGACAATCAGCGGCTGGATAATACCCTTTTCCTTGACCGAGGCCGCAAGCTCATCCAATTGCTCTTGCGCGAAACGGCGGCGCGGCTGATCTGGGTTCGCCTGCAGTTTTTCGATCGGTACCGTGAGATCCGGACGGCGGGGTTCAGATACAATCCGACCGTCAGCTTCTGGTGCGACATCAGCCATCAACGCAGATAGCCCGCGACCTAATCCTCGGGGTTTTCCTTTCCTGGCATTCATGTTGCCCTCCTCACGGCCACTTAAATGGCTACCTTGTTGTTCTTGTGCATAACCTCTCGGGCGAGATACCGGTACGCCATCGCCCCGAGCGAACCCGAATCATATTGCAGCACAGGAAGCGCGTAAGATGGTGCCTCGCTGACCCGCACATTTCTGGGTATCTTGGTTTTAAATACCATCTCACCCAGATTGTCACGCGCATCCTTTTCGACCTGACGGGACAAGTTGTTGCGGTTGTCATACATCGTTAACACAACACCTTCGATTCTGAGGTCAGGATTAGCGGTCTGACGAACCTCGCGAATGGTCAACATCAATTGTGAAAGGCCTTCCAGCGCAAAGAACTCACTTTGCAATGGAACAAGGACGGAATGCGCTGCTACCATTGCGTTTACGGTGAGCAGGTTCAAGGACGGCGGACAATCAATCAGCACAAAGTCCAGATCGAAGGCATCAATTGCAGTCTGTCGAAGCGCGTCATGCAGCAAATAACTGCGCTTTTCATTCGAGATCAACTCAATATCTGCCGAGCTGAGATCTACGGTCGCCGGAACCACAAAAAGATTACCAATCTCGGTCTCCTGCACCACAGCTTCCAATGGTGCATCGTCGAGAAGAAGATCATATGTCGTCCAGTCGCGATCTTCGACCCCTAGACCCGTAGAGGCATTTCCCTGAGGATCAAGATCGACCACAAGAACCTTGCATCCGGCCTCGGCCAATCCGGCTGCCAGATTGATCGCTGTAGTGGTTTTCCCGACCCCGCCCTTTTGATTGGCAACCGCGATAATCCGAGGCCCAGCAGGACGAGACAGATCAACCACGTGCAACTCCTTTGATTTTCAGGATAACGGCTTGGGGTTCTGTTGAACTCTTAATGGGTTCAGCCTCGAATTTCCATTCTTTGCGCGCATCTTCCAGCTCTTTTTTCCAGGTTGCGCCTTTTGGCAACAACGCTGTACCGTTTTTACTTAAATGCCTGTCACAAAATGACATTAGAGTGGTCAGATCAGCCAGAGCCCGAGCTGAAAGCACGTCCGCATGCAAGGGATCAATGGCTTCAATTCGACGAGCGATCACGGAACAATTGGCGCCACTCTCTCTGGTCACACTTCGAAGAAATGCGGATTTACGTTGGTCGCTTTCGACTAATGTGAAACGCGTTTCAGGCGCAAATTCAATTGCCATGATGGCGCAGACCATGCCAGGAAAGCCGCCTCCGCTGCCTAAATCCACCCAATGATCTACGCGATCTGCGTTCTGAAAAACTTGAATGGAATCTTTGATATGGCGAATCCAAATCTCTTCAAGACTATTTCTTGAAACCAGATTGATTTTTGGGTTCCATTTTTCAAGCAGAGATACATAGATCACCAGGCGTTCGAATGTTTCACGTGAAACATCCAGAGCCTCCGCAGAAACGGCGTTCTGATAACTCATGCTTTTTTGGCTTTCACATCGCGCCTGAGCTTCGCCAGGACGAGGGTTAAAGCCGCAGGCGTGACACCTTCAACCCGACTCGCCTGCGCAATATTCGCAGGCTTCGCCTGCGATAGCTTTTGCTTCATTTCATTCGACAGACCATCAAGCGCAAAATAATTGAAATCCCGAGGAATTTCATGCGCCTCATCGCGCTTCATTGCTTCGACATCCCGTTGTTGGCGCGCAATATAGTTTGCATACAAAGCATCGCGCTCGACCTGACGGCGAATTTCATCGTCTGTATTCTGTAGATCGGGTTCGAGTAAAACCATGTCTTCAAACGATACTTCTGGAAAAGCAAGAACCGCCATTCCATCGCGCCGGTTTCCGTCTTGATTTACGCTGATACCAGCTTCGCGAATTTGCTTTGGCGTATATGTGGTCTCTGTCAGTTTATTCTTTGCTTTTACAAGCTTTTCTGATTTCTCAGCAAAAACCTTGCGGCGGTGCTCACCCACACAGCCCAGCTGTTCGCCAATCGGGGTCAGTCTTTGATCTGCGTTGTCAGCACGAAGTGATAGGCGAAACTCTGCACGGGATGTGAACATCCGATAAGGCTCGGCAACGCCTCGAGTTGTCAAATCGTCTATCATTACGCCAATATAGCTGTCTGAGCGTGTAAAATGTATTGGCGCACGCCCCTGTGTTTCCAGAGCTGCATTCAAACCCGCAACGAGGCCTTGCGCGGCCGCTTCCTCATATCCTGTGGTCCCATTGATCTGTCCTGCAAGATATAGACCAGGAACATCGGGCACAGACAAAGACGCAGATAGAACGCGCGGGTCAACGTAGTCGTATTCAATCGCGTATCCGGGTTGTAAGACTACCGCGTTTTCCAATCCTATGATGGATTGGACATATTCGACTTGTACATCTTCGGGCAAAGACGTTGAAATCCCGTTTGGGTACACCGTATGATCCCGCACGCCTTCCGGTTCCAGAAATATCTGGTGTGACTCTTTTTCCGCAAATCGGACGATTTTGTCTTCGATTGAAGGGCAATATCTGGGACCAACACCATCAATATGACCTCCATACATTGCTGATCGCGATAGATTTTTCTCAATTATTCCGTGCGTCTGAGCATTGGTATGAGTTATTCCACAGGCAATTTGCGGCGCTGTCACCGCTTGGGACATGAATGAAAACAGTGTTGGCTCTGCATCGCCATCTTGTCGTTCAAGTATATCCCAATTTATGGTTCGTCCGTCCAACCTTGGTGGCGTACCTGTTTTTAGTCGTGCCGTAGGCAAATCAAAGGCATCAAGGCGTTCAGCCAGCCTGATCGATGGGCGATCCCCCATGCGGCCACCTGGTTTTAAAACGTCCCCTATGTGGATCACGCCGCGCAGAAATGTACCCGACGTCAGGATAACTGTCTGCGCGGGGACCTCGGATTCATCTGCCAGTTTAACACCGGTGACGCGGTCGCCATCCATTAGGAAATCAACCACTTCCCCGGTAATCACCGACAGATTGTCTTGTTTTTGCGTTTCCCCCGCCATTGCTGCCCGATAAAGGGCTCGATCCGCCTGCGCCCTCGGCCCTTGAACGGCCGGTCCTTTACGCCGATTCAATAGACGAAACTGAATACCGGCACGGTCCGCCACGCGCCCCATTACGCCATCTAGTGCATCGATCTCGCGGACTAGATGCCCTTTGCCCAACCCACCTATTGCTGGATTGCAAGACATGACACCGATGTCCCGTTCGGAAAGAGTGACTAGTGCTGTGTTCGCACCCATCCGTGCTGCAGCATGTGCGGCTTCTGCACCTGCATGTCCGGCACCGATGACGACAACATCAAATTTCGAATGTTTCACGTGAAACACTCCCTATTTTCCCAGACAAAAACTTGCGAAGATTTCATCCAAAAGGGTCTCGACATCAATCCTGCCAACCAGAGACTCAAGCGACCGAATGGCCGTCCTTAGTTCTTCAGCAGCTATATCATACATATCTGGGCCCGATTCCAGAACAGCTTGCGCAGCGGCAAGAGAGTCAGCTGCTTTTGTCATCGCAACGCGATGGCGTTCCCGCGTTGCAATACCATGACTAGCAGTTTGGGCTATCAATACACGCGATATGTTGTCTATCAGCTGGTCAATCCCCTGCCCGGTTTTCCCTGATATGCCGCCGGCAGAAGGCCCACGTAGGTCAGATTTTGGCAGAACATGAATGTCTTCCGCCTGCCTCGGTACACCTAAGTGATCAGGGTCATCCGTCAGAAACACCCGCAAATCAGCGGCCTCTGCCCGCTTGCGCGCCAGTTCAATTCCAAGGTTTTCAACGTGATCTTCGGTCTGTCTCAAACCAGCCGTATCCAACAGCGTGACAGGCAGTCCGTCCAAATCCATGCGAACTTCGATTACATCGCGGGTTGTCCCGGCATATTCTGAGGTGATTGCGGCTTCCCGCCCTGCCAACGCATTCAGCAAGGTCGATTTTCCTGCGTTCGGAAGACCAACTATGGCGACCTCAAAGCCGGTGCGAATGCGCTCGGCGATCCGAACACCTTTGGCTTCTTGGGTCAATTCGGCCATCACACCAGAGATCAACCTCCGAACCTCAGGTGATACATCTGTCGGCACCTCTTCATCAGCAAAATCAATCACGGCTTCCAACAAAGACGCCGCACGGATCAGATCACGCCGCCAACCTTCAGCCAGTGTGCCCAAGGCACCAGCCAAAATCGTCTGTGCTTGTTTCCGTTGTGCTTCGGTTTCTGCATCAATCAGATCAGCAAGACCTTCGACCTGCGCCAGATCCATCTTGCCGTTTTCCAGTGCACGACGCGTGAACTCACCAGGTTCGGCCAACCGAAGATCGTCCATATCCGAAAGAGAGGTCAGCACAGCGTTGACTGACGCCATACTTCCGTGAATCTGAAGCTCGGCCACGTCTTCGCCGGTAAAGCTGGACGGGGCCTGAAACGTCAGAACCAAGCCCTCGTCCAACCGCGATCCATCCGACGCGCTGAGTGTTCGTACTCTCATTCCACGCCTTGGCAGGCCCCCGCCAGACAACTCATTGGCGGAGGCATATGCCTGCGGACCAGAAAGCCTGATCACAGCCACGCCTGCTTTGCCCTGGGCGCTGGCCAGGGCGAATATCGTATCCATTGATAGCCCCCGCGTCAGTGCCAGAACCTTGTCAGGTGTTCATTGAATCGAAGAACTCGCCGTTCGTCTTGGTTTGTTTCAACTTCGACAACAGGAACTCGATTGCATCTGTTGTGCCCATCGGATTGAGGATGCGGCGCAGAACGAAGGTCTTGGCCAAATCGCCTTTGTCGACCAGCAGATCCTCTTTCCGGGTGCCGGATTTGAGGATGTCGATTGCCGGGAACACGCGTTTGTCTGCAATCTTACGATCCAGAACGATTTCCGAGTTACCAGTGCCCTTGAATTCTTCGAAGATCACTTCGTCCATGCGGCTGCCGGTATCGATCAGGGCGGTGGCGATGATGGTCAGCGAACCACCTTCTTCGATGTTCCGCGCAGCACCAAAGAAGCGCTTGGGCCGTTGCAGGGCATTTGCATCTACACCACCGGTCAGAACCTTACCCGAAGATGGCACTACAGTGTTGAACGCCCTACCAAGTCTTGTTATCGAATCGAGTAGAATAACAACATCTCGTTTATGCTCAACCAAACGCTTGGCTTTTTCGATCACCATCTCGGATACGGCCACGTGGCGGGTCGCGGGCTCATCGAAGGTTGAAGACACAACTTCACCCTTCACCGAGCGTTGCATGTCAGTCACCTCTTCCGGGCGTTCGTCGATCAGCAGGACGATCAGATAACACTCCGGGTGGTTCTGCTCGATGGAATGCGCGATGTTCTGCAGGATCACCGTCTTACCAGTCCGCGGAGGCGCCACGATCAGCGATCGCTGACCTTTACCAATCGGCGAAACCAAATCGATCACGCGAGCAGACTTGTCCTTGATGGTCGGATCTTCGATTTCCATCTTCAGACGCTCATCCGGATACAGAGGCGTCAGGTTGTCGAACAGAATCTTGTGTTTGGCCTTGTCCGGATTTTCAAAGTTGATCTTGGTGACATTTGTCAGCGCAAAGTAACGTTCATTCTCGTCAGGCGCTTTGATCTCACCTTCAACCGTATCTCCAGTGCGCAGCGAATGCTTGCGGATCATGTCAGGCGAAACATAGATGTCATCCGGTCCGGGTAGATAGTTCGCCTCGGGCGAGCGCAGAAACCCGAACCCGTCTTGCAAAACCTCCAGCACGCCGTCGCCACCGATGGTCCAGCCCTCATCCGCACGTTCGCGCAGAATCTGAAACATCATCTCGCCCTTGCGCATGGTTGAGGCGTTTTCGACCTCAAGCTCCTCGGCCATGGCCAGAAGGTCTTTGGGGCTTTTGGCCTTCAGATCGGCCAGATTCAGGGATTCAGTTGTCATGATGATACGAACCTCGGCCGCTTGGATCGCGGCACCAGAGTGGAATTTCAGAACGGAAGATACCTCGCCCGGACGGGCGCGTTACGCGTTAGATAAGCGCTTACCTCAAAAGAGTCAAACAGGCCCTCAGAACTTCACAACGACCGCTAGAACGATAACAACCATTAGAACGGTCGGAACCTCATTCATCATGCGGTACTGCCGCCCAGTCAGCTTATTTCGCCCCTCTGCAAAGTCCTTGCGCCGAGCCATAAGCCAATGGTGAAACCATGTCATGCCGATCACTGCTGCGCCTTTGACCCAGGGCCAGCTCCAGTCCCATCCGACAATACCAGGCGTGAACACCATGATCAGCCCGCAAATCCAGGCCACGACCATTGCGGGGCGCATGATCACACGCAGCAGCTTTTCTTCCATTTCAAAGAAAATCTGTTGCGCACCCTCTACGGCTTGCGCCTTTTCAACGTGATACACGAACAATCTGGGCAGATAGAATAAACCAGCCATCCATGAAATCACGGCCATGATGTGCAGCGATTTCACCCAAGGGTATATTGCGAAAAGAATATCGGTCATTGGGTATTCCGGGCTTACCTGAACCCCTCCTAATAAAAAAAATAAGAAAGAAAAAGGATGATGGTTTTGTAGGGAGGTCAAATTCGGTGGATTACTTTTTTGTCCTGCCTTTTTCCCCAGGTGGGAAAAGTGAAGCACATCGGCGCAGAATCTGTTGATCAAGAAAAAAAATGATTAATAACAATAAATTATGAGATAAAAGCTCGGGCTGAATTGTGGATAACCATTGGAACAATCCGGGACGGGATGCTTATCCGAGTATTCCAACTTATCCTTGTCCCGTCTGGACAGGATCCGGGCGACTCGGGGAAGTCTTGCGCCAAATTCCCGGGGTTGCGTGTCAACCGTAAAGCCATACAAACCATTCGAGACTACTCATTGATTTGCACACGGGGTTTTCCACATGACTGTCCCCATAGTCCTTGCCTCAGGGTCCGTGATCCGCGCGCAGTTGCTCAGAAACGCAGGCGTCCCGTTTTCGGTTCAGATCGCGCGGGTTGATGAAGACACAGCCAAACGCGCCCTGATTGCTGAGGGAGCTTCGCCCCGTGATGTTGCCGATGCGCTTGCCGAAATGAAAGCACGTAAGATCAGTGACAAAGTGCGCGGCGCTATGGTTCTGGGTTGCGATCAGGTTCTGGATTTCGAAGGTCAGATGCTGTCGAAGCCGGAAACACCCGAAAAAGCACTGGCGCAGCTTAAAGCAATGCGCGGCAAGCGACATATGTTGCTGTCGGCGGCGGTGATCTATCAGGATGGTGAGCCCATCTGGCGGCATGTAGGTCAGGTGCGTTTGCGGATGCGGGCGAGCTCGGATGCTTATTTACGTGATTACGTGGCGCGGAACTGGGACAGTATTCGGCACGCAGTGGGGGCTTACAAACTGGAAGAAGAAGGCGTGCGCCTGTTTGCCACCATTGACGGCGACTACTTTAACGTCTTGGGTATGCCCCTGTTAGAGCTGCTCAATTTTCTGGCCGTGAAGGGAGTGATCAATCAATGACGGAGCATCGCGTTCCTCTGGCCGGCGTGATTGGGCAACCCATCGCACATTCCCGCTCGCCAAAACTGCACGGGCATTGGCTGAAAACCTATGGATTGGTGGGGCACTACATCCCAATGGATGTCGCCCCAGCCGATCTGGAAACCGTTCTGCGGACACTACCCAAGGCTGGGTTTGTTGGGGCCAACGTGACCGTACCGCATAAAGAGGCTGCTTTGCGGTTGGCGGATCATGTCTCGGACCGTGCCTCAGTCATCGGGGCGGCAAATACGCTTGTATTCCGCGAGGATGGTTCAATTCACGCGGATAATACGGATGGCTACGGGTTCATGGCCAATCTTCGCAGCGGTGCGCCTGATTGGAACCCGCAGGATGGGCCTGCGGTTGTATTTGGTGCGGGCGGTGCTGCGCGGGCGGTGCTTCAAGCGCTGGCAGAAGCCGGAGTGCCTGAAATCCTGCTGACCAATCGCACCCGCACCCGTGCGGATCATTTGAAAGAAGAGTTCGGCCAACGGATTACGGTCGTCGACTGGGTGCAGGCGGGAAATGTGATCGAAGACGCAGAACTGGTCGTGAATACTACGTCTTTGGGTATGCAAGGGCAGCCAGAGTTACGCGTTCCACTGGATGGATTGCAACCCGGCGCTGTTGTCACCGATCTGGTATACGCGCCGCTTCAAACGCATCTGTTACAACAGGCGGAAGAGGTTGGATGTACAACGGTCGACGGGCTGGGAATGTTGCTGCATCAAGCTGTTCCCGGGTTTGAACGCTGGTTCGGTGTTCGCCCAGAAGTGGACGCTGAAACCCGCGCGGCGGCCTTGGCATGAGTTTTGCGCTGGGGCTCACCGGATCAATCGGAATGGGAAAAAGCACGACCGCTCAGATGTTTGCAGATGAAGGCTGTGCGTTTTGGGATGCCGATGCTGCGGTGCATCGGCTCTATGCAAAGGGCGGCGCTGCGGTTGAGCCCATGCGGATTACGTTTCCCACCGCCATTGCCGAGGATGCGGTCAGCCGGGATGCATTGAAGCAAATCATTGCGAATGATCCTGACGCGCTAAAAACAATTGAAAAAATCGTACACCCTCTGGTAGCGGCGGATCGCGCCTCATTTCGTTCTTCGTCGTCCGCCGATATCTTGGTATTCGACATTCCGCTGTTGTTTGAAACCGGTGGTGATGCGGCGATGGATGCTGTTGCTTGTGTTTCAATCTCTGCTGAAGAACAAAAAAGACGGGTCATGGCGCGCGGCACGATGAATGAGGCGCAGTTTGAACAGATTCGCTCCAAGCAAATGCCAAACGAAGAGAAATGCGCGCGATCGGATTTCGTGATTGTCACGGATACTCTGGACCATGCTCGCGCGCAGGTGCAGGATATCGTCAGGCAGATACGGGCAGGGTTGGCAGATGCGTGAGATTGTACTCGATACCGAGACCACAGGGTTTGATCCCGAAAGCGGCGACCGGATCGTCGAGATCGGCGCGGTTGAGCTGTGGAACCACGTTGCCACAGGAGAAACTTATCACGTCTACATCAACCCCGAGCGTTCTATGCCGGAAGAGGCATTTGGTGTGCATGGCATCGGCCCCGACCTGCTGGAAAACCCGCGCCCGCCGGAAAAGGGCGAAGTGACGCTGAAGGACAAACCTGTCTTTGCCAAGGTTGGGCAAGGGTTTCGTGAATTCGTGGGTGACGCCAAGCTGGTGATCCACAACGCCTCGTTCGACATGAAGTTTCTGAACGCCGAACTGGGCTGGATGGGGGTGTCGCTGATCCCGATGGATCAGGCAATCGACACGCTGGCCATTGCGCGTAAGCGGTTTCCTGGATCACCCGCTTCGTTGGATGCGTTGTGCCGCCGGTTTGGCATCGATAACTCAAACAGGGTGCTGCACGGCGCGCTGCTTGACTCGGAAATTCTGGCCGAAGTGTATCTGGAGCTGATCGGAGGCCGTCAGCCCGACTTTGGATTGTCAACGTCGGCAAGCGCAGCGTCTGGCGGTGGTGAGGAATGGCGCCCGACAGCGCGACCCGATGCCCTGCCATCCCGGATCACCGAGGATGAGCGCGCAGCACATCAGAAATTTGTTGAAAAGCTGGGCGAGAACGCCCTGTGGACCCGCGCCTGACCCGAACCAGACGCGGACCAAAACCTTAGGCGTCGGTTTTTTGCTCTTGTGCGGCCGCCTGACGGCGCGCCAGTTCGTTGCGATAGAGCGCCACGAAATCAATGTTATCCAGGTTGACCGGCGGGTAGCCACCGTCGCGTGTGATGTCGCTGACGATGCGGCGCAGGAACGGGAACAGCATGCGCGGGCATTCGATCATCAGGAACGGATGCATTTGATCTTCGGGCACGCCTTCCACGTGGAACAGGCCGCAATAGTCGATTTCGCACAGGAACAGGACGTCTTCCAGGCCCTTGGCCTTGGATGTCAGTTTTAGCTTGATCGAGACTTCATACTGGTGCTCGGTCGTGCGTTTCTTTGCGTCCAGATTGACCTGAACTGAAATCTCGGGCTGTACGTCGCCTGAGACGCCTTTTTGCGCCATGACGTTTTCAAAGGACATGTCGCGAATGAACTGTCCCAGAACGCGCATCTGGATCTGAGGGGCTGCCTGTGCGGCGGTGTTTTCTGCAGGGCTTTCGTCAGCCATGAAACTTCTCCGGAATTGAAATTCGGCACTGCTTAGCAATTTGGGCCGGATAGCTCAATGCTGGTGCGGGCCTTCCACCCACTTCGACGGCTTTCCGGAGTTCTGGCGAGGGCGAACCTCGGTGAATTCGCCATCTATCACATCGTCCTGATCAAACGGGTTTGGCCCCGACCTGAATTGTGCGCCGGTGCCCATTTGAAAATGCGTGATGGTCGCCTTAGACTTGAGATAGCGGAACACTGCGACCCGGATGCCGGGAACAAGCAGAGCAAAACCAATGGCATCGGTGAAAAACCCTGGTGTCAGCAGCAAAACACCAGACAGCAAGATCATCGCCCCATGGGCCAGCGGTTCGGTTGGGTCGTCCAATTCGGCAAAGGATCGCTGCAAATTCGCCAGCGCCATGCGACCTTGTGTCCGCACCAGAACCGTGCCCAGAACGGCGGTCAGAACCACGATTGCAAGCGTCGGCCAAAGCCCGATCAGACCGCCAACCTGTATAAACAAGGCGATCTCGATGATCGGAACCAATAAAAAAGCCAAGAACAAGTACATTTGCGGTATCCTTTAGCATGGTCCGGGCTGTGGACTTGGCCCCGACTGTCACCTACATAGTGGCAGAGGGCAGCGTATACAAAGCCCGGGTTCTGAAAAGAGGACGAAATGAACTCACCCCTGATCCAGCTTCTGGTGCTGGCCGGAATTGCTATTTTCCTGATCCTGCGCTTGAAAAGCGTGTTGGGTACACGCGAAGGTTTTGAGAAACCGCCCCTTCAGCAACAGCCTGATACCAATGGCGCGCGCCGTGATTTCGAAGTGATTGAAGGCGGGCCAGATCACGACATCACCGACCATGTGGCCGAAGACAGTGAACAGGCGCAAACATTGGCCGCAATGAAGCGGGTCGAACCCAGTTTTTCTGTCAGCGAATTTGTTCAGGGCGCGCGCGGCGCCTATGAGATGATCGTTATGGGTTTTGAAAAGGGCAATCTGGACGAAATTCAGCCATTCCTGTCAGAAGAAGTATTCGACAGTTTTGTATCAGTTGTTGCGGATCGCGAAGACAAAGGTCTGACCATCGAAGCCGAATTCATCGGGGTGCGTGAAACCACTCTGGTCGATGCGACCTTCGATAAGGATACCAATCAGGCTGAGATCACCATGCGCTTTATCGGTGAGCTGACGTCAGTCGTGCGCGATCGCGGCGGGGATATTGTCGAAGGCAACCCGAACACCGTCAAACGCCAAAAGGACAGCTGGACCTTTGCCCGTGTCATGGGCGCGGACGATCCGAACTGGCTGCTTGTTGCCACGGACGCATGATTGCAGCGCTCCGGTCGCTATTTCTGGGGGTCGTCATGACCACTGCCAGCGCCGCCGGAGCCGAGGCGACGCGATCCATCCTGTCATTCGATGACCTCGATGGCTGGGCCGCCGACGATCACGGGGCGGCCCTTTCGGTTTTTTTGAACACCTGCGGTGATCTGGACGATCCTGATTGGCAGGCGCTGTGTGGCGTGGCTCAGAGTTATGAACCTGGCGCGGCGCGGGCTTTTTTCGAGCTGTTCTTTCGTCCTGTTCTGGTCGAAGACGGCGATGACGCCCTGTTCACCGGATATTTTGAACCTGAACTGGATGGGTCGAAAACCCCAACTGATAAATACCGCTATCCACTCTACCGGATGCCGCCCGAGGCGCGAGAGGCGGGCAAGTGGCTCAGTCGCCGTGACCTGCTGACCGGTGACGCCCTGACAGGTCGGGGCCTTGAGATAGCGTGGGTCGATGACCCTGTTGAGTTGTTCTTTCTGCAAATTCAAGGCTCGGGCCGGATACGTCTGCCCGATGGCGGTGCATTGCGGGTTGGATATGGCGGTGCGAATGGGCATCCCTATCGCTCGATCGGCGCGGAACTGGTCCGACGGGGTGCGCTGGGCGCGCACCAGGTCAGCGCGCAGATGATCCGGACCTGGGTACGCAAAAACCCTGAAGCCGGGGCTGAGCTGTTACTACACAACCCTTCGTATGTTTTCTTCCGTGAAGTGACGCGTGTCGCGCCCGAGTTCGGACCGTTAGGCGCCATGAACCGCTCAGTGACCACGATGCGCAGTATCGCGGCAGATCCGGCTTATACACCTTTGGGCGCGCCAGTTTGGGTAGAAAAGGATGGCAAAAACCCGCTGCGCCGATTGATGATCGCACAAGACACCGGATCGGCGATCAAGGGTGCGCAACGTGCCGACATTTTCATGGGCACAGGGGATGATGCCGGGCAGGCCGCCGGTCGCTTGAAGGATCCCGGCCGTATGGTTGTGCTGTTGCCGATCCAGAGGGCCTACGCCCTGTTACCGGATGAGTTCTGATGACCCGGCGCAAACTAACTGCGGATGAGATCGATTTGTGGCGCAAGGTCGCCAAACAGGCTGAGCGTTTGCACCCCGAACTGCCTCAGACTGTGCACCCCACTACCTTGCCCAAGCCCAAACCGACCAAAACGCCCAAGGCGCGGATAGAAGCCTTTGAACTGGGTCAGACTGCGCCAACCAAACCGCCACGGAATAACCTGAAGCCATCGATCACCGAAGGTCTACGGACAAATCCGGTGCAGATGGACACCAAGTCTTTTGGTCGCATGAAACGCGGCAAGCTCAAGCCCGAAGGCAAGCTGGACCTGCACGGGATGCGCATGAGCGCAGCCCATCCCGCATTGGTTCGGTTCGTCCTGACCGCACAGGCACAGGGCAAACGGCTGGTGCTTGTCATAACCGGCAAGGGCAAGGACCGGGACGAACCGGGACCCATTCCAACGCCGCGTGGGGTCTTGCGCAATCAGGTGCCCCACTGGTTATCTATTCCACCACTTGCACAAGCGGTGCTGCAGGTAACACCCGCACATATCAGCCATGGCGGTGATGGCGCCTATTACGTCTACCTCAGGCGCGTCCGTTAGTCGGATCGCTGATTCTAGCTGGCCCACATGAACCGGATTCGCACGCGTACCCTGCCCTTACCCCTACTGGTTTATTGTTTCTGCAGGTCCCGCAACCCCGGTGATAAACTGCCGGCGCAATGAAACTTCGTAGCCTTGTCCAAGGCTTGCGAGCTTGTGCTTAACAACACAACCAGAACGGTATGGCAGACAATCGCCGATCCCATCTGATTGCATTGACCCAGCGGTTTCCGATTGCTTACCCTACGTAAAGCACCCCTGTGGCGCTGATATTTTTATGACGAATTTATGGTGGCCGAATGTTAGGCTCCACTGCCATTTCCCGACCTCAAAGGTCGGAAGCATCCGCCATTTCAGGTGACAATGGCGCCAACAAAGATGTGCTGTCGCTTAATCTGCCGAAAGGCGGTGGCGCGATTTCTGGTATTGGTGAAAAGATCACCTCGAATCCGGTGACCGGGTCTGCGTCCTTGACGATTCCGGTTCCTGTGAGCCCCGGGCGTGGTGGTTTCACACCAGAGTTGCAACTGAGCTATGAGGCTGGCACCAGCAGCGGCATTTTCGGCTTTGGATGGTCGCTTTCGCTGCCCGAGATCACGCGCAAAACGGAAAAGGGCCTGCCCCAATACGACGATGCCGCCAGATCGGATGTCTTCCTGATTTCTGGGTCTGAAGATCTGGTGCCGCTGCTCGATTCTCAGGGGGCACAATGGGAAGATCGCGCGCGGTTTCCAGGTGTGACCATCCACAGGTTCCGCCCACGGATCGAAAGCACTTTTGCCCGCATTGAGCGGTGGACAGACGAGGCGTCGGGTATCGCGCATTGGCGTGTCACGTCGCGCGAAAACGTCACTTCGATCTATGGCGCGTCAGGCCTATCAAGGGTGGCAGACCCGGACGACCCCGCCCGTGTATTTCGCTGGTTGTTGTCCGAGACCTTTGACGACAAAGGCAACGCCATCCGATACGAGCATGTCGCCGAAGACGCAGTTGGCATCGATCAGGCGCAGGCGCACGAAGCCAATCGGTTCCGCACAGCCGAGCGGTATCTGAAACGCATCCGCTACGGCAATCGAGTCTCTCGTTTGGTTGATCCGGATGTGAATGCAGGTGGATGGCTGTTCACGGTCGTATTCGATTATGGCGAAGACCACCTGTTGCCAATCGCACCTGATCCCAACGTGGCGGCGGATGCTCAGCATGAGCTTGTCCATGCATCCGCTGATCCCGGCCGAAATTGGCAAGTGCGCCCGGACCCCACATCAAGCTACCGCGCGGGCTTTGAGGTTCGGCGCTATCGTCGCTGCCATCGAATTCTGACATTTCACGATATCCCCGACCTGCCGACGGGCGAACCGGGCTATCGCGGTCTCGTGAAGGCAACTGAGTTTTCCTATGACGATTTCACCCCTCCCGGTGCTGACACTGATGACGAGCGTCAGCACCCCGGCAGTACGCGCTATGGCTCATTCCTCATGGCGGTCGCGCAGTCGGGCTTCGCTCCGGACGATACTGTTGCACCGCGCGATGTGAACGGAGCCACGTTCCTTGCCTATCGGCGTCAGGCGATTCCACCGGTGGAATTCACCTATAGCCGGGCCGAGGTGAACGATATTGTGCACAGCCTTGACCGCGGGCAGACCGAAGGTGCTCCGGCCGGACTTACCGATCCGGCAAACTGGGTTGATTTGGACGGTGACGGTGTTGGTGGAATACTGACCTCGACCCCGGGTGCCTGGCACTACACTCGCAACCTTGGGCCAATGAACGGCACGGCGCGCTTTGCGGCCCCCGTGCTGGTTGCCGAGCGGCCTGCATTTGCTGAGTCAGGCCAATGGATGGACCTTGCAGGGGACGGTCGCCCGGATCTGGTGGTAATGGACCGGACCACTCCGGGGTTCCATGAGCGCGACGCGCAATCCGGCTGGTCCGACTTCCGCGCGTTTGAATATTGGCCACATGTAGATGCGTCCAATGACAGCATGAAGATGGTTGACCTGACAGGCGATGGCCTTGCAGACATTCTTCTGACCGAGGACACCGCTTTTGTCTGGTACCCCTCCGAAGGCGAGGCCGGGTTTGGCCCCGCGCGCAGGCAAGCGCAGCCATGGAACGACACTGACGGACCCCGACTTGTGTTTTCCGATCCGGAGGCTGCAATATTTCTGGCGGATATGTCCGGCGACGGATTGTCTGATCTGGTTCGTATCCGCTGTGGTGAAGTCTCCTATTGGCCCAATTGCGGATATGGGCGTTTCGGCACCAAAGTGGCGATGGACGACGCGCCACAATTTGATCGCCCCGAAATGTTCGACCGCAGCCGCCTGCGCCTGACGGATATCGACGGCTCGGGCACCACCGACATTGTCTATCTGGGTGCAGAAGGTATCGACCTCTATTTCAACATGTCTGGCAACCGGCTCGCACCGCGTCGACGCCTAGGGAATGTGCCGCCGCTTGATACCGAAACTTCGGTTGATCTGCTCGATCTATTTGGAACGGGCACCGCCTGTCTTGTGTGGTCCTCTACTTTGTCCCGCGACGCAGGTCAGCCACTGCGTTACGTCGATCTGATGGGCGGACAAAAACCGCATCTTATGACCCGATATGTCAACAATTTCGGTGGCGAGACCGAATTGCGCTATGCCTCGTCGTCGCGGTTTTACCTGCAAGACCTTTATGAAGGACGCCCTTGGGCCACGCGCCTGCCGTTCCCGGTGCAGGTGGTTGATCGCATCGTCACACATGATCGTGTGGCGCAAACCCGGTTCGTATCTCGCTTTGCCTTTCACCATGGCCATTTCGACGGGGTCGAGCGAGAGTTTCGCGGGTTTGGCATGGTCGAACAATGGGACACCGAGGAATTCGCAGCGCTCTCGTCAGATGCGCTGGGGCCACTGGCATCAAACGAAGACCCGGCGTCTCATGTTCCGCCCGTACTGACCAGAACATGGTTTCATACCGGCGTGTATCTCGACCAAGGTAGTCTGCCCGATGTCTTGGCTGGTCTGCTTGATGGGCAGGATCGTGGGGAATACTGGCGCGCACCCGCTTGGCGTGACGACGATGTTGAAGCGCGGCGGCGGCTTTTGCCCGACACGGTGTTGCCACCCGGATTGACAACCGGAGAAACCCGCGAGGCTGCGCGCGCGCTTCGCGGCACAGTGCTGCGACGTGAGACCTACGCACTCGATGGCAGGGCGGAGCCCGGCTATCCCAACGGTCACCCCTATCAGGTGGTCGAGCAAACGCAGACTGTGCATCTGCTGCAGTCCCGTGGACCCAACCGTCATGCCGTGTTTCTGACCCATGCCCGGGAAAGTCTAACCGCGCATTATGAGCGGATCCCCGATGACCCACGCCTTCAGCATCAGGTCATACTGGAGGTTGACCCGTTTGGGACTGAACTGCGCCGCGTCGATGTCATGTATGGCCGGCAAACACCTGATCCGACGCTGACGCCTGAAGATCAGGTGCGTCAGGCGCAGTTATATGCGGTATTCCACACGCGGCGCGTCACGGACCTGATCGCGACAGATCAAACCTACCGCGCCCCGGTGTCATGTGAAGAACAAAGCTTTGAGCTTACCGGCTTAAGCCCAGCGCCGGGTACGCGTTTGTCCTTTGATGAGATCGAGACAGAGGCGAACGCTGCAGCCGATCTTGCTTATGAAGCGACCTCAACCGCGGGTCAGGTGCAGCGTCGTCTGATCGAACACCGCCGTCAGTACTTCAGGGATGATACGCTGACCGGCCCACTGCCGCTTGGCCAGATGGGCAGTTTGGGGCTTCTCCATCAAAGCTTCCAACTGGCCTTCACGCCGGGTCTTGTCACGCAGGTTTATGGAGGCCGCGTTGGTGCGGCCGAGATGGCGCAGGCGGGATACACCGAGATTGACGGCGACGGCCAGTGGTGGCGCCCATCGGACCGTCAGCTTTTGTCGCCCTCAAGCGGTGATACGCCCGCGCAAGAGCTGGCATTTGCACGACAGCATTTCTTTCGACCACATCGCCTGCGGGACCCGTTCCATCAGCCTGCGACACATACGGAAACAACAGCCCGCTATGACGCTTTCGACCTGCTGATCGAGGAAACGCAGGACGCATTGGGCAATCGCATGTCGGCAGGGGTACGCTCGACCGGTCCAGCTGGCGCAATCACCGAACGCCGACAGGATTATCGCGTTTTGCAAGCCTCGGTATTGACCGATGAGAACAGTAATCGCAGCGAGGTGGTCTTTGACGCCTATGGCCGCGTGACCGGCATGGCCCGAATGGGCAAGGTCGATGGGCCCGACGAAGGTGACAGGCTGGATGGCTTTGATCCGACACTGGTGCCTGCAGCGCGCACCCAAGTGCTGAACGATCCGCGTGGAACTGAAGCTCTGGCAGCACTTGGGCGCGCAACAATGCGTTATGTTTATGATCCCTGGGCCTATTATCACTCTCGTGGGGATCCTGCCCCATCACCCGTCATCGGTCTTTCCCTGCATCGAGAGGTTCACGACAGCGATCTTTTGCCGGGTCAAGCCACCCCGTTCCTGGCCGAACTTACCTTTACAGATGGGATGGGGCAGGAAATTCAACGCAAGATTCAGGCCGAAGACGGTCCGGTCCCAACGCGTGATGGCTCGGGGAGCATTCTGCTGGGACCTGATGGTCGGCCGGTTATGTCCGCATCGCAGTCGCCACGCTGGGTCGGTACCGGCTGGCAAGTGCGCAACAACAAAGGCAATATTGTTCGACAGTTCGAACCGTTCTTCACAGATCGCCCGACCTATGAGTCCGACATCCGCATCGGTGTAAGCCCAATTTTCTTCTACGACGCATTGGGCAGAGAGATCGGGATTTTGAATCCCGATCATACATGGAGCAAACACCGGTTTTCTGTTTGGGACCAGACGACATGGGACCCGGGCGATACTGTACTGATTTCGGATCCCGCCCAAGACCCCGATCTTGGCGACCATTTCCGCAGGTTGCCGCAGGCTGTCTATTTACCCACTTGGCACGCGCTGCGTACTGATCCGGCGCAAGCGCAGGCGTTGGCTACCCGTTTCCCCGATCCCGAAGACCGGCAGCGCGCCACTGAGGCTGCATCGAAATCGGCGCTTTATGATAACACACCGATGCGGGCTTTGGCGGATACCCGTGGTGCGCTGATCGCGCGCCTAACTCCGAACCGCACGCTCTACAGCAACGCGGCCCCGGGCACCCTACCGACCGAGACACTCCACCGCGTTGCGACCGAAATCGATATCGAAGGCAATACGCGCCGAACCTGGGATGAGCTTGGGCGCGAGGTTCAGCGTACCGCTTTCGACATGCTCAGCACCGCCATTCGGACCGACAGTATGGAGGGCGGTACCCGTTGGCGGCTAACGGATGTAAGTGGCGAAACGGCGTTTACGTGGGATGCGCGCGACCACCGGCTGCGCCACGAATTCGATGTATTGCGCCGACCCATCGCCACTCATCTAAGCATCAATGCGGGTCCTGAGCTGCGGATCGATGAAACGATCTACGGAGAATCGCTGCCGACGCCCGAAGCCCTGAACCATCGCAAACGCATTGCGATCAGCCGCGACCAATCCGGCACGATGGAAATTCTGGCCCATGATTTCAAAGGCAACCCAATCCGCAGCCAGCGGCAACTGGCGCAGGAGTTTCGCACCACGCTCGATTGGGCCGCACCCGTGGCGACTGAGCCCGAGATTTTCGCAGGGCAAACCCGCTTTGACGCGCTGGACCGTCCGGTCCAACTGGTGCCGCTGCAACCGCAAGGGCCGGGCGCGCGCATCCAGGTTGTGCAGTACCGCTATAACCCGTCCTCGCGGCTTGATCGGGTGGACACCTGGCACGCACGACCCGCGGCACCTGACACTTTATTGGATCCCGCCACTGCGGATCATGCCGTGGTCACAGGCATTGCATACAACCCTTGGGGCGACCGCGAACGCATCACCTATGGCAACGCGGTTGAAACAGAAATCCTACATGATCCGTTGACCCGTCTCACCGAACGCATCATCACCCGGCGCGATGCAATCGGATTTGGCTCGGACTGTCCGACACCGCCAGTTGCAGGCTGGCCAGGATGCCACTTGCAGGCGCAGCACATGATCTACGATGTGTCTGGCCACGTGACCCACATCCGCGACAGCGCGCAACAGCAGATCTTTTTCCGCAATCGCCGTGTCGATGCCTCTAACGACTATACGTTTGATGCCCTGCATCGTTTGATCGAGGCGACGGGCCGCGAACATCTGGGCCAGCAAGGCGGCGCACCCGGCGCCCACAGCTATAATGACGCCGCGCGAACCCGGCTGCCACACCGCAGTGATGGTTTCGCCCTTGGCCGTTATCTTGAGCGTTTTCACTATGACATTGCGGGCAACTTGATTGAGATGCGCCACCGGGGCTCTGATCCCGTGGCGCCCGGTTGGACGCGGACCTACACCTATGGCGAGGACAGCGATCTGGCCGCGGGGGTATCCTCGAACCGCTTAAGTCAAACATCGGTCGGTGCCTTGAATGATATCATCAGTCAGGGCGGCGATGGCTATGACGCGATGGGTAACATGTTGCGGCTTTCCCACCTCGATCAGATTGAATGGGATCACGACAACCAGCTGCGTATGTGTCGCCGTCAGGCAGTTGGACCGGGTGATACGGACGGCCTTGCCCATCAGGGGGACCGCACATTCTTTGTTTACGCATCTGACGGGACCCGCATCCGAAAAGTGACAGAAACCGCTGCAGGAGCCATCCGTCGCGAGACGATCTCGCTGGGCGGGCTCGACATTATCCGCGAACCGGGTGCAAACCCGCGGACCCGAGAGACCCTGCATGTGGGTGACGAAGCTGGCCGTATTGCATTGGTTGAGACGACGATCGCCGGTGGTGCGGTCAGCCGCGTCATTCGTTATCAGCACAGTAACCATGTGGGCAGTGTGGGGATCGAACTGGACGAGAACGGCAATGTTCTGTCTTACGAGGAATACAGCCCCTTTGGCAGTACCACCTATCAAGGCGTTGCCACCGCTGGCCTAGGTCCGAAACGTTTTCGATATACCGCGATGGAGCGGGATGCCGAAACCGGGCTTAACCATCATGGTGCCCGCTATGCCGCCCCTTGGCTCGGCCGATGGATCAGCGCCGATCCCATCGGAATTGAAGGCGGGCTGAACCTTTATGCCTATGCCTATAACAACCCGGTAACGCTCAACGATCCCGAGGGCACTGCGCCGCCCACTGTGCCCAACGGAGGCCTTGAAGTTGCATCGTTGCAGAAGGGTCTTGAGACGCTTGATGCGCTGGCGACTCAGGTCAGGAACACCGAAGGCAGCGTGCAGGAGTTCGCCCTTATCAAAGAGAACAACACGTTCAAGATATTGAAGGGCACGGCCACCAAGCCCGAGGTCTCGATTCCAAAGGGAACGACGGCTATCGCACACACGCACCCGCCCACTGCCATGGTTTCCTTTGCAGACGTCAACACCACCCATGCCCAGGGTGTGAAGGTCGCCGGAGTCCGGTCTCACCTGGTGGCGCATGGCAACGGCAATTGGACGCTGATCGAGATCCCGAAACAGGGAAACGGAATGTTGACCTCATTCGACACCAATACCGGCATGATAAAGGGCACCGTGCAAGTCTACCGCCCGGGCGCTGCGCCTGACACTGCGTCGATGGTGCAAAAAGTCGACACCATGAACATGGTGAACAAGCAAGGCAAAATCACCTCAATCTCCAAGCTCGCCAAAGCAATGCGGGGTAGCAAGGCAGTGTCGCAGACCCTGTCCGGGGGCCGCGCCATCCTAGGGGTCATGGGCCGTGGGCTCATGGTGATCGGTATGGCGGCCAGCGGCATTCAGGTTGGCACAGGGATCACTCAAATCGCCGAAGGCGAGACCGGCGTTGGCACTGCAAATGTGGTCGAGGGCACGGCCTCGGGCACTCTCAACGTGGTCTCGGTGTCGGGCAAGCTCGTCACGGGTGGTGGTGCTGGATCGGTCCTTGCCGCCGGGCTCGCAGCTTTCGGCTCAATTGCACTGGCCGGAACCGAAGCTCGCTCCGCAATCAAAGGCGAAAAAACCGCCGCACGCGAAGCGGCCGATTTTTGGGTGGACGAAATCGATGCAGGCCATCGTCAGGGCGGCGTTGGCGGCTTCTTCCGACGGTCCGCTGGTTACCTTGGCCTGGGCGCGGCAGGCACGATGTCGATCCTGCAAGGCCAGGGCATCAAAGGCCATTTGAAATGGTGAACGCAGTTGTCAGAAAGGGTACCTCCTCATGACCAAAGTTACGCATCCGCTAAAGCCCAGAATGCGCCGCGCTACGGTGGGCGATCTGCAATCCGCTTTGCTGGCACTGCTGCGTGAAGGCTTGCTGCTGGCCAATGACATCAGCGCGCGCCGAGCGCTGGCCGATATCGTGTCGCGCGAAAAGGATGGCCGCACACCGACCTACGGAAAGGGCACCACTGAAGCCGTTCGCCTGGTTCAGAAAGAGGCCGATCTGTCCCCGACCGGCAGTGTCGATAAAAGAACGGCGGCTATGATTAACGATCTGGTCGCTCGACTGGACACACCGACGGATTTTGGCACCTACCGAGTCAGCGGCCGCGTCATAAGTGCGCAAAGTGCGGCAGTTGATGGCCTTGCCGTTGTTGTTGTCGACAAAGGTGTCGGCGGCGACGTTGAACTGGGGAAGGCTACAACCGGTAAACGCGGTGCCTTCGAGATTGTGTTTGCCGGAGATCAGATCACCAAGCGCGGCAAGGATGCACCAGACCTTCAGGTGCAGGTGCGTTTGAATGACGATGTGGTTGCCGCTTCGGCGGTGGAATATGACGCCGGACCGGATTCCAAGCTTTCCGTGGTTCTGCCTGCTGAAAGCGCCGCAAAACTGTCGTCAGAACACGCCACACTGACCAAGGCGCTCTCTGGTCAGTTCAACGGTCCCTTGTCGAAACTTGAAGAAAGCGATACCCGTCAGGACATCACATATCTGGCCAATAAAACAGGTTGGGACGCGCGCGCCGTGGCACTGGCGTCGCTATCCCAGCAGTTGTCAGACAAGACCGCTGGACGGCGTGGTCAACGCATCGACTCTGGCCTGTTCTATGCGCTTTTACGTGCAGGTGTTCCCGCCGATGACACCGCGGTTTTCCGCACGCCCCCTGCTAAAGTGGCGCAAATCTGGAAATCCGCGCTGGATGAAGGATTGATCGACGCCAAACTGGCGGATCAGACAGATGCCTCCCTTGCCCGATTTACCGAAGTCTCCGCGCGCGTGCGGCTGGATACGCCCCCTCCCGGGACTTTGGCCGGAATGCAGCCTTTGCTTGCACTTTCGCTGACGCGGGATGACGAGCGTGAAACTTTTGCCGCGCTCCATGCGGCGCATAGTGATGATCTCGATACATTCTGGACCGAGGTAGAGGGTAAGTTGGGTCAGGACAAAGCCACCCGTTTGCAGACCGATGGCAAGCTTGCCTATCTGACGCTCAACAACTCCAAGCTGGTCGAACGCTTGCACCGTGACACCGATGGCGATGCGGACGGTACGTTGGGAGGCCTAGTGAAGGCGGGTTTTCATAAAGCCGATGCCTGGGCCGCGATCATGGATGATACCGACCCCGTGCCAGAGGCAGTTCAGGGCCGGGATGCCGCCGAAAGACGCGCCAACTATGCAGAATTCATGGCCGCTCAGGTGCGGCTGTCTTTCCCGACTGCGGTTGTTGCGGAAATGGTCCGGGCGCAGGAGACGCCATTGGTCGATACAGGGCTGTCGAATAACGTGCATGATTTCCTCGCAAAACATGCCGATACCTTCCAGATAGGCCAGCAGCCCGTTGCGCGCTTTATTGCAAAAAATGCGCTGGACGAACCGCCAGAAGTGGTGCGCGAAATCTCACGCATTCAGCGGGTCTATCAGATCTCGCCCGACGACAGCAGTATGAATGCCATGTTGGCTGCAGGGTTGGATTCGGCCTATACGGTCGTGGCGCTGCCACAAGATGAGTTCCTGCGCGCCCACAAGGCCGTTCTGAACGAGGCCGTCGCGATGCAGATCTACCGCAAGGCAGAACAGGTCCATGGAGCGGTTCTGAATCTGGCCACCGCCTATATGACTCATCGGATGATGCCAGCGATCGGCCCCAGCGTGGGCGCTGCTGACGGATTTTTGAACCCTACCCCGGGCGGGTCGGACAATTTTGGTGATGTGCTCGCATACTCCACATTAGAAGAGCTTTTCGGTTCGATGGATTATTGCGGATGCGAGCATTGCCGGTCAGTCCTCAGCCCCGCAGCCTATCTTGTCGATCTTCTGCTGTTTCTCGATCGCCCCGCGACCGAGATTCCGAACGGCTTCACCAATCCACTTGATGTGTTGCTTGATCGGCGGCCTGATATTCAACACCTGCCTCTGACTTGCGAAAACACTCTGACGCCTGTGCCATACATCGACTTGGTGAACGAGGTGCTTGAGCATTTCGTTGTCAATGGCATGTCTTTGGGTGGATATCAGGGTCATTCGACCGATGGTCAAACACCGCCTGAAGAGTTGTTGGCCAGCCCTCAATTTGTACGCGATGCCGCCTATGCCACGCTGGCCACCGCCCAGTTCCCCACCCCATTGCCGTTTGACCGTTCGTTGGAGGCACTGAAGGCCCTGTTCAATCGTTTCGACGCGCCTTTACATCGGGTTATGGCTGACTTGCGTTCGTCAGACGCGCTGGACGATGCACCGTACGGATGGCGCGACATCTGGCTGCAGCGCTTGAACATCTCGCGCGGTCTCAACGCCGTCCTGACCGAAAGCGTGTCGGTTGCCGGGTCAGCGCGACCCGATCTGACAGTGCGTTCGCTTTATGGTTTTGATGCGGGTGCCAGCGCAGCCGAAGTGCGTGATGGCTTGGAAAGCGTGCGCGACCTGTGCCGCCGCACCGAGGTCACGCCGGTTGATCTCGTGAACATCCTAAAGACCGAGTTCGTGAACCCCGGAGCCGCGCTGATCCCGAAGCTTGAGCATCTTGGCCTGGGCTTCGACGATATCCGGGCCTTCCGGGACGGCGCGGTCAACTTCGCAGAACTACAAAGCCGGATGGCGGCAGGGGTCGAGCCTGAACGCTTTGGGGGTGATATCGAGGCATGGTTGCTTGATGACACTACTTTCGACCGGATCATGGGTCTGATCGTGCTTACAAATCCGCAAGACCCGTCGGATATGTGCGACCTAAGCGCGCTTGAACTGCGTCACCCAGACCCTGATCCGCTGTCCAACCGCCTTGAATGGAATGACTTTATCCGGATTAACCGGTTCGTCCGTCTGTGGCGTGTTCTGGAACTTAGCATTGCCGACACGGATGCTATCATCTCGGCGCTTTATCCGACGAACCAGATGTCGGACGGCGCCGACGCGCAGGTAGACCTGGCTCGCATGGACGCCGGCTTTGCCGAGCTCCTGCCACAGTTGGGCATCGCCATGTCGGCCCTTGATGCGCTGGAGCTAAGGCCTGAGGACGCGCTGCGCCCGATCCTGGCCCTCTTTGGACCAATCAGCACCAATGGAACCGCCGCGCTATTCCGTGAAATGTTCCAGCGGCCTGCTCGCGAAAACCCCGCCTTTGCCGAAGATGGTTTTGGCGGCGTGCTTACAGACCCTGCGGCCCTGTTGCTGCCCGAGGTTGAAACATTGCGCGCGGCCTTTTCATTGACGGGTCCGGAATTTAACCGGATCGTTGCTGTTTTGGGGTTCGATGACACGACACCCCTGACCATTGAGTCGGTCAGCGCAATCTACCGTCGCGGCTGGTTGGCGCGCGCGCTTGAGCAAAGCGTGCCGGGATTGGAGCGTTTGCTGCAAGCCACCGGTCTTGACCCCTATGGCCCGCAAGACGCCACTGCACCCGCTCTGCTGACGGTTATCGATCTGGTGCATCGCCTGTCCGAGCTAGGCCTGTCGCTGGAAACAGCGCTGGCGCTGCTGTTGAACCATGACCCAAGTGGCCAGACGACACCGCCCGCAGAAAACATCACGACCCTGGCACGCGATCTGCGTGCAGGGTTTGCGGCGATCACCAATGACTTTGTTCTGGTGGACGATCCCGATGGCGGCATTGCCCGGTCCCATATGTCTCTGGTCTACGGGGCCGAAGCGACCGAGCAATTTTTTGGATATCTTGAGGCCACATCCTCGACCGAGGTTGCCTATGACCATTCCGCACCCGTGTTGGAGCCTGCAATTCTGGCCGAGGCACCCGATCAAATCGCTTATGATGATTTCCGCAAGGTTCTGGTTTTCAGCGGGCTCATGTCGACCACGGTCAGGGATGCCCTGCAGGCCGTTGCCGGGACCCCTGCCGCCTTCGCGCCAGCTATTGACGCCTTGTTCAACGCCAGCGAGGCACAATCGCAGCCATTTTTCACCCGCTTCCCAGAGCTGCTGCCGCTGCACGACGCCTATCGCAGTTCAGTCGCTCCAAAGGCCGAGGCCTATCGCGCCCTGCTGGAAGGCATCCTGCCGCAGCTGATCTCAAGACGGAAACGTCAGGTAGCGCTGCAGCTTCTGGGTACCGCGATCGAAGTTGAGGCTGATCTGGCAGCTGTCCTGTTCGAAAAGGCCGAGGTTCTGCATGCGGCGACTGATCCAGCCAGCTCCGCGCTTGAGGATGCCCTGATGCTCGAATCCGGGGGTCTGAGTGCTGAAATCAGCGATGGTCCGGCCCACACTGCACCGCCTGCGCGGGTCGAAACCATATCTGGCGCGATTGATTTTGCCTCCACTGGAACAGTGCTGCCAGACAATCAAACCACACCAGGTTCTTCGATTTCGATCCAGTTACGGGGATATCTGGAAGCGCCTGAAAACGGATTCTTCAACATTGCTGTCGAAGCTGATGCGGGCGCGACCGTGACACTCAGCATCGCAGGCGAACCTGTTCCTCTGACCGAGGCGGGCGGCATATGGTCAAACACCAACGCGATCGAGCTTCGCGCAGGCACTTTGGTCGAAATCGCGCTGGGCGTGGCCAATGTGACCGACCGTCTGGCGTTGCGTTGGAGTGCACCGGGCCGAGGAACTGAGGTCATCGGCGCTTCGCATCTCTACCCGGCTGATCCGGTATCGCATCTGGGCGCGGCCTACCTCCGCACGCGCCGCATTGCACGGTTGTCCGAAACGCTGAAACTTGACGTCGCTGAGGTCTTGCACCTGACGGCACATGGCGATTTGCAGATTGCGGGTGCGGCCTGGCCAAACAGCCTGCCCATCACCGGTACACCCGATGATCCGACCTCCGCCGCGCTGATGGGGGTGCTAACGGCCCACCTGCGCATGGCGCGATTAAAGGTGGCTTATGCCCCTGAAAATGCCCGGCTGGTTTCGATAGCCGAGAATCCAGCGGTCGCCATAGCCGACGCCGAGGCTGAGTTGTTCCAAGTCACGCGCTGGGATCCCGTGGATATCGCCGCCCTGTTGGTACATTTCGGACTCACCCCAGCCGATATTGGCGATCTGGCCGTTCTGGAGCGGCTTCATGACATCGCCGAATGGCTGACGGCACTTGGGATTCCGGCGACAGCGCTTATCGCTGCCGCAACACCCGCCCCAACCGGACCCATTGTGCGGAATTTCCGCGCCGCCCTTCGTGCGCGTTACAGCCCGGATGACTGGCTCAAAATCCTGCAACCGATCAATGACCGCCTGCGCAAGCGCCAGCGTGATGCATTGGTGGCGCATATCCTGCACGATCTGCGCGGGCGTCCGGATGCGGCGCATATCAACACGCCCGAAAAGTTGTTCGAATACTTCCTGATGGACGTGCAGATGGAGCCGTGCATGCTCACTTCGCGGGTTCGCCACGCATTGTCCTCGGTACAGATCTTTACCGAGCGCTGCCTGATGAACCTTGAACCCCGTGTAGCCGCGTCCAGCCTCAGGTCGAAACACTGGGAATGGATGAAACGCTATCGCGTGTGGGAGGCAAACCGGAAAATTTTCCTGTACCCTGAAAACTGGATGGAGCCGGAATTGCGCGACGACCAGTCACCCTTCTTCCGCGAGGCGATGAGTGAATTGTTGCAGGGTGACATCACCGAGGAACGCGCAGCCACCTCGCTGATCGGGTATCTGCAGAAACTGGAAGAGGTCGCCAAGCTAGAAGTATGCGGCCTCTACCAGATCGAGGGCGATCCGGGTGCAGCAGACGATGTGCTGCACGTCATCGGGCGGACCGCCGGGGCCAAGCGCAGTTATTACCACCGGACCCGTGCCTACGGCTCGTGGAGCGCGTGGGAGAAAATCCCGCTGGATATCGAGGATAATCCGGTCATGCCGCTGGTCTGGAACAATCGTCTGTTCCTGTTCTGGATCAAGATGATGCCGGAAAACACGGCACAAGGAACACCCAACGCGGGATCAGGCCCGCTGGCCGAGGTTGAGGCGTCATCGTTGATGGATGTTGATGAACCCACCTTTGACGTCAAGGTCATGCTGAACTGGACCGAACGGGTGGATGGCGTGTGGCAACCGCCGCGCAGTTCGGATCCTGATGAGCCCCTGTTGCTGCGCGAAAACGTGCCAGCCCGAGAGATGCGCAATTTCCGCAAAGGCATCCGCCTGTCTTCATTCCCATGGACCAACGGGATGCGGATATCGATCTCGTACAAGGATTGGCTGGGCGTTTCGTTCTTTATGTACAACACGTTTAGCACACCCGATACGCGTTCACCCAAGAAGGCGCCGCATTTCTTGCCGAAACGTATTACGTCGACCGGGTCAAACCGCCTTACAGCGATCTATTCCAATGACGGGATCACGCATCGGTTGCTGTCCAATAAGGCGCCCGATCAGGCCACACAGCCGCATCACCCGACCAATGGAGAAGCCTGGGAGTCGCCGTTCTTCTATGCCGACCCGCGACATGTGTTCTACGTGTCCACGAAGCAGCGGATCGTTGAAGTTGTGACTTGGCTTGATTTTGGCCGCGTGGCCGAAGTTGACCCGACAATCGATACCATGGTGCTGGCATTCGAGCCGCTTGCCGAGCAGCCCGACCGGATTGAACGGGTGACTGCAATCCCCGGCTTTGGCAGCGCCGACCTGAGCACTCTTCGTGCATTCGTGACCGAAGACGCCTTTGTCCATACAGCGCTGGGCACCGGTGGCACGGTCCGCTTTGGCGACCGCGACATCGGCCCGATGGGCAGCACCGTCCGCATGCGTCGCACTTGATCCGGAAAGGACTTTGATCATGGATACCAGCAAGATCAGCACTTACGGCTATCATCACCTGCTTGATCAGGACATTTTCGGCCCCCAGAAGATCAAGCTTATCAGCTATGAAAAACACTGGGACTACACGTTTGAAAACTTCTTCCACCCCTTCGTGTCGGAGTTGATCGAGCGTCTGAACATACAGGGTGTGCCCGGGATGTTGTCCCCGGAGTTTCACAAAAGCTTGCGCAAGTCATTCTTCAATTCCCTCTATTCCCCGCAGGAAACCGACAAGATCGACATCCATTCGTTCCCGAAGGAAATCGACACGCGGATGGGTGGGCCTTATGCCAACTACAATTGGGAACTGATGTTCCATGTGCCGCTGACCATTGCGGTGCACTTGTCCAAGACCCAACGTTTCGCCGAAGCGCAACGCTGGTTCCATCTGATTTTCGATCCGACCGAGAATGACCCCGATGTACCGGTGCCCACACGCTATTGGCGTTTCCTTGCCTTTCGCGAGGGCGAAGCCCAATCCATCGATACGTTGTTGACCCTGCTTAGCAAACCAAACGACGAATGCACCGACGCGGAGCTGGCCGAGAAAGAAGCGATCCTAAATGGGTATGAAGCGGTGCGAAACACCCCGTTTCAGCCCTTTGCAGTCGCGCGCACACGGACGATTTCATTCATGATGCACGTGGTGATGAAGTACCTCGACAATCTGATTGCCTGGGGTGACAACCTGTTCCAGCAATTCACGCGCGAAGCCATCATGGAAGCGCTGCAGATCTATGTGCTCGCCTCGAACTTGCTGGGCGACAAGCCGCAGCGTTCACCTGCGGGTGGAACAACCACGCCACGCACCTTTGCGCAGCTTCGGGCGCAAGGGCTTGATCCGATGGGCAATGCACTGGTCGAGCTTGAAGGCGCGTTCCCCTTCAATTTCACAACGCCAACAGGTGCGGGCACCAGCGACAGCGCTGCGCCGTTATTCGGTATGGCCCGCACGTTGTATTTCTGCATCCCGCATAATGAAAAGCTGCTGGGTTATTGGGATACGGTTGCCGACCGGCTGTTCAAAATCCGCAACTGTATGGATATCGAAGGGCAGGTTCGTCCGCTTGCCCTGTTCGACCCGCCGATCGATCCCGGAATGCTGGTCAAGGCGGCGGCGGCTGGGCTGGATATCGGCTCGGTCGTGTCAGGCTTAAATCAACCGGTCAGCCCCGTCCGCTCGCGCGTGTTGATCGAGAAGGCGGCGGAATTGGCTGGTGAGGTCCGAAATATCGGGTCGGCGTTGCTGACCGCCTTGGAGAAACGCGACGCCGAGGCGCTAGCCCTGTTGCGGCAGGGGCACGAAGTCAGCTTGCAGAAACTGCAAGTCGATCTGCGTTACCTGCAATGGAAAAATACCGAAGCAGCGACGCAAGCGCTGATAGGCAGCCGTGGCGCGGCGCTTGAGCGATTGAACTATTACAAGCGCCTGCTGGGTCAGGAAGCTGATCCAAATGCGCCCGAGACCCTGGAGCTGACCCGTCAGACCCTGACAAAGGCCAATTTCGACGAAGCCTACGAAGCACTTGTTGCGCAATATGACGTGCCGGTTCAGCGGCTGGAGTTTCCCGATCTTGAGCGTCCGGGCGATGGCGATGGCGCGCAGACGTCAGGCCAAACCGGGGACGGAGACCTTCACCTGTCGAAAAAAGAGAATGAAGAACTTAACATCCTGCTGCCAATAGCCCGGGACACGACGCTGGCCAAATCGGTGTTCCACTCGATCTCGGCAACGCTTACCCCGATCCCCGACCCGAAACTGGACCTGCATTATTGGGGCCTCGGTGGCACCATCGACTTTAAGGTGGGAACCGTACTGTCCTCGGTCATGCGGATCGCGGGGGATGTATCCGGGATGATCGCGGATTGGAACCGTGATCAGGCCGGGATGGCGGCTCGCGCTGCCGCCTATGAACGCCGCGCCGACGAATGGATTTTACAGCACAATCTGGCGGCCCATGATGTGATGCAGATCGGGCGTCAGATCCTGACGTCGCTGATCGCGGAACAGGCGCAGCATCGCGAATATCTGAACGTCAAAAAGGCAATCCGTCTGACCGAACAGACCCGCGATTTCCTGCAGGACAAATATACCAACGAAGAACTCTACGACTGGCTGCAGGGCGAGCTGTCAAAGCTGTATTACGAGTACTATCGCTTTGCCTTCGATACCGCGCGGCGTGCGGAGCAGACCATGAAAGCCGAACTGATGCGGCCCGAGCTGGATCAGAAAACTCTGGTACAATTCAACTATTGGGACGGTGGTCGCAAAGGGCTTCTTTCCGGCGAGGCGCTACTGCTCGACGTCAAGCGGATGGAGCTTGCGTATCACGAGCATAATCGCAACGAATACGAGCTGACCAAACATGTCAGCCTGCTGCAAATCGATCCACTGGCCCTGGTCAACCTACGACGCACGGGTCGGTGTACCTTCAAAATCCCCGAGGCGCAGTTCGATCTGGATGGGCCGGGCCACTACTTCCGCCGGATCAAGAATGTTGCGCTCAGCCTGCCCTGCGTGTCCGGGCCCTATATTGGGACCCACGCGAAACTCGTGCATCTCAAGAGCAGCATCCGGCAACGACCGGATATCGGGGATGGCTATGTTCGCACGGGCCCCGAAGACGACCGTTTCGCCGATATTCACAGCGCCGAAAGCAATGTGTTCAGTGCGGCTCAAATGGAAACCGGTCAGTTCGAGGGCATGCCTGATGATCGCTATTTACCATTCGAGAATGTGGGCGCAGTCAGCGAATGGCGGCTAGAGCTGCCGGCGGACCCAACGCAGGGCGATCCGCAACAGTTCGACTATGACACGATCTCGGACGTCGTCTTGCACCTGCGCTACACTGCGCGGGATGGCGGTGGACCTGTGCGCAATGCGGCGGTTGATCATCTGAAAGCCGATATCGCGGCAGACGGGACTGTGGGCAATGTGCGGCTATTCTCACTGCGGCACGAGTTCCCGACAGAATGGGCACGCTTCCGCCGCGAAACACCCGCTGCGGGTGGGCGTCACGAGCTGCGGCTGACACTCCGACCCGAGCACTATCCCTATTGGTCGGCTGGTCGCCTCACGACGCTCAAACGGTGCGATCTTTTTGCTGAAAGCAGTCTGGATGCTGCTCCGGCAACAATCACGGTGTCTGATCGTTCTGATACCAGCGACGGAGGTGTGGTTCAGGACACATTGACCCGCCGTCCGGAACTGGGCGATCTGGCGGTTGGTCAGTTGGCGACGGTTCCGTTGCCCGCAGGCCCAACGGGTGAGATCGTGCTGTTTTTCGACACCGCAGAGTTCGAGGATATGCTGATGACTGTAACGTGGGGTGGTTGACGATCCTCAGCCATATAGGAACGTCAAGGATGGCGCGGACCATCCGGTGTGATCATCCAGTTTGATAGGGTCTTGTCCATTTTCCGCATCCGGTGACGCAACATGTCGCGTGTCATGCGCGCCAATGTGGCGGCGTGTTCAGGATGTTCTGCCACGTTCTCCATCTCACCCTGCCCTTCACCGTCAAACAGCATGGGCGGAAGATCAGCCGCAAACTCAACCAATGTAAACCGGTTGTCGCGCAGGATGCTCAGGCAGCTGTCCTCTAACCCCGTTTCCAGTTCGCGTTGCCAGCGGGTTGGGTTCAGCGGATCAGCGAAGTCCAACTCCGAGAATGAATAGCGGCGCCAGTCAGCCGGGGTTGAGGATTCACTCTGAAGGAAGGGCAACAGCGAATGCCCATTCATGGAATCCGGTATTGTCTGCCCGATCCATTCGAGAATCGTCGGAACGATATCAATCGATTCCGTGGGTGCCTCGACCCGTTTACCACGGGCTCCATCGGGCATGCGCACGATCAAGGGTGTATGATAGGCCGCATCATAAACCGACATCTTACCCCAACTGTGCCGATCCCCCAGCATCTCGCCATGATCTGCGGTGACCACCAGCATTGTGTTGTCGTACTGCCCTGTCTCTTTCAAAAACGAAACCACGCGGCCGATATGATGATCTACCTCCGTGGCAAGACCCAGATAGATCGAACGCAGCGTCTGCACTACCTCGTCCGTCGGTTCAAGGTCCGGGAAACCTTCAACAAACCCGGCAACCGTGCTGTTGGCCCGTGCCGGAGCGAAAAACGGATGCAACGCCTCTTCGGCCTCGGCGGTTAGCAGTCGCGATGGCAATGGTAGCGAGGCAGGGTCATACATTCGGTTATATGGTGCCGGGGCTACCAGCGGTGGATGCGGGCGAATGTAGGTCAGATGTGCAAACCATCCCCTGTCATCATCCGCATACGCCGGCATGGTTTCCAGAAACCGATCGGTTAGAAAGGCGGTATCGCTATCCTCGGCTGCGTAGAAGGCCGGGTCATTCAGTGCAGGCTGGCCGCCATCGGGTGCGACCGGTTTGAACACGTCAATATAGTTTTCGAACTCATATCCACGGTTTTTCAGATGAGAACGCCATGGGAATGACATCTCCAGCCGCATTTCCAGCATTTCCTGAAAACCGGCCATGTGGAATTCATATGACCTGAGCGCCGGGTCTTTTGCATCAAACACGCGCGGGTCCTGTGATGTGTCGGTATATCCAAACAGCATCGGCAGATACCCTGCTTTGCGCATCTCGCTGGCGATGGTCGGTGCATCGTGGCGCAGGGGCGTGCCGTTTCGTACCGACCGGTGGTTCATCGCGTATTGCCCGGTCAGCAATGAGGCGCGCGATGGCCCGCAGGGGTTGGTAACGGAAAAGTGCCGCGTGAAAGAAACACTGTCCTCCATCAACGCGCGCATGTGAGGCAGGTCAACATGGGCATCCAATGCCCCAAACAAACAATCCGCCCGCATCTGGTCGGTAATGATAAACAGGACGTTGTGTTTGTCTGTCATATCCCGGTGCTCCTGATCGCTGAACCGAATCCTTGGCCCTGCGCGTGTATTCCTGCCAAAACTACGCGGCGGTATTGCCTGCTTTGCCTCGGAATGGCGATACCCACCGCTCAAAAATCCACAAACGAAACCGCTAATCAACCAAAAACGGAATAATTTGGTTGAATAAGTTGTTTTTTGTGGGTTAATGTTGCTGTGCTGTGTGGGGTTTTGTGACGTTGATGCTTAAAAGATGTTGCGTAATGCAGCATCGCAGAGTGACGATACAACCGGAACACCCATGTGCAATGGCGATCCGTTAGTCATCCAGTTTACCTGTACCATGACGGCGTCTCTGAATACTGCTTAAGGCATTGCAATGAGGGACAAAAACAGATGCTAACCCCACCTAATACCGTTGCAACGCCCGAAGGTACGGCAGATATCGCGATTCACGCCGCCGAAATCGCCAATATCGCCGCGCAGGCTGCGCGCGGGTACTTTCGGGGACGTTTGGGGGTTGAGTTCAAGGCGGACGAAAGCCCGGTCACACAGGCGGACAAGGGTGTCGAGGCCGTGGTGCGACAATATTTGGCTGAGAACTTTCCAGATGACGGTATCTTTGGCGAAGAACAGGGGTTCGAAGGTCAGGATCGGCAGAATGTCTGGGTTGTAGATCCCATTGACGGCACCCGGTCATTCCTGTCGGGGCATCCGTTGTTTGGGTTCCTGTTGGGATATCTCACGAATGGTGTGCCCCGATTGGGGGTCATCGGCATGCCTGCCCTGAACGAATTTCTGATCGGCATGAAAGGTCAAGGGGCCGCACTGAATGGCAAGCCTGTCTCGGTCAGCGTTACACGCCAATTGAGCGACGCAGTTTTTTTCGTCAACGAAGGCGACAAGATTTACCGGGATCATCCGGCCCTGTTTGATCGGTTGATGAATTCCGGACAGACCCGACGCTTTGCCTATGACTGCTACCCGCATGCACTGCTTGCGATGGGCCATGTTGATGCGGTCATTGATTATGATCTGCAGCCTTATGACTATCTGCCGGTTTCCGCCGTAGTTGAAGCTGCGGGCGGGATCATGAGCGATTGGGAGGGTAAGCCGCTAGGTCTGAACTCCGACGGCCGAGTCATATCGGCGGCCACGCCGCAACTGCATTCCGAGCTGCTTGACCTGGTGAACGGATAACGGAATGGCGATTGTCAGTTTCCTCATAAGTCTGGCTGGTGCAACGATGCTGCTGCTCTACGCTGTGCGCATGGTGCGCACGGGCATCGAGCGTAGCTATGGTGCATCGTTTCAGCGGGTGATGACGGGGCAGCGCAGCTATGTGCAGGCCTCGATGGTAGGGCTTACAATGGCCGTCGTCCTGCAAAGCTCGGCCGCGGTTGCATTGCTGACCTCCGGATTTGCGGCGGGCGGGATGTTGGCCTTTCCGACAGGGCTCGCGATGGTTCTGGGTGGCGATCTCGGCTCGGCGCTGATCATTCAGGTTCTGTCCTTCAAACTGGATTGGTTGGTGCCGCTACTGCTTGCGGTCGGCGGCTATCTGTTCGTCAAGACAGAGGCCAAGAAACCGCGCCAGTTGGGCCGTATTCTGATGGGTGTCGCATTCATCCTGATCTCGCTGCGTTTTCTCCGCGAGGCGATGGACCCAATCCGTGACAGCGCCTTTCTACCCGCCATCGCCGAGTATCTTGCGCGTGATTACATCACAGCGTTCCTAGTCGGTGGAGCGCTGGCCTTTGTCATGCATTCTTCGGTCGCTGCGATCTTGATGTGTGTGACCCTGGTGCAAATCGGGGCGATCCCGTTTGCCGCCGGGCTCTCGCTGGTGTTGGGTGCTAATTTCGGGTCCGCCTTCATCCCGGTTTGGCTGACACGCGGCATGCCCATGTCTGCCCGACGCATTCCTTTTGCCAATTTGGCTCTGCGGGGCAGTTGGTCCATCGTCTCTCTGTTTGCCGCCAATCTCGCGCTTCGAACCGGGGTGCTGGGAGACCTGCAGGGCGGGCAGATGCTGGTGAACTCGCATTTGCTGTTCAACGCTTCGCTTCTGGTTCTGGCCCTGCCGTTCTGTGGCATGCTGTGCGCGCCGTTCGAGCGTTTGCTACCTGATCCTAAGACAACCGTTAGCAGCTCACAGCCGGGCCAACCGATCAGCGCGCTGGATCTCGACACCATGGCCAGACCCAACCAGGCACTGTCCAGCCTCAAGCGCGAACTGCTGCGGATGAGCGACATGGTTGGCGCGATGTTCCGCCCTGCGCTGGAGATGTATCGCAGTGGCGACAAAGAGCAGATTCGGTTGATCCGCGACATGGATACCGATGTGAATGAATGCCTGTCCGGCATCCGGCAATTTGTGGCGGCGATCCCCGCTGATGCGTTCGGCAAGGAAAATGCCAAGATCGCGCGTGACTTGATGGAGTATGCCATTCGTCTGGAAACGGCGGGCGACGTGGCGGCCAAACGCCTGACTGAACTGGCAGATGTTATGCGCAAGAAGGGCGCCTCGTTCTCGAAAGAAGGCTGGTCCGAGCTGATCGAGATGCACGAAAGCATTCTGGCCAATCTGAAACTGGCCTCGAACGTGCTGATCTCGGACGATCTGGAAAGCGCGCGCCTGCTGAGCCTTGAGAAGACCGAAATCAAACGGGCCGAGCGTGACAGCCGCAAACGTCACCTAAAGCGTCTGCAACATGGCAGTGCGGAGAGCTTTGAAACCAGTGACATCCACCTCGAAACCCTGCGCGCCTTTCGCGAATTCAACAGCCATATCGCGGCGGTTGCCTATCCGATCTTGTATCGCAATGGGCAGTTGCTTGAAACGCGTCTGATCGAAGAAATGCCGCAGATGGAACAGGATGCGGATACCGAGGTCAAAGGATGACCGGATCGGTCGAAATCCTGAACCAGGCGGGTAAGGGGCGGGTTGTTCTGTTGTGCGAACACGCAAGCAACCACATTCCGCAAGAATATGATGGGCTGGGTCTGTCCGAAGCTGATCAGGTCAGCCACGCCGCCTGGGACCCTGGCGCGTTGGCGCTGACCCAGGTGTTGTCGCAGGCACTGGATGCGCCGGTGGTTGCCTCAACGTTGTCGCGGCTGGTCTATGATTGCAATCGCCCGCCCGAAGCGGCAAGCGCGATGCCCGAGAAATCTGAACTGATCGAAGTGCCGGGAAATGTGGGCCTCGATCAACCGCAACGCGATGCGCGAATCCAATCGGTATATATCCCGTTCTGTCAGGCTGTTGCGCAGATGCTGGACGCGCGCGGGCCGGACACGGTCGTCGTAACCGTTCATTCCTTTACGCCGGTATATTTTGGGCAGCCGCGTGCGGTAGAACTGGGTCTGCTCCATGATGAAGACAGTCGTCTGGTTGATGCCATGCTGGATCACGTGGACCAAATCCCGCTCCGCCGTACGAAACGCAATGAACCCTATGGCCCCGCGGACGGAGTGACACATTCGCTCCGTCTACATGCGCTCAGCCGAGGACTGGCTAATGTGATGATCGAAGTGCGCAATGATCTTTTGGGCAATGAAGTACAGGTTGCCAACATGTCCCGGGACATACTGGCGCTGCTTGAACCGGCGCTGAACGATATCACGATCAGGGAGGGGGCATCGTGAGCGCGACGCTGACATTTGAGCATTTGAAGGCTGAGGTTTCGTCTGGCGAGATTGATACGGTATTGGTTTGTCTGGTTGACATGCAGGGCCGTTTGATG